>DASZRW010000048.1:0-4310 GCA_035549015.1 Kapaibacterium sp. (SeqCode)
GTAGCCGCTTGAGGCCGTGAACACGATCGAATCATGATGCAGAAAACGAGCAGTGACGACCGGTGAGTAGTGCGGAATGAGTACCGCAACCACATGACCATCAGCCACTGACCAGATGCGAGCCGTATGGTCGACACTCCCGCTAACGATGCGCGAGCCATCCGAAGAGAATGCGGCCGTCAGCGTTTCATGAATATGACCATGCAGGGTAAGCAGCGAGTCGCCTGTCAGCGCGTTCCAGGTACGGACCGTGCTGTCGTAGGAGGTCGACACGAGCCGCGTCCCTGTCTCGTCGAAAGCAACGGAGGTCACCCAGTCTCGATGTCCCGGCAGCGTCACCACCGGATACGGACCAGTGGATTCAACACCCCGGGGGGAAGCCGCGGCGGTACGGCCTTCCTCAACCGGCTGGGCTTTCATGTGCGCGGCAACGGCGAGGCAGAGCAGTATGGTGCATGACAGGAATATCTTCATCGATTCCACTCCAGGTTCGTTCCCCTCCCAACCCGCATCGGGCGACAACGACGAACGTGCTGCAGTCGCATCGCCACACCAAAAGAATCACCACACCGAACGAATCACCACGTAGAGCTCATCGCACCAGCAGCCGCGATGTGGCCATGCCCCCGCCGATGCGCACGCGCACCACGTACAGGCCGGATGCAAGCGACGATGCATCCATCCACACATTCACCCATCCGCTCGCCGCCGATGCCTCGCTCGACCGAACCACATTCCCGAGAAGATCGATCACCTCCACATGCGCGACCCCGCTCCCTGCTCCATGCAGACGCACCACGAATGGCCCCGACGTCACGTTCGGAAGGCACTCCACTCCGACGCCCTCGCTCCGGACGCCGGCGACAGGCGCATCCACGCCCGACGCACTCACATCCCAGATCCGGATCGCTCGGTCCTTCCCGCCGCTCGCAACCCGGTCGCCCTGCGGATTGAACCGCGCGCAGATCGCCGCCCCATCGTGCGCGACCGCGTAGAACACCTGCGCCCCCGTCGCGATGTCCCACACACGAACCGTCCGGTCCGCAGAGGCGGAGACCACACGGCGCCCGGCGCGATCGAACGAGACCGAGTAGACTTCCCCCAGATGTCCCTTGAAGCGCGCAACGATGCTGCGCGACGCGATGTCCCAGACCACGATGGACGTATCCTTCATCGCCATGCAGATCTGCGTGCCGGCGTGATTGAACTCGCCGAGGATGACACCATCGAATCGCTCGATAGTCGAGTCGGTATCGAAACGAATCAATGCACCATACCCCCCGCCACTTGCTCCGAACACTAATTTTCCATCAGGAGTCAGGTCGAGCACGGGAACATCATTGTGAACTGAATCGATCCGGTCGCCGCTCAACGGGTGCCACAGCCGGATGTAGCCGCTTGAGGCCGTGAACACGAGGGAGTCGTGGTGCACATAACGGGCTGTTACTACCCAATCATAGTGTGGGACCAACGTTGAAATCAAGTGTCCATCCGTTGCAGACCAGATGCGAGCGGTATGATCCATACTGCCACTGACGACATACGCTCCATCCGATGAGAACGAAGCGGTGAGTGTCGTTACACGATGGCCATGCATCACAAGGAGCGAATCACCCGTTACCGCATTCCAGGTACGAACACTGCTGTCGCTTGATGTGGAGACCAGACGCGTCCCCGTCTCATCAAACGCAACCGACTGAACCCAGTCTCGATGTCCCGGCAGCGTCAGCACCAGATATGGGCCGGTCGATTCAACACCCCGGGGGGAAGTCGCGGCGGTACGGCCTTCCTCAACCGGCTGGGCTTTCACGTGCGCGGCAACGGCGAGGCAGAGCAGTATGGTGCATGACAGGAATATCTTCATCGATCCAACTCCAGGTTCGTTCCCCTCCCAACCCGCATCGGGCAGCAACGACGAACGTGCTGCAGTCGCATCGCCACACCAAAAGAATCACCACACCGAAAAGAATCGCCACGTAGAGCTCATCGCACCAGCAGCCGCGACGTGGCCGTGCCGCCGCCGCTGCGCACAAGCACCACGTACAGGCCGGATGCAAGCGACGATGCATCCATCCACACGTTCAACGATCCGCTCGCCGCCGATGCATCGATCGACCGAACCACAGTCCCGAGAAGATCGATCACCTCCACATGCGCAACCCCGCTCCCTGCTCCATGCAGACGCACCAGGAATGGTCCCGACGTCACGTTCGGAAGGCACTCCACTCCGAAGCCCTCGCTCCGAACGCCGGCGACAGGCGCATCCACACCCGACGCACTCACATCCCAGATCCGGATCGCTCGGTCCTTCCCGCCGCTCGCAACCCGGTCACCCTGTGGATTGAACCGCGCGCAGATCGCCGCCCCATCGTGCGCGACCGCGTAGAACACCTGCGCCCCCGTCGCGATGTCCCACACGCGAACCGTCCGGTCCGCGGAGGCGGAGACCACACGGCGCCCCGCGCGATCGAACGAGACCGAGTAGACTTCCCCCAGATGTCCCTTGAAGCGCGCAACGATGCTGCGCGACGCGATGTCCCAGACCACGATGGACGTATCCTTCATCGCCATGCAGATCTGCGTGCCGGCCTGGTTGAACTCGCCGAGGAGGACATTGGTAAACCGGACAAGAATGGAATCATCGCTGAGCCGGACGTACGCACCTGCACCGCTCCCGCCAAAGTAGAATGCAAAGTTGGCATCACTTGAAATTTCCGGCTGGTACAAATACTCAAACCGAACTGAATCAAGACGAGCACCACTGGCTCGATCCCAGAGTCTAAGGTACCCATCAGCCGAAGCTGTAAACACCACCGAATCGTGATGAAGAAATCGAACCGACGTGACGCGGTCATTATGCGTTGCGAGCACCATGAGTAAGCTGCCGTTTTCTGCAGACCAGATGCGAGCGGTATGATCAAAACCTCCGCTCACAATCAGAGAACCGTCAGATGAGTACGCCGCAGTCAGCGTCTCGTGCCTGTGCCCGTGCAGCGTCAGAATGGAATCACCCGTCAACGCTTTCCACGTGCGGACTGTGCTGTCGTAGGAGGTCGATACGAGCCGCGTCCCCGTCTCGTCGAAAGCAACTGAGGTCACCCAGTCTCGATGTCCCGGCAACGTCAGCACCGGATACGGGCCGGTGGAGAGAACCGTTGGTGACGGAGTAGGGCTCGAATCACCATCATCCTGTGCATCCGCAGGCAGGGCAAGGGCGAGACAGAGCAGTATGGTGCATGACAGGAATATCTTCATCGATCCAACTCCAGGTTCGTTCCCCCTCCCAACCCGCATCGGGCGACAACGACGAACGTGCTGCAGTCGCATCGCCACACCACAAGAATCACCACACCGAACAAATCGCCACATAGAACTCATCGCACCAGCAGCCGCGACGTGGCCGTGCCGCCACCACTGCGCACGCGCACCACGTATAGACCGGATGCAAGCGACGATGCATCCATCCACACGTTCACCGATCCGCTCGCCGCCGATGCATCGCTCGACCGAACCACAGTCCCGAGAAGATCGATCACCTCCACATGCGCGACGCCGCTCCCCGCTCCATGCATACGCACCAGGAAGGGCCCCGACGTCACGTTCGGAAGACACTCCACTCCGACGCCCGCGCTCCGGACGCCGGCGACAGGCGCATCCACGCCCGACGCACTCACATCCCAGATCCGGATCGCTCGGTCCTTCCCGCCGCTCGCAACCCGGTCACCCTGCGGATTGAACCGCGCGCAGATCGCCGCCCCATCGTGCGCGACCGCGTAGAACACCTGCGCCCCCGTCGCGATGTCCCACACACGAACCGTCCGGTCCGCGGAGGCGGAGACCACACGGCGCCCGGCGCGGTCGAACGAGACCGAGTTGACATAGTTGGTGTGACCAGTAAAGTGTGCCACGATCGAACGTGATAGGACATCCCAGACTATGATAGAGTGATTGGCCATCGCTATGCAGATCTGCGTTCCAGTAGTGTTGAACTCTCCCAATACCGCACTGTCAACTCGGACTAGGATCGAATCATTGTCGAAGAGGATCAATGCGCCATGACCGCCACCGTTGGCAGCAAATACGTACTTCCGGTCAGGAGTCAGATCAAGAGCATCAAGATTTTCGGTATCGATGTGAACGGAGTCCGTCCGTTCTCCGCTCAATGGATTCCACAGCCGGATGTAGCCGCTTGAGGCCGTGAACACGATCGAATCATGATGCAGAAAACGAGCAGTGACGACCGGTGAGTAGTGCGGAATGAGTACCGCAACCACATGACCATCAGCCACTGACCAGATGCGAGCCGTATG
>DASZRW010000049.1:0-3586 GCA_035549015.1 Kapaibacterium sp. (SeqCode)
AAGCTGTTGGTGCGATACGAGAAGAAGCTCTCCAACTACATCGGCCTTGCCGACTTCGCCTCGGCGCTGATCGTGTACCGCATTATTTACGACTGCCTGCCCAGTATCCCGCCAAACGGAATTCTCGGATAGGCTCTTAGGCCCGTACGGCGGGGGACAATCCCCGCGGATGGAACAGTGTACTCAGGCGATACCCCGGATGCTGCCCCGGGCAGCACGCCATTCCTCAGCCGCAGGACCGGGTTCCGGAACGCCGCGGAACGGAGAGCGGACTTTCGTCTGGAGGCCGCGGATGCCGCATTCCAGCCCGGCGGAATTGCCGTGAGAGGATGGCAATGAGGAGTTCGTATCATCTTCATGTTGCCCACGCGCCGTCAGGTTCGTATCATTGCGGTCGCGTCACGATACCGGCCGTATGATACGCGGGTATCGCAATGACGATTGACCGCGGATGTCGAGCCGCGACGGACGCCCCCCTCCATCACAATGCAGTCACCGAAACACTATCAGGCGTGAAGAAGCGCGAGTTCCCGGAGCCGCGATTGATACGAGCATCCTCTATCACCGCATCGCTCCCACCCACACATCAGCCAGCCGGCATGCGTGCCGGAAACAACGTTGTCGGCGCACAGACGAAGAAGGCTCGAGAGGCAGCCGATACCGGCCCACGCAAGCCGAAGCCGCCGGCATGGGCGGCGTCGGAGGATGCCATCCTCCGGAAACACTATCCACAGGAGGGATCGGCCGCATGCGCGATGCTGCTCGGGCGATCGCAGTCCGCCGTGAATCACCGCGCGAAGGTGCTCGGCATCCGGTCAGAACGCCAGCGCGAATGGACGCGCCGCGAGGAGGCCATGCTGAAGCTCCAGTATCCGAAGCTGACCGCAGAGGAGCTTGCACGCAAGCTGAAGCGCTCAACCGCGGCGGTGAAGAGCAAGCTTCGCCTGCAGGGATTGCTGGAACCGGTGGTGGAGCACTGGACCAACGACGATCTCGCCTATCTCCATGCGCACTACGACAAGATGTCCTATGCGGAGATCGCCGAGGAGCTCGGGCGCACCGAGAATGCAATCATGATGAAGGTGCAGCAGCAGGGTCTGGCGCGTACACTGGTACGCCCTACGGAGGAGCAGAAGAACTACATCGTGCAGAGGATGGGAACGGTTCATTACACGGAGCTGGCGCGCGAAACGGGCCTGCCGATCAGTGCCGTGCAGCGCGTGGCACGAAGCAACGGGCATCGCGCCCGCCCAACCTCGCGGCCGTGGACCGAGGAGGATGACGCCGAACTGCGCCGCCTGTTTCCCACGATGAGCAACGAACAACTGGCCGAACACCTGAACCGGACCGCGCTGGCCGTGACCATGCACTGCCAGGCGATCGGCCTGCTGCGCCGGCCGCGGCGCGGAGGGCCGAGGAAGAAGGAGGAGTAGCAGAGGCGGCGACAACGATGGGTGAACGAGAATACGGATGGGTTACGGCTCGGCGCACGAGCCCCTCATCGGCGGGGTGCTCCATGGCGGATACAATCGAAACGACTACCTCCATCGGCGCATCGCTCTGCACGGGTTGCGGCGCCCGGCTTCGTGGTGCCATCTCCCCCGTTTTCTCCTCCAGGCCCAGACATCCTCGGGTTTTCCGCACGGTACGTAGACAACGAGAAGCGCGCAGAACTACAGCCCTCGGCTCTGAAGGAACGCCTCGACGTCAGTGCAGAGCCGGTCCTTGTCGTACTCCTTCGGCTTCAGGCGGGTTTGATCGGACTCCGCGAAGATTCGCCGGATGCAATCGGCAACCAGCTTTATGCGCACTTCCGGAGAACCGAGACCGAACGTCTCGTAGTCGATATTGCGAACCACGATGAGTGTCCTGTGCGTGGGTGAATAGCGAGTAATGCCGCCCGTCAGATCAAATGTCTGCAGATGGTCATCGGCCATGATGCGGATTACAACAACTGGACAATGCATGGTACGTCCCAGCGGGCGCGTACAACCGTAGATGCGAGGATGCGTCCGTTGTTTATCGGTGCAGTAATTCAAGCTTCGGCGGAGCATGGTCAGTACCAATTTACTCCGCAAGGTTACCACTATTCTTCATAGCTCTCCCTTCAATACCATATCCAGATCCCTCAAATCGTCATTCGGCCACTCACGAATCAGATCCTTACCTGCCAATTGCGCTTCGCTACTCCCCATCCGCATCAACAGCTTCACGCAGACATGAGCTAGTGAAGCCGCACCAAATACTCGGAACCGCCGGTTTGCATCATCACGCGCACCGCTTTGCAGAGTGGATATTGTGAGATCCTGATCTGGGCACTGATCAGCAAGCCGCATAATCGCCGCGCCTCGAATGCCAAGCGTCGGATGCCGGCAATATTCTGCGAGTGCCCGGCAGTCTAGCGTGCCGGATTTGATTATTTCGATAACCGAATCGAAATCCTTCATGTTCCACCTTCCCATTAATATCAGGCGTTCACTTCAAGAAGGGTCGGAAATATCGGATCCTCATAGGCCAAACGTATGTCGCCTGTCCGCCGATCCAACTCGAACGAAAGTACGGTTGGCATCGGCTCGTTCCACTCCGGATCGGAGGGGCCAATTGTCCCCCGCTTGTGAGGCATCCACAACAGATCGATGTGCACAATATTCTTATCGCCATTCAAAAAGCCCGAACTCACCGTAAGACGATCCACATATTCAGGCCGGATCCTCCGCTCTCCCAAATAGTCTTCGACAGCCTGTTTAAGCAGGCTGTCCACTTCCTTTGAATGAATCAGAGTCATACACGCATCCCATGCTGCAGATTCTGTCGAGGAGCAGACTGATGAAATGATGAGGAAGAGACTCGAGAACGAGCGGCCCTACGCCTTCTTCTTCTCCAGTCCCAGCACCGTCACCTCGCACTCGCCGGTGACAGAGTGGACACGAGCCTGTGAAATCACCCAGGCATCCTCCGGTTTTCCGCCTGGAACGTAGAGCTCGAAGATGCGGTAGCCGCCATCGAACTGAACACCGAGCACGACTTCTCCCCAGACGATATCTGGAACTGAATATTCCCGTAGAGCTTCTCTCGTCGCAAGACGCGCTATCTCTCGGAGAGCATCTAATTTCATACAATTCATCAGAACGGCCTCCAGTTCGTTAGCAAGTCTTCATGGATATCGAACATGATGCGATCTCCGAGAGAATTAAATATGGAGCTATTGAGGTTGGGAAATGGCCGCAGCACCAATCTATCCCCAACCGACGACCTCAACACCAACGGGCTCACTCCCGGATGCGTGTGCGCCGACCAGCGCCAGCCCTCGGATGCCAATGATTCCGCGTCCATGACTCCTACGGGCACGCTCTCGAAATTGCCTCGTATCAGCCAGCAATGGCTCGGGCATGGGAACGCTGGCATGCACAGCGGTCGCAAATGTTCATGGGTTGCGCCTCGGTTTCAACGGGGCATGTATGCCAGGTCGATCCGCGACAACATTGCGATCATCAGGGCGCTCTTCATGCTCCTGAAGCCGGTGTGCCCTCTTCTGGTTCATCCCGTCGCTCAATGTGCAGGCCAAGACGCTCCGCCAACTCCGCCA
>DASZRW010000050.1:0-15373 GCA_035549015.1 Kapaibacterium sp. (SeqCode)
GCGGCGAAGCATCTTCGACTACATCGAGGCATTTTACAACCGCGAGCGCCTGCACTCGACGCTCGACTATCGCAGTCCCGTCGAATTTGAGCAGGTATTTTCTTCCATCAAATTATGTCCACAATAGCGGGGGCAGGCCAAGACCGAGTATCCAAGAATCTTTGCTGCATCTTTAATACCAACAACATCGTGTGGGAAATATCGAACACCATCAGCTATAACGGTGCCCTCAGCATGGACTATTGGCGTCGCAACTTTCTCTCCCTTTGGCTCAACATCTGTCTTCGGTTCAGCCCTCCCTTGCTTGGTTGGTTTTGCTCTGCCAGTATGCTGCGGAACTGGAGGAAGCTCGCCGTTACCATGGATCGCCATCTGCTCATACATGTTCCGAAGCTCCTCTACCTGCTGAATGAAGGTATGCCATCGGTATAGTTCCTGCTTGGTCAATGTATCCGGTAACGATTCCACATACAGGGAGATGTCATAGTAGATCTCCATCAACTTCTCGGCTGCATCTCGTGGGTAAAGGTACCTTCCAAAGATGTACGTTCGGATCTCGGCAAATGACTTCAGGTGCCATTCATTCTCTGTCACGAGTATCATTATCGTCCTCCACAATCAGGCTTGTTACATCGGGGATGGTTAAGAGAGCCTCTTCCTTCTTCTTGTCCCTGACCTCGGCGTACACCGACGTTGATCTCATCGTTTTATGATTCAGGAGTTTTTGAATGACGTACAGGGGTACATTCTTGTCAACGAGCATCGTCCCGATCGTGTGCTTGGACATGTGCCAATGCAGATGCTTTGTTATCCCGGCTATGGCACCCCACTTCCGAAGTTGTGCCTTCATCGTTTGCTTGCCCCTTGGAAGATCAAACAGGGGCTCATCGGGATCTTTGGGCTGGCCGAGTAACCGTATGACATGTTCAGGCAACTTCAGCCCTTCGTTCCGGTCTTTCTTCTGCTGCCGATAGTACAGGTAGCACCCCTCGGAGGTGAAGACGATGTTTCGCCACTTCAACGCCATCAGATCACCGATACGCAGAGCTGTGTATACACTGAAGATGAAAACTCGACGGATGTCATACTTCGGATATGGTGTCCCTGCCAACTGCTTGAATTCTTCCTCAGTCAGATAGTCAATGTTGTTCTCGGTATCAATGCTTGGCTTGTCGATCTCGGAGAATGGATTGGGTTCATGATACAGGTCTTCCCTCCTGGCAATTTGTATGGCTGCGCTGATATTGTGGATGTACAGAGCCGCTGTGTTCTTGACCAACGGCTTGCCTTCCACTTTGACATGCTTGTCTTCCCGTACGTGGGTCATCATCCATGCCACGAAATCTCTCGCCCATTTCTTGTTGATCTTCCCGAAGAGCAGGTGCCCACCAGTGTAGCGGTTCAGGAAGTGGTATGCGGACGTCCAACTGTAAACCTTCCCTTTGCATAGCCCTTTGTAGTATTCCACGAAGTTCAATCGAGCAGCTTCATGCTTCTCGATCGAACCACCATCAACTATCACCTTCCGAAGAAGAGCAGCTTCCGCATTCAATGAACTGACCACTCGTTCAAGACCGGACTTGGTGGGCCGGTGAATTCGAATCTTCATATTCCGAGGCTGTACAAGCCTCGCTTTCAAGGCTTCGATTGTGTACATGGATCAACGTATCGGCTGTCTGGTAAAAGGCCCGTGCAGCCACTCTGATCGGGCCAACAACACCCGAATATACGGCAATCCGACTACGTTTTGACTACGATCTTAATCCTAACCACATGCTACCAGACTCCAACTAGCACAAGCTAAGTGTGTATTCGTGAAGATTTGACCAAAAAATTGAATGCACGGCTCCGGTCTTGGGAAGTGGAACGATTCTAGTATAATCGCTCCAATCCATGGGCAGGCGGCCTGCCGGTCCGCTGCAATCCGGCGCGCGCGGCCACGACGCCCGGTAACGGTACGGCACAAACGCATACGTCCAGCCCCCGGAGGATGGCAGGACGTATGGGAGAAGAGATCGGCGCGCGAACTCCGCGCCGATGTTCTTCCCGGGGCTTTCAAGGGCTGTTCGAGGCTGTTAACGTGGCGAGGCGGCGAACGGTCAGCGCGCGCCGAAACCGGTGATCACCGTGCGAACGGTCTTCAGCAGGATCTCCATGTCCAGCGTGAACGAGATGTTGAGGATGTAGAACAGATCGTCCTGAAGCCGCTCCCGCGTGGTCTCCAGATCGAACGTGTATCCGGAATGGACCTGTGCCCATCCGGTGATGCCGGGACGAATGATGCGGCGGTAGTGATAGAGCGGTATCAGGCGCTCGTACGTTTCGGTCAGCTCCGCGGGCTCCGGCCGCGGGCCGATCAGGCTCATGTCGCCAACGAGAACATTCCAGAGCTGCGGTATCTCGTCCAGCCGATGGCGGCGAAGGAACGCCCCCACGCGCGTCACACGCGCGTCCCGCTCCTGCGTCAGCCGGAACTCCGTGGCCGGAATCGGTTCGCTTCGCATGCTCCTGAACTTCAGGATGCGAAACGGCCGTCCGCCCCTTCCCGGCCGCACCTGCCGGAACAGAAGCGGGCCGCGGGAATCCATGCGGATCGCTATCGCGATCGCCGCACAGAGCATGGCGGTAAGCGGCAGCGTTGCTGCGATGGCGGCCAGCTCGGCAATCCTCCGCATGGCGAGATATCGATGCGGTATCCGAACGCACCGGATCCGGCGTTCGGCGTCGGGGCTGGAGAGCAGGATGGTATGCGGATAGATCCCCCGCGCCTGCTGCTCTGCGAAATAGAAGTCGATCATGAAACAACGCTCCTGCTGCCTGCGCAGCCGATCATTCCTCGAACAACGTGAAGGGTAATCGCGTAGCAGTTGTTTCAAGTGGGCGGTTCCCCCAATGCCCCGGATGCAGGCGGCTGCCGCCGTACGGTGCCGGGCGCGGGAACTGCGAGTGGTTCTCCCCGATTGTGATATCGATAACCATGCTGCCGCGGCGCGCACAGCGCCGCACATGCAGACATCTGGTGACGATCGTCGCGCCGATGAGCTCCGAGAGGCGCGCTCCTGATGCCATACTCCGGATGGAAGCCCACCGGCGCGATCGATCCGTCATCGTTCAACACCATTCCGGCCATGCGCCGGCATTCTCAATACGCCGGCATTCTCAATCTCCACGCCATGCCGTCATGGCGAGGCCCGTCGCACGGTGATGCCAAAGAGGCTGCCTGCGTACCGATCCCTCCCTTCACGTCTGGGTGAAGACGCACGCGTTCGCTCTCTCCTGACAGGGCGGCTCATCTCCCTCCCGCATCGGCGTGCGGCGCGGCGACGCTCGCCGCCAGCGTGCGCGAGGCGGCGGCCACGGCATTCGATGTCAGATAATCGAAACGTCCCTGGCGCCCCGCGAGCATGAGCCCCGCATCCTGCAGCTGCCGCCTGGCATGCGCAACGGCCTCCGTCTCACCGCGGCCGTAGAATGGATAGGCATCGGGCGTCAGCAGGCCCCCCTCGTATCGCAGGCGTCCGCGCATCGCGGGCGTGGATGCGATATGCTCCTCGAACAATCGTCGCTGGCACTCTATCGCATCCTCGCGCCGGCCGCGCACCGTGCACTCCACAACGAAGTACTCATCTCCCTCGCAGCGCCCGTAGTAACTGGAGAACAGGGTGATGCGCTTCCAGCGGCCGGCATCGGTGAAGTTGTAGAGGAACGAGCCGTCGAAGCCGGCATCGCCATCCAGACGGTAGAAGAGCGAGACCAGGCTCATCGTGGTGAAGCTCGCCGTCAGATCCACGTTCATGTACCGGGCGGCGGCCGGAATCGGGATCGTGGAGATCACCTGGTCGTACAGCCGGCTCCCGCCATCGGTCTCCACGATGAAGCCATCCCCGAGGCGTGCAATGCGTTCGATCGTGCAGTTCATCACGATGCGCACGCCCGCGGCCTCGAGCGCAGGCCGGACGATCTGGTGATAGGCGTGGCCGAACCCTTCCCTGGAACGAACGTAGCAGTGCCATGGAGCGATCCGGGCATCGTGGTTGCCGGCGTCGCGCATGATGCGGATCAGGTTGTTCCTCAGCCGGCACTCCCTCTCGAGCGGCGTCAGCCGCTGGCGCGCGAACTCCAGATCCACGGAGGTATCGTCCGTGCAGTAGAAACGTTCGATGTAGGACTTCAGCCCGCTCCGTTCATAGATCGTGGTGCCGAGATAGTACTTCACGTAGCGCACCAGCGTGTCGCGCTTGAAATAGAGAAGCTTGCTCGCCAGAAGATCGGCCGCGGCAACCGCGCAATGTGCCAGACCGTTGTCGCGAAGGTATCCGCGAATCGTCATGGGATACCGGTCGAACGTGCCGTGGCGCGTGAGCGTCACCGAGCGATGCGGCACCTGCACGAACGACTCGTAGAGCCCGGGAAATGTTTTCAACAGATCGTGCACCGGATCGAAGACAAACGCACCGATATCGTACACCGCGCTTCCTATCCGGACGCTCTGCTGCAACCCGCCAAGCCGCACGCTCCCCTCCAGGATCTCCACATCGGCTACTCCCGTTGCAGCCAGCTCCTTCGCCAGCACAACACCGGCGACACCGCCTCCCAGAATCGCAATCGTTGGCCGCGACATACATCTCCTTTCGTTGGGTGGATCCTCGATACACTCACACGCAATCGATGCGCGCCATGCCGTCACTCTCCATCGCATCACGCAGCCGCGTGGTGCGGACTTCCGGCGTGTCATGATCGCGTTCTCTCATTGCCATGCAGCCGGATAACACGCGATGAATTGCGATTGTTAGCTGGGGATGAATTTCTCCCCTCCCGTGCAGAGGTTGCTCCATGCGGGTTGCAGGGGAGAGGGCAGGCAGAAGTGTGATGGCTGCCGTCAGGACGCAACGACGAGCGTGGCATGGCCTGCCGGCGCCACTCTGCTCTGTAACCGCAGCCTCTCCATTCCACAACCGTTCACCGAACAGGTTGGCCGCCGCTCTTCTGCCGGCGCGTTGTGCCATGCTCGGCAGCCGCAATGCTCCGCCCCCGTACGGGCCGGAAACGGCGCGGGCTCCGAAGGCGATCGTTGCCCGGAGCCCGCATGAAATATTCGGCGAGAACGTTCCGCTCAGCTGTCGTAGAAGCCGCCGGCGGTTGAATCATCGTCGAGGTCGCGCTGCGTGGAATCGGCGAAGGCGCGCAGATCGTAATCGTCGTAGTACGTATCGTAGTAAATGCCGTTGTAGAACGGATGATAGAACGAGGTGGTGTACCACGCATGACGGTAGTAGTATGGCCAGCTATCGTCCTGCCATGCGTTCTCGTCGTAGTCCGTCCCCTTCGCCGCCGTGCCTTTCGGCACTGCGCCCTTCGGCACTGCGCCTTTGGGCGCCCCCGCTCCGGCACGCGATCCGGCGGAGGCGGCATCCTGCTGTTCCTGCCGGGCATAGCATTCAACGCACATCACCTGGGTGCCGCGAATCCTGGTATGCTCCCGGCAGATCGGACGCGAGCAGATGGTACAGGTATCGGTTGCATCGTTGCCGCAATCGCGCAGGGCAACGATTCCGCGTTTGACTGCGCACTTGCTCATGGCTTCCTCCCCTCCTCGCCGGCAAGCGAGGCGCGCCGGTATGCTCCGGCAAGAGTGTCGATGAAATACCGCACGTCAAAGCGCGGGTGGAGCGAGTTCCTCTCCTCCACAACGCGGCGCAGCTTCACCACTGTCCGCTTGTCGCCGCTCTTCGTGGACACCTTCAGCGAATCGATCGCATCGCCGCCGCCATGCCACACGTATTCGTCCTGCCGCAGCCCGACGCGCATGTCGATAACCCGGCGCACGCGATACTTCTTCTTCATCTTGATCTTGCCGGAGGAACTTCGCTTGGTGACCTCGTGAATGCGGATGAGATCGGTGATCTCCCATGCAACGGAGCTTCCATCGGCAAGGACTCCCTCGCCGGAGAACCAGGCGTTGCTGTAGCGCGACTCCTTCAGGCTGAGGTATCGCCTCGGCGGCAGACTCTCCTCCGCGAGCAGGTTCTCCTTCCGCGTGCCGTCGCGCAGATCGAACGTGAGCCTGAGCACTGCAGCGGCATCCATATCCTCCCGGAGCAATGCAAGGAGCGGCAGCAGCGATTCGCGAAGGCTGTTGGGAACATCCACCTTCTTCAGGTTGGAGTAGCGGATACCGAAGATGATGGCGATCACGATCGGCACGATCGCAGCCTTCCAGAAGACGGCGAGGCAGATGATGCTCAGGATGATCGACGTGCCGCAGCCCCAGCCGGCGCGCGAACGATCGCGGTCGCCAACCCGATCGAACGCGGCGATCTCGCCCAGCATCACAATCCATTCGGACGGCGTATGCCGCGCGTCGGCGCGCTTCGATGTCACGATCGTTCTCTGCTCGTCGCTCAGTTGGCTGTACTTCCTGGCGGGTGCGGGATTGCTCATCGATCTGCTCCTCGATGATCGGCGGGATTGTTCGCTTCAGGGGGGAAGATAGAACCTTCCGGGTTTTCCGCCGCGGGATGGATTCGCATCGCGCCGTAACGTTCGTCCAGCGCCTCCGCGGCCCGCTGCCAGGTAAACGATGCGGCAATCCGTTCGCGACCGTTCTCCCCCATGGCCCGCGCGCGCTCCGGATATTCCAGCAGCACGCGGATGGCACGCGCCAGCTCCGGAGGACGATCGGGGCGAACCAGCCGCCCATGCACGCCATCCTCCACGATCTCGCGCACCGCCGGCAGATCGGACGCAACAACCGGAACGCCGTACGCCATGGACTCCAGGATCTTCAGCGGAGCACAGCCCTGCTCGATGTTGCGCGAGCACTCCACGAGCGGGGCAACGCTCATCGCCGCGTGCGCGATCCATCCGGCCAGCTCGCTCCTGTTGAGCGCGTACCGCCACAGAACGCGCTCGCCCACGCCCAGCCGCGAGGCCAGCCTGCGGTAGAGCTTCGCGTTGCGATGATGCGTGGACGCACAGATCACCAGCACGAGCGAGGGATCGTCCGCAAGGCGCGCGAACGCGTTGAGGAGAACGTCGACGCCCTGCCACCGTTGCAGCGCACCGAAGTAGAGGATGTAGCGCTCCGGCGCCTCAACGGGACGGGGCGGCAGCGCGGCCGGAATGTCCGCACCGTTCGGGATCACCGTCACCTTTGCGCGATCGGCACCAAGCCGGATGATGTTCTCTGCAATCGTATGCGATGGCGTGATGATGGCGTCCGCCCCCTCCCAGCAGAAACGCTCTGCCGCTCTGATCTTGGCAAGCGTCGCCGGCGGCAGATCGGGCCATGTGAACGGAAGCTCGATGGAGGGAAGCCCGTTCACCTCGTACACCGTTCGATAGGTCCGCCCGGTGCGTGCAACGATGGGAAGCCCGCCCCATGGGTCGCGGAAGTGACAGAGCTCCAGCGCCATCCCCTTGCGCGCAAGCAGGTCCGCAAGCATCGCGCCGTAGCGAACCGCCCGCTCCAGATAGTTCGGCACCGCTTCCTCGAACCGGAGGATCTCCACATTCCCCTCGCGCTGATAGCACGGAAGGTCCTCGCCACCCAGCACATAGAGAAGGCCGCCGTCGTATCGCTCGAACAGCGTTGTCGCCATCCGCGCGATGTGCGTTGCCGCCCCCTTCGGCGAGGGGAAGCGATCGAACGCAGCATAGAGCGCGCGCGGTGCCAGCTCCAGCGGCATCTACTTCTTCCACTTGATGTTGCATCCGATGCTGGGCCGCTGATCCGGATTCACCGGCGTCCCGGCAATTGCCGCATCGAGTGCGCCGCGCACGTCCGCGCCGGTCACCGGCACGCCGTTCCCCGGCCGCGATGCATCGAGCTGCCCCCGGTAGATCAGGTGAAGCGATGCATCGAACACATAGATGTCCGGCGTGCATGCCGCCTGATAGGCGCGCGCCACCTCCTGCCGCTCGTCGAAGAGATACGGAAATGGATAGCCGTACTTCATTGCCTCCTCCCGCATCCTCTCCGGCCCGTCGTCAGGATACGCCACCGCATCGTTGGAACTGACGGCGATGAAGGAGACGCCGCGCGGCGCGTAGTCGCGCGCCAGAGCGATCAACCCTTCGCGCACGTGAACAACGTACGGACAGTGATTGCAGATGAACATTACCACCGTTGCCACCTCGGACTTCAACTCCCCGAGCGACATGGTGCGGCCGGAGACGCTGTCGACGAGGGTGAACTCCGGCGCGGCCGTGCCGAGCGGGATCATGACGGAGGGTGTTGCAGCCATTACGGTCTCCGGAATCTCTGTGTGTATTCGATGTCGGAAATCAATGCACCAGCGGGAACGAACAGGCTCCCTGCACGTGCGCGCCGCGCGCAACCACGAAGTAGACGCCCGCCGCCAGGTTGAGCGTTGCCTCCGTGCCGATCATGAACCGATGCTCGCCGGCGGAGAGCGGTCCGTCGTGCAGCGACCCTACCGCGCGGCCCAGCCCGTCGTACATCATCACGGCAACGTTCTCATCCTGCGTGGTCCGCAGCAGAACCCGCGCGCCCCCTGCATCGGATACAACACGCAGCTCCGCGTTCTGAACGGCGGGATCGGCGCTCACACCGGAGGAGGGGGCCGCCGGCGGCACGAACCCGCGCGCACGCACCGCACCGCGGCCGTACGTTCCCAGCAGCAGCGTGCGCGAGGCCTCATGGAAGGCCAGGTCCCACACCTCCACGTTCGGAAGCCCGGGCATCTGATACCAGTGGGCGCCGCCATCGCGGGTATAGAACAGGCCCACGGTGGTGCCGGCATAGAGCGTGCCGGAGCTGTCCGGATCGATCATGATCCTGTTCACCCCCGCATGCGGCAGTCCGTTGGAGACATTGTGCCAGCTTGCGCCGTGGTCCGACGTCATCACCACCCCGCGGCCTCCGTAGCCGCCGTCGCCGCAGACATATGCAACGTCCGGATCGGCCGGCGATACCGCGATGCCGCGCACGCGGCCGAGCGGCGTATCGAAGGGGGTGATATCCGCAACGTCGCCGCCGGGGCCGGAATCCTCCACGCGGTACACCTTGCCGGACTGCGTGCCGACGTAGACACGTGTTCCGTTCGAGGGCGCCACGAAGGTGATGTAGTCGCCGCGGTCCGGATCACCATACTCCGTCTCGTTCACACGCGACCAGTGTTCGGCCGTATCGGTGCTCTTGTAGAGATGGTTGGTTCCCATGTAGAGCGTGCGCCCGTCGGCAGGGGAGATGGCCACTGCCTGGCCGTACCAGTCGCATCGGTCCGGCGAGACGATCCCGGTGTAGAAGCCGTTGTCCGTGGAGTCCGTCGGCAGCCCCCCCATCTTCTTGGCGGACCACCAGGTGAATCCGTTGTCTGCACGATGCAGATTCTGATAGATGTACTCGTGGTAGAAATTGCCCGGCTGCCTGCGGTCGTAGATGGCGCAGAAGCCGTCGCCGCCAACCACCAGCCACGAATACTCGTCGCCGGAGTATTTGTCGTAGCCGTTGTCCTGGCATCCCACGATCACCGTGTCCGCATTGCGCGGATGCAGCGCGCAGTTGTAGATCTGAAGAGTGGCAAGGTCGTGATTGCGATTCACCCAGACCGGCTTCGCGTTCGCATAGGTCGACGAAGCGAAGATGCCGCCGTCGTTCCCCCAGACCAGCGTGCCCGGAATGCTTCCGGGGAAGAGCACGGCATGCTGGTCCACATGCAGATCCTTGTTGACGGTATCGCCGCCGGTCCATGTGGTTCCACCATCCATCGTGCGGAAGATGCCGGTGCTGCCGGTGAAGGCGATGTTCGGATTGCCGGGATCGACCGCGAGAAAATCGAAACCACGATTGTAGCCGTCGCGGTACGGCTGCGCGGCAAGCGCGGTCCACGTGCGGCCGCTGTCCAGTGTCTTGAAGATCGCGGACTCCGAAGGGAACGATGCATAGCCCACGCCCGGCCTGGATGCACAGAGACGTACGCGGACGCTCGATGCGCCGCTGGGCCGCTTCAGCGTCTGGCTCCATGTGGTGCCGCCGTTGGTCGAGCGATAGATCATCGCGTTGCCGTTGTCGTCCGTGGCGGCGATCAGTATCGTCTCGGCATGAGCGGAATCGAACTCGATGGAGGAGATGCGAACATCCGAGCGGACGTTGGTCCAGTTGAGGCCGTTGTCCGTCGACTTGAAGAGCCCGCCGCCGGAGCCGATGTAGACTACTCCCGGCCGGGTTGGATGAAACCGGATCTCGTTCGGGTAGCCGAGATTGGCCGGCGTGCTCACTCCCCACGTGGCGCCGCCGTCGGCGGTGCGGTAGACCAGCCCCTCGTGCGTTACGCCGATCACGATCCGGTTGTTGAACGGCGACATCCCCAGCACTCCCATCCGGAGCGACGGGAGCGTGTCGGTAAGCGGCGTCCAGCCATCCCCGCCGTTCACCGACTTCCAGATGCCCCCCCCATCGGCGGCGCAGTACCAGAGCCGCGGATCGTCCGCGGCCACGGCAATTCCCATGATCCGTCCGGACTGATTCTTCGGCCCGAGGAACTCCCATGCCGGCGCCGCAGGCACGGCCGGCGAATGCTTCCGACGCACTGCGCTCATTGCCTGCCACTCCGCACGAATGCCGGCGGCGTCGATGCCGTGCTCCCGAAGCCGCTCCAGATATTCGCGCGATACGCGCTCGCCGGTTTCGCGTTCGCGTTCATCGAACGGTGCTTCCCGCTCCTGCGCAAACGCAGCGAGCGATGGTACCAGAGCAAGCGCAAGGAGAATCAGGAGCCGTTTCATAACACGTACCCGGATTGATTGGCGGCCCGGCCGGGCCGATGAATGACGGCGATGCGAACCTCTACTCCCCGATGATCTTCACCAGGATGCGTTTGTCGCGCCGCCCGTCGAACTCGCCGTAGAAGACTTCCTCCCACGTGCCGAGATCGAGATCGCCGTTGGTGATCGCGAGCGTCGTCTCGCGCCCCATCAGCGTTCGCTTCAGATGCGCATCCGCATTATCCTCTCCCGTCAGGTTGTGCCGATACTGCGATATCGGCTCGTGCGGCGCCAGCCGCTCCGTCCATTGTTCGAAATCGTGCCAGAGACCGGACTCGTTGTCGTTGACAAAGACGCTCGCGGTGATATGCATCGGGTTCACCAGGCAGAGCCCTTCCCTCACGCCGGACTTCCGGACCGCCTCGCGCACGCGATCGGTAATGCGCACAAACTCGATCGTGCGTTTCGTATGCACCCGGATCTCTTCGCGGTATGATTTCATCCGGCAAATCTAGCGAATCGGGCGCAGAGGGCATGACGCCGCGCCGGACAGGCTGCGCGGGCGGATCCGGCGCCTACCCGGCGTTTCCGACGAAGTTCGGGCTCTTGCATTACGGAATTGTATTTCCGTAAATTGCTGCCGCTCCTTCCACCAATCCCCAACTGTAAGCAGTTCGATTTGTTGCTGCGCAACACCGATCGCCGTTTAGCAATTCATTGTTGGATGCTGAATAGCGAGTGGCCATACCTGTTCAATTATCCAGCGGAGATCGGGAATTCCAATTGATCAGAGGAGGATTTCCAATGAGACCGATTACGGCAGTGATCGCATGTTCCGCTCTGTGCGTATCGAGCTTTATTTCGTGCGATCGAACCACGGAGGGGCCTGTCGGCCCGAGGCCGGTGATCGGAGCCGGGAGCGTTCAGTTATCCCGCCCGATCGTCACCGACAGTACGTACGTGAAGGATGCAGGAACGCTGCACAATCAGGGATTGGCCTACCTGCGAGCGCACTACGATTTTCAGAAGAATTATTCCGGAAATTCGGAACAGGCAAAGTATTTGTTGTCCGCCATCAGCAGCTACTTTCAATCGGCCAGAGGCTGGGACTCCGCATACTGCAACACCGTGAGGATGCAGGATTCGCTTGCTTCCACGCTGGCCGCGACATATCCGCCCGGAAACGGCGGGATGTGGAATGCGATGAAATTGCAGGCGCCGTCTGCAATTCTTTCCAACGATGAAATCGCGTTGATCGACAATGCGATGGCCGTATTCTCACTGCCGGCCGACGGCATGAGCTCCACGGAGATCGCGAACAGAATCATCGCCCGTGCCGACAGTTCCATCACGATTCTGAGTTCCTCCGCCTGGAGCCACGGCCTTACCGAGGCTGCCGGAGGATTTCTGTACGTAATGCGCGGGTCGGCCGCATACTGGCAGAGCCATCCGGTGAGCACTGCGGAGAATCCGAACCCGTCCGGGTTCGCCCAGATCGTCCAGGCGGATGCCGCCGGTTATCTGATCGGCTGGTTGATGGCGGTTGCCGATGAATACGATGCAACCGGCCACATCGACCCGAACAATCAGGGACGACGAATCAATCGAGGGCTGAGCATGGCCATCGGATGGAGTTTCGGTGGACTGTTGAGAGGCTGAGAGCCTCTGTGCAATGCGGGCGGGGCACCGCTCCCGCCCGCATGATACCAACCACTTGAAGGAGGGATCTGCAATGAACGAGAAGATACCTGCCGATCACGGAGGCGAGGAGCGCGAACAGCGGCGGCTTGATCGCGCGGGACGATTCGCCTACGATGTGATGGTGAACCTGGCAGTTGCGGGCTTCGTTCTCGCCCTGCTCGTTATCCGGTCCACACCGATGGCGCTTGGCCTTGGAGGGATCTGCATTGCGGGAATGTTCGCGCGGGAGATCGCCCTGTTGCGAGGTGCGACGAGCACGCAGACGGCCGGTTCATCCTTCACACGGCGCCGTTCCTGGCCAGGAATCGCCGTTCGAGCCGGCCTGATGGCCGCAATCTGGCTGTTGCAGGACTACACGGAGGGCAGGCTCACGCTCCGATCCATGGCCTTCGCTGCCGCCATCGGCGCCTGCACCATCGCCTACTTCTGGTGGAGCGAGGCTCACTCGCGCGCCGGGAAGCGGGACACGCCGAACGCAGCATAGCATGCCGAACTTCCGGACAGCCTCGCGCACGCGATCAGTAATGCGCACAAACTCGATCGTGCGTTTCGTATGCACCCGGATCTCTTCGCGGTATGATTTCATCCGGCAAAGCTAGCGAATCAGCCGCAGAGGGATGAACCTACCCAACAATAGATAGCGACGTACCACTCCTCCACCATTGGCATACTCTCTACGCACGCGCAGATGAGCCATGCCAGATATTCGCATGAATTTTCCGTGACAGCGCTCCCTGCACACGCAGAACGAACGGTCACCGAACAGCACGCGCCCGCTCCGATGCGATATCGGAGCGGGCGCGATGTTGATCGTCCTGGCGATTCCGAACGCTACCGCACCACCACCATCCTCGCAACGCTCCGCAGCGGCCCCGAGTGAAGCTGCACCAGATACGTCCCCGCCTCGAGCCCGCGCGTGTCAACCTCCAGCGCGTACCGGCCGTCATCCATCGTAACGCCGTCCACCATCCGCCGCACCTCGTGCCCGGCGGCATCGAAGAGCGCAAGCGTCACCGGATCGCCGCCGGAGACCGAGAAGAATACTTCCGTGCCGGAGGCAACCAGGTTCGGCTGCACCGAGAGGCGCAACTGCGAGGCGCCCCCATCTGCCAGCCGGAGCTTGTGCATGCCGGCCGCGTCCACATCCCACTGCAGGCCCGCAGCTCCGTACTCTGCAAAGCCCGTCATGGCATCCAGCTTCATCGCCGCCGTGTCGATCCGCAGCCGCACGTAGTATGCTCCGCTCAGCAGGTCCAGATCCTTCGTGATCAGGTTCGCATACGCCGGCGTGGCGGGCGAGAGCCGGAAGGAGTCCAGCCTGCAGATAACGGTGTTGCTCGCCGAGTCCACCAGTTCCGCCACCAGCGTCACGCTCGATCCCGAGGCCCGCGCCGTATCGCCATCGAACCGCCCGGAGACGTAGCAGCCAACGGTGGTGGAGTCGTGCGAGTGGAACATTGTGGTCGCCATCAGCGACCGGAGCGTTCCCAGGTCCGCAACGCCGTAGGGGTCGCCCGCGCTGAGGTTGGCCGTCCACGGTGTCATCGGCACCGCCGCACTGGTTGCAGGCCCGGCCATCCAGACATCGTGCAGCTGGAACCGGTACGCGGCATATGCCGTGTCGCTCAGATGGATCGCCCCTTCCAGCCCCTGTGCCGTGTAGCCGTCCGGGCCGCTCTTCGCATAAAACTGCCGCGAGGTATGGATGCTGGAGTACCGGTTGGTTTCCGGCGCGGGGGGCATCTGGTAGATGCTGGAGTAGCGGAGCGGCAGCCGCACGTCTCCGCTCACGCCGTTCGGACGGTAGCCGTCCTGCACGTACTGCCGCTGCGGCACGGCGGTGAAGTAGAGCGATCCGTACTGGATCTGCGAGTTCCCCATCCCCGTGAATACCTCAAGCGTCGGAGGCCACACGCGAACGTTGAGCGAGAGCTGCCGGTGTACCAGGGTAAAGTACGGCGCCTCGAACTGATGGGCCGTGTCGACCGCCTGGTTCAGCGCGGAGGCATTCGGGAACACCTGGTTGTTCCACATCGAGGCGTTGTAGTTCCCAAGCCACGCCAGCCGCTTCGTGCTCCAGCCCAGTTCCGTCGGGCCGATGCTGTCCGGAACGCCGGGCACTACCGTTGCCGGCGTGCGAAGGCTCCGGAAGTTCACCCATGTCTCCCACCACCGGTTCCCCGCGTTGTCGCTCTTCGGAACGATCTCCTCCCAGGTCACGCCGTCCAGCAGCCGGTGCCATACGTCCTGCAACTGGTCCATGCCGGGGTTGATCGCCATCGCGGACTCCGTGCTCACGCGGAGCGTGTTGCGCGTGGCGATCGCATCGCCGCCCCCAGCGGATTGATGCAGCAGCCGCGCATACCAGATCATCGGCATGGGCGTGGTCTGCTCCCAGGCGATCGCCACATTGGAATCGTTCGCCCGGATGTCGGCAAACGGCGGCATCGAGGGGAAGCGGGCATACCGGCCGCTCCCCCGTATCCCGGGCGTCACCGAATCCGCCCGCGGCGTCCAGACTCCCGCCGCGCTCCATTGGCCCAGCCGGCGCCCGCGCGCCATGACGCCGAAGAGCGAATCGCCCCAGGCCACGATATCGCAGCCGTGCAGGCGGCTGGCTACCGGAGTTCCCCATGTGGAATCGCTCTGCCCGTGGGCGATGCCGGCAAGCTCGATCGGCGCCATCAGCACCATGTTCGCCCGCGAGAGCACCGCACGGTAGTTCACCCGGCGCCCGGCCGCCGCGGAGTCCCCGCCGTAGTTGGTCCAGACCACCGAGACGATGGTGGAGTCACCCCGGTTCCGGAGCGTGAGCGAGGGGAAGCGGTTCTCCAGGAAGCGCTGCTCGCTGGTGGTGTCCGATACGGTGTACTCGATCGGTTCCCACTGGATGCCGCCAACGGTATCCGCCATGGGATAGGACCGGCGCAGGAAGACGGCATCG
>DASZRW010000051.1:0-16214 GCA_035549015.1 Kapaibacterium sp. (SeqCode)
CCTCAGGCCGAGGATTTGCCTACAGCTTCCTTCCGACAATGCCTCGCGACACTGCCGTTGCTGTTCGGCTAGCGCTTCCCACCATCTGGGCCCGCTGGGGACTTTCACCCCCTAGTCACGCGCCATGCCTGGCGCACCACCACACCGAGGAGCCTCGCAGAGATTACTGCGAGGCTCTTTTGCTATCTCACATTCGGCTCGCATCCAGGCCATCACGAGTTTCTTCCAACGTCAATGCCGTTGCCGCACAATCGGTATCGGGAAGCCGTGCGCATCCCGCTGCCCGGCACCGACGCTTCGCACAGGCTTTTTATGCCGTTGAACACTCCACTCTCGAGCGCGCCTGCTCATATCAGGTTGGGCTCATCTCTCGTCCGTAGCTTTGTGACGTAACGATTGCGGTTCTCATTGACAATTGTGGTAGCAGCCGACACTGACGGTCTGCATGCCTGATGTCTGCACCATGCAGCAAGCGGGATTGTCCCCCTCGAACAACCTCGCGTGGCCCGCGGCACGGTGGTGAGGAATCGCAGCAGGTGCGTGTGAAGCGTGTTCAGCCGCAAGTCTGAACATGCACGCCCTGCAGGCGGTTTCGCCCTTCATGTCGTATACAGATGGCTCCGGCAGATGGGTTACTGCCGGGCACTGATGGACATGATGAAACCGATGATTCGATGTATCCCGATATGAGTGAGTGAATGGTGAGTTGTCTCTTGGTGTAGAAAGCTGCAGCGCCCTGCCGTACCTCGTGTGCGGCGGGGCGTTGCAGTTCGAATTCCGTCGATCGCTGCAGGCCTCATGGTATGGCGGCACGATCGGATCACCGGCCACTCGCCTGCCGATCCAGGCATCCGGACGCCGCATATGCACTGCCTGTTCCGGATATCCACCCCGCAAGGCCTGCATGCAGGTGCGTGCATGCAATGGAATCGGGGAATGGCGTCGGCAACCGGCCGCGCATCGGGAATAACCGCTGAAGCAACCACCGCCACACCGCGGCTATCGCGCGCGCCCTGATTGATCTGCAGGTGCTGCATCGGGTGCGGGAGCGGCCGGCGGAGCGCCATCGGCCCCCCCTCCAAATCCGAACAAGCCTTCGGTGAATTTCGCGCGGACGGTTATGTACGGTCCCTTTGCGGAGTAGACATAGTCTACCAGATCGCGTTCGGTATACCCCTGGAAACTGTAGCCGCCAACGAGCATGGTGTTCGGAAGAACAACCACGCCAACCTCCGCGCTGCCGCTCAGTTTCAGATCTCCCAGCTCCACCTGGCGCAGAGCGCGCCCTTCGACGGCCACATTCAGAAACGACGTGAGATCGTACTCTCCGCGAAGCTGCACCATGTCGGTCAACGTCCGGATCTCCACACCATCGGCGCCATCGAGCGCAGACTTCAGCGCATACTTTGCACCGATCTCCAGGCCGTCGGCCGGCTGCGTAACCGCATGCATGGAGACGATCGTGGAACGATAGCGAACCTGCGGCGCAACTGCCTGATTGTCCTCCGCCCGCAGTTCCGTCTGTGCAACAAGGTTGAGCCAGCTTGCGCCGAGCGGACGATAGGCAACACCGAAGATGTAGACTCCCTGCATGCTCCCGGTGCCGGGCGAGGCGCCGGCATCACGGTAATAATTCCCCTTCACCAGCAGGCTGGTTTCGTCGAAGATCCGGTATGCCACACCATACGTTATCCCCGAGCGAGCGCTCCCGCCGGAGCCGCTGTACTCCCCCTTCGCGGAGGCACGGAGCGGGATGGCGGGTGCATATTCCAGCGCCAGCGAGAGGGCGTCATGATCCGGCGTGCGTGCTCCGACGAGAGTACGGGAGAGATCCTTCGTCTTCTCGAAGAGAATGTTCGCCGTCAGTTCATCGGTGATCGGCAACGTGTTCTTCAGGCCAAGGCTCAGGGCGCTGCGATTGCCTGCGATGGCATTGCCGATCTCGTAACGCCCGTCCATCGTGGTATGTTCACCCAGCCGCGTGCGCAGTCCCACGCTGGTAAGCATGCCCCCCCCTTCCAGATACTTCTCTCCGGCAATCACCGTAACTGCCGGCGCCACGTCATACTCGATGCCGGCGCCAAGCGAATTGGGCTTTACGCTTTCGGCAACGTTGCGTACATCGTACTCCCCTTCAACGTTCCCAGCCAGCCCCTTCATGATGGTTGCATCGAAGCGGCCGCCAACAAACGTGGAATGCGTGGAGAGCTGCGGCCGCGTGGAATCGAGGCCGGGGCCGTTGTAGCGCACATCCTCCACTCGCGCGGTGAGGCTGCCGCCGTTCCACAGATTCTGCCGCAGTGAACCGGTGACGGACTGGAGGTCCGTCTGAGCGGCCCCCAGATCCTGCTTCTGCCGGTACAGTTCGCCGGAAATGCGCGTATCGGAAAGGAGCTGCACCTCGCCGCTCGCCCCGTACTTCGTCGTCCCCAACTCCTGGCTCGCACCCCGCTGGTTCGTGTTGCTGAAGGAGCCATCCACATGGCGATAGTAGGGACGCAGCGATATCGCCTTCGTGAACGGATGCAGATCCGCCTCCACCTTCCATGCATATCCCTGCGTGCCGGCATCGGATGAACGCGCCGCCTCACCGCGCAGGCCGCCCAGTTCGCCGAGCGCCAGCGCACCGTTCGCGCCGAGCAGCGCATAGTTGGTGGGCGAGCGTTCCTCGAGCACGGTCGTGCCGCCGAGCGTAAGACGGTCGAACAGGCGAACCTCACCCGCTCCGCCAACCACCAGATTGTCCGAGGCGGTCGTGATCGCCTCGGAGGAGATCACGATGTAGACCGGGTTCTCGTGGTCGTCCAGACTCGGCACCGGCTGCCGGAAGTAGAGCGTCCCCTGCGTGTAGTCGATATCGTAGTCGCTGAGCCGGGTCTTGTCCTGCGTGGAGATTACCACGTCGCTCCGAAGGCGATCCCGAACTTCGATACGAACCTTCTCGCTGCCGGTAACGATGTTGCCGTTGCCGAGATAGTAGAGCCCGGACGTCCCCGTGCCGCGGATCTCCTCCTGCACAACCTTGCGGTTGGTCACTGTACCGAACAGGTCGGCATGCGCCCACGAGTTCTGAAGATGCAGCCTCCCGCCGGTGAGCGTGCGATTGTAGGCGGCGAACTCACGATCAACGAGGCCGGTGTTGAAATCACCGTACATCAGATAGGACTGGTCCTGCTCCATCTTCACATAGACCGGCGACGCTGACTGCGCCTCGTAGGTCACGGTGCTGTTGTCGCCATAGACGCCGTACAGCACGTTGGGATCGAGATCTCGATAGAGCCGGTCCTTCAGCTTGCGGTCGCTGTCAACAGAGAGTGTGAGCAGATAGCGATCGAGGATGGTGCCGCGGCCGGTGATTGCAATCCTTCCCTGCCGGTTGAATCCGTCGGAGAGACTCATGACGTTCGAGAATTCGCCGGCCGGACCGGTGGTCTCGAGATACGATCCCGTGGCGCTGAGCGAGCCGGTAAGCATGAACGGCTGCTTCGGCGTGACAAGACGGAGCTCCTGTATCGTCCTGATGCCGTTTGCCTCGAGCATGACGTGCGCCGTCCCGGCCTGGGCCGATGATTTCAACTCGAAGGCGAAGCGGCCGGAGTCCAACGGTACCTGGACGCCCGGCACCGCGGGGTCCGCGTCGGCAGTGGCCACCGACACGCCGTCGGCGACGACGGTCACCAGATACGCTCCGGGAATGTGAACGCCCCAACGATCGCGCACGGTCCCGGTGATGCGCATGGCAGTGGTGCCATCGGCGGGCAGGTCCGCCAACGGCATGTCGAGTGCAATCGAGTCCGGTGCGCCCAGCACATGAATCGAGCGGGCGGCGACAAAGGTTCTTCCATCCCGCATCGTTGCAACAACGGTGAAGCGTACGGGCCCCTCCGGCATGGCCACGCCGAGGAATTCGAAGACACCGTCGGCGCGGACAACGCCGGAATCGGTGGCCACGCCGTTCACCTCCACGCGTATCGGCAGATTGGCCGGCGCGGTGCCGGTCACCGCCTGGTTTCGCAGCGTGCTGATCGCTCCCTCTGCCGGAAACGAGATCTCCACCTGTGCTCGCGCAGCCCCATGCAACAGCAGGGCGATCGCAATCGACAGCATGGCGCGCACAACGTATCTCATCCGCATACTCCCCTCCGCCCGTTGATAGTTGAACGTTCCGTATCAACCGCACGCATGTCCTCACCCGTCCCAATGCTTCCGGCGAACGGCATGGGGAAATGGATAGCCCGCGATCCCGGCTTCCCATCGCCATCCTCCTCCGGCAGAAGCATGGAGATGGGCTGCGGTGTGAAGACCGCATCCGCCCCGGCAGGATAGCTCAGAATCAGCCGAGGCTTCGGCACGATCGGCTTTGCAATGCCGGCGCTGTCCGCAACGATCGTCAGCCAGATGGTATTGCTGTCGCGATTCAGATACCGCTGAAGATCCAGCGCGAGAATCCGGGTGCGCCCGCCAAGCTCCAGAGCGGATTCGTTGATGCGAACGCGGGCCAGATCGAAGTAGAGTCCCGGGGGAAGAGTGTCGCGCAGCATAACGGTGCGAGTGGCCGTGGCCTGTATCCTCCGTACCACATAGCCGGCACGTGCGCTCCCCTGTGCGTCTGCGATCACGCTGTCCGCACGGATCAGATGGAGCGACATCTGTGCGGGGGGCTGCAACACGAAGTCCGCACGTGCGATGCCGCCGCCGGCAACGTGTATGAAGCGCGAGCGCGCGTCGCCGGCAAACGCCGTTCCGCCTGCCTGAAGCCTTGCACCGGTCGGAATGGTGGCCGCGTTGATGCGGAGCACGCGATCGCCCGGCACCACATCGGGCAGCGAGTATCTGCCGTGATCGCCGGTCACGACACGCGTACCATCCTCCAGCCAGAGCTCGATGCCTGCAGGCCCATCCTCGCCGCCGTCCAGCCGGCCGTTGCCGTTCGCATCGTAGAAGACCTGCCCGAGCACCAGGCCGTGATCCGTGAAGACGCCCGGACGTACCGTCACCAGCGCCTGCGCCGGAGCGGAGAATGTCGAATCGCCCGACGGCCCCACTGCAACGGCCTGTACGCGGTTCAGGCCATCACCATCGATGGCGCCGGCACCGGCAATGGCGAAGTACGTCAACGTCGCGTTCTGCCCGGGGCTCAGCCCGGCCGGGATGTGCCAGGAAACATGGCGCGATCCTGCGGGTTCGGTGATCGCTGCGCTGTCCAGATGGGCATGGCCGCGCGCAAGGCCGAATCCCGGCGGGAGCGTATCGATCACCGATATCGCACCGAGCACCGTCTCGCTGCTGCGATTGCCCACCACGACCGTGTAGCCGACTGCATCGCCGCTTTCCACGATTCGCTTCGTACTGGTGATAGCGATGGTGAGGTTCGGGACCTCGCTCACCTGCAGCGGGGCATCGATCATGTACTCGCCGGCAATCGTGTCGGCAATCGTTGCCGATCCACGGTAGCGCGCATCCGATACCGAAAGCTCGTAACGCCCCGGCGTGAGGCTGTCGAACAGATAGCCTCCGATGTCGGTGGTCAGCACCGTTGCGCTCCCCGCGGCACCCCCGGCAGGCTTCCCCAGGTTCACGGGCCGCAGCGTAACCGCGATGCCCGCCGTGCGGAGCGGCGTGCCGGTGTTGCGATCAACCAACTGGCCGCTGATGGCATTCGGTGCATGCGTTGCCGCAACCCCGCTCGTGGTTCCGGCGTTCACCACCATCGAAACGGTCCGCACAACTCTGTCCCCGAACCGCGTGACATGGGTGACGGCGAGCCGATGTACTCCACGGCGTCCCACCGGAACGATGAATACACCATCGGCGCCGGTAGTGTCCCTGCCGGCCGCGCTCCCCCCATCGTCGTACGCTGCAAGGCTCACACCCGAAGCACCGGAAGCGTTCACGCCGGAGACCGCAACGCCCGCAACGGCTCCCAGATAGAACACGCTGGTTGTGGAGTCGCGCAGCTTCAACCCGGAGGAGCCGGTAAGCGATGCATGGACCGTCGAAGTAATGTTGGTTCCATTCAATACTTCTCCACGAAGGACGGCGTTCGCAACTCCGTCAACCGAAACGGCAGTAACGGTATCCGCGCCGTTGGCGAAGCGGCCGTGCGTGGCGGAAATACGCACGGCGGTGCCGTCCGGGGCACGCCGTCCACCGTTGTCGCGGATGATGGCGGTGATCCTGGTTGTATCGAGTCCATCACCAACGATCGCCTTGGGGGTGGCGGCGATGTTCAGAGTAGTCGCGATGAACGTGGTGACCTGTGTCGCAGCCACGTTGCTCGCCGTGTCGATTCCTTCACGGCATGCCGCGCGAGCCTGATTGCTGATGGTTCCCGCTGCGGCACCTGCATCCACGCGAGCCACAAGCAGAACGGTATCGCTCGCACCGATGCCGATCGTGGGGAGAGACCATCGGACAACACGGCCGGAGAGAATGCCGCCGGATGTCGCGGAGACGAAGCCGGTGTTGGCCGGAAGTGTGTCGGTGATCGTAACGCCGGTTCCCGCGGCGTCGCCGGTGTTGGCGAGGATGATTGTGTAGGTGATGTCGGTGCCCGGTGCCGCAGTGCCGCGATCGGCCTGCTTCGCAAGCCCCAGTCGCGGCGAGCCGGACGGTGGCTGCACGATTGTGGAAGTCGTGTTGCTCCGTACCGTATCGGGATCGCCGTACTTCAGTTCATAGCTTCCCCATGCCTGATTCCGGATGTCGGTTCCGGCCGGTGTCCCCGTCTGTGCGTGCATGGCCTGCACTGCCATCAGCATGCAGCATGCTGCCAGCACCGCGTTCGAGGTCCGGGCTCTATGGTACATCGGGGGCACGTGGTTCCGCGTTCGTAGTTGATCGGGCGTGTGTATCTGCATCGGTGAAGTGGAGGCCGGACCCGCCCCTCGAGCCATGTTCTCCCGGCCCCGCGCCTGGCACCGGAGGGCCGGGAGAAATGCTCGGCATCCACAGCTCTTCCGCCGGGGCGGATGCTGCACTATTGCACGGCGATGTTGTACCTGTACTTCCGGTACGCGCCGCTCGGGATCTGCGTGAAGGTGACGGCAACAAATCCCGTTGCCCCATTGATCGTCACGCCAACCCCGCCGCCGCTGTAACCATCGCCGAGCCCAGTCAGCTCGAACGTTCCGTCGCCGTCGGCATCAACATCCACCGTATTCGGAACCAGTGTGTTCGTCGTGAGGTGTGCGCTGACATTGGTTGCGCTGATCGTGTGGGCCGTACCCGTTCCCGTGTTGGTCACCGTCACGGTGTAGCGAACAACCGTTCCGGGAATTACGCCGGTTACACCGGCATAGCCGGACGGCTGGCTGATGACATCCGCGGATCCACCGGAGAGCACAACCGACACCTGCGCCGCCGTAACCGTGGTGGTGACGTCGTCGTTGGAGCCTGTGCTCCCACCCGTTGGAGCCGTCGGCGTCGCAGTCGACGTGGCGGCACCGATCGTTCTGACGATCGTCTGCCCGTCCGTTGCCGTGATCGGGATCACTGTGCGCACGTAGAGCGTCGTGGTCACACCCTGTCCCACCGAAACGGAAGTGATCGCCGTTCCCTTCGACGTGGTGCTGAACAGGTGTGTCACGTCCAGATCGCCGGCATTGCGAACCTGCGTGAGGTTGTACGAATCGCTGTGATTGCCGGTGTTCTTGACCGAGTACTGATACTCCACCGTATCGCCGGGATTGCCCCCCTGGTTCGCCGTCACCTGCGTCAACTGCGCACCGGAGGCCGTCCCCACGTTGAACGTGAAGCTGTTCGCGTTGTCCTGGTTGATCGTATTGTCGCCGTCGGAATATTGAACCTTCGTCTGCGTGCCGGATGCCGTGGTCATCGCAGTCATCGCGGTACCGGCAGCGACGCCCGTTCCGTTGTTCGTTACCTGCTGGATCTGCACCACCACCTGACGCGTGAACGAGGAACCGCCCGCTCCGAGGAGCGTGTGATCGATCGTCCAGCTCACCGTGCCGCCGTTGCCGTTGCCGTCCGCACCTGCGTTGGAGCCGGAGCCCGTGGCGCTGACGAAGCGGAAGTTGGGATCGAGCGCGAAGGTCACCGTCGGATCCGTCGCAATGGCCGCAGTACCTGTGTTCTGGAGCGTCATCGTGTAGGTGATGTTCTGTCCCGGAATGCTCTGGGCATTGGTCGGCGTGGTCGGATTCTGCGTTGCCGTGAACGCAATCACCGGCTTTGCAACGGTCACCTGCACGCTGAACGCTGACGTTGCCCCCGGATTCGCCACCACGATATTGTTCGGCGCATCGTTCGTGGCCGTCGACGTCGCCGTGAGCGTCAGCGTCTTCACCGTACCGTCGGTCTGGTTCGCCGGGATCGTCACCTTCAGGCGTCCGCTGAACGTGGCGCCGGGAGCCAGGCTCCCCGTGGAGGTTACGGCGTTGTCGTTGCCGGTCTGCACGATCTGCACACTCCATGTGCCGGAGGGAACGCCGCTCACGTTGGAGGTTGTGAGGTTGAAATTGTCGGCACGGTTACCGCTGTTGGTCACGGTGAATGCATAATATCGTGCCACGTTGTCCACCGTTGTCGCGCTCCGGTTGGGAGACGAATTCGGCGTCCAGTTGAATACCACCTTGTGCGCCACATAGAATGATGTTGTATTCGATTGGGCCGTCCGTTGATCCACACCGGTGTTGTAGGTAACCGATGCCTGATTGGTTACCTGCGTACCGGCTGCCGTTCCGGTCTGTGCATGTGCCTGCCCCATCGCAGCAGCAAGCAGCAACAGCGCTGCAGCCGCACAGCGCCACGAAATACGCCACCGGGCACCGCTGTCTTCTCGTAAAAGGGTCGTTTTCATCAGAGCCACCATTCGTTTTTAAGAGACTGCTTAGTTGAATTGAATTGCGGCACACCCGCCGGCCTGAATTACCGCCCGGCCCGCGCCATGACCGTTGTTGTATACAATGTTCTACGTACAGAGGGAATTGATTCCCGATAGCACATCGCTCCGTTATCGCGGAGTGTGGCTCCGCGATCGTCATCGGAAGAATGGGGCCCGAGTACAACTCAGGCCCAACGTGCTCTTCAGAGCATATCAGGATACTTCTTCGCAAGTGCTCAGTCGATTCTCACCCTGAATTCGATACTGCCGGACGCGCCCGGAGCCACGGTGCCGAGATCGATCATCAGCATCCCATTCGCTACGGTAGCTTCGTCGCCGTCCGATGCGTCGGTCTTCGCAACGGAATTCAGGCGGATGCTTCCGCTCACGAGCGACGTGTTGGCCGGGATCGAGTCCACCACGCGGAAGTGTGCCGCACTTGAATGCCCGCTGTTCCGATACACGATCGTGTAGGCGATCTCCGAACCGGCAGCCGGGCTGGCCGCATCGGCGGACTTCTGCAGAACCATCATCGGGCGGGCAATCGTGGTTCTCCCCATGCACTGCGCAGCGTTGGCCGCGTTCGACGCCGAGGTTGCGATGAACAACGAAGTGTCAACCGTCTGATCGAGCGAGACGAGCGGCATGCGCCCCATCGCCACCACATGCGCCTGCGCCCCGGCATCCAGCATGCCGCTGGAGGTTGCCGCCGCCTCACCCGGATCAACCCGCCCGTTCCCGTTGCCGTCGTTGATGAACGTCCAGCGTACGCCGGCGGTGGAGCCGGCACTCAGTGCGAACTCGCGCGCAACCGCACCGGTGTTGGTAATCGTGAGCGGAAAGGCAACCGTGTCGCCGCACTCGGCATTCGCGGCGCCGCCGGGAGCAATCGTCACCGTCTGCGAACTCCCGGGCGCAATCGTGATGTAACTCAATTCCGCGCTCACGGCGCTGCGTCGCGTGTCGCCGTCTACGTAGGCAACGTCGGCGACGTTGTGAACCACCATCCCCGCAACCAGACTTTCGTCCACTTCGGCATCGAACGTGATGGTTCGCCGGGCGCCGGGATCGAGCCCGCCCAGCTTCCACGTGACCGAGGCTGCGGCGACCGTGTCCGCAGCCGGAGCAGCGGACCGCGTCACGAAGTGAAGCTTCGGATTCAATACATCGGTCACCACCACATTCTGCGCGCGGGCATGCCCATCGTTGACACAGGTGATTGTGTACTGAACTCGTGAAGCGATCTGCGGCGTCGGATTGCTCACCCCCTTGGTGACCGTAACCGAGGCGCTTGCAATGGACGTCGTGTACGTACCGACGGCAGTGCGCGCAGGATCGAACAACGACGCGGCACTCACGGCTAGCCGGTCCGTCGCACCGTTGTAGGCCGCACTGTCTCCAACCACGAGACGCACCACGAAATACTCTGCGGAGTCCGCAGCAAGCACGGTGGTCGAGGCAACGGTGCCCGCATGCAGTTCGTCAGAGTTCAGTAAGCCATCACGATTAATGTCGCGATAGATCCCGGCCGCGAGACCGAGCGAGGAACTGGTTTTCAGCGAGAAGGCATCGGCTCCATTGCCCGAATTGACTATCACGAACGGATAGCCCACCGAGTCGCCAAGGCCTGCCGTTCCTGCAGCGGAGCCGGGCGTCAGGTTTGTCACCGCGCGCTGGCCGATCGTGAACGAGATGCGGTTGCCGAATACTACATGCCGCTTCGAGCTGTCCGGCGTCGTGTAGACCACCGTCGCCTGGTTCTCGATCGTCGTGCCGGCCGGCGTTCCCGCCGCCGACGCGAGGGCCGGCGAGAGAAATGCCAGGCAATACAGTGTTGCGCGGACCAGAGCATGCAACATGCTCCCGCGTGATTCTCGGCTCATCGCTGACAATGATTGATTGTTCCCGCTGCCGGGCGTTCGATGCCGGCGGGCGCATGGCCCGGCCCGGTGCGCGGGAACGTGCAGGAGTTGGATCCGTCCGATTCGGCACACACCGGAATGCATGCATCGGCACGGATCGTGCAAAGAACGGAGGACGTATGCAGACGCCTGGGATGGAAGGGATCGGGGATGAAAGTCTCTGGGGGGGACTTTCCGGACCGTATCGTTCCTGTTGCGCAGCGCGGGAGGCTTCGCGGCGAACGGCTTCACTGAACTCGGCCGGCCGGCCGGCGAGGCGCTATCGGACAACCGTCTTGAAGCGCGCGATGCGTTCCTCGCCGGGCCTGAGTTCCCCGTTCATCGTCCAGCGCACCGCACGTATCTCACCATCGTTCTCGGCGGAGCGATCGTACTCCACACGCATCCCGTCGCCTTCGGCGGAGGAGGCCAGATACTGCGTCCCCGCCGGTACCGGATTCCGCAGCATCACGCCGGATGCGCTCTGCGTGCCGACGTTGACATAGATGAGCGTCATGGAGACGGTATCGTGCGGATTCACGTTCGGCCTGTCCGTTGCGCTTACAACGATGATGTTCGGCCCGCTGGTGGCAGCGGCCGCATCGCCGAGCATCGCAACGGCGGCTGCACGCGCGGCGGCAGGCGTGGCGCCTCCGGCCCCATCGATCTGGAGCCAGAGCATCGGCGTCTCGCGCCCTCCGGACTGCAGTTCGGTTGAACGACCGGTTATCGCGATGGAGTTCGCAACGATCGCAACGCCCTGCGGCCTGGGAAGGACAACTCCCGCCATCGCAGCCGGATCGCTCTTCGACGCGATCACGAACCCATCCGGACGTGCCTCCGCCGAACCCTGGAACGGAAGCGTAATGCGCAGGGCAAGCTTCTCGGCGTTCGAGCCGGCGAGCGAATAGCTTACCAGGAAGGGATGTGCGCCTGCGGCGTCGCCGGTCGCCAGCACCTTGGTCACGAGACGCAGGTTCCCGCCTCCCGACATGCGGACATCGTACATGTGCCGTACATATCTGCCCGGCAGGTTGACATCCGATGCAAGCAACGTCACACTGCCGTCGCTCGACTGCCCCGCCAGGTCACTCGCAGTAATTTCCTTCCGCACACCACGGTCGCCGAGAATTTCTATGGCACGTGCAGCGGCAGCATCCGCGTGAAGAATCAGGCCGAATCGATCGCCGCTCCCCTGGTCCACGCGGCTGAGGATGGACGGTCCCGCGGCTCCGGTTCCGGCACCATCGTGATAGATCAGTGCGAACCCCGGATACGTTGCGGTCATGTCCGAACGTTCCTGTTGAGCCTTTGCCGTTGCGGCAACACAGACGATCAGCAGTACCATTAACGCATATCTCATTGCAGTATCCCCGTTGAGTATGATTGTGCGATAAATCGATGACTCGTATCGCGAGCGCGACGTTGTTGACAGTAGAGATTGCTTCGGAGTGTTCGACGGGTTGAAGGGATCGGCAAACCGGCGGCCGGGATCGACGCAACACAGTCGGGGTCTATTACGATTCTCAGGTCGCTTGAATTATTGAACTGTATTGCCACCAACTTCCAGCCGCCGATATTACCTCGATATTCCGCTGTTCCCTGCCCGATTCTGCGTGCGGGCATTGCGGAAGCAGATGAACAAAATTATCGTGGGAACATGAGCCTAACATGACAGTTCGAACCGTGAACCGGACTATTGCACACGAACCGTATAGGTTATTGTCCCCGAAGCGCCGGCGGCGAGTGTGCTGAGATTGATTGTGATGCTGGAGCCGGACACCGACACTTCGTCGCCGTCCGCAGCGTCGGTCTTCAACACGCCGTTCAGATACACGGAACCGGTTACGTAACTGGTGTTTGCCGGAACGCTCGTGGTCACCGTTGTGTTCGTGGCGCTCCCGTCCCCATTGTTCGAATAGCTGATCGTGTAGAGAACGCTGTCGGCAGGAGACGGGTTCGCGGCACTCTGTTGCAGCGCGAGCACCACGGCGGCCGTCCCCCTGCTGGAGAGGGTGAACGTCCCAACCTGGTCCACTCCGGTCACCTCCACCCAGTTGTTCGTGGTGTTCGATGACGACGCGCCAAGGCGCGACCAGACATCGGGACCGGTTCCCGTGCGGACCCAGATCTTGAGCGATCCCTCGACGTTCGGCGCACTGACCTCCGCATCGTTGTAATGCAGGCGCAGCGTGTAGTTGAAGCCGGTGCCGCCGGTCTGCGAGATCACATAATAGCGGCGCATCGTATCGAGCGATGTCGTAGGCCCGGGCGACGCGCTCACCGAGGTTAGCGTAACGGACGTGGGAAGCGTTCCCGCGCTTGCGAAGGTCAACAGGTTGTTCGGACCCTCGAATGCATACGCCGTCGAGGCCGCGAAGGCATGTGTTCTGGTGATCGTTCCCATCACGATGCCGTTGCCCGTGCGCGAGGACGTGACCGTTACCGCATTGGCACCGGTGGACATGATGCCCGATGTCATGGTGAGGGTCCCGGTTGAAATATTGGAGTTCAGGGTAACGGTATTCGTGGAGGCGCTCTTGTTCACCTCGAGAACGTTGAACGTGGTGGCGCCGGTGATGGCCGCATCCAGCGAGCCGACCAGACTGATGGTGGAGCTCCCGGCGGTGAACGTTCCGTTGTTGATCCAGTCGCCGTAGATGGTATCGCAATAACTTCCGGCACCGAATGTCACGCCGGAATTGATCGTGAGATGTTCGTCCGTACGGATTGCACCGGCGGCGCTCTTCGTGCCGCCATTGGCCAGCGTAAGCCGATCGTACCGGATGCCGTTCACGGACTGCGCGCCCGACCCGTTGAACGTGACCGTGTTCGGAGTCGTCGTGTAGACATCCACCGTGCCGCTCAGGATGGTGAAGGAGCCGGCGATGCCGAGATTCGTATTGGCTGCAAGCCGCAGGTTCACACCGTTGAACACGACGCTGCTCAGATTCGGCGCGCCGTTTATCACGGAAGTGGATGTGAACGAAACAGTACCGGCCGATGCCGTAAATGATCCGCCCACGGTGAGATCGCCCGTGAGCGTGAAGCTTCTGGCCGTTGTTATGGTTCCCGAGGCGGAGAGCCCCGAAAGCGTGAGCGTCCCGGATCCCGCGATCGCCTTTGCGCTGCCGTTCATCGTTACGGTACCGGTGCTGGCGGTCAGGGTTCCGTTCACTGTCAGATCACCCGCCACCGTGAATGTCGCCGACGTGGCGACCGATCCGGAGACGGTGAGGCTTCCGAACGTGATACCGGTGTTGATGATCCCCTTGCCCGAACCGCTCATCGTCACCGTCCCCCCCGTCCCGTTGAAACTCCCTCCGCCGGTGAAGTTGCCGGTCACGGTAAACGAAGCGGAGGAACTGATCGAGCCGCTCATCGCAACGTTGCTGAGCGTGATCCCCGTTCCGGTGATGGTTCGAGATGCCCCGCTCATTGTTATCGTTCCGGAGCCTGCGGAATGCGTGAACGTTCCCGAACCGCTGGTTGCCAGGTTGCCGCTGACGGTGGCGCTCAGCGCGGCGGCCAGCGTGATGCCGCTGCCGCTGATGGTCAGGTTGTAGTACGACAGCGAGCCGGCGCCGGTAATCGTGGCGTTGGTCCCGGCCATCGTCACCGTACTCGTGCTTCCGGTGAACGTTCCATCGTTCACCCAGTTTCCTCCCACGCTGTGCGAGAAGGAGCCGCCGTTGAACGTCGTGGAGGCACCGATATTCACACTGCCGTTCACCGTGATGTTGGACGCCGCAGTGAAGCTCACCAATGTACCGCTGCCGAGCGTACTGGTGAGCGTTCCCGCAACCGTGAACGGGTTCCCCGGCATGGTCTTGATCGCCGCGCCGCTGCTGCTGCTCAACTTCAGGTTCCCGTAGGTCACGGCCGCAACGGTCTGATTTGTTCCGTAATACTCCACCGTGCTCGTGGATGCAAGGCTCGAGGTGGTGAAGTTGGACGGGTAGCCGTTCGTGCCGCCGATCTTCAACGACGCTCCGGCCGCGAGGCTCACGGTTCCTCCGGCAACCGTGGTGCCGCGGTTCGCTGTGAAGATGGAGAGATCGAACGTGCCCGCATCCACGTAGATGTTGCCTGCGGCCGACGACGAGGATACGAGCGCCGGCAGAGTTCCACCCAGGGTCTTGGTCAGTGCGCCGCTGATTCTGAGCGTGCCGTAGGTGAGAGCATTGCTCACGGTCTGGTTGATCGTCGTGGCGCTGTAGTTCACCGTCGAGGTCGCATTCAGCGTTGTCCCTCCGGTGTGAAAATAGCATGCGCCGAAGCTGGCGGACTTTACGTGGAGCACACCCCCCGCTCCCACGGTTACGGAACCGGAGCCGGAGAGGGTGAATGCCGGTTCGTTCGGATTGAACGTACCGTTCACCGTCAGTGAGTTGCCGATTATCGTGTTGACGTTGAGCGTGGTTGTACTGCTGGCATTGATCGTGAGATTTCGGAATGTCGTCGTTCCCATTCCGTTGATGGACTGGGAACCGCCCGCAAATATTACGTTGGACGATCCGTTGCCGGCGTCGAACGTTCCGGAGTTGCTCCAGTTGCCGAGCACCGTAATCGACGGCGCCGATGCCGAGTGCAACGCCCCGCGGAATCCGATGGTCAGATCGCCGTTCACCGTCAGAGCAGCGCTGACGTTCAGGTCCATCGTGGAATCGCCGTTGCCCACCGTCAGCGCGTTGCAGACGGATGTCGATCCTACACTCGGCTGGTTGGGTCCGGTAAAACTCGCATCTCCGATGATGGCATCCACCGAAGCAGTCGGCACGCCGTTCGTCCAGTTCGACGCGGTCCCCCAGTTCGCGCTGGTTCCACCAATCCAGGATGTTGTTGTTGCCGACACGAGCGCGGGGCTCAGTATTGCAAGCACCAGCGCAAACGCGAATATTTGGAACCATCTGGTCATTGTACTCTCGAGCATTTGACTTGCCGGAAACACGTGCTCAGGCATGTATGCATCGCCGAAAGAATCCCCGGTCGTACATATCCGGATTTCGAAATTCCCGGTACTACGCAGCCGGCTTGGTGATGGCAACACAATGCCGGCCGCACACATCGGAGAACGATCTCCATGCTCGCACAATTCTGTTGGCGCGGAATAATGCCATCAAAAAGGAGAGTGGGAACGAAGTCGCACCGATGCAGAATGGCGGGCATACCGTTGAACGCATCGGTGGAAACTGCGGCGTCATGGACCTACTCCCCCGAAGCCGGAGGCAGGGCGGGCACACGCGCCGGGAGTGTCGCTGTATGCATGCTGGACGGCATGCGCATGTTATTCAACGGCAAACCTACGGTGTACGGATGAGCCGAACCTGATCTGACGCCCGGCGGAAGAGGTACACGAATACTTTCGAGCCGGTACGGCACCCGGCAGCGGATCAGGTTCGCCCGCACCGGCAACGAGTCTTCCGGCCGGTGTAGATGGAGAAGCGCCTCGTGCGGCGTAACCATTC
>DASZRW010000052.1:0-80445 GCA_035549015.1 Kapaibacterium sp. (SeqCode)
GGCAGTGGCACAAGCGACTGTGAATTCGGTTGCTGGCATGCTCGAAACCGAAAAGCGAATTCTATTCCCGATTGCCTCGGCCCCATCAGATTTTGCAGCAATCAACTCGTTCCTTAAGTTGTCGCCGTTTGAGCAAGGTAAAGTCGCCGGATATGGCTTAACTAAAACAATCCAAACGGCAGTTGTTCAGTATATAGCCTCAGGTGTTGTTGACCTTGCGGATTTGTCAATTGCTATGGACGCTTACTGTGCTTGGTTAATTATCGGCTGTGATGCCATCTCTGCGAAAGCACGTTTCGGCCTGATTGGAGACGGAGATCCAAATCCCCATCGCCCGGTTCGGGGACATTCAGCGTTAACCAATAAGGGCAACTGTCCATAGGCCCCGGTAAGCCGGGGCCTGAGGTGTGCTACTGAGTGACGCACCTAACGTCGCTAACCGCACCGACGCGGGTCAAAACCGCTCGCAGTGCTTGCATAGACATTAGAGGTTCATACGTATGGCAGCAGGTTGCTGCGTAGATAAATAGACGTACATCGAAACTTGAACCTGGCCATAAGACACTCGACAGTCAGAGTTGTCCGGAATAATTATGCAGCCCTGGAAGCCGTGTGGTTGGGCCGCCGGAATCGGGTAAATACTCTGGGTTTCTAATCCTCGGCACTGAAAGGCTCGAACGCGCAGAAGCACAACCCGATTTGATAAGAACTGTTGTTACCGAACAAACCCTCTATTCGATGTGAACGGAGTATCACTACATGCGAGTGCAAAATATGCTCATTAGGAACTCAAATCTGTCCGGGCGATGCGGAGGCTGTTTGCTGTGGGTGCTATTGATGCATTGCGCCGCTACGGCGCAGTTCGGATCGGTGATAACTGCCACACAGCGTCATGTCTTATGGTCCTGGCTGGCGCATCCGCCAACTGCTCGCTCGCGGACCCCTCTGGTTGTATTTACAACGTCCCGCGACGAATGTGCGCCATGTTGCGCCGCGGCTGTCAATGAGCTGATCCACGTATCGAGCGCAGGAAAGAGACCTGTTCGGGCGTTGGTCGTTGTGGCCACGGAAGTCCCAAAGGAAGGGCTTGCGTTGCGCAGGCTGTTCCCGAATGCCGATGTTGCCGAGTGCAGCGGCGAGCAGTTACGTGCGCTGTTGCCTCAATCTCCAGGGGGGTCCCCTTCGATGTTCATTGTTGACACGAGCGGCGAAATTATCGCACGTTTTTATCACATTCAAACAAATCCACCATCGGCTGCACTGGTGCATGATGTCCTCGAGGGAGTTGGGACTGCGGTTCATGGTGTTCGACTTCAGGAAACCGATAGCACTATGGTGGGGGAGGCAGGGGCCCCACTGCTCTCGCGCGATGGCCGCAAGCTGAGCCTGCTGGAGCCTCGCCAGAATACTATTCAAACGTATGATGCACGGACTGGATCGCTGCTCAGCATCTGGGCGCCGCCATCTTCGCTCGGCAAGTATTATCGTACCAGCAGCGCGGATACGATGTGGGAGGCACTTGCGCAGGTTTATTCGCCGTTGGTTGTGCTCGCAGGCTTGGTTCGCGAGCCAGGGTCCGATACCATTAATGCGATGGCTTTGATGTTCGATCACTGGAATCTCGTTTACGATGCGGCCGGCAGGCCGAACGCCGGATGGCAGCGCAATATCAGCCTCATTCGCATCGTGGACACACAGTGGGTTTCGGTTGCCCGGATCAAAACGGGAACATTGGAACCGCAGGCACCTGTCGTCTCGTCAAAATGGGGTGCTGTTTCTACCGGGTTTTGGACAGGCTATACCGGTAGGCGTGGCAAGGGGATTGTCGACTCCACATACGCGGTTGTTGGATTCGCGCTGGATACACCTCGCGTGTTTCCGTTGCTGTCTGCGGATGCGTTGGATTCCTTGACTCACGGGGTTTACAATCCCGAAATACCTCCGATGCTTGCAGCACTCAGCGATACGACGATTGCCATATTGAGCACTGGAAGCAGAGGGCTTGCACGGCTGGACCTTTACCGTGATCGCGTGGCGCTTACGGCCATTCCTCCTACGGGCTTGCTCGATACGGCATTGCATTGGACCGGGATAGACAGCACGCGCCGACTCGAGGTGAGCGATATGATATCGGCGAACGGAAACCTGTTCGTGGTGATTACCGATAACCGCGCCGCGAAACGTTCGCGTGTGGTGCTCCAGTCCTATTCACCTACGGGAGAGTTCCTCTCGGAGGCTATCGTTGCTCAGCGGAATGCGCGTCTTCTTGCATGTTCCGGCGCCGGTAACGATCGCGACGCGGCGGTACTGCTTATGAAATGGGATGATGTTCGCTGGCACATTCTTCCCATTGTTCAGTAACCGATGTGGGCGCCACGTTGGTGGAGCCTGCCCACCGGTACCCGCAATGAGGGGGACCCGGTGATGTACTCGCGGCAGGCGTGCCGCCGTTGTAGGTTGCAACCGTTGGCGTAACATGCGGTCCGTACGGACCTTCGCTTCGTTTCCACCCGCACCAACACCCAAACTCTCTCTCCGGTTGAGGCCTCAACGCGTCCGTTGTAAAACGTGGCATGACGCGCATTATTCATCAGGGAATGGATTCAACATCTCCGATCGCGAATACTTCGACGTGAGGAGAGACGCTTCATTCATATTCAGGCTGGAGGATGGAATCAAGAACAGTTCGGGATATCGTGTACTACGAGGAATAATCACTCTCGTAGTGATGAGCGTGGCGTCATTCGCAATGCACGGCATTGTGGTGGCACAGGAGGCGGATGCATATAACATCTCCGTATGTTCGCCCGCCAATGGATCGGCGGGCGAGTTCCCGTTGCCGTACGTGGTGCATCTCTCCGATGGAACAGAGCGTGCAGGAACACTCACGGCAACCGGGCTTCAGGCCTTCACCGTACCGCCGGGTGCCGATGTGGCATCCGTGAATGTCAACGGGCAGGTGGTCAATGCCGGCGCGCCGCAGGTATTCTTTCCGTGGGCAGGCGGCTGCTGGCGCTGGTGTATCAGGTGCCATCTCTGGCCCTGGCCTCCGCGCGTTCGCTGCTGGATCATCGCATCCTGGGATCCCTGCTGCTGATGTAACCAACGGATGCTGCGTGCACGGCGTGGCATGAGCACTGTATGGAACGGCCCGCCGGTCATGGCGGGCCGTTCGTGTTCTCGCAAGTTCGCATTCGTCAGGCCGCCACTGTGCACCTCCACCAGCCCTGCATTTCAAGGCTCGCGCGCGGTACCCAGATTGGGGGGGACCCATAAATGTACTTATGCCGGCGGCGGCATCGTTGTACGTTGCGATGGCTGGTTTGCGTGATTGACGGCAATCACGCAACCGGTATGGATCACCCTGCATCTTGAAAAAATACTCTCTCCAGTTCACCGGCTCAGGTGCATCGAGCGATGCGCATGAGAACGGTGTATACCATCAACAATCACGAGGCGGTGTCTCCGAACGTGCCTGCCGATACGCTGTGGTATTGCTTCTCAGAGCCTGCAATTGCCATGGGTGTCCGCAGGCGGCTCTGGCGCGCGGAGTCACTTCAACTCCTATTCACCAGACTGGAGGAAACAATCATGAACCGATCAACATATCGCATGCTGCAGGGGCTGGTTACCGTTGCGGCCGTGTTCCTGCTTTCGCTTGCCGTGCGCGGCGTTGCCGTTGCACAGGAGGCCGATGCATACAATCTGTATGTAGCCACACCCGCCAACGGATCGGCGGGCGAGTTCCCATTGCCGTACGTGGTACATCTCTCCGATGGAACACAGCGTTCAGGAACGATCACGGCAGCCGGCCTTCAGACCCTTACCGTACCGTCGGGTGTCGATGTGACATCCGTGAATGTCAACGGGCAGGTGGTCAATGCCGGCGGGCCGCAGGTATTCTTCCCATTCGCAGGCGGCTGCTGGCGCTGGTGCATCAAGTGCCATATCTGGTTCTGGCCTCCGCGCGTTCGCTGCTGGATCATCGGCTACTGGGATCCCTGCTGCTGATGCGGCAGGAATATGCCGTGTGAAGAGTACGGCATGAAGCATTGTACGAACGGCCCGCCAGTGCGGCGGGCCGTTCACGTCATGTTGAACGCCACCGGCATCCTTCACATTAGTGTATGATTCCTACCGAAGATCCAATTTCAGTGGACATGCTTCCTTGCCATCCATGGCAGAGATTGCAAATCCGATCTTAAACAGTAGGACGTCGGAGGGCGCCAGCGGATAGAGAGCGCTCCCGGCCAATACGATATCATCGTCCGGGGTACGAACGAGCGAGAGAATGTAATGTCCAACGTCAGTGGGGTATGTAGAATCCCATGTGATGTATCCTTGGGAATTGAGTCGTAATAGGTATGGGTCCTGTTGGGCTCTCGAGCCGGCAACGATGATGTCCCCATTGGACATGGTTGTCATGCTTCCGAATACTACGTTGAATTGTGCGCTTGATGCGCTCGATTCCGTACGCCATTGCTCGCGGCCAGAATCGTCGATGTGTACCACAAATACTGATTCATGAAACGTTGTATCCGAAGACCATCCCCCAAGAATGTATCCGCCATCAGCCGCGGTCAGAATCTTATCAACCATGGAAAAATCGCCAATGGCAATTGTCTGTGCTCTCCGGAATCCTCCTGCACTGTCGATATACAGCAACACGGCACTATTCGTGTGCGAGCTGTCGGGCATCGCAGTGCCGCCGATTATAAATGTACCGTCATTGCCTTGTAGAAGCGTCGCAGGAATAACGAGGCTGTACGGTGAGCGTGATGCCGACCATTCAAGAGTTCCAATGGCATCGTACTTGCAGAGAATGAATCCCTTCGGAGTGTGAGATCCGATTAGTTGTATCGATCCCAGTATGGCATAACCGCCGTCACGAGTTGCGACGGATGCACGTACCCGAACTCCCTGGAGTGGCTGTCTGCGCTGCCAGGTCACACGGCCGGTGGAATCGAGCGCGGCGATGTATAGGGAGTCGACTACGGTGCCGGCTACAACAAATCCGTTCTGCTGCCACGGGAGAATTGAAACGAGTGAAGCACCTTGGCCGACCTTCCGATCCCATTGGAAATGACCGTTGCGATCGAAGCGTACAATGTACCCCGTAGTATCACCCGCAGTGCCGGTCTCCCAGCGACCGCTGGAACTGCCAACCGTGATGTAACCTCCGTCAGTTGTTTGAAGTAAATCGGCCGCGCCGGTATCAGTTGTAGAATCGCCATGGTGATGGTCCCACTCGATTGTCTGCGCCAGCGACGTGCGGCCTGCGGTCGCAGTTGTCAGAATGCACGCACAAATACATACAAGCAGATTGATTTTCATGACGTCAACCCCGCGGTTTCGAGTATGGCAGCATTCATTACTGCCAGTACACGATGTCTCTCACGAGCCGTGCAGATCGTACATCCTGTCACTGTCGATTCTCGCAGATCGGTGATGAGAAACTCGTTCGACCTCAGAAGAAGGGATGAGTTCGGATGTGCGCTGCATTCGATTAATTCCATGCGACATAAACGAATGATGCGCCGCGGACCTGACTGGGAGGATGTGAAAAAATCCTGCGCAACCTACCCCGGCCTGTATCCCCGCCCCGCGCGCTCGGCGGCCGTTGCAGCATACACGGCCGGATCGTCCGGCGCGTCGGTGCCGAGCCCGTCAACATACTTGTTGAACATGCAGAACGCAGCGGCAACCAGGACGGTGTCGTGAATGGCGACATCATCGGCACCGGCGGCACGCGCCGCGTCCGCATCCTCCTGTGTCACGCATCGGGCATCGCGCTGTACGGTTGCAGCGATGCACAGCAGCGCGCGCATCCGTTCATCCACCGGAGCGCTCTCGAGGTCGGCGATCACCGCGTCCACCACAGCGGCATCGGCTCCGAAGAGATATCGTGCCGTCGATGCATGGCTCTGGTAGCAGAAGGAACATCCGTTCAGGCGGGACACGTACGCTGCAATCAACTCACGCTCCGCAACCGAGAGCGATGACGGTCCGCGCATCAGCACCTGTGTGAAACCCCGCATCCCTTCGGCGACCTCCGGACGAAACGCAAGCGGGCCATGGATGCCGGGCAGATTCTCGGGGACGGAAATGAACGCCATGCTCGTTGCGATTGCTGTTGAGTTTGATTCTTCCGCTGCGCCGGCATGCCTATGCGTCCGGGTGAGCACGCACATCCAACGAGGCCTACTTCACCATGCTTACATCGAAGTCACAGTAGAAGAGGTTTGTCTCTCCCGGCTTTGCGTCGTTGCGATTGGAGGCGAAGATCAGATGCCTGCCGTCGCGCGTGAACATCGGGAAGCCGTCGAACGTCTCGTTGTACGTGATGCGCGTCAGCCCCGTGCCGTCCTCGCGGATCATGTAGAGGTCGAAGTTGCGTCCCTTGGGATCGCCCATGTTGCTGGCGAAGATGATGTGCACGCCGTCCGGATGCCAGAACGGAGCGAAGTTGGCCGCGCCGTTGTTCGTTACCGCGTGCAGTCCACTGCCGTCGGCGTTCATCACCTGAATCTCCATGCGCGACGGGCGCACCAGATTCTGCTTCAACAGGCTTCGATAGGTCTCCAGCTCCTTCCCTTCCGGACGGCTGGCACGGAAGACGAGCTTCTTTCCATCCCATGAATAGAACGCGCCGCCGTCGTAGCCGGGAAGGTTGGTCAACTGGCGCACATTGCTTCCATCCAGGTTCATCGAATAGAGTTCGATGTCACCGGAACGGGTGGAGGTGAAGACGATGCGATCGCCCGTGGGCGAAACGGTGGCCTCTGCATCGTAGCCGGGTGAGTTAGTGAGCCGCTTGCGAATGTGTCCGGCGGTGTCGGCAACGAAGATGTCGTAGCCGGAGTAGAGCGCCCAGGTATAGCCCTGGGAGAAGTCCGGCGGCGGCGGGCAGGCGGAGTCGGCGAGGTGCGTCGACGCATACAGGATCAGCGTATCGCCCGGCAGATAGTAGCTGCACGTGCAGCGCCCGTAGCCGGTGGAGATGCGGCGTTGCCGGCCGGTTGCGAGATCGTAGCTGTAGATCTGATCGCACTTCTCCCCTTCGTCCGGATGCGTTCGCTGGAACGAGAACTTCCTCTCGTCGAAACTGAAGTATCCCTCCGCATTCTCGCCGCCGAACGTGAGCTGCCGGACGTTGGAGAGAAATGGGCGCTCCTCGGGAAGCACCAGTGTGGAGGGTGCGCATCCTGCAACCAGCATGGCGGCCTGAACGGCTGCAAGAAGGAGTGCGGCCGTGCCGCCGCGCGCGGCGCGGACATTGCGGCCCCCCTGCCGGACGGCGTCCGCGAGGGCTCGGATTGAAATGCCGGAAGTGTTGCGAAGCGGATTCTGTGTGAGGGACATGACGGACGTTCGTGCTTGAAGGAAAAGTCGGTCTCGGAAGATAGGAAAGATGTGGATGGTGGGGGAGCCTCTCCCGTACCGTACGTCATCTGTGTTCGCCTTCTGCGCGGACGCCGGCAGGCGCGGCCCCCCTCGATGCGATGGAGAGGGGCCGCGATGATGCGTTCGGAGTGATCTCGAAGATGTATCGCGCTCAGATGTGCACGTTCAATCGCAGCACCACATTGCGTGGTTCCTCGAAGCTTGCACCGCTGAAGAAGGCTCCCTTCACCAGGTGTGCGTGGTCCAGAAGATTCGTCACGAAGAGCGAGGGCTCCAGCGTATGCCCGCCACCGAGATCGAACGTGTAGCCGGCGGAGACGTTGAGGATCCACGACGGCGTTGTGTGCCCGGCCTGGTTGAAGTCGAAGAGTCCGGTTGCATAGCTCGCCGCCTCGTTTCCGTTGGTGAGCCCGGAGCCGTAGGTTGCGCTCAGCGATGCGAACCAGTTCTCCGGCTGATAGTTGACCCCTACCACCGCGGAGAGCCGTTGGTCGTGATCGAGATCGAACGCCGTTGTGCCGGAGTCCGCGGCGAGGAACCCGCCCGAGACAGGACCGGTTCCGTATGCGTGAATGATCGCCGCGTTGAGGAATGCGGAGAGAGGCGTCGAGGGGACGCTGTAGGTAAGCGCAAGCTCCAGGCCGGTGACATGTACATGATCGATGTTCACGTTCACGCGTACCGTGCTGGAGCCCAGCGTCTCGTCATCCAGTCCCGGATTCTGATCCTTGTAGAATGCCGCCAACCTGCTCGTCATGCCGAATTCCCACGCGTGAACGAACGAGGCCTCGAACAGATTCTCCCGCTGGGCAATCGTCGGTGCGGCGGAATCGCCGACGACGCTGGCAAGGTTGTGAAGTGATTCGATGTTCGTTGGAATGAACAGCCGTCCGTAGTAGAGATAGAACGTGGTTGATTCATCCGGAACGATGCTCCACTTGATGCGCGGGCTCACCTGGCGTTCCATCGGGAGGTCGGGCGCGATGTGTTGATCGTATCGTACGCCAAAATCCAGGCGGGTCCACTCCGCCGGATGCCACTGCGCCTGAATGAACGCGCCGAAGTCCGAACCGGCGAACGTCGAGGTGGCTCGTGGTCCGTTTGCAACAGGGTTGATGAAGTCGAACGCCTCGGTTCCCGTGGTGCTGGCCAGATTCAGGCCGGCCGCATAGCCGAACTCGTGCGAGAAGCGAGCATCGTATTTCGTTCGCAGACCGATCGTCGTGAAGTTCCGGTCCTGTGCCACCGCATAGCCCGTTGTCGTATCCGTGCCGATATACTGCTTCGGCTCGTCGTCCGGGCTCACATCGTAGCGCAGCCCTCCTTCACGCGCATAGATGCCGGCGAAGAAGTTGTTCTCGTGGTCAGCATCGGCTGCGTCGGTGTGGAAATAGGAGAGCGTCTGAAATCCGTTCGACGTGTGCTGGAGATCCTGATTGATCCCCTCGGCGGAATCGTACGGCACTTCGGTATGCGTGACGCCGTAGTTGAGGTTCGCGGTCAGGTAGTCGTTGTTGCCGATCACATAGTTCGCCTTGCCGTAGAGGAAGTAGTCGAAGCCGTGATCGTGGAACAGTTCCTGCACCGGCTGGTCGATGCGGCGGTCCGATTCCTGGCGCGAGCCGGAGAGAAAGAATCCCAGGTTGCCGATGTGATCACTCAGCGAAAGGCTCTGGCCGTTGGAGTTGAGCGCCTTGAATGCCCCCACGCGCGATCCGAGGGAGTCGCTCGATGACGTGAGATAACTGCCGGCGTATGCTGAGAAGTCCGCATGCAGCTTTCCGGTGGGGACCTTGGTATGCACGTCCACGATGGACGACATCTGGCCGCCATACTCGGCGGGGAATCCGCCGGTGTAGAATGCTGCGTAGTCGATCACCTTCGGATCCACCACCTCATTCAATCCTCCGAACACTCCCAGGGGAATCGGGATGCCGTCCACCAGGTAGGTGAATTCGCCATGCTGTCCCCGCACGTGCACCTCGCCGGTTGGCGCGCGCACCGCTCCGGCAACGTTCTGCTGCACGAGCTGAGTCATCCGGGCGGCAGGAGGCGCGTGATACGTTTCTCCCTCGAACACCTGATTGCCGTTACGCAGATCGACGGTGGTGGCAGCCGGCATCCTCGCTGCGGTCACCGTGACACCGCTCCGGCTCACTTCCTCCATGCCGATCGTCGTGCCGGTATGGAGCGAATCGATCGTCACGGTGTCCGATGTCGGAATGTAGCCCACCAGCCTCAGTGTGATCACGTATCGTCCAGGCTTCACATCTCTGAAGAGCGCTCGCCCCAGCGTGTTCGTTGTGGTGTTTGCAATCGCCAGCTCACCGCGTCTCAGCGATACGCGAACCAGCTCCAGCGGTTGGTTGAGCGCCTTGTCCACGACGGTAACGGTATAGTTCACGGCCTCAAACGGCGTGGCGTCGGCGGGATTGCCGGGTATGGAAGCGGATAGCCGGCCGGGGGCAAGCAACAGTGCGCACAGCGCGGCAAGCAAGATGGTACAGATCACGTGGGAGCACGGAGCCGTGCTCCCGGGAGTTCCATGAGAGAACATATCGGGTTCGGAATTGGATTGCATGCATGCCGGCGCTCCAAAGGCCGCAGACGGCACTGGGCGCGGGCTGATAACGACACACGACGGTGCACGGCTCCGATCAATGCCGGATGTGCTCCGAGTCAGGCGAGAATGAATGCGATGATGGTGTCAGACTACGGCCGGAGGGGCGCGAAGGGAGAGAACGGCGAGCGTTGGCGGGAGAACATGATGCGACCGGAAGCAGGTTGGCGGGTAGGACCGGTAGACATTCGTCCGGAGCGGAACCTCCACCCCTTCGGCCCGGAGCACCACGGTGCTGTGAGCGCAGAAGAAGCAGAACCCATCGCCGGGATCCACGGAGGCGCGCTGGCCCCCCTGCTTTCCTTGCGGCGCCGGCAGGTGAAGGCCGGCAGCATGGAACGTCCGGGCCTTCGCCGATCCGCCGTGCGCGTGCGAGGCATCGTGCGTCGCTCCGGCCATCGACATCAGCAGATAGGCGAGAAGCAGAACCGATGCAACGGTGGAACGTGCTATGGAATGCCGAAACGTCACGCCGCGAACTTACAAACTATCGGAATGCCGGCAAAGCTTTTTGCAAGCGAGTTGCATCTGAGTCCGATGCACATTCCCCGGACCGGCTGCAGCCGGGGAACGGCCGTGCCATCCCTCACGCAGCAGACAGAGCCTCCATTTCCGGCTCGAACATCCCGCCGAGATGCTGCGCGAGAAATTGCTCGGCGGTTGAATAGAAGCGCATCCGGTTCTCCGGCTTCGCGAACCCGTGCCCCTCGTCCTCGAAGAGCATGTACTCGTGGGCGATCCCCTTCATGCGCATCGCCTCCACGATCTGTTCGGACTCGGACTGCTTCACGCGTGGATCGTTCGCCCCCTGCGCTATCAGAAGCGGAATCCGGATGTCGTCCACCTTGAACAGCGGCGAGCGCGCCTTGAGAAAGTCCGACTCCGTATCCGGATTTCCAACGCGATCGTGGAAGAGCTGTATGTTCGGCTTCCAGTAGGGAGGAATGGTTTCGATGAAGGTGATGAGATTGCTGGGCCCGACGATGTCAACGGCACAGCAGAAGAGATCGGGGGTGAAGGCAGCGCCGACAAGTGCAGCGTATCCGCCGTAGGAGCCGCCATAGATGGCGATCCGTGTGGGATCGGCATAGCCCAGCGTCACCGCCCACTGCACGGCGTCGATAAGGTCTTCGTGCATCTTCCCTCCCCACTCCTTGTTCCCGGCATTCAGGAACTGCTTCCCGTAGCCGGCGGAGCCTCGATAGTTTACCTGCAGGCAGATATACCCGCGGTTGGCAAGCCATTGTGCCTCCGACTCGTATCCCCAGAAGTCGCGCACCCAGGGTCCGCCGTGAACCTTCAACACCATGGGGAGATTGCGGCGCTCCGCGCCGGGGGGGAAGGTGATGTAGCCGTGCACCACAAGGCCGTCGCGGGCGATGATGGAGACCGGTTCCATCGAGGCCAGCCCGTAGTTCCTCAGCTCCGGACGGGAGGTGAAGAGCATCGTTGCCTTCCGCGTGTTCCGATCGTAGGCATAGAACACCACGGGGCAGTTGTCGGCCATGAAACGTGCGATCCATATCATGTCGCTGTCGTCGCTGCTGACAACGTTGAGATCGCCCGAATGCAGCGCCTGAAGCGTCTCGATGTCTTCACGTACGGACTCGTCCAGCACTTCCCATGTCATCCGCTCGCGCGCGAACCCGACATATTGTACGGCGTACGTGTCCGGATGCATCGTGAACTCCGTCACATCATACTGCGGGTCCTCGGCAATCACCTGAACCTCGCCGGTCTCGATATCCATGGAGACGAGTCTGGCGGTGTTCGCATTCCGGGAGTCCAGCATAAGCAGGCCCCTGCCATCCTTCGTGAAGCTTACCGGCTGGCTTCCGGCGGCGTCGTCCAGGTCCCATGCAAGCAGCTCCTCCCACGCTCCCTCCTCGGTCCATCGATGGTACACCGTAAGCCCGCCCTCGGCATTCGGCGCAACACCGATGCGAACCTTGAACTCCGGATCGGCCAGCCAGCCGATGAAGTTGCCGGGGTTGGATCCCACCAGACGCAGCTCGCCGCTGGGCACGTGGAGGTCGTACACATCGTGGACCTGCGGATCGTTCCTGTTGATTGCAAGCAGCAGATTGTCCGGGAAATGCTTGTTGTGCGCAACGATGCGCACGCGGACGTTCTCGAACGGAGTCAGATCGCGCGTTGTGCCTGTCTCGATGTGAACCGCATACAGATGGTAGTTCTCATCGCCGTCGCTGTCCTGGATATAGAGGATGTGCCGGTTGTCGGATGACCAGCGGAATGATTGGATGCCCCGGCTGGTATCGTTGGTGACCGGGCGATCGTCGCTGCCGTCGATCGTTCGTACCCATACGTTGAGCACGCCGTCGACGGGCGCTATGTACCCGAGAAGGGTGCCGTCCGGTGAGACCTGCGGGTTGGTCCGCGTTGGATTGCCAAAGAGGATGCTGCGAGGAATCAATGCCGCCATGACGCTGCTCTAATTGAATGTCGTTGATCCGGTGCAGATCGTCCGGGGTGAACTGATACCGAACTGCACCCTGATGAAGCAACCGGTGACCGGTGTTGCCGGCATGGGGGACGCATGCCGGCGAAGCTGTCTGCGAACGAGAAACAGACAATGCAATGGAACTGGTGTTACTGCGTTCCAGATCCGGTGAAGTTGCGAAAGACCATGCATCACGCGAATCGATATGGCTCGTCGAGAACGGTTGGCGCCGGCGGCTGATACCGTTGCAACATATCGCGAAGCGATAGGGGATGACGACAAACGGATCGTGCGCACAATCGCGCGTCTTGAAACCGCCCTGATCTTTACAGCCAGAACAGGCTACACTGAGCAAGGAACGAAGCAGCGGGGGCACAGCCATCATAGCAGAAACAGCCGGGCAATGCGCCAATATGACTCGCTCCCCATGAATTTCCTAGCGTCTCCAGAGGCGTACCCTTTAGGGGGATATTGCACACAATCTGGTAAGCCATCGCCATTATCGGCAGCGCGGCGGGGGGCATGGAATCGGTGATGAAGGGAGCCTGACCCCGGGCCTATGCGAAATAGCCACGCATCAGATGGGCCATCCACTCCGGCACCGTCGGGTGTTCCACCGCATCGAAGGCGGGAACGTAGGGCTTGATATCGAGTACCGGGGTGCCGTCGATGGCGTCCAGACCGCGGACACGGAGGAGGCCGTGGGCGGCGCCGAGAATGGGAACGGCCGTGATGCCGATAGGATTGGGGCGGTGTTTGGCGCGCTGAGCGAAGATGCCGGTGCGGGGCATGTCATCGCGATCCCGCGGCGCGCGCAGCAGGTGCCGCGCAGGATCGAACGATGCATGATGCATCAGGAAGATGATGACGGCATGCGAGAAGTCCGCCAGGCCCTCGAGGCCTGCGGCCAGATCGTCCCGAAGACGAATCTCGGAAACGACATTTCCCCATCCCTCGTCGGTCTCGTGGGCAACCGGGGAATGCACGTGGCCGATCGCCTGCATCGGAAACGCGACGGCAGTGTGAGAGTTGGTCATACCGGTAAATAACAACTCTCGCGGTGATCACCGTACAACTACGGATTGGATGGCTCCACCTTCACCTTGGTATGCACGGATCCGGCCGGGAACACGATCGGATCGTGCGCCGGCTTCGTCTCCTCGGCCTGTGCCGGCTGCTGCCGGGCATTCGCGTTCGTTGGGCTTTCCGCACCGTTCGGAGCGATGCCGTGGTTCGCTCCATCGGACCGGAGTGAATGCGGCCGCTCCGCATGCAGCTCTACGTTGACGGCTGCATTGCTCGTACCGGTCCGGTCCGTCGATGCCGGCTTCGCGGCCGGCTTCGCCGACGCGGTCCGTGCCGGCATGGCTGGATGGTCCGCAACCTCTTCTGCTCCTGAGCCGGCTGTTCCCGGTCCTGTTGCCGCCGGCCGTGCGGCTGCGGCCTGATGCGCATCGCCCTCTCCGGGGCCTGCTACGCTCCCTGGTGTCCGGGCATCGGTGCCGGCCGCGCCGGTTCCCGGTGGATGCGGCATTGTGGCCGGCGCCGTTGCATGCGCTGCATCGGCTGCAGGTGCAGGCGGAACCGGATGCGAATCCATGGCGTCGCCATTCCAGATGAGGAGGAGGCCCATCACGATGATGCCGGCGGCGACAAGGCCGATCACGCTCCTGACGAATGTGCTTTCCAGAAGCGTAGCGAAGAACGAGGCGCCGGTATGCTGTGCCGGAGTGGTAGCTGCCAGCGTTTCGAGCAGTGCGGAGCGCCGCGCCGCGTGGCCGGCCGCCAGCGATCCCTTCTGCGACTGCATCGCCGATCGGATTGCGCGCTCGGTCTCCACCATCGCATGCAGGCGCGGGTCAGCCTCCAGGCGGGCCACGAACGCATGCTCCTCCTGCAGGGGCATGCGCCGGTCCAGATATCGATCGATCAGCAGATCGTCCCGGGATGGTTTCATTGCAACTTCTCCGATAGCCTTGTATCTCTGTTCGGCACCGGGGCATGTTGTGCCGTATGATGAAGCCCCACGAGCTCCACCACTTCCTTGCGCAGTTGCGCGCGAGCGCGCGAGGCGCGCATCCAGATTGTCTCCGGCCGCTTGCCGAGCATTGCGGCAATCTCCTCGAAGCGATAACCGCAGTAGGCATTGAGCACCAGCACCTCGCGGTATTCGAACGAGAGGCGCGACAGCCCCTCCTCGATCGCCTCCTCCAGCTCGCTCCGCTCCGTCTGCGCGGGATGCTCGGAATCCGGCAGATCATCCAGCGGCATGGACCGGCGTTCCCGCTTCGCGCTGTTCAGACAGAGATTGCGTGCGATGCGAAGGAAGAACCCGCCGGGGTTGCGTACCTCCTGCGGCGCTGTCCGCAGACGGATCACGCGCTCCCACAGCTCCTGCGTGAGGTCCGCGGCCTTCGCGGCGTCGCCGGTAAACTTGTGGCAGTAGACGTACAGCCGCTGATTGTACCGATCGAACAGGGCGGCAAATGCATCGTCGTCGCCTGCAAGGAACAGGCGAAAGCATGCCGCGTCATCGTGTGTCGTTGTTGAAGAGAACACCGTTCGATCCCGTTGCGCAACGCCGTGGGCACCGGCGTGCGTGAGTGCATCCCGCACCGTGATCTGGGCTCTCCCGCCCGCCGTGCACGTGCCGCACGCAGAGAGAGCGTTCTGCCGGAGGCTCACATAGTATCAGGACAATCGTTGCAGCCTGAACCTAACACACCGAAAAATATTCCGGCAACCGGAACGGCCGGTTAGGTTCGATCCGGCCGCATTGTCTTTCCGGTGATGCGCACAGTGAACAGTGGTTCACCGGAGCCAGGGGACCCAACGATGCATCGGCCCGCGCGCAATCCCTCAACCATTCGTGGGTAATGATGATGAAGCACATTCTGATTGCCGCGGCTGCCTGCATGCTGATACTGGCGGGATGCAGGGATCAGCTTCCGACGGACTACACTCCGAAGCCCCAGAGCACTCCCAGAATCTACTACTCGCTCGGCGAGGCTGCCGCGCGGATCGGCGGGTATGGAATCGATCCGGCCGGAACGAACCGCACGCGCCTGGCCGGCGGCGCTCTCTTCTCCCCTCCGGCGCACGGGCTCATCGCGTATACCGGTTCCGATCAGACCGGGATGGTTGCCAGCCTCGACGGCAGCAATCCTCACAAGGTGATCGATGCTGCACAGTACCTTCAGCCGGTTCTCTCTCCAGACGGCACGCAGATCGCCTACATGCCGTACGGCGATTCGATCATCGTCATCGATGTGGACGGCACGCATCCTCGCACCGTGGCCCACAATGTCGCCCCGGGCTCCCTGCCGGCATTCTCTCCGGACGGATCGCAGCTCTCGTACATCCGCGCCGGGGGCTGGCCGATGAAGCTTCACGTGGTGAGCGGAATCCGTGCGGGGCAGACGCTGCAGGATCGCGAGGTGGCAGACAACGCCGCCAATTCCGCAGTGTTCAAGGGGGAATTGAAAATGGCCTGGTCACCGGACGGGAACAGACTTGCCTACAGCGGGCTGGGCACCGGAACGGACAGCACCGATATCTTCGTGGTGAATGCGGACGGCACCGGACGCGTGGATGTGACGAACGATCCCGGCTTCGACATCATGCCCGCGTGGTCGCCCGATGGAAGGAGCCTGGCCTTCGTGAGAGTTGGCGGAGACTTCGTGGGGCATGTCTCCGCGGACATCTGGATCACGAAGGATAACGGGCTGACGCTGGAGAACGTCACGAACACTCCCGGGTTCGATGCGATAGAGATCTGCCCGGAGTGGTCGCCGGATGGAAACAGCATCGCCTACGGAGTCCTGGAGCCGTACGCTCCCTTCCAACAGGCAAACAACCGTCACTCGCTCAGTACGGTGAACCTTGCCACGCATACCGTGAATACATTGGAAGCGAACGGCGTGGATGGCTTCGTCTTCTGGATGCCGTAGAGCGCCGGCCCGGTACCTCTCCACGGCAGAGCGAGGAGTGCAGCGCGAAGGTGATGAAGCACTATCGATATCGATTCATGTTCATCTGTCCATCGAATGGGATGGAGGGACACGGAGAGGGGCAGGCCCTCGCATGGCGCGGAACCCGGTTCGGGTTTCGCGCCATCGCCGTTCTGTGGAGCGCTGCCGTTGCCGCCGTGATTCTTCTCCCGGCAGGCATGCGCGCGCAGTCCGGGGTCGCGTTCGGCCCGGGCGCTGCGTACGAGTTCGGACTTCAGCTCGGGCTGAACCGGGTGCCGGGCGCCGTGGACTGGTGTGCGTGTAACGGCCAGGGATCCTCCTTCAATCATACCGTCTGGGCCGGCGCCTCGCTCCGCGGTCTCTTCAGCGGCCCGTTCGATCTCGCCGAACGCATGAACCTCGGTTACTCCATCGGCCGCTTCACGTCCGATGCCTACGACGACACCTCCACGGCCGGGCAGAGGAACAGATTCGTCGTCAACGGAACGGCGCTCTATGTCTCGGAGGATCTTCTCGCGATCTGGCATTTCCCGGCCGGGCTTGCGCTGGAACTTGGTCCTTCGCTAACCTATCGGGTCAACGGCACCTTCACCCAGAGCGAACAGATCGTGGAGCCGGCGGACGCAACCTTTCCGGCCTCGGGAACGTCGCAGCGCGAACTGCGGAGCGGGGAGATCCTTGCCGATGCGCGTCTGCAGGGGGACCTGCTCGCCGGCGCATCGTACAGCATGCCTCTCTCCGGAACGCTCACACTGCTGCCGGCCCTGCATGCCCGCCTCAGCCTGGAGGCGCTGCGCCTCGGGCTTGGTCTGCAGGCCGTCTCGCTGAATGCCGGCTTCACACTCCTCGTGAACGTGAACGCGCCGGGGAGTGAGCAGACGGCGGCGCATGAAGATGCCGGGCGCCCGCTCCCCGCGCCGTTCAGGGCTGCGGTGGATATCTATGCCTACGACTCCGCCGGTCTGCGCACCAGGGTGTTTACCATACGGCGGCGAAACATGCGCCATACACAGCGTACGCTCCTTCCCTCCGTGATCGCGTTCAACCGCAACTCGGCTCTCCTTCCGGAGCGCTATCTGCTTCTGAATCGCAGCGAGGCTTCCGGCTTCTCGATCGATTCGCTGGTGCGGCTGGACCCGTTCCGGCTGGTGCAGCAGCAATTGAACGTGGTGGGGATGCGCATGCGGAACAATCCGCAGGCCGTGCTGGTGCTTGCCGGCATGCATGCGCCGGCGGAGCCGCCGGGGATTGCAAGCGCCCGGGCGCGTGCCGTTCGGACCTATCTCGAGGAGACATGGGGAGTGGATCCGGGGAGAATCATCATCGCCGGCGATCCGGCCGCCAGGGAACACGATTCAATCGCCGGCGTTCAGCTCGGTTCCCAATGGCCCGGGCTGCTTGCGCCGGTCGAGACGGTATGGGACGAGCAGCAGATCGATGCGCCGCAGATCGGCCTGAAGCCGCAGTTCACAGGGGGGAGCGGCATGCGGTCGTGGGAGATCACCGTTCGGCGCAATGGGAACGAAGTCACGCACTGCTCCTCCGACGGCTCCGCCCACAGCTACGACCTGAACCTGGGGCTGGGGGAGGATGGTGCCGCCGTGCGGCCCGCTCCGTTGGTGGCCGTGCTTACGGCGGAGGATTCCAGCGGCGCGCTGGTTGCGGCGCGCGACAGTCTTCCGGTGCAGGTGGGGCCTACGGCGGCGGACTCGCGGCAATGGGCCACATACGGTGTTGTGATTGGCGATTCGGGCTCTCTCGAAGGGACGGCCGCCATGCTGGCCGCCGTTGAGACGACGGTGCAGTCCGGCGATCGCGTGCTGATTCAGCATCTGCCCGGCGCGGAGGCAGCCCGCACCAGCGCGCGGCTTCTGGCCGATCGTCTCACCGCGCGCGGAGCAATCGTTCGCATCGAACAGGCGGAGGCCGCTCGCGAGGATGGCGGGCATGCCGATGGTTCCGCAGCGGCGAGCATACTGGCGGTGACGGTGGAGAGTGAGAGGCGGTAGCGGAAGATGCTAGCCTTTGCTGCCGGGGGGCGGAGGCGCCGGGCGCACGATGATCCAGCAGTACAGACCACACAGCGCGAACACGGAGTTCAGTACGCCGTGGGTGATGCCCATGATCGGGATGGTGATGAATCGCATCTGCAGATATGTGCCGACGGCATACAACGCCGCGAGGAGCATGGCGAGCAACGATGCAGCGGATGAAATGCGAAGCAGCAGTGCCGGGCGCGGCTCCAGCGAACGTGCGATAGGGCCTGCAGTGACGATGGCGAAGAGTGCCACGCTCGATGTGAGCAGAAGTGCGGAGAGGATCTCAATCACGGGAGTTCGTGCGGCCAGCGTGATCCCGGCGGCTACCAGCGGCGGGCCAGCGATGATACCGGGCGCTGCGAACAGATACATCCGCCATGCCCGCTTCATCTGCCGCCCGTTCTGCGGCGTGCGCATCGATGCGAGATGGCGGCCGGCCATCCCTGCAAGCAACGGCGCGATGAAGCCGGCGAAGTGAAAGTGAACCGCAGTCAGGAGCGCGGTCACACCGCCGAACCCGAGCATCGTGATGTTGAACTGATGCGCTGCCAGCCAGGCTCCGCCGATCGGGAGATAGAGCAGCGCCGCGGTGATGGCCAGCTGGTCCGTTCTGAAGGCCTGCGGCTCGCGCAGCCGAAGCAGGCCGGCGACGGCGGCCACAACGCAGAAGAGAAGCCAGGGGAGTGCCAGGGAGCCGGCGACGATGCCGGGTTGAAGCAGGCAGGATGCCGCCGCGGCAAGCCCTGCGAACGGCTGGATGAACCGTGCAAGGCGGTAGAGGCCGTTGTTCCCCGCGCCCCGGCCCGGGAATGCCGCCAGTTCCAGGCCCAGCGGAACGAAGACGAGGATTGCCAGCAGCAACAGCAGCGAGAAGCGATTGAGTGCTTCGTTGCCGAAGACGTTTGCCACCACGATCGCCACCCACAATGCGCTCCCGAGCAGGGCGCTCATCAATGCGTAGCCGCTTCTGTTGTCGTCGTTTTCCTGTGACGTGGCCATCGAGGGGAATCCGCTGATAGTTCTACAGCCTCCTACCGCACCACACGCAGCATCACCGTCTCCGTGCGTCCGGCCGCACGAAGCGTGCACTCGTAGTTTCCCGGCCGAAGAGCCGCAACATCGAACGTGGGCTCCGCGGGGCCTGCCTCGGCATCGCCTTCGGTGCGCCCCACCATCCGCCCGAGCAGGTCGCTCACGGTCAGGCTCCATGTGCCGTGCGCCGGCATCGTGAACGAAAGCGTGAGCGCCGTTGCAGCCGGGTTGGGAACGGCGCGGAGCGCCAGCACAGAACGCGCCGGCGATTCATCCGGAATGCCGGCAACGTCCGCGCGCTCCAGCAGATACTGTGCGGTGATGCGGTCCAGGCCCTGGCGGTTGGCCGCGCGCACCGTGTACCGCAGCCCGTGCGCCGTCAGCGAGTCCACACAGCCGGTGAAGACATTGCCGCTATCGCGATGCAGCACGGCCGTGAATGCATGCGGCGTGCCGTCCAGCGAATACCGGGTTCCGCTCAGCGTCACGGCGGTGATGCTGTCGGAGGGATCGTACGGATCGGGAAGCACCTCTGCACTGAAGCAGAGCGATCCGCCTCCCGCATTGCGTGCCGGCAGTGCAGCGGTGTCCGGCGGTTCGTGGATCACATACGGTCCTGCCCCCCACGCGTAGTAGGCGAACGGTTTCAGAAAACCGTAGTCGCCGCTCCATGTTGTATACATCATTCCCTGCGCCCCCTGAAGACCCTGCAGCGAGAGCCGCCATGCGCGGATATTGCGTGTATCATGCTCGTCGTAGTAGGGACAGGCGATCTGCCGGAAGCCCATGCGATCGAACCATCCAAGACTCGAGTCGCGCGAGCCGAAGTTCCAGTTCGCGATCAATGCGGTGTGCGGGATGGAGTCCCAGACTCCGGAAAGGTCGCCGTTCACCAGGTAGTAGCCTGCATGGGCGTTGTGAAACTTGTCGAACATGTCGCTCCACAGCACGCATCCTGCGCCCTGCTGCGCCGCGCCGGCGATGGCAATGCACCGGCGCACGTTGTCCGCGAGCAGGTTCGCCGGGCCGATGCCGCGCGCCTGGCAGGCGGAGTCCTGATTCATCGCGCGAATCTCGTCGTGCCCGAACATGAACCGGTGCGGAGCGTAGAGCCCCGCGATGCCGTTCATCTGCGTACGCAGAATGGAGTAGAGTGTATCCTCCGACGGACAGATCATCACCTGCCCGTTCCCCCGCTCGTCCGAGATCGTCGTGACCGGATGGAACCACGAGAGGATCACCGTGTCGCCGTTGTGGATCGCGCCACCGGGGGTTCGCCGCAGCGTGGGGGGCGAATGGTAGGGCCCGTATGAGCCGTTGCTTCCGGCAACCAGCGGATCCGCGATCGGCGCAACGTCCGTTCCCTCGTGATACTCCGTGGCGCCGTTGCTGCTCCTGATATGAAGCGGCGTTCCCGGGCGGTGCAGCACATTGGTAAGGCCTGCGTCGCGGATGTCGAAATCGTCCCACCAGATCGTTCCGCTCCTGCCTCCCCACACACCTGCGTAAAGCAGCACCGTGCTCTCCTCCAGCGTGTTGAACACCACTTCGGTGCGCACCCATCCGCTGGTAGTTGCCGGCACGTTGAACTGCGTGAACGTGAGCGCCTGCGTGTTCCCCTTGCCGTCCACACCAAGCGCAAGCAACTGGACCGCGTCCGCGCTGAGCCCGGATGTCTTCAGCCATGCGCTCATGACATAGGTCCGGTGCGGGTTGCAGCTCATCCTCCGGTTGAATCGGCAGTTGCCGCTGGGATTGCCGTTGGTGAAGTTGGTACATCGTGCGCTGCGGGCGCCGCCGTGAGCCGTCGTGTTGTCCGCGGTTACGGCGCCGTCGTCGTAGAAGCTCCAGCCGGTGAACTTCCCGTTGCCGTCCACGTTCTCGAACCCGCCGTTCGGAAGCGCAACCCGCGCATCCGGAAGAATGCGTCCCGTGTCCGCCTCGATCACGTACGGGGCCGATGCTGCAAACCCCTCGGCGAGATTGGGATCGTGCCAGAGGATTCCCTCGGAGTATCCGATGTCCGCCGTGCCCGGGATGATCTCCGCGTTCGCCGCCGCCGCCATCGCCTTGAACCGGCTCACGCTGTCGAAGTAGTACTGCGGCTGCTGCTCCAGCAGGTTGTACTTGAAATCGCCCTGCTGTATGCCGTTCAGCCTGTACGCCGCCATCGTATCGAGCAGGGTGCCGAGCTGCTGCATGGCGTTGGCGCCGCGCAGGTTGTGCTGCGAGAACACCCACCGCACCGGGTAGTCCGGATAATCCCACACGAACGCTCCCTGCACGAAGAGCGCAAGATTGCCCGGTGTGGTGAGCTGCAGCAGTGCGGCAGCGCCGTTGAAGACTCCGTCCGGGTCGTTCCCGGCCACCAGCACCTGGCCGCTCCGCACGTCGAGCGCATATCCTCCCGGCTCCGCGGAACCTCTTCCCGGCATCTCCGCACCCTTCGGCAGCGCACGCGCCGCGCGGGCGGCAACGAATGCGTTCGCGAACGTCCCGAGAACGATCGCCGGAGCGCCGGCCGTATCCCACTGCGATACCGGCACGATCGGGCAGTTGCCCGTGCTTCGAATGCGGATGCCCTGCTGCAGAAAGCGTGCGGCATGCATCGTGGTGGAGTCCGCATCGTCCGGAACCACGATCGGCGTTTCCGGGTGAATCGCGAACGTCTCCGTGCGGGTGAATGCCGTCTTCGGATGCGGCATCAGCCCTTCCACCAGCCCCTGCGCCCTCATCCGCGACGATGCGGCCGCGAGGATGGCAAGGAGAATGAGAGTGCGTCTGTTCATGGTGCCTGGTGCAACGATCGTGGAACCATCGATGCGAAAGGATGCGCCACGCCATGCGGGGCATCGTCCCGCGGACCAGCATATCGTATCGCGATACGTGCGGACTCGTTCGCGGCATCGCGCCGGCGGAAGTTGAGGGAGGCGGAACAAGGTAGGCACTCGTGATGGGAGTGCCAAACCGCGGAACGGCATGGATCTGCGGCACGAATCCGGAGGCATGAATCCGGAACTCCTACTCCTGCAGCCGCTTGCTCATGATCACGCTCCGGTAGTTGGTGACATCCCACTGTGTATGATCAACCAACCGGTACCCCTGCCGTGTATAGTAGGCGATCAGATGGTGAGCCGGCTCCGCGGTATCCAGCGCGATCTCCTCGGCACCGTCGTTGCGGGCCAGTTCCTCCACGGCCTCGAGCAGCCGCGTCCCGATACCCGATCCCTGCAGTTCCGGCTCGACGCCGAACTGGCCGAAGGAGCAGACCTCCGGGCGGTCGTACCATGCCGTGCCGCCGGCGTTCGTGCAGTTGTAGTAGACGATGGTTCCCACGATTCGCCCGTCGAGTTCGGCCACGAGACAGGTGCCGTCGTCGATGCGTTCCTGCGTCTGCCGGTCCGTCTGATGCGTTGCGAGAAACCGGAGCCCCATCTCCGCCAGGCCCCTGTATGCGCGGTGGAGGAGCCGGGTAAGCTCCGTTACCGAATCGGTCTCTGTAAAAGTGCGAATGATCATTACGCGCGGGTTGTACTGATGTCCGTTGCGGTTGCGGCGCAGCGCGCTCCCTCCTCCTCCAGGATCGCAATCGTCTGCTCGATCTCCTCCATTGCGGTGTGCGGGTTGATGGTGCAGAGCCGCAGCACCACACGCCCACGCAGTTCCGTCGTGCTCAGCATCGCATAGCCGCCGGCCGTGAGCGCCTCGGTTATGCGGCGCTGCAGCGTGTCCATTTCCATCGGAGTGCGAGCGTCATCACGATAGCGGAAGGTGACGATCCCGATCTGCGCCGGCGTCACGATCTCCCACTGCGGGTTGGAGCGCAGGCGCGCCTCCGCATGTTCGGCAAGCATGATCCCCCAATCGATCGCCTGGCGAAAGGCCGCGGCGCCGAATACCTTCAACGACATCCAGAGCTTCAGTGCACGGAAACCTCTGGTGAGCTGGACCCCCCAGTCGCGAAAGTTCACCTCCTCCACGGTGAGATCCGAATCCTTCAGGCAGGCCGGTACCGCGCGAAACGTCTCGCGCAGCAACGTTCCCTTGCGAACGATCACGCAACTGCACTCAAACGGCTGGAAGAGCCACTTGTGCGGGTCGAGCGCGATTGAATGCGCGCGGCCAAGCCCCGCAAGCAGCGGGCGTGCGCGGTTGCTCATCGCGGCCGCTGCTCCGTACGCGCCGTCCACATGAAACCAGAGTCCCTCGGCCTCGCAGAGATCCGCCATGGCATCCAGCGGATCGATGGCGCCGCTGTTGGTTGTGCCGGCGTTTCCCACAACGCAGAACGGGCGCAGTGACTTCTCCCTGTCCTCCGCGATGCACCGGCGCAGCGCGGCCATGTCCATGCGGAGACCATCGTCCGATCGGATCGTGCGAACGCGGTCCGGTGCGAACCCGAGAATGCGGGCGCCACGTGTCACGGCGGAATGGGCCTGGTCCGATGCATAGATCACCGCATCGTGCCACGCCTCCTCCGGAAGCTGATGGCGTGCGGTTGCCAGCGCGGTGAGGTTCGCCATGGAGCCGCCGCTGACGAAGAGCCCCCCGGCCTCCGGCGGCAGGCCGCAGATCTGGCGCAGCCAGTCCACGGTCACCAGCTCCACCTCCGCCGCACCAGCGCCTGCAACCCAGGAACCCACGAACGGATTGAACCCAGCTGCCAGCGCATCGGCCATCACACCTACGACATTCCCCGGGCCGGGAACGTAGGCGAAGAAACGTGGATGATCCACGCGCGTGGTGTTCGCGAACACGGACCCCAGAACTTCCTCCAGCACATCGCCCGGCGCCGACGGACCTTCCGGGATGCCCGTTCGCAGGAGCGCCTCCATCTCCGTACGCGAGGGAATGCTTGCCACCGGAAGCTCGCGAAGATGCTCATGGCGGTCCACGATAGCGTCCACAACTGCGTATCCGAACGCACGGAGCTCTTCGGCCGGAAGGGATAATCCTGGGGTTGGCATCGGCTGATGAAATGACGAGAACAACGGGAGCGACGTACCGTCGGCAGGAGGCACCTGCGCAACCGGCGACGGGGTTGGCGCATGCACTGCGAACATACAGCGCCGCCGGATAACAGCCCGGCCCGGCGGAGATTTCCCGCCGGGCCGATGCATGTTGATGGCCGATGGATCGCTCCCTGGGCTCCTACTGCTTCACGAGCTTCCTGCTCCAGCTTCGATCGCCGGCGGTTGCATCGAGCAGGTAGACGCCGCTCGGGAGCGAACGCAGGTCCAGCGTCCGCACGTAATGCCCGGCAACGTGCGGAGCCTCGAAGTGCATCACCTCGCGGCCGGCCAGATCCGTGATGCGCACGTTCAATGTGGCGTTGGCCGGCACGTCCGTCTCGATCGTTACCAGACCGGTGCTCGGGTTCGGGTGGAGCATGAAGGCCCCCTCACCCGCTTCCACGATCACGGAACTCGGCAGATCGGTCACCGTGAACGGCGCCGACGTTGCCGAACAGCCGTTGATGTCGATCACCGAAACGATGTAGGTGCCGATCGCAACGATCGGGATGGTTCCGCTCGCAACGCCGGTCATGACGGTGTCGTTCCGGCGCCACTCGAGCGTGCCGATGGCGCCGTTGTATGTCAGGGAGTCCCCCTTCGCATTCCGTGCGATCACCGGCTTCGCAGGCTTCGGGAACACCGTTACCTGTACGGCTCCGGACGCTCCGGAACAGCCGCTGCCGTTGGAGACCACCACGGAGTAATTGCCCGGCAGCTTCACGGAGATCATCGGCGTTGTCTCACCGGTGGACCAGTGATACGTGGCATAGCCGCTGCCGGCATCCAGCATCACGCTGTCGCCGGCACAGAACGACGTGGGGCCGATCGCGGTCACCTTCGGCTGAAGCTCCGGAGTCACCGTCACGGAGACGGAGTCCGACGTGTTCGCGCATCCCTGATCGTTGCTCACGCGCACCCAGTAGGTGCCGGCCTTCCTGACCGTGATGGCGTGCGTGTTCGCGCCGGTGGACCAGATGTAGGCGTTGTAGCCGGTGCCGGCGTCGATGGTGACGCTGTCGCCGTTGCAGATCGCGGGGGCCTTGCTGGTGGCCAGCTTCGGCCTGGGATTCGGATTCACCGTCACGATGGTCGGCTGCGACGTTGCGCCGCAATCGGCGCTGTCGGCAACCGAAAGCGTATAGGAGCCGCTGCTCCGCACGGCGATGCTCCGCGTGGTTGCGCCGTTGGACCAGAGGTAGATCCTGTAGCCGGGAGGTCCGGTCAGCACAACGCTGTCCCCCTCGCAGATGCTGGTTGCGCCGCTTGCGGTGATCGACGACGTCGCGCTGCAGATGGAGAAGGTGTCGATCAGCCCGATCACGCTCGCATCGTTCTTCGCGGTGATGCGGATCATCGCATGGGTGGACTTGATCTGCGGCACCGTCCATGCAAGCGAGCCGTTGTTGCCGGTGCTCGCGTTTATCGGCGCCCACGTTCCGGTCCGTTCCGTCCAGAGTTCCACCCGGACGCTGTCGATGCAGCCGGTGGAGGTCCAGCGGATCGTCTGGCTGCTTCCGGCCGGAACCAACTGGCCCTTCGCCGGATTCTGCGTGATCATCGTTCGCGGTGCCTCGGGCTTCGCGCTGTCCAGGTTCGAGAAGATGGAGAGGTTCGGTCCGGCAACGGACTTCACCGCGTAGACATACTCCGTGCAGTTGACCACTGCGAAGTCCGTGTATCCAGTCTGCGATCCCGCAACCGTTGTCAGGAGCGAGAGCGTTGCCGGCGTGGCTCCCGGGTTCGTGCCGCGATAGATCGCATAGGCGCTCGGAGGTGCACCCGCCGGCGCCGTCCAGGACAGATCCACCGATGCATTGAACGGCGTTGCGATCAGATTCGTCGGCGGGAGAATGGAGATGATGCGGAACGTGCCGCTGACAGCGGACCCGCACATCGGCGTGGGATCGGCATCGGATACTCGAATCATCGCCCGCTGTGCAACGATCGCCGGCACCGTCCAGGCGTACGAGCCGGTGTTTGGAGCCGAGTTGACGATCGTCGTCCATGTTGTGCCGTCATCGACGGAGTACTCGATCTTCACCGTGCTGTTCGTGCATGCGACCCATGTGATGTTGCGAACCTCGCTGCTGTGCCACTCGTCCCGGTCAACCGGCGAGGTTACGCGGAACATTCCAAGGCGGCCGATCATGACATCGTTCAAGCCGCGTCCGGTAAGCTGGTCCGGTCCGTAGACGCTCATCTGATCCACCGGCGGCGTATAGCTGTACCGTCCCACGAAGTAGACATTGTCGCCGTTGGTGTTGGCGGCAACCCCAACGCCATCCTCCTGCCGCGCGCCGCCGCCGCGCCGCGCCCATACGGGCCAGCCGTCCGGGTTGAACTTCACCACGAACACATCGTTCCCCGTGCCGGAGGCCGCGTTCATCGTCAGGTCCGCAACGTAGCAGACATCCTGGAAGGTTCCGGCAACGTAGATGTTGCCGTTGCCGTCCACCGTGATGCCGTTGGCCACATCGGTGCCGGTGCCGCCGAAGCGGCGCAGCCACTGCAGCGTGCCGGCGCTGTTGAACTTGATCACGATCGCGTCGCGGCCGCCGATCGATCCGGTAACCGTTGTGCCGATGTTCACCGTGGAACTGAACGAGCCGGTAACGATCACGTTCCCGCTGTTGTCGATCGCGGCTCCGCGAAGATCGTCGGCGCTCGAGCCCACAACGGATGCGGCCCATTGGAATGCTCCGGTGGTGCTGTAGCGTGCAACGAACCCGTCGTCCCCGCCGCTGTTGGTGAGCGTGGTGGCGCCGAACGTTGCGGACGCGGCGTTGTAGCGGCCTGCCATCACGCAGTTGCCGGAGCCGTCTACTGCAACGCCGAGAGCCTCGTCGTTCCCCGCACTGCCGCCGCGCTGGGCCCAGTCGAACGTGCCGGAAGGACTGCAGCGCGCGATGAACGCGTCCTGGAATCCGCTGGAGACGAGCGCGCTGGGGCCGAGCGTTACGTTGCCGGCAAATGTTCCGGCCACATATGCGTTGCCGGAGTTGTCGATCGCGATCGCCCGCGCAACGTCGCGCCCAACACCGCCGCCGCGCGTGGCCCAGAGCACCGTGCCGCTGGGATCGTACTTCGCCACCAGGATGTCCGCATCTCCGCTGGAGTTCACATTGTTCGGCCCCACGTTCGCCGTGCCGAAGAACGCGCCTGCGACGTAGACATTGCCGTTGGCGTCAACCGCGACGCTGTGCGCGCTGTCGTTGCCGGAGCCGCCGAAGCGCCGTGCCCAGAGCAGCCAGCCGCCCGGTGAGTACTTCGCAACGAAGCCGTCAGTGCCGCCTGCGGAAACTACGGCCACCGTGTCAAGCCAGAGCGAGTCGTTGAACGTGCCGCATACGTAGACGTTGCCGCGCGAATCGCTTGCAACGCCCTGGATCTCGTCATCCAGCAGGCTTCCCGCCTTGCGTGCCCACTGCCAGTCCAGCGGAAGCGTTGCGATCGTGAACGTCTGATCGCTGACATCGCTGGTGGAAAGATTGTCGCGGTTGGCCACGCGAATGCGCGCGCGCGTGGTGGGCATCGCCGGCACCAGCCAGTTCAGCGTTCCGGTTGCGGCGGAGATGTCGGAACGGACCGTGTACCACGTTGCGCCGTCATCGGGTGTGAAGTCGATCCGTGCGGTCGTGATGCTGGCCGATGTCCAGGTGATCGTGACCGTCGATCCGGAACGATACACGCCGCCGCCGTTCGGCGCGGTTACGGTAACCGAGCCGCTGACGGAGCTGACGATCTCGAACGGACGCACCATGGTGTTGTTCGCCATGAACGCGTCGCCGCCGAGATTGATCGTTGCCACCACGGAGTAGCGTCCCACCAGCCCCATCGACGTTGCCGTGAAGCTTACCGATGCGTTGGAGCCGGCAGCCAGCGAGGCGATCGTCTGGTTGTTGGTGTAGATCGTATTCCCCAGGCTGTCCAGTATCGTGAGCGTGACCGTGAGATTGGACTGTGTGCTGGTGCCGCTGTTGTGGAACACCGCCTGCGGTGTGAACTGGGTGTTCTGGGCGATGGCCCCCCCCGATGCCGGCACGGTGATCTCGCTCACCGCCACATCGTTGGCGTTGGAGTTGTTCACCGCACCGATGCAGGGTGCCGCCTCGGCCCCCGCGCGGATCATGGCGGCCACGCGCGGATGGAAGTTGAGCAGCGTGCCGAATGCCGTCAGGTGGCAGTAGCTCATGATCGTGCCGGTGCGCGGATTGGTTCCCGCGAAGCAGCTCCCCTCCGCCGTGTAGCAGGAGTCGATCGCCGGGTTCCAGTTGCAGGAATGCGTGTGCGGCGATCCGAACAGATGGCCGGTCTCATGCGAGATAACGTCGCTGTCCCACACATATGCCGTGGTGGGATAGGTCACGTTGTTGTTCATGCCGCTGACGGCATATCCGAACTGCGTGCTGCAGAGCGTGTTCAGGTAGGCGATGCCGCCGCCGATCGCAACGCCCGAAAGCATGTGCGCAACCGTGCGCTGCGTTCCCCCCATGTTGTTGATGTAGTACGTTCTGAACTGCGGCAGCAGCGTGCTGGTTGTGGTTCCCGGCCAGGGGTCGGCGCCGGTCCAGACGCGCAGGAAGGGAACGAAGAACTGAACGTTCACGTCGCGCTGGTAGATCGCGGACATCGCTCCCACCACCGTCAGCGCGTAGTTCGTCGCACGGGAGAGATTCCGGTTGTGCATCGCATAGAAGAGCGAGTCGCACTCGAGCGCAAGCTGCAGCGCGAGCAGTGTGTTGCTCTGAACATGTGCCTGAGCATGCTTGTCCTTCCGGTTCATGCTGGTGAACACCTGGTTCACCGCGTCCTGGTAGCCCGGAACCTCCTCGGAGCCGCAGTGCCACGCTCCCCCTTCCAGAAATTGCGGCGCCTGCATCGCGAGCGCCTGATGCTCGTCGTACGCTACCATCACCGAGGGAGCGCCGTCGTGCAGTTCGAGGGGAGCGATCGTGAAGCGGGCGGTCATCTCGCGGCCGGAGGGAATCTCGATGTAGCCGGAGCAGTAGTCGTGAAAGATCGCAAGGTAGACGAACGATCCCGGGATCTCCTCCACCGTTCCCTTGCAGAAGATGCCGGGATCTGGAGTGAACGGGCGATCGGGGCCGTTGAGTTGCCCGGTAACCGTCACGGCGTTGTTCGCCAGCACCTGGAATCGGTCCAGCATCAGCGTGCCGCGCTGCGCCGTGTTGATCGGGAAGTCCGGCAGCACGATGCGTGTCGGGCCGGAGACCGCTACACGGTTGAACGCCTGGGGATCGATTGTGAAGAACGTTGCCGTTGCGGGGATCGGCTTGCTGTATGCGGGACGAGGTTGTGAGACGAACAGACCACGTGCCGGATTCTCCTGGCCGTTTTGAGCCCGAACAATTGCGGACGTACAAAGAGCGAGGAACATGGTGACGAGGAAGAGCTGCTTCATGGGACACGTACCGGTTTGTATGAACGCTCGGATGCGCTGATGCCTGCAGGATCGGGCAATCACACATCGACCATGAGACGCAAGTGCCCTGCTGCCTCCAACACCGCGCTCGGCAAGGCCTTCAGGCGATCCGAGCGCAATCCTGACGTTGATGGAAGCATATGAAAGCACGACCCGCGGCGAGATGATTACGTCACTCCACCCATACAAACTGTGTCGCCAAGGTGACGCCAATGTGATCGGATGCCGGCAGCAGCATCGATCTTCAATCTCTCGCACCAGAGATCCGATTCGCCGCCACCACGGACCTCGGCGGACGATATCGTTGCGCTCCGTTGAGAGCGGACAGGAAATATAAATTCCTTCCGTGAGGATTTCACCCTAAAAGTCCGCTGGCTGCGGCTGCGCAGGCATATTCGGATGCCGGGGGGCGGCTGCAGGACCCTGAATGTAGAGCGCTGGCATGCCGTGGTATATTGCGCCGGCCGAATCCGGCGCTCGCACTCCGACATCTTATCCATCCCAACTGCATGGAGCAGCTCCTTCTTCTCGGAATTTGTTTCGTTATCGGGCTGATTCTGGGAAAAACCCGACGATTCGGAGATGCCGGGCCGAAGGCGCTGAATGCCTTCATCATCCATGTTTCCCTTCCGGCGCTGGTGCTCCTGCGCCTCCACTCTCTTGCGTTCGATCGCACGCTGATCATTCCGATCCTCACGCCCTGGGTTCTCTTCTTCCTTGGTGCGGCGCTCTTTTATCTCCTGGGAACGCGCCTGGGGCTTGCGGGCCGAACCATCGGCTGCCTGATGCTGGTTGGCGGGCTGGGGAATACCTCCTTCATGGGGCTTCCGATGATCGAGGCGATGTATGGGCGGCAGGCGGTTGCCTACGGTATTCTCGTGGACCAGCCGGGGACATTCCTGATTCTCTCCACGTTCGGCATGGCTGTCGTGGCACGATATGCGGGGGGTGATGCCGGATGGCGGGCAATCGTGCGGCGCGTGCTTCTCTTTCCCCCCTTTATCGCGTTCGTGCTCTCCCTTCTGCTCCTTCCGGTTTCATATCCCGATGCGATGGCCGGTGTGCTGGGGCGCCTGGCGGACACGCTCGCGCCGCTGGCCCTGGTCTCCGTGGGATTGCAGCTTTCCACCACGCGTCTTGCCGGCAATGCCGGGAATCTGCTTCTGGGCCTCTCCTACAAGATGGTGCTGGCACCGGCCGTTCTCCTTGCGATTCTGTGCCTTGCGACGGATGTCGGCGCGCTTCCGATCCAGGTATCGTTGTTCGAGGCCGCCATGCCGCCGATGATAACGGCGGGGATCGTGGCGATCGAGAACGATCTCGATCCGCCGCTGGCGGCGCTGATGGTGGGCGTCGGGGTTCCCCTGGCCTTCCTCACACTCCCGCTGTGGCATGCGTTGCTGGTGCGGTTGTAACACTCTTCGTTATTGTCCGTGTGCCGGAGTTGTGGTAATCTAGCAGGTCTAATCCCCACGCAAGCCGGTGGCACGAGCCGTTTCGGAGGTCTCCCGGCATTGTTTTCAAACGTACCAACATCATACATCCAACTTTCAGGAGAAGAGAACGCAATGAAATTCATCATCGCAGCCCTCGCGCTCTCGGTTGCGCTCGCGGCGTGCCAGGATGGTGCAGCAGGGGGCGGCTCCCACGCGCTCAAGTCCAATGACGACAGCGTCAGCTATGCCATCGGCATGAATATGGGCCAGGGAATCAAGCGGGATTCGTTGAAGATCGATCCCGATGTCATGGTGCAGGGCATCAAGGACGCCATGGCCAGCAAGGCCGTCATGAAGGACTCGGTTGCGCAGGCAGTTCTGATGAGCTTCCAGATGAAGATGATGCAGAAGCAGCAGGAGCGCCAGCAGAAGCAGCAGGACAGCATGAGCAAGGCCGGCGAGGAGAACAAGAAGAAGGCTACTGCATTCCTGGAGCAGAACAAGACCAAGCCTGGTGTCGTTACGCTCCCCAGCGGATTGCAGTATCAGGTGATCACCGACGGAACCGGCCCCACACCGAAGGGATCCGATAACGTGAAGGTGAACTACAAGGGCACGCTCCTGGACGGCACCGTGTTCGACAGTTCGGACAAGAACGGTCCGGCCACGTTCAACGCGAGCGGCGTGATTCCGGGATGGAGCGAGGCTCTGAAGCTGATGAAGGTCGGCAGCAAGTGGCGTCTCTGGATTCCGCCGGACCTGGGCTACGGCATGGCGCCTCCTCCCGGCGGCAAGATTCCTTCCGGCGCTCTCCTCACCTTCGAGGTTGAGCTGCTCGACATCGTGAAGGAGAAGCCGGGCGCAGCGCCGGCTCCGGCGCCACCAACGGCACCGGGTGCACACAGGTAGAAGTGCGGCAACGCCGTGCATCGATGGGGAGCGTCCGCCGCGGACGCTCCCCTTTTCACTCGTACCGGTTCTTCGCCGTCCGTACCGGACGGCTTCCTCCGATGCCGCTGCGCCGTTCGGCGCCGGCGTTTCCTCGCAACAGCCTCGAGAGACTCATGCAACGACTCCTCGTTCTGAGTGTCATCCTGTTCCTGAGCCTGGCCGGCGCTCTCGCGGCTCAGGATGCGAATCCCGCTCCGCGTCTCGAAAGCGATCGCGACAGCCTGAGCTATGCGGTTGGCCTGGATGTGGCCAGGAACGATCTGCCGCGTGTGCATGCGGACTCGCTGCGCGGCCGCCTGGGTCTGTTCCTCGCCGGCGTGCGTGAGGGTGCAGCCGGTACCGACGTTCCGAACGATTCCGTTGCCCGGTTCCTTGCCGGATCGCTCAACAGAGGCAGCTTCGCCTCCGACAGCCTCAGCCATGCCGCCGGCATCGTCCTGATGCGTCTGCTCCGCAACGCGCGCGCGGGATCGGGAATCGACGTGGATCCGGAGATCCTGATCGCCGGCATTCGCGATGGATGGAACAACGCGCCCCGCATCGATGCTCGGATCCAGCGGTTGCTGATGAGCGCCGCCAACGATCGCGCCGCCGAGTCGCGCATGAAACACGATGCATTCCGGCGCGACAGCCTCTACATGTTCAACGTTCCCGCGTCGCGCGCCTTCATGGCGAAGCACGCGCGGGGAAGCCATGTGGTGACGATCGATGACGATGTGCACTACGAGGTGATAAGCCTGGGGAGTGGAGGGAGCCCGAAGGAGGGGGACCGCGTCACCGTTCGCTATCGCGGCACGCTGCTGGACGGCCGCGGATTTGTCGACACGCGCGACGGCTCCGGCTCGCCGCACGTTCAGGTTGGCGACGCGACACCGGGCATCGGGCCGGTGCTGCTGCGGATGACGCCCGGAGAACGTTGCCGTGTGACGACCATACTCCCGCGCGGCAGTGCCGCCTACTGGAACGGGGTGCCGCCCGGCGCCGTGCTGCAGTTCGATCTGGAGCTTGTTGCGGTCGACAACGGCGGGAAGTAGTAGTTTTGAACTCCTGAACGGAGCCGCTCTGCGGCGGTCGTTCCCGTGGGACTGCCGGGGCCCTGCTCCCGGTGCGCTAGCCTCGATGCCGACGCATCGTGTGCGTGAAGCGATTCCCATCGATTGCACGAGGGCCGAGGCATTTCAACAGCCGGTCGATCGTCCCTGTGAAACCGGCTGTGCCCCTCCCTTTCGGGTGCACCGTGTCGAAGAATTGCGGAACACGAAGTGCCGCGCGGTGGTTCCGCGGAGCTCGCGCGGGCTTTGCTCCGCAATGTTTCCGGCTAGAACTGCAACTCACAGTAACTGAAACAATATCGATGAAGGACAAGGAATGAAGAGAGCAATGATTCTGGCGGCGTTCGTGGCCGTTGCGGCTACGATGGTCGCACACGCCCAGGCGCCGGTGCCGCTGAAGACCAATGTGGACAGCATCAGCTATGCGATCGGTGTGCAGGTTGGCAGCAGTCTGCGCCAGCAGTCCATCGAAATCAGGAACGAGGTGTTCATGAAGGGGCTGCAGGACGCGATCGCCAACAAGGGAATGCAGCTCACGGCCGCCGACATGCAGCAGTGCCTCGGCGCGCTTCAGCAGAAGGTACAGAAGCAGCAGGCCGAGGAAGCCGCCAAGGCAGGCGAGAAGAACAAGAAGGATGGCGAGGCGTTCCTGGCCGAGAACAAGAAGCGCAAGGGCGTGGTGACGCTCGCCAGCGGTCTGCAGTACGAAGTGCTGAAGGAAGGGAACGGTCCGAAGCCCACCGACGCGAGCGAGGTGAGCGTACACTACCGTGGCACGCTTGTCGACGGCACCGTGTTCGACAGCTCGATCGATCGCGGCGAGCCGGCAACGTTCAAGGTTGGCGGTGTGATCAAGGGTTGGACCGAGGCGTTGAAGTTGATGAAGGCGGGATCGAAGTGGAAGCTCTTCATTCCCCCGGATCTTGCATACGGCGAGCAGGGGACGGGACCGATCGGCCCGAACTCCACGCTCGTCTTCGAGGTGGAACTGCTCTCCGTGAAGTAGGAACGGCCTTCTCCGGGAACGCCTCCTCTTGCAGCCATGGCCGGGGCGCACGACGTTCGCGCCGATGCTGCGACAGCGTTGAAGCGGGAACCGGCCCGCAGCGCCGGCGCCCGTTGGTTCCCGGCGCCGAGGTACGCCGCGGTGAGAGGAACAGTACGCGAAGCGCCATGCCGGGCTCATCCGGCATGGCGCTTCGCATAGGGTGGCCGTTCAATCGAACGAAGCAGACCGAAGGAGCAGAACGATGCAGGAATCGTTGGAGGCCCATTATCGCGCCACCTCCTATGTGGTGGAAGTCGGCACTGCTCCGGTGGTGATTCGCATCGGCGAGGCGAGCCCCGCGCTCGATCGGTTGCTGGGCGATCTTCACGCCGGGAGCTTCGCCTTCATCACGGCATGGAATCCGGGCTCTATCCGCGAGCCCGACGATGTGAACAACGCGCGCAACGGCGAACTGCGCGAACGGATTGCGGCGATGGGGCATGCGGTGCTCCAGGGCGAAGGCCGCGCCGACAGCGGGCTGTGGGCGCCGGAGCGGAGCTTCTTCGTGCCGGATATTCCGTTGGAGGATGTGGTTGCGTTGGCGCGCCGGTTTGCTCAGCGTGCCATCGTGTTCGGGCGTCGGGGCGAGGCGCCGGAACTGGTGTGGTGTTGAGGATGCGCGGCGAGTTCCGCTGAGAACCATGGATTGGTTCCGCCGTGTTACTTTCGCAATGGCCGGCGGCATTCGATTCCCATTCTCTTTCCATTCCGATTCGATGAGCATCCTGACGCGTATTCTCATCCCTGCGGTGCTGTTGCTTCTCACCGTATGCGGCTCGATGCCCGCGCAGGAACCGGTGGAGCCGACGCTCCTCTGGGAGATATCCGGCAACGGCCTGGAGAAGCCATCATATCTGTACGGCACCATCCATGTACGTAAACGCGAGGCCTTCCGGCTGAACGACTCCGTCCTCCCCGCGCTCCGTTCCTGCGCGGTCTTTGCCTCGGAGCTGGAGTTCGACACGCTTGCGCGCCAGTTCATCGAGGAGTATCTGATTCCCGAGGATGGTCTGGAGCGCCTTGTCCGGCTGCGCACGGAGCATGTGTCGCCGGACACCGACGAGGTCGCGGCGTTCAGACCAAGCGAGGGAGGCCAGGGAGCCGCCGATACGGACACTGTGCAGCATGCATCCGCGGATGCCGACGTCGGGATCGAGGGGAAGCCGAAGGGGCCGCCGGAACGCCACGCTGTTCGATCGCACGCGCAACGGCGCGTCCTCGCAGCGCTCGATCCCCGGAGGCGAGGCACCTCCATCTTCGTGGGAGCGGATACCGTTGGCCGCACGGATAAGCCGGCCGTTATCGACAGCTACCTGTTCGGCATTGCCCGGAACGCCGGTCTGAAGCTGACCGGTCTGGAGACCGTGAACGAACAGCTTGGCCTGATCGGCTCCTTCGGATTCGAGGACATGTACACGCGGCTGAAACGCAGGCGGAAGCAGAAGCTTTCCAGGCAGACGGACGATGACCCCGAGAGCATGCTGGTGAACGCCTATGCCAAGGGGGATCTGGCGCGGCTTTACGAGCTCGTGAGCGACATGCCTCCTACCGTGCGCAAGCGATTGCTGGACGATCGCAATCACGTCATGGCCGAGCGCGGAGAGAAACTGATCCGTACCGCGCCAACGTTCATTGCCGTCGGATCCGGGCATTTGCTCGGAGCCGAGGGTTTGATTGCGCTCTTCCGCGAGCGAGGCTACACCGTGCGTCCGGTGAAGAGTGTGTACAGCAAGGGACCGGACGACTACGGCACCCCAGCCCGTATCCCGGCCTGGCAGACGTTTGCAAGCGCTGAGGGAGCCTTCTCCGTGGAGATGCCGCAGCCGCCGATTGCCATGCCGGGCGACTCGATGCCGGGCTATCTCGCCGGCCGGTGGGACCGGCTCCGCTCCTGGGTGTGGCCGGATCTGGGATCCGGGCTGACCTTCGTCGTGGGCTATCTGGATTACGATGATGCCGGGCGGCTGCAGGATACCTCCACGCTGCAGTCCGCACTGGGCACCGTCTTCAGCGATATGGAGGCGCAGATGCCGGCATACCGTTCCGCCGGCCCTGCAATGGAGGGGCACCCGCTCCTCGAATCGGAAAGCCGCACGGGGTTCAACCTTACCCGCCGCTTCCGCAGCCTGTTGCGCGGCCACCGCGGATATGTGGTACAGGTGGTTGCCGTTGAGTCGCAGGTACACAGCGAGGATGCCGACCGATTCCTTTCGTCGTTCAGATTGCTGCCGTTCGGAGAGATGCCCTGGACGGCATACGACGGCAGCGACTACGGATTCATGGTGGCACTGCCGGGCGCCGCGCACGAGGCCAACGATGTGAACAACGACAACCTCGCCTACCGTGTGATGACGCTGGTCGCGATCGATTCGCTCTCCGGGCGTCACACGCTGGTGCAGTGCCGGGAGTTCAGCAACTACTACACGGCAACGGACTCGTCGGCCGTGTGGGCCAGGGCGATCAGGTTGGAGCTTGCCTACGACGAATGTCTGGAGTCCATTCATCCTGCACACACCGGCGGATGCGGAGGCGTCGATCTGGTGATCGCATCCCGGGCGAACGAAACCGCACGCAGGCGGGTGCGCTTCATCCTGCAGGGGCCGATGCTCTACATGCTGCGCCAGGGGGGCGCTCCGGATTCATCTGCCGGCGCCGATCGCCTTCTCAACTCGTTTCGCCTTACCGGTCCGGCGCTCCCCGGAAGCGTGTTCGCGCCGAAGGTGGATCGCCTGCTGCGTGACCTGGACGCCGCAGACGCCGTACAGCGCCAGCGAGCGCGGGCGGCCATCGGCGCCTACCCCTTTGCCGTTGCCGATCTGCCGAAGATCTACAGGCTCCTCTCATCCCCCCTGATAGACGATAGCACGGTGAGCGAGCGATATGCCGCGTACGAGAACGGAAGTTCGCGGAACCGCCTGCTGTTCGCGCTCGTCACCGTGCACGACAGCACTACCGTCCCCTTCCTGCGCCGGAACTTCATGATGGATGTGAACAGCGCCTCGTCGCGATCGGAAATCCTGAACGTCCTCGTATCCATCGGAAGCGAGGAGGCGAGTGCGGCGGTTGGCGATCTGCTGGACGAGATCCGTGAGGAGGAGAATGACCTGCGGTTGCCGTTCAACCGCTTCTATGGGGACATTGCGGGCCTGCGGCCGATGATCCCGCACATGCTTGCGCTGGCGGGGCGCGGCGCCTATACTGACGACATCTATCCGCTGATCATGACCGCCATCGACAGCGGCATCGTCGGGCGCGAGGTCCTCGAAAGCAACCGGGTCAGGATCCTGAAGGATTGCCGCGACATGCTGCGCGAGCAGGCAGTCCTGAAGGCACATGCGAGCCCTGGTGACGACGGGGAGGATGCTGCGAGCGCGGGCTCCGCGTTCCAGATGCGGGCTCCGACGATGGCCGCACTTCTGGGGTATCTCGACGTCTCCGAGGAGAGCATTGCCGTGCTGAAGAAGTTTGCATCCTGCAGCGAACCGGAAGCGGAGTTTGCCGCGCTCCGTGCACTGGCGAGACTGAATCAGGTGTTGCCGCAGGGTGCGGTTCGCTCCGTGGCATCCGATCTTCAGTATCGCACCAGGCTCTACACGGAGCTGGATCGGCTGGGATATGCGAAGGCGATTCCCGCCGCGCTGCGATCGCAGCAGAGCATCGCCGAGGGAGTGCTTGCCGATTGGATTGTCGATTCGGATGACGGGGAGGGGCCTGCGGTGACATCGATCAAGCTTGTCGGCGAGCGGGAGATCCACGCGGGCGATACGGCGATCGCTCCGGAGGGACGATACTTCCTCTTCGAGTTCAGCGTTGGCGATGAGAAGCGAATGGTGGGATTGAGCGGCCCTCAGCCGCTGGACCGGACCCGGGTGGACGCCGTCTCCTCCAGTGCGTACACCGATTTCGATCCGCTGGGGGGAGGAAGTGCGGACCGCCGTTTCGAGAAGTTGTTGAGCGCGGTAAAGCATGCGCGCGAAGCCGGCGGCGAATGATCCGATGGCGGCACGGAGGCTGGCCGCAGGCAGCCGGCTGTACGTAATCCAACCGGCTGCCGGACCTGTCCACAATGGAACGCGCTCAGTACTTCACGGAGCAGCCGTACGGCTGTGTGGCCGCCACAGTGACTGCCTTGCCGCCCAGTACCTCGTCCAACGCCGCGGCCACATAGTTCTTCGCCTCCTTCACGTCGTCCGGGTTCGTGCTCCGCCTGTCGTCAATCGCTCCCTTGTAGACAATCTCTCCCTTGGGATTGATAACGAACATGTGCGGCGTGGTGCGTGCGCCGTACAGCTTGCCCACCCTGCCGTCGGAGTCCATCAGGATTGCCGTTGGCGCCGCCTCGCGCTTCTGCGCGATCTCGTTCAATGCATCGGGTGAGTAGTAGCCTTCCTTCCCCGCCGCCGAGGAGACAATCGAAAGCCAAACCACACCCCTGTCCCGATAGGTGCGCTGCAGGTTCTGCATGTTGTGTGAGTTGTAGTGCTTCTGCACGAACGGGCAATCGAAGTTCAACCACTCCAGCACCACCACCTTCCCCTTGAGATCGGCGAGCCGGTATTGTGTGCCGTGAATGTCCGTGAGTGTGAAGTCCGGTGCCAGCGCATCGTCCGCCTGTGCGGTGCGTGCGATGAACGCCGTGCCGACAATCAATCCCGCCGCGGCTGTGACCAGGGCCGCGGCGATCCATGTGCGAATGTTCGATCTCATATGGAACGCTCTCCTGCTGACGTTGAATGTCCCCGTTGATTCCGGCAGCAGCCGGATGGCAGGTGGCAGTCCCGGGGAGTAGCCGGCGATCGCCGTGGGCTGCCAACTGATTTCTACCGTGCCTGCTTCGCCACATTGACGATCGGCACGTCGATTTCCGTATCCATCCCCACCTTCGTGGAGCCCTCCACCTCGAGAACGCCGCGGAGCCGCCGCGGCGGCCTGGGGGCGAAGGAGGAGACGCGCAGCGACACCGCCAGTTCCGTTGGGCTGAGCGCGAATGTCTGCACGGCAGAGTGATCGATCACCGCCTCGTCGGCAGCGAAGAACTGCACGCGGAACGCGTGCGCGGCAACAGGCATTTCCTTCAGGAGCACGTGCAGATCGATAGTGCTGTCGTGAAGCTGCGCAGTGACCCCCGTTCGCGGTGGCGGGTTTGGAAACATGCACTGCCGGCTGTTTGCCACCGTGTTCCAGAGGGAGTCGGCCCGGGCAGGCCCGGCACGTACCGGCAGCGTGAGCGCAAGTTCCGCCGTTCCCGGAAGGCAGATCTCCCTGCACACCAGCCATGACGCGGTGCAGCCGATTCTGAACGTGCTTCCGGGCGCGAGCCCGGCCGGCGGATGGATCACGGACTGGAGCATCACGAAGTCCCCGTACCCATATGTCACCTCCGGCGGGTCGCCGATGAGCTCCGGTACGGGCCAGCGAAGCGAGTCCGCATGTGCGCCGGCGGGGAGTTCCCAGACGATCGAGGTCGCCATGCCGGCATCGCCGGGATTGCGCCAGTAGGTATGCCATCCCTTCTCCATACGGAGCAGCAGGCCCACCGTGACCGGGGTTCCCGGCGCAACGGCGGTGTGGCTGGCGATCAGGCGCGCCTCCACATGCGGAGCGCGCACCGATGCCTGCTGCGCCGCCGACGTCGCGGCCATCAGCATCAACGCAACCGGCGCGGCCCATCCATGCCGCACGAGTGCCGCGGCCCATTCCTTCCAATTGTCCGGCAGATTCTTCATACGATAGTCGCTGGTCCGGAACCCGGCCATGCCCCGGCGGACGTGCTCCCAATGGTATTCCGTGATGGTTCCGATTTCATCCACCTGCCCGCGCGGCGGAGCCGCCGGTCCGTATGGCGAACAACGGGCGCATTGTTCCGGCTTCAACGAACGAAGCCTTCCGTGTCGGGAAGGCTTCGAGGGATTTCAACTGTCCGGCGAATCGGCCGGCAGGCGTTACAGGTAGAAGTTCACGCCCCCCTGGATTCCGACGTCCGATGACTTCGAGAGAACGAACACCTTGAGTCCGGCCCAGTACTGGATCAGCGAGCGGCTGTTGAAGACCATGCCGCCGCCGAGGTTGAGACGAAAATCGGTATCCGACTTGCTTGTACCGTTGACCGAGACGAAGCTGACGCCAACGCCCAGACCGCCGAGAAGGTACGGACGCACCTCGCTTCCCTGAAGGTTGAATGAGTACCGTCCGTTTGCATCCAGAATCACCAGCGTGGTGTTCTGTATGCCGAATACCAGCTCAGCGGCTGGCTCGAAATCGAGTTCGGACGTGAACGGTATTTCACCGTTGACGCCGATCATCGGCTTGCTGCCGTCGAAGTAGAGACCAAGCTTGGCGCCGATTGCGTTCGCACGAACCTGTGCGTGCGCCGCTGCGAGCCCAAGCGTGAACATGCCGAGGAGGGTAGCAAGAAGGATTCGTTTCATACTGAGCCTCGATGAAAAACTGCTTCAGTGAGTTGTGAGTCGCGCGAATTTACACAAGAGAGGGGCATTCTTTCGTACGGTATTTCAGGATTGCGGCAACTCATTGTACGCTGCCGGCAACGCTCCGGGCGGCAACGCTGAAGGTTGCCGGCGCGCCCGCGCGCACGTATTTGCCGGGGGAGACATCACCGATACGATTGAAACGTCGATATTCGTGCCGTGCGCCCTTGAACGGTGCGGTCCCGAGGGCCATATGATGCAGGGCGAACGGAACAGGGTAGGCGGCCGGCTTTCAACCGGGTCCGTTATGCAGGCAGGGTAATGCGAATGATGATGCACGAACACTCCCGGACTCCGGCGATAGAGCCGGCCCACGGCAAGCTGTGGGCAACACTTCACATGCGCTGCCCGCGATGCCATCATGGGCGCGTCTACACCGGACTCTGGACCATGCTGAAGGTCTGTTCCGTCTGCCATCTCGTGTACCAGCGCGAGCCGGGCTACTTCACCGGGGCAACCTTCTTCAGTTACGCACTCGGCACAACGCTGGTGGGCATCTGGATCATCATCTTCTTCACCTTCTTTCCGGAGCTTCCCGACATCTGGGTGCACGGCCTTGCGCTTGCGCTGATGCTGCCGTTCCTTCCCATCATCATGCGCTATTCGCGCATCCTCTGGATGATGATGGACCGTTCGATCGATATCTCCCCACAATAGAGTGCTCCCGCTCGTCGAGTTCGCGCCATCGCCGCATTCCGCTGTGTGCGAAGCGACAAGCCCTTCCCTGCGGGCGGATATGCAGTGGGGCGCGGCAACTGCCGCACCCCGTAGGAATGATCGAGAGCAAACGGCTCCGGTTCTTTCCGAACGCTGCTCACATGCCGGACGATCTTCGGCGGCGAACCTATCGTACGCACCGTACGGAAATCCATGAGCTGCCGGTTGGTGTGGAGAGCCGGCAGGCATAGGCGCCCGGAGGGAGGCCTCTCATATCGAGCGAGGCGCCGTGCGTGCCCGCACCGAACAGATCGCTCGCCACCGTCCGCACCTGACGTCCCAGCGCATCGAACAGAACGATGGTGGCCTCTCCGCCGCGCGCGAGCGAGAACGTGATCGTTGCGCTCTGCTGCACCGGGTTCGGGGCGATGGAGACCAACCGATCCTCCCCGCCCGGCCCGATGGCGGTCGGCACGGAGGATGGCTCCAGGCTCACCCTGAACGCGCGGGTTTCGCTGAAGGCGCTCCAACCGCTGGAGTTGTGGGCACGAGCCCGCCAGAAGTATGTATGGCCGTCCTGAAGGCCGGTGCGGAGCGCAAATGTGTCCGTGATGGCGGAGTCCACCACGGCGCCGGCGAATGCGGAGTTCTCCGCGAGCGACACCTCGTAGCGGTCGATTGCGGGGCTGGCCGCTCGCCACAGAAGCGTTGCCGAGGTCTCGGAGATAACCTCGGACGGAGCCGGGTATACCAACTGCACCGTTGACGGCGCGGAGAGATCGATGCTGAAGTTCCAGACCTCGCTCCAGGGGCCGCGCTCCGCGTTGCGCTCGGCACGAACCCTCCAGTAGTATCGGCCCAGCGGCAGCGGTCCAACCGGCCGTGTGCCGACCGTGACGGTGGAATCATCCACGAGGAGCGATGCGAACGTGTTGCTGGTTGAAAGCTGCACGTGATAGATCGGCACCAGCGTGTCGCGCTGCCACTGCAGGTTCTGCGAAGTGTTCGTGGTGCTCGTGTTGTTGGCCGGCGCGGCGAGGATGGGGGCGGTGAGCGCCGGTGGCGGCGGAGGTGGCGTTGCCGTATCGCCGTTCAGATGGATGTACCACGGGTTCAGCATCTCATCCACGTAATAGCTCGCCAGCGTGGCGTTGCTGTCGATACGCGCATCTCCCCATGTTCCGCCCCAGTTCGTGTTGATGTAGCAGAAGCCCTTCACCTCCTCGTGCGCGCTGAGAAATTCGAAGAAGGGGGCGAACCAGTTGTACCAGATGTTGATCCCCTTCGCGGAATCGGGGGTGATGTTCATGCCGGCCGCGGACACCTCGGAGGCCAGCACCGGCTTGCCGTGCGTGCGCGCCATCTCCAGGAAGCGCTCCACCTTGCCGTGCGTGGTGATGCCCGTTGCGTCATTCTCCGGAAGCGATATGTCGAACTCGTCGTTGAAGAAGAGATCGATGCCGAACCAGTCCACATACTCATCGCCCGGGTACCAGCGCGAGCCGCTCGCATCAACCTGATCGAAATCGTTCGGCGCGCCGGAGGAGTAGTAGCACCAGACGAACGCGGCCGAATCTCCCGCACCGGCGGCGCGGAAGCGGTCCACGATCTTCTTGAAGGCCTTTGGATAGATATCGGCATGATAGCCGTTCCATGGTCCGTTGAACTCGAAGCCGGGGCGGATGAAGATCCGTCGCCCGAACCCCTTGCAGATCGCCGCAAGGCTGTCCACCATTGCGTCGTACTGCGTGGTTGTTGCCAGAATGCTGTCGGAGCCGATCGTGCCGTTGGTGATATCGATGCTCAGTTCCGGGAACCGTCCTGCGGCCCGCTCCGTTGCAAGCGCGGCGCGGAGCGCGGCGTACGGCGGCGCTCCCGACCCGGGAAGTTCGAAGTAGAGCTTCGAGAGATACGGAAGCGTTGTGCTGTCCATCACGGCGCGATATGCGTTCGCCTCCGCCGCCGATCCTCCAACGCCGTGGTAGACACGGCCCGTATCGGGCTCGAACTTCGCGAGCGCGTGTACCGCATGCGCCGCGAGGCCGGGGCGTGTCCGCACGATGTTCTGTGCATGAAGAGTCGAGGCAAGAAGGAGCAGGCAGAGAGCAACGCGACTGGTCATGATGCTTCCAATGGATCGAGTTGAGCAGAAGAATTCCGGATACTGGACAGATATCCACGGGGAATGATCCGGAACCGGCGCCAATGGTAACGGGCATGGAGCGAACTCCGTAACTTCACGGCCCGTATTGCCGCCGGGATGTTCGAATTCCCGCATGCCGGCGGTCCGCTCAACTCTTCGCTCAATCGATGCAACCGAACGCACGTGCCCGCATCCTCCGCATAAGCTTCTATGCCGGTCTCATTCTCCTGGTGGTTCCCGGCGTTCTCCGGGCCTATCTCCTCTCGCCGCCTGGAGGGAGCCAGGATCTGGACCTGCTCCCACTGGCCTACTATGCGTTCACGATCCATCCCTTTGCCGTTGCCTCGGGCCTGCTGCTGTTGCTGCCGCACATCATCATGACGATCCGGACGAAGGAACAGCGGCTGCGTGTGGGACTGATATTTCTCTGCGTGGCGCTCCTGGGCTTCAACTACTTCCTCGCAGTAAAGCTGGGCGCAGCGAACACGTTTCGTGAGGTTCAGAAGAAGGTATTCGCCACCGCAGCGGAGAACAGGGTGGCGACCCAGAGCATCGTTATCGGTGTGGAGCACAACGGCGTCGCGAAGGCATATCCCATTACGATACTCGGCCTGCACTACCGGCTTGCCGATACGGTGGGCGGCACGCCGGTGCTGGCAACGTATTCGCTTCTCTGCCGCACGGGGCGCGTCTATGCAACAACGCTGGATGGCGTGGTGCAGGCGTTCGATCTGGTGGGCATGCAGCATTACAACGGCGTGCTCGCCGATCACGCCACGCGATCGTGGTGGTATCAGGCCACAGGCCAGGCGGTGATGGGCCCGCGTGCCGGACGGCAGCTCCAGGAGATGTTCTCCGAACAGATGACGCTGGCCGCCTGGATAGCGCGCCACCCGAACACGCTCGTGCTGCAGCCGGATTCCTCCTCAGCCAATTTCTACAAGGAGCTCTCCGGATTCGCGCATGCGCGCACGGCGGATCGCGACGCATCCGGGCGGGTTGTGCGCTGGCAGGACTTCGGCTGGGTGGTGGGGCTTGTCGCGGGAGGAACCCCACGGGCGTACGACTGGAACGATCTGCTGGAGCATCGTGTGCTGAACGATCAACCGGGAGGCGTGCCGGTGGTGATCGCGCTCGAGCCGGATACCACCAACTTTCACGCGTGGAAGCGGCTCGCGCCGGACGCCGCACACGAGTTTCTGCCGGACTCCGCGGGGCGCGGCATGCGCGATCGCGGAACGAATTCGCTGTGGGACTGGACCGGCGCCTGCATCGAAGGGGCATGCCTCGGCCAGCACCTGGAGGCGCTCGCCGCGCGACAGGAGTACTGGCTTGCATGGCGTACGTTCAACAGGGGAACCACGCAGTGGGCGCCGGCGGCGAAGTAGCCGGGCCCGCTGCGGCAATGCATGAAGAGCGGCCTACCTGCCGGGCTCGCTCCCGAGAACCCACGCCACGTTCAGGCCGCCGCCCAGGATGAGGCCGGTCCATGAGAGGGACGGCGAGAGATCCGTGAATTCATGGCGGGCATGTACCTCCGGGATCACCGCCAGCCTGGTGCCGATATGCAAGGTGTACAACAGCGAGGCCATCATGCCGATGGTGATGTGCGAGCGATCCGGCACCTCGCCGTCGCTCAGGATCAGTGTTCGCCCGTTGTTCTCGCTGGGGAATGCGTTCGGATTCTGAAATCGCACATCCTGCGGCTCGATCAGATTCTCCTTCATGCGATCGTTCATCACAAGCTGAGCGCTCAGTGTTGGCCCCGCGCCGATTGAGAAACCCGATGGAAGTTGAAACGTTGCGAGCAGAGCTGTCTGCAGTGTCTGGATATCGAACGTATGCTCGAGGCTTACACGCTGCGTAACCGGAACGGAGGAGCCGGGCAGCAGCACGGCGCTCTCCGGCAGGTAGTTCACGACCGTCCCCTTTGCCCGAGGCCACCCAAGGTATACCTGGCAGCCCGGAAGGTTGCCGGCCAGCCGCGGCACGATCAGAAGCAGATGCCCCTCCGGCCAGGCCGTCCGTGAACTGCCCGGGGGTTCGAGGGGAGGAATCGCATCGTTGAACCGGAGCGTCCCGGTTTCGTATCCGCCGCCTGCACCCAGAAGCACTTCACAATGCTGCGCGGCCCCCTTCGTGACCGCTGCAGCCAGGAGAACCAGAACGCAACAGCAATACCATCGATACCGGATCATGGTGAACCCGTACATACGCGTGCCTGAAATGTGATCTGAAGAGATGGTGCCGATGGTTCGAACCGTTGCATGAACGGCTGGCCGGGGAACAACTGGGTGACACCTGCCGGAGTGACGCGAATGTGCGGAAAGAAGACGGGCGATGCAAGGGACGATAGCGGCCCTGCTACTTGATGTCGTAGTTCAGCAGGTAGAGCGTATCGGCCGATCCCCTGGTCACCACCTGAACCAGGCCCACGTTCCGTGCATAGTAGTAATCGGACTCGGCGGTTGTCTCCGTATATGGCGGCAACGCATAGGTGAGAACGTGCACGCGAAGCAGGTCGCTGAAGGTACGGTTCCAGACATATCGCGAGTCCAGGTGCTCAACCGTGGAGCACTGATAGTGGAGCGCGCCCGCCGTATCAACGTAGTTCCACGATCCTCCGGCGGTTTCATCGAGCAGCGTCCATTCCAGTGTGGAGTCGATCGTCCTGCGATAGTGAACTCCCCCAACGTTCCGCTGAAGTACGTGGCTGGTAACGTTGTTGAAGTAGCTCATCATCACGTGCCATGCCGTGCCGTCCACAACCGTATCGGACATGACGTTCATGGTGAAGATGGAGCGGCCATCCGTGTACAGCCATGCGGAGCCGACCGTTGCCGGGAAGTATGTGCCGGGTGCGCCGGGGGCGGCCGGATTGCTGCATCCGGCAACGGCAACGAGCGCCACGAGAAGTGCGAGGCTGAACGATGTTCTCACGATGCAGAGGAAATGTACGTACCGATCCGATCGGGAGGGAGCCGCGTGCCGGGATCTGCGGGCCATGCGCTGCTGCCCGGCGCGGCGGTGTTCGTGCGATGCGTGCCGGTTAATCGTGTCGCATCAACACGGTCTTTCTGGTGACACCGCCGGCGCCGCAGGTCATCCGCACGAAGTAGGTGCCTCCTGCGAGGCCGGCGGTCGGGAAGGTGATGTCGTGCGTGCCGCCGTCGAACCAGCCCGCAGCGATGGTGCGCACCTCGCGGCCCATGGCATCGAAGAGCGCAAGCTCAACGGATGAGGCAAGCGGCAGTGCGATGCGCGCCAGCATGCCGTTGCCGCCGCCGATCGTCTCGAGATCCAGCCGCAATGCCTCTGCCTCCGCTCCCTTCTGCACACTGCTCTGCCCGGCCTGCCATCTGCTGAACAATGTCTGAAGCGAGTCGATCGGCTCACGCTGCGAGTCCGGGCCGAGCGACACATCGAGGTTGAGCCAGAGGTGATCCTGATCCTGATCGGTGGGCCCCGCCACGCGGAGAAATGCCGAGTGGGAGGAACTGTATGGAGCGCAGCGTGTGTCGGCGCCGATCATCTTCGCACCCTGGAGTGCGGCCATCAGCTTCTCCGCGAGCGATCCCGGCTGCCGGAGAAATCGCGCCTCCATGGAGTCCAGCACCTGGCGGCCCAGCAGGATGTTCCCCTGGATGGAATAGGTGGGGCCGGTGATATGTCCCTTGTAATCGGAGCAGCCGCTGCCGGTGTATGCCGCGCTCCTCTGATCGCCCGCAAGCGTCACCACGCCGTACTGGCGCACAGCGGAGTTCCCTTCCGCATCGAACGCCACCAGCGAATCGATGATCGTCTGCGCCGGCAGATGGCGATCCATCAGGTCCACGCCATGATCCTGGTTCTGCGGGATATAGTTCGCCTGCGTGTGGATTGCGCCGATGCCCGGATGCACATCGCTGATGATGGCGGCGTCGAACGGAACGCACGAGGCACCGGCGCTTCCCACCTGGCCGGTCTCGGGGTCGACCGCCACGATCGAAAACGTATGCTGCGCGCGCAGCGTGCCTGTGGCAAGCATTGCGGCGATGAGAAGCGGAAGATGTCGCGCCGTGCTCATGATGTTCCTCGCGGTCTGTTCGGTTGAACGCGTGCAGACGGTTGAAGCCGTTACACCACCGGCGTGCCCGTCTCGGCCGCGAATGCCCTGATGGCGGCCGCGGTGGGAAGCCGCAGTCCCTCGCGCGAGCGCACCTTGGCGTGTGCGGCGTTCACGGATCGGATACGCGCCTTCAATTCGCCGAGCATCGGCGGCTGAACGGAGAATCTGCGAACGCCCAGGCCGATCAACAGTTCGGTCGCAAGCGGGTTTGCGGCAAGCTCGCCGCATATCGTCACCGGGATGCCGGCGCGCGCGGCTGCCATCGATGTGGCGCGAATCAGGCGCAGCACTGCCGGATGCAACTCGTCGTAGTATGCCGCCATCGCCTCGTCCGACCGGTCGACCGCCAGCGTGTACTGTGCAAGATCGTTCGTGCCGAGCGAGAAGAAGTCGCAGACCGTTGTCAGCGCATCGGATATCACCGCCGCGGCCGGCGTCTCGATCATCGCGCCGATCGGGATGGCCGCGTCGAACACCACGCCCTCCTGCTGGAGACGGGCCTTGATCGATTCGGCTACCTCGCGGAACGTTGCCACCTCCTGCACGGAGGAGACCATCGGCAGCATGATCTTCAGATTCTTCATCTTCGATGCGCGAAGGAGAGCCTCCACCTGATTCTCCAGAAGATCGCGGCGCTCCAGCAGCAGGCGAAGGCCGCGCAGGCCGAGCGGCGATGAGGAGGGGCCGCTGAGATCGCGCACCAGCTTGTCCGCGCCGATATCGAACAGCCGGAAGGTGACCGGCATCGGGTAGGCACGCTCGGCGATCTGGTTGTAATGTGCAAGCTGATCCTCCATTCCCGCGAGAACCGTCCCCCCCATGATCAGATACTCCGTGCGCATCAGCCCGATCTCCTCCGCGCCGTTCTCCATCGCGCTCTCCAGCTCATCGATCATGTCGATGTTGGCGGCGATTACCATGCGCACGCCGTCCGTGGTCTCGGCCGGGAGATGGCGCAGCTCCCCCAGTTGGGCGCGCTGCGCCTCCAGTTCGTTCTTTCGCCGGCGATACTGCGCGATCGTATCGGCGCAGGGATCGATGATCACCCGCCCGGTGTAGCCGTCCACGATCATCATCGTATGCGGCCGTGCGGCCGCGGCGATCTCCCGAACGCAGGCAACCATCGGGATGCCGAACGCACGCGCCAGGATGGCCGCATGCGAGTTGATGCCGCCGGTCTCCAGCACGAACGCGGACGCCTTGTTGCGGGCGTAGAGCACCGTGTCGCTGGGGCTCAGCGTTGCCAGTACCAGAACGGCATCGTTGTGGAAGTCGTGCACCACCGGCGTCTTGAGCAGGCAGCCGATCAGGTGCGATTGCAGCGCACGGATATCCTCCGCACGCGAGCGCATCGATTCATCCGCGGCTCCCGTGAAGATCTCCGCAAGGCGTCCCATCTCCGCCGCGATCGCCGCATGCGCGGTGGAACGATTGTTCTTGATGTTCGCAACGATCGAATCCGCCAGAACCGGATCGGCGAGCATCATCCGGTGCGCCTCGAAGATCTCCGCACGATCGTTCACATCCTCGCGCGCCATCTTCTCGATCCGCTCCAGCGCCTTGTCCGCTTCCAGGATGGCGCCGCGAAGGCGCTCCACCTCGATCTCCACCTCCTCGTCGTCCAGCTTCTCCGAACGCGGAACAAGCGTCTCCTTCTGGGCGAGTATCCGCGCCTGCGCGATCGCTATGCCCGGTGAGGCGGGAATTCCCTCGATGATGTGTTCGCTTTCGGGCATCTGCTGTACGTGAAGTGATTGATTGTTCCAGAATATATGGATTGCAGGCGGATTGCACCCGGCACAACGCCGTCTTCCCGTTGCTCGGTGAATGCCAACCGGTTATCCCGCCGTTGCCGCCGGTTGTGCGTTCGCATGCGGCCGGATGGGGCGTGCCCCAGCGCGTCAGAAGCTGTGGGCTGGTGACGACCGGGCCCGGCCTGGCGTGTATCGCAATGATAATCGGCAGGCCGGACGCACGCTCCCGGTTCCCGCGGCCGAAGGTCGATTCACCTCATCGTGACCCGATCACATCCCCTCACCCCGCGATCGTATCGGGCCCGTGCCCGTGATACTCCATGCTTCGTGCTCCGTTGCTTCATGCGAACGCGCGGGGTGCGAGGAGCCATTCTTTCATGACAACGATCGACGAGGTATTGTCATGAACACTGGTCGCACTCGAAGAATCACACGGCCCGGAATAATGGCGGCGGCACTGCTCGCCGTTGTCGCACCGCCGGGCAGTGCGCTCGTCCGGTATCCTCTCTCTCTCTGCACGGGCCATATGGTATTCATCGACGGCACCATACCGGATAGGATGAAGGTGGGGTGGACTTCCGGAACCTCTCGGCCATCATGCATCCGCTGCCCTCGGGCGTCCGTGCCGCATCAGCCTCTGAGCGCATCGCGGCGCAGGCCATTCAGCCACCCAGCGCGGTCCGCAGTTTTGCGTGAATGCCCCCGAAGCCGCCGTTGGACATCACGGCGATCACGTCTCCCGGCTGTACATGCTGTGCGAGATGCTCCACGATGTGATCGGCATCCTGCAGAAAGAGCGTGGTGATCCCCCGCTCCTCCAGATCGTGCTTCAGCCGTTCGGGGTCCAGCCGTTCCTCCGGCGGGAGTTCCTCCAGCCGGTCGATCTGCGCAAGCAGCACCATGTCCGCATCGAAGAAGCACTCCGCCAGTTCCCGCTGGAAGACGTTGCGCCGCGTTGTGTTGCTTCGCGGTTCGAACACCCCCCAAAGCCGGTTGTTCGGATGCCGCAGCCGCAGCGCCCGCAACGTTTCGCGGATCGCCGTGGGATGATGGGCGAAGTCATCGTAGACCTGGACGCCGTTCCACTCTCCCTTCAACTCCAGGCGGCGCCTGGTGTTGCGGAAGCCCTGGAATGCCGCGTCGATTACGTCGTAGCCGACGCCGAGCCATCGGGCGATCACGGCAACGCCCAGCGCGTTGCGCACGTTGAACTCTCCGAGCAAGGCCACCGTAAGCCGCGCCCGCACCTCTCCGCTCCATTCAACGTCGAAGCTCGACGTCTCCGCGCCGTACTCGATGTTGCATGCGCGCCATGTGCACCGCTCCCCCAGGCCGAACGTCTCCACCGGCGTGAAGGCCTGCCGTACCGCCGCGCGTACGTTCTCATCGTCGCCGTTGGCAACGATCACGCCGTTGCCGGGAACGATGTTCACCAGGCGGCGGAACGAGAGGAGGATGTCATCCAGCGAGGAGAAGATGTCCGCGTGATCGAACTCGATGTTGTTGATCAGGAGCGCGGCGGGGAGATAGTGTACGAATTTGGAGCGCTTGTCGAAGAAGGCCGTATCGTATTCATCCCCTTCCAGCACAACCAGATCGTTCGTCGTGCTGTATTGCCAGCCGGCTGCGAAGTTTCCCGGGACACCGCCGATCATGAAGCTCGGGGAGCGGCCGGCATATTCCAGCACCCATGCCATGAGCGAGGATGTGGTGGTTTTGCCGTGCGTGCCGGTCAGCACGATCGACCTGCGGCCCTGTATCAGCTCATGCTTCAGCAACTCCGGGAGCGACGTATAGGGGAGCCGCGCATCGAGCGCCGCCTCCACCTCGACGTTCCCGCGCGACATGCGGTTGCCGATCACCACTAGGTCCGGCCCCGGCTCCAGGTTGCCTGCGGCGAAGCCGTTCATGATCGCAACGCCCGCATCGGCCAGCAGGTCGCTCATGGGAGGATAGATGTTCTGATCGCTGCCGGTGACGGTGTGGCCCATGGCCCGCATCATCAGCGCGACGTTTCCCATTGCCGTGCCGCAGATGCCGATGAAGTGAATGTGCATGGAAAGGCTGTGTTGAACCAGGGAGAACAATGGTTTGCATCCGGACACGAGCAGGCGGTTGCCATGCATGCGACGTCAGGAGATCGAAGCTGCGAAAGATACGGTGAGAATCCGGTGGGATAATCGCCGGCCCTGGAGTGCCGACATCGGGTGCCTACATCGATACGATCGGAAGCTCTACGGCCGCCGGAGGATGGTGCGTGGAGAGCTGGCGAAGGGGATGCGTGGAGAGCTGACGAAGGGGAGCGGCGGGCATTTCATCGTATGTCCGTTCGTCCAGCAACCGGCCCGTGCGATTCTTCCGCACGCCGCCCCACTGCTTGAAGAAGAACGGCACCTGGCGGCGGGCACACTGCCTCCGGATGGAATCCACCCAGGCATACTGCATCGGGCGGGCGCCTGGCCCGGACTCCCCGCCAACGATCACCCAGTGAATGCCCTTCAACGGAAGGTGCGGCAACGGGCCGATGAGCGGTTCGCACGACAGGAACCGCACACGTGCCGGCGTGGCCTGGAGATCGTGAATGCGCGATCGCACACGCTCATCCTCCACACTCACACCCATCCAGATATTCTCGGTCCATGGAAGGTTGCAGGCCACCTCGCGCAGACGCTCGCTGCGCTTTGTCAGAACCTGAAAGGTATGCTGCGGACAGGCTGCCATGGTCTCGAAGACGCTGCGGATGAACGCGAACGGAATATCCTGATGGAAGAGATCACTCATCGAGTTCACGAAGATCACGCGCGGCTGCCGCCAGCGACGAGGCAGGTCCACCAGGTCCTCATGGAGCGTCACGGCGAACTCATTCCGGTATCGGCGGGCACCCATCAGCCTCAGACGCTTCGCCATGCGTTCGGCATAACAATGCTTGCAGCCCTGGCTGAGCTTGGTGCAGCCGGTGACCGGGTTCCACGTCATCTCGGTCCACTCGATGGGTGATGAGCCAGCCATTATCTAGGTTCTTAGAATGTCCTGCGCAATGTTGAGTGCGGTCTTGATGATCCTTTGCTCAGGGTTCGAGGTTGCAAAGCAGAGGATGTACAAGGGCGTATTTGTGGAGTTGCGAAGAATCAGTGGATTGCTTGCCACTCCCGGAAACACGTCCTGCAATCTACCAATAAAGAAGTCCGTAACCTTTTTCAGATCGGCATCTTTTCTGTGACTCTCTTCGTTTCCAAACAGAGTCAGGATCTCGGAGCGCGGATAGAATGCATCGCGCCACGAATCAGTGCCGAAGATTCGTGTGAGCAGCTGTGACCAGTCCTCCGGTGGTGGCGCATCCCTTGTCGACATCCTGCTGACAGCGATGTACGGGAATAGATACCATAGATCGATTCCATGCGTCCGTGCGATTGCTTCGATCGTTATCCATTCAACCTGCATTCCGTACGGATCCAGAAAAACAACCGCGCGATTGCGAGACCAGTCAACAGCCGAACACCATGATGTAAGAAATACGTTCGCATCATCCGAGATTACCTCCACCCGGTCCTCGAGATCGGGAAAACTGCTCCTGAGCCCATTCAACTCCTGGACACGCTTCGGGTGCCGTTCTATGAAGTAATACCGTTTGAAGGGGGGCTTGATCTCGAGAGCGATCCGTGCGCTTCCTTTTCGGAACTCTTCTGCTTCCGGGTCCGTCGGGAACAGGGGGATGTCCTGCGTAGCCTTCCTCTGCTCGGTTCGATGTCCTGTTCCTGCAAAGGCATCGACGTAGATAGTGGAGTAGTAGCGGGCATGGGCGTTGCCATGGAAGAGGATGGTGTAGGCGCTGAGGTACTTTCGAATACGATTCAGTTTATCCTGTGTCCAGGCGCCGCCAAATGTGTGCGCTCTCATGGGGATTCCCTCCAAGACCTGGGTAGGAGTTCAAGCTGATGGGGTGTTGGGGCGACGTGTGGCACGGGGGAACAAAGATATGGCGGATCATTCATATGCTCGGCCGGTACGGCATGCCGCCTTCGCGGCCGCTTCATACCTTTGCCCCATGACCCAACATCGGAGCAACGACGTCGCAGCTGCAACGGCCCCGGACGTGGAGGAAGCCTATGCCTGTTGCGAGGCGATAACGCGTGCGCACTACGAGAACTTCCCGGTTGGTTCGGTGCTGGTACCAAAGGCGCTGCGCCGGCACTTCTACAGTGTCTATGCCTACAGCCGCGGAGCGGACGACATCGCCGATGAAGGGATGCGTTCGGTTCAGGAGCGGCTGGCGCTGCTGGATGAATGGGAGCGCCATCTGGAGGAGGCCATCGATGGAACCGCCACGCATCCGGTGTTCGTTGCGCTCGGGGCAACGATCACCGATCGCGGACTGCCGGCCCGGCCGCTGCGGGATCTGCTCACGGCCTTTCGTCTCGACGCACGCAACCAGGGGTATGCCACATACGAGGACCTCCTCGGCTACTGCCGCTGTTCGGCGAATCCGGTCGGGCGGCTGGTGCTGGCGATCTTCGGTCTCCTCACTCCGGAACGCGCCGCACTCTCCGACGAGATATGTACGGCGCTGCAGCTTGCAAACTTCTGGCAGGATATCTCCGTGGATCTTCCGCGCGACCGGGTCAACGTGCCGCGCGAGGTCATGGAGCGCTTCGGGTGTACCGCTGATGACCTGCGTGCCGGCCGGCTTTCGCCCGCCGTGCGCGCAATGCTGGAATATCTCGTGGCCGATGCGCGCATGCGTTTCGCGCGTGGGCGTGCGCTGCTGAGGATGATTCCGGTTCGCCGGCTTCGCTGGGAACTCGGGGCGGTGACGGTTGGCGGGGAACGCATCCTTGGGAAAATCCAGGCGAGCGGCTACGACGTATTCAGGCACAGGCCCTCGCTCGGTGTGGCGGACAAGGTTGCCATGCTTTGGGGGGCCTTCAGGTGAGGCCCTGCGGATTATCGCATGGTTACGTTAGAGGAGCCTGCTTGTGCGTCTTATCGCAGGTGCCGTGCGGGGCGGGCGGCGCACGTACAATCTCTTCCCTTGCCTGGGAAGGGAAATTTTGCTTATATCACTCCCCGGACTGAAGCGAACAGACGAGTGATGCCGAATCTGGTGGTTTCCGATATCGACCAAGGCGCTCTGCTGCTTCAGCAGTCGAAGACCAACTTCTACTATTCCTTTTCGCTTCTCCCGCGTGATGAACGCGAGGCGATGCACTCGGTGTACGCATTCTGCCGCTATGCGGACGATATCATCGACGAGGAAGATGTTGGCGCCGAGATTGTTGAGCCCACGCAGAGCGCGCTGCGCAAGCGCGAGCGGTTGAACCGCCTCCGAGTGGAGGTGGAACGCTGCTACCGTGGGGAATCGCTGCATCCCATCCTGATGCCGCTCTCGTCCGTCGTTCGCCGGTTCCAGATCCCGAAGCAGTACTTCCTGACGCTGCTTGACGGGATGGAGATGGATCTGGTGAAGAACCGCTACGCCACATTCGAGGATCTGCGCGAGTATTGCTACAGCGTCGCCTCCGTCGTTGGCCTGATCTGCATCGAGATATTCGGCTATCAATACGAGGAGACGAAGGAGTATGCGGTGAATCTGGGGATCGCGCTGCAGCTGACGAACATCCTTCGCGATGTGAAGGCGGATGCACAGCGCGGCCGGATCTATCTGCCGCAGGAGGATCTGCGCGCCTTCGGCTACCGCGAGGAGGACCTGATGGCGAACCGCTACAACCTCGCATTCATCGAGTTGATGCGGTACGAGACGCGTCGCGCCCGTGAGTTCTACGGCAAGGCGCGCGCCGCACTCCGTGCCGATGAGCGCAAGACGATGTTTGCTGCGGAGATCATGGATGCGATCTATTACCGCATGCTGGAGAAGATCGAGTTGAACGAGTTCAATGTCTTCGGCAGAAAGAAGATCAGGGTAAGCACGCCGCACAAGATCTGGATCGCGCTCAAGCTCTGGCTGGTGACGCGTGTGCTGACCAACAGAAAGACTCCTGCCCTGTGATGCCCGCTCGACGAGCTACACCCCATACCAAGGATCGCACCATGAATATTGCCGCGCTCCGTCTGTTTCTGGCAGCCCTTGCGGTTGTGCCGTTGATCGCCGGCTGCTCCAGCGAAGGGAGCACCGTGGTGGATCCCAACGCCGACAAGCGCGCGCAGATCTCCCTGTTCGCCGTGAACAGATCGGATACCGGCGAACTGGTTCGCTACAGCGAGCTGACCGAGACGTTCGACCGGAACGAACTCCAACGCGCCAACGGCATGCCGCTCGATGGACCGATCGATGCCATCTACAACTTCGAGACCAAGCTCTATCTGCATCAGCGTGACCAGGGAATGATCCGCGTTGTGGACCTTCAGACGCGGAAGCTGCTCGGCACGGTGGCCGGCTTCCCAACCAAGGCCGACGGCAGAATGTGCAGCATGGCCTTCAGCAATGCATCGCAGGCCTGGGTGGTATGCCAGGGTTCGAAGAACCTCTATCAGGTGGACCTGCACGCCAATGTCATCTCCGACACCATACCGCTGCCGGCCGATCCCACATTCGTCGGCACCATCGGCACCCATGTCTTCGTCTGCATGCAGCTCCCGGACAGCACCGGCCAGATCGGCATCATGGAGAGCAACAGCGGCGGCGTCTTCACCATCAACAAGACACTCTCGGTCTCCTCGCCGGTGATCTTCGCCAGCCCGTCCACATACGCCACGGACTACTTCTTCCTGACGTCCGGAACCGGTTCCGGCACGCCCGCCAAGATGTACTATCTCAATCTCGAGACGCTGGACATGCTGTACGATCTGGAGTTGGGGATCGTGCCGCTGGTGAACTACATCGGCATGGAGCCGACATATGCCGCATACACCCGCACAGAGAATCTCTATCTGGCGCTTCCGTCGGCCGTGGTGCAGATCCCGTTCGGTGGTTATCCGGCCGACTGGATTCCCGGCTACTATCCGGTGCTTGCGGCCGATCCCTACAGCGATCTGGTCTACGCCGCATCCCCCGATTCGCTGCAGGTGAAACGCCGCGCGTACGACGGGACCGATCTGCCGGACCTTACCGCTCCCGCCTCCATTCGTTCGATTTTCTTTCTCGGCGTCAATCGCGGGGAGTAATCCGTGTCCTGGAGCACTGCCGTAGCCGCAACGGTTCACGAGCAGGGCTGCGGAGAGTTGCCGAACGCCTCGCACGATTGTATCATGCGGGGCGTTCCATTTTCGGGCCGTCGTGCTACGGACGGCATTTCAATGCGATCTTTTCCTCATGAGCGACACAACCGCGCGCGCCGCACAATCGTGGCGATGGCTTCTGATGCTGGTCCTGATCACATTCGTGCTGTATGTGTGGGGATTGAACATCTGGTACTACGGCGACGACTTCCAGTATCTCTATCGAGACCCCGCGGATCGGCTGCTCTACTTCTTCGGTCACCGAAACCTTTTCCACGGCTTCTACCGGCCGGTCAACTCCTCGATCATCGCGCTCACGCAGCTCTTTGCGGGACGTGAGACCTGGCCGATCCACCTGGTGAACATCGTGGTGCACGCCCTGCTCGCATGGCTGGTGTATCTGTTCATGCGGCGCGAACGCTTCACGAACACCCAGGCGATGGTGGCCTCCGTCTTCATGGCGTTCTCGCAGGAGAACGCCGGAGCGATCCTCAGCAACGACACCTTCTCGCAGATCTCCGGAACATTCTTCGGCTGTCTCACGCTCTGGATGCTCTATCGTGGTTTCATCGGGAGCATCGACACGCCACGTCCCCCTTCGGCGCCGTTCCCGCTGCGCAGCTATCTGCTTGCGCTCGCGACGTTCGTCGTGTGCCTCGCCTCCAAGGAGACAAGCGTCTCCTTCCTGCCGATGGTGGGCGTCTTCTTCCTTGCCGCAGCTCCCGCAACGGATGCGTGGGGGCGCCGCATCACGAGCGCGGTGCTGCGATCGCTCCCGTTCCTGGCGGTCACGCTCGCCTACATGTGGGTGCGTCTGCTGATTGGCCTCTCGCAGCCATCCACCAGCAACGACGGCACCTACGGCTTCCATTTCGGCTTCAACATCATTCGGAACCTTGGGCAGTTCCTGTTCGCGGCCATCATTCCGGCATCGAGTTCCACCACCTTCGTTGCCGTTCAACAGCGGCAGGTGGTAACGCTCAGCATCATCGCCGCCGCGTCGCTTCTCTTTCTGGTGGCAGTGGTTGTGGGGCTGATGCGCGGAGAGCGCAACCGTACGTTTCTCCCGCTGGCGGCGTTCACTCTGCTGGGCCTGTTCCCCGCTGCGTTGATGAATCATGTGGGGGAGCTGTATCTCTACAACTCGATGCCGTTCATCTCCGTGTTCGTCGGGGCGGGGCTCGGCACGCTCCTCGCGCGCGGCTCCGGCGTACGCCGATACATCGGGCTGGGGCTGCTCGCGGTGCTGCTCGCGGTGCACGCGCAGGCGATCAACCAGAAGCGAACCGAGATGCAGCGCAACGGCGACCGTGCCCGGGCGTTGATGCCGAAGGTGCTTGCCTACATGCCGCAGGTGCCGCCGAACGGCCGCCTGCTTCTGCTGAATCCTCCCACACGGGAGCCCGAGTACTCCATTTTCCTGATCAACGGGTACGATGTCTTCAAATGGGGAGAGCATGTCTTCCCGCAGGAGGGAGGGCGGCCCGACGTCACGGCAACGGTGATCGATCCGGAGGAGCTCTCCAGGCCGGAGTATCAATCCAATGCGCTGATCCTGACGCTGGCTCCGGGCGACTCCGTGACGGTGTACGGGCGCCGGTAGCAGGCACTGCTCATAGTTCGTTCGGAGCATTCAATCAACACGCGGTTCCAATGGGAAGTCCCTTCACGATACGCGAGCGGGTGCGCTGGATAGACTGCGACGCCGCGCAGATCATCTACTACGGTGCATACACGCGATTCTTCGAGATCGCCGAGACGGAGATGTACCGCTCCGTGGGGCTTCCGTATGCGGTGGCCTTCAGCCGGCTGCAATGCTTCCCGATACGCGCCGCGTTTCACTGCGAGTACCGGCATCCCCCCACGGTGGACGATCCGATGGAGATCGCGATCTGGGTGAGCCATTGGGGGAATACATCGTTCACGGTCTCCTTCCGGTTCACGCACGCGGAGAGCGGAGTGCTGCTTGCGGAAGGTTATTGCCGGCAGGTGACGGTTGGGCTCGGGGACAAGAAGAAGCTCCCAATCCCGGATCTGCTGCGTACGGCGCTGGCGCCCTTCACGATGATCGCGCCGGCCGATGCCGATGCAACGGACACCGCGGCATCGGATGCCGCGTCAACGGACGCCGCGTCAACGGACGCCGCGTCAACGGACACCGCGGCATCGGATGCCGTGCCAACCTCGCAGTCCGCGGATCGATCTGCCTCGTGAGATAACGGCCGCGTCATCAAATCGAAAAATCTCCATAGCTTCGCGCTGCCAATTCAAGCCGGTGACGATGAACGGTTCGCGGCCACGGCATCGAGACGCCGTGGGGTCATCCCAAATCCTGCACGCGCGAGCACCGCTGCCGGCTTTTCCCCTGATGCTCTCAAGCTATCTTCATGAATCGAAATCCTCTGGCTGTAACGCACCGCAGCGGACGCATCGATGCGCTGCATTACGGTTCCGTCGTCGTCACCGATCCCACCGGCCGCATCCTCTACAGCGTCAACGATCCGCACTATCCAACCTATCTCCGTTCATCCATCAAGATGATTCAGGCGCTGCCGGTGGTGCTGAGCGGTGCGGTTGAACGATTCGATTTCTCGGACCGCGAGCTCGCGATCTGCTGTGCCAGCCATGTTGGTGCCGATTATCATCTGGCCACGGTTGCGGAGATGCTGCGGAAGATCGGACTGGACGAGCCCGATCTTGGCTGCGGTGCGCACGAGCCGGACGACCGTGCGGAGCGCAAGCGCCTGATCTGCTCGGAGAGTGCTCCCACACAGTTGCACAACAACTGCTCCGGCAAGCATACCGGCATGCTTGCCGCCTGCGTTGCGAAGGGATGGCCGGCGGAGAGTTATCTGGAGATCGATCATCCGCTGCAGCAATGGATACTCGATCTGATGGCGGAGCACTCCGGGATTCCGCGCGAGCAGATCGGCATCGGGATCGACGGCTGTTCGCTCCCGGCGTTCTACATGCCGATCTCCGGTGTCAGCACGGCGCTGGCCCGGTTCGTTGCGGGCGCCGCCGATCGGTCCAGCGCGGCCGGGCGTATCATGCATGCCGTTGGCACCTATCCGGAGATGATCAACGACGTCGGCGGGTTCGATTCGGAGATCGTTCGCGCAACGAACGGGCGGGCGATTGCGAAGCGCGGAGCGATGGCGATCTTCGTTATCGGCATCACCACGGAGCAGTACGGGCCGATCGGTGTGACGGTGAAGCTGGAGGATGGGAATATGACGCCGATGCCGGTGGTGGTGATGAAGGTGCTGGAGGAGATCGGGGCGCTGGCGGAGGAGGAGATCATCGCGCTGCGCCGCTTCCGGACGATTCCGCTGGCCAACTGGCGCGGGGTGGATGTTGGGGAGGTGGCGACGGACTTCAGCATCACACCCTGGGAGTAATGCGCCTGCCCGCTCTGCGGCCCGTGCGTCAGTTGTTGCTTGCCCCCTCCTGAATCCAGACGGCGATGCCGTGCGCCTGCGCCGGCGATACCAGATTGCCGATCAGTACGTCGCGGTGCGGGAGCCGCTGCGTGACGATCTGCCAGAGAATGCTGCTGGTGGAGTCGCCCGGGTGGACGATGCCGGGAGTCTGGAAGAGGCCGATGTATGAGGTGACGTAGATATCGCCTGCGCGATCGACATCGTTATGGCATCCGCTGTAGGCGCATCCATACTCCAGCAGCGGCTGAACGTGCCGGCCGAAGCTGACGTTCGATTGCGGGAAGGTGATGCTGCCCGGGCTGGTTATGCCCGTATCGCATGCCGCGAGCAGAGGCGGCAGCGCCAGAAGAAGCAGAAGAGCGAGGCGCCGCACACCAACCGCCGTTCCACCATCAACCGTTGTCCGTTCAATCCCGATCATCGCTGCATGTTCCTCTTCGTGGCGACGGTGCGCAGTGTGAAGCCCAGACATTGAAGAGATCCCACAATCCACACATCCATTCCCTATCGAATATGGTTCTCCGCCGGCCCCGCCGCAAGACGAAAGGAATCCTCGCCCGGGCGGCCCAGGCGGGCCCCGGCACGTCGGCGGCCGGGCAGATCCCGTGGAGCGGAATCATCACGCAGCCCCGATCAACCAGGCCGGTCAGTAGCTCTCGCTCTCGTTCGGGAACGTTCCCTCGCGAATGTCCACGGCATACCGCCGGGCTGCCTCCGTTGCGCGTTCGGCGAACGATTCGTAGTGGCGCACGAAGCGCGGCTGAAATTCGAGCGTGAGCCCCAGCATGTCCGTGGAGACCAGGATCTGGCCGTCGCAATGCGGGCCGGCGCCGATGCCGATGGTGGGAATCGCCAGGCTCTCGGTGACCTTCCGTGCGAGCTCGGCCGGTATCTTTTCGAGCACGATGGAGAATGCTCCCGCCTGCTCCAGGATGCGTGCATCGGAGAGGATCTTCTCCGCCTCCGCTTCCGTTGTTCCGCGCGGGCGATAGCCGCCATACTGATGAATGGACTGCGGCTGAAGTCCGAGATGTCCCATCACCGGGATGCCGACGGCGGTCATGCGATGTACTGCCTCGGCATGTTCCTCCCCTCCCTCCAGCTTCACGGCCCCTGCGTCGGTCTCCTTCATGATGCGGCCGGCATTGCGGAACGCCTCATCGACGCGAACCTGATAGCTCATGAACGGCATGTCCGCCACCACCATCGCCCGCAACACGCCGCGCGTCACGGCCTTGGTATGGTAGATGATCTCATCCAGCGTGACCGGAAGCGTTGTGTCGCGCCCCTGCACCACGTTTGCAACGGAGTCGCCCACCAGCAGCAGATCGATGCCGGCGGTATCGAACAGGTTCGCCATCACCGCATCGTATGCAGTGAGCGCGGCGATTCGCGTTCCGCGGCGCTTCATATCCATGAGGCTGCGCGTTGTAATTCGTTTGCTCTCGCTCATGCTGCGTGCTCTGCTGCGTGCGTGGATGTTGCTGTTGTCGTGAGATCGTTCGTGCGGCGCAGGGTTGCGCCGAAGGTTGCCGCGAACCCGTCGTGCAGGGCGTCTGCAAGGGAGTCGAACGCCGGGGCATTGCCGTTCAGGAGATCGCCTGCCGTTGCGGTCCGCTCCGCGAGCCGTGACCTGAGTGCTGCCCGGCGCGAGGCGTCGTGCTCCGGATAGAGCAGGTCGATGATCTCCAGATGCGCATCGCCCACCAGCAGCGAGCCGTGCTGCAGCAGCACGTTCCCGTAGCGCCGCTGGGCGGAGCCGAGCAGTTTGCGTCCATGCCACGTCAACTCGTTCAGCGCCGATGCGCTGAAGCAGCTCTCCGACTCCTCCAGTGTGTAGTGTTCGCGGAAGTCCGGCTGCGAGCGGCTGAACTCCAGATCGCGCGCTCCCAGAAACTCCAGGCCACGCATGATGGCCTCCGTGATGCGGGCATAGGTTGCGTGGATGCCGTCGCCGTTCGAAGGCATCGCCACGGCATAGGTCAACTCCTCCGCATGAAACACCGCGCGTCCGCCGGTGGGGCGGCGCACGATGCCGTATCCCTTCGATGCAATCGTTCGGCGATCGATCGCCGCGTCGCTCTGATTGTGGCCGAGCGAGAGTGTGTACGGCTGCCAGGAATAGAAGCGCAGGCGCGGCACGCCGTCCGTGCCGCAGGCAATCGCCATTGCCTCGTCGCGAGCCATGTTCTGCTCGCCGCTCAGATCGCGGTCAACCGCGTACAGCCATTCACTGCCGTACGCCCGTCCGGTGCCTGCAGCGCCTGTCGTTGCCGTTTCATGCGTGGCCGAAGCTGTGTGCATGTTCATGCCGGATTGATGCGCGTTCCGTCCGCCTGAAAGTAGTGGAGGCGGTCGGCTGCAGCGCGAAGGTGGATGGCGTCGCCATAGCTCGGACGGTGATCGGGATGGATCGCCGCCGCCATCAGGTCGTCGCCGGCCGGAAAATAGACGAAGGTGAGATTGCCCAGCGTTTCCACCACCTCCACCGTCGCCGTGAAGGCAAGCGGATCGGAGGGATCGGTAGCCAGGAGATGTTCGGGACGGATGCCGAGCGTCGTGGCGCCGGCACATTCCGGCGGCACATGTGCAAGCGGGATCGTGATGCCGGCGTTCCCGCTCTGCACGAATCGTGCCGGATCACCGGGAGTCACGCTCCCCTCGAAGAAGTTCATCCCCGGCGTTCCGATGAACCCTGCAACGAAGCGGTTGACCGGACGGTTGTAGAGTTCCATCGGCGGTGCGATCTGCTGCACGCGGCCGCGATCCATGACGACGATGCGGTCCGCCATGGTCATCGCCTCCACCTGGTCGTGCGTAACGTAGACGGAGGTGGCGCGGAGTTCGTGATGCAGCTTCTGCAGTTGCGCGCGTGTCTGCGTGCGGAGCTTTGCATCGAGATTGGAGAGCGGCTCATCGAAGAGAAACACCGCGGGGTTGCGAACGATCGCGCGGCCCACGGCAACACGCTGGCGCTGGCCGCCGCTCAGGGCCTTCGGCTTCCGCTCCATCAACTGTTCCAGTTCCAGCATGCGTGCGGCCCGGGCTACCCGCCGGTCGATCTCCTCGCGCGTCATCTTTCGCATCCTCAATGCGAACTCCAGATTCTGGCGCACGGTCATATGCGGATAGAGCGCATAGTTCTGGAACACCATCGCCACATCTCTATCCTTCGGGTGGACGTTGTTCACCAGCCTCTCGCCGATTCGTATCTCACCCTCGCTGATCATCTCCAGCCCGGCGATCATCCGGAGCGTGGTGGACTTGCCGCAGCCCGATGGGCCAACGATCACGAGGAACTCGCCGTCCGCGAGTTCGAAGGAAACATCGTCAACGGCGACCGTGCCGTCGTCGAAGCGCTTCCAGACATTCTGAAGGGAGACGTGTGCCATCGGCTTGGTTGGATCCAGGAGGATTCCGCAGGCGGGAGGATGAGGTTCGATGCGCCGCGCGGAGTGGCGCAAGATAGCGATGGACGGTTGATGGCGGTGTAGCAATGCGCACGGGCTCGGTATTCAACGCTCCCGTATGCATCCGGAGCCAGGCGGATTTATCCGGCAGCCGGGTGGATTTATCCGGCGGGCCGGGGGGAACGATTGCCGGAGCGTGCATGATGGCACGATTGCCGTAAAACGCCGAAGCGCCTCGCACATGGGGCGCGAGGCGCTTCGAACCGGTTCATCGGGGTGCCGGTGCTGCGCCAGCCTGGTGCGGCTGCAGCCGAAACCCCGGACGTTCCCCCTATGCGTGTGCGTGCTGCCGCCGCGTCTCCCATCCCTTCTTCGCAGCCCGCCGGCGTTCCTCGGTGGTCATGCTGTGCCCGCCCTTGCGTGAGGAGACATGCGACTCCTTTTTTCCGCGTCCGCTTCCGGACTTCTTCCCGCCGCCGCTCTCCTTGTTCACGGTTGCCCATGCTCTGCGTTCGGCCTCCTTCACCGGAACGCCGCGATCCTCGTACCCTTCGGCGATGTGATCGGCCTTGCGTTCCTGCTTGGCCGTATACTTCGACTTATCCCCGCGTGGCATAACCCACCTCCTTGTCTGATCATCGTGTCATGAGCCTCGCCCTGTCCGGGTGCTTCCGTCGTGCATCGCGATGCACCGAACGGCCGCAACGCCCGGCCGGCAATGCCCGGTATGTGATCTCCAACGGAACGGACGCCGATCGTGCACATCATCCGCTTCACTCTTCCATGTACGCAACACCATGAAGCCGTTCGGTTGGGATCAGAGTGAAGACATCCATCTGTACACCAGGGATACAACGATGCATGAGGGGGAAAAGTTATGAGACGCATGGAGCGAGAGTGGGCGCGCCGTGCCGGCTGTCGGCCTGTGCTATCGGCCGGTTGCCGGAGAGCTGACGGGGCTCTGTTCGCGGACCATGACGTCGCGGGGCACGAAGACAACCGGCGGGAGCGTCGGTGCCGTGCTGCTCAGGAGAACCGGTTCCGGCTGGGAACGGAGCAACAGCTTCCGGGCGCTCAACTGTTCCTGATCGAACGCGATGCGGTACTCCCCCGCGGAGACTCCCTCGATGAGGAGGGATCCGTCGTCGAAGATCTCGCCCTCGTACTCGGCCGTTCCGTTGGTGGCGATCAGGTGAATCTTCAGAGCGGTGAGGATGGCCGGAGAGCCTTCCCGGTTCCCCGCGGCCGGCAGCACAACCTTGCAGCGTCCGGTAACATCGAAGCCGTCGGCATAGGGAACATCGATCACCGTTGTCGCACCAGGGAGTGTATAGACAGCGTATTCCGAGCGTCGGGGGTAGAGGCCGCGTGCGGCGAACTGTTCGTGAGTGATCGCGATTGTCGATTGCTGATAGGGAGGGAGCCCGAGGAAGAGACCGTTGTCCGTGTGAAACAGTCCTCCGCTGCCGGAGAGGTCCGCGCTTGCGTCGTGCAGGATCTCCTCATCTCCATCCTGGATGCCGTTCAGGTTGGCATCGCGGAATGCATGCAGGATCACCCCGGACTCATTGATCGCCTCGTACGACGTTGGATGCACGCCGCCGCGCGAGACGATCAGGCCGCCATCGATGCTGTTCGCCAGCGCGAACTCCCCGTTCTGATAGGTGCCTCCGATACCCACACGTGCCGCGCCGAACACATAGCTGAGCTGCGCCGACAATGTTCCGTGCCTCCAATCCAGCCGCTGGGTGGTGTAGGTGAGTCCAAGATTCAGCGCACCGCTCAATGTGATGGAGGAGGAGAAGTCCAGATCGGTGCAGACCTTGTCCGAATAGTCGTACGCGGCACGCGCCATCACGAACAGGCCATTCAGAGGAGTGGCGGTAAGCTGCAGTGTGCTGGCCATGGAGAGCGCGGAGGGGCCGCCGCCAAGCGCTGCCTTCGGTTTCAGCCACGTAGCGCGTGCCGTGGAGTTGACGCCGATGCCGCCGAGATAGAAGGAGAGCTGCGGCACTGCGGTGATTGCCGTGATGCGATCGTTGTCGAGGAACTGCGCCGTGCCTCCCAGCGTGAGCCACTTCAGGCCGAGATCGAAACTGGCGCTGGCAATGATCGCATTGTGATGCCGCAGGCTGAAGGAGTCGATACCCGCCTCGACGGCGAAGTTGTCGTTGAACGTATAGGCAACGGACCCGCCTACGGACTGGCTCCGCGGGCTGTACGCAACCTCCACCGGTGTTGCGTCCCCCAGCCACAGGCTGGCGATCGCGGTCGCGTTCAGGCTGTCGGCGCGCAGTGCATGAAGGCCGGGCGAATCGATGGAGAGAACGGAGCCGAGCGTCATCCACTCCGCCACGCCCACGGCGATATCCATGTCGCCGCGCACGGCGCGATCCAACCGGGCGCTCTCGCTGTAGAGCGATGCGTTGTACTGAACTTCGCCCGGCGGAATCAACGCCGGGTTCAACCGCAACGTACGCTGCTCCGCGATCCGCTCGCCATGCGGCCCCACCTGCTCGATTGTACGTGTCGTAAATCCGTACCCCACCGGCACGTCGAAGTGATACGCACCATGTTCGTCCGCCTGCGTTACCTCCACGAGCTTCTGGTCCTGGTACAGCTCCACATCCCATCCGGGCTGCGAATATCCGTCGAGTGTATGCATGCCGAACGAACGGCGGCCACCGAGCGGAGCGTTCCCCAGCCGGAGCAGCAGCGACGTAAGTTCGCCGGACCGGGTTGCCTCCGCGCTCAGGAGGCGGAGCGGAGAGAACCCGGGGAACTGGATCTGCCAGCCGATGTCGTCCCAGCCGCCGGCCATCCGTTTCTGCTCCCACGAACTGTAGCGCCCCGATCCCGTAATGCTCAGCTCTCCGTACAGAAACGGTCCCACCACCTGCAGCAGGCCGGAGCTGTTCGTCTCCCCCTTCTGCATCATGTTGAGCATTCCCCAGCGGATCGCGGCCGATCCGGCAATCTCCCGGTGGATGGAGGCCTCTCTCGGTTCGGCGCCGTTCTGCGACGTCCCCAGCATTGAGTAGAGATGATGGTCGCGCGCTCGAGCCACCGCCGGGATGCGCGCGTCGGGGACGATCTCGAACGTCAGCTCGGAGAGGTCGAATGATGTCTGAAGGGCCATGCAACGTGCCAGCGTGCGGGCCTCCACGAACACTTCGTTGTCGATCACCGTCACCGATCGGGCCGGCAGTGCCTCCTCCCTCCCTCGGCGGACGAACGTTCCCCTGCTGAGGACAATCGTGAACGCCTGTCCCAGCGGCATCTCGCCCGAAAGCGTATCCAGATTATCGGAGATGCGATTGATGATGCCGAGCGAGTTGGACAGGGCGGTGAAGCCGAGGAGAAGAGTATCGCCGATGAACCGGGTGGTGAAGTCGCGCGAGAACACGCCGGGCAGAACCAGATGCACGAACCCGGCCTCGGTTGCCGCCGGATCGATCATCGGGTTGCCACTTACGCCATCATGTCCTGCAGGCTGTGCGCTTATCGTACGGACGCATGCGAGTCCTGCGAGCAGGATGGCAAGTGCCAGCCGGGCCGGTATCCGCGGGCCGCAGGTCACTTGTGAACCGCGGTGAGCGTAATGGAGCCGGCGTAGTTGCCGCGATGCTGATCGGCATGTGCCGACACACGCCCGCCAACACGAACGATGATGGTGCTCGGGCCGCGGCCGCCCGATGGAAAATGAACCTGCTGCCACAGGAGCCGTGAATTGAACGGCGTCCAGCTCATACCGTTATCCGTGCTGTAGGCGCAGAGTTCCGGCACGATTGTCAGATCCAGAGGCCTCCGCTCCGCAGGGCCGTTCGGCTGTGTCAGCTCGGAGGCCTCGATCTTCAGCAGGATGTCGGCGCCTGGTTCGCCGGTGACCTCGAACATCGCCGCGTTGCTGCTGTAGTACTGTACCAGGGATGCGCCGGTACGGAGAATCGAGCCGAAGCAGAGCCCGGTGACCGCCCGCACCTGCAGCGGCGATTGCGCGTGCAGGGATGCCGGCAAGCAGAGGATGCCTGCTGTGAGCATTCCTCCGATCGTCATTACATGGAGAATTCGTGCCGCCATCCGGCGGCTGCTGCGAGTACGTGCGACAGCCTGTATCATGGTTGATCCTCAATGAAGTGCAGCGACCTCGATTGCCGATCCGTCAACGGTAAGGCGAAACTCCCCTCGCGACGGCGGGGCGGCAATCACGGCCTCGCCGGCGGTGCCCTGGCGTACGGTTCGCGATTCGATGCTCAGCGTGTACTGCCCGGGAGCCAGCGTTGGAAAGTCGAGTGGGTAGATGTATGGAACCTCGGCCACGAATTGCGTCTCCGATCGGGCCACCTGGGCGCCATCGGCTGCAATGATTGTGGAGAAGAGTGTGCCGCGGTAGATGCTGTTGCCGGTTGGGGTGAGCCCCAGCGACACACGCATACGATTGTTCAACGGGCGCGCCCCGATCACATTGAGATCGATCCCGGTTATCAGTTTCCCTTTTCGATACACCACCGGAATGTTCAAAGCCAACCGGACGTTGACCTTCGTGTGCACGGTGGTTGTGTCCAGCTCCACCGTTGCGACGCGATCCACCGGCAGACCGGCCAATTCCAGGCGAGCCATATACTCTCCATCCTGAATCGAATCGGGAGGAGAGATCATGATCCTGACCTTCCGCCTGGTATTGGGCTCCATGGTGAATTGATGGGGGAACACCTTCACCCACGGCGCGCACGAACGTGCATTGCCGCGGAGCGTGGAATCGTACCCGATGGCGCCGGTGGAATCGTTTCGCAGCACCATGAACATCACACGGGTGCTTACAACCATGGGCCGATCGAGCGGATTCAACACCAGTACCTCGCCGGAACGCTGCGATGATTCAACGATGACACGCGTTGGCGTAACGCTGATCTGGGCATGAAGCCCGGCTGTTGCGAAGAGGAACAACGGAAGAACTATTGTGCTGCGGAGGGCAGGCAGTATGTGCGGCATTCTCATGTGCATCCGAATTGTTGTGATGATGGGTCTGCAACCCGGGATCCTCCGGAAGCGATGGCGTGCGGCCGGATTGCTCCGCCGCACGCCATCGGTCCCTGGTCTCATCCGTGGCAAGGTCCAGCCCGGATGATGAAGGAGGACTAGTTCGCGTAAGCCACGCTGGCGTTGAGCATGCCCGTGTAATTGCCGCGCTGCTGATCGGCGGCAATCGTGTAGGTGCCGCCCACGTAGACATTCATCTGCCCCTGGCCGGGATCGAGTCCGGAGATCGAGCCGCCGCCGTCGCTGTAGCCGTTGCCGGCGAGAGCGAACGGTGTGTGCCACGTCGTGGAGCCGGCCTGATCGCCGTCAACGTAGCGGAACGTGCGGACCGTGGTCAGCATGATCGTGTTTGTATTTCCGTCGGCCACCGATTCGCCGGTCGTGGTAACGTGATCGTTGGTAAGCGTCACCGTTCCGTCCAGAGTCAGGTTTACCAGGTCACCGGCGTCTCCGAGCACCTTGAAATGCGCGGCATTGGTGGCATCGTGCGGATCAACCGAGCGATTCTGCGCGGCGTTGGTGCGGAGAATCGTCCCGAGCGTGAGGTCGTGCCAGCGAGCGATCGTTACAGGGAACGTGACCGTGCCCGAAACGGTTGCCGATGCGGAAGAGCCATAGACGCCCATGCCGGTCTGCGCGGATGCCGCGCCGCAGGTAACGATTGCCAGTGCGGCAAGCGAAAGGAACTTCTTCATGAAACGTAACCCCCAATGAGTAGTTGATTGCGATCTGCTCCCGATGATTCGTGCGCCTGTTTGCACGCCACAACGTTGAACAGACCAAGATTTCATTGCCTCTGCCAAGTATTCCGATCGATCGCTCTGCAATTACTGCGCTTGAATTATAGAGCCGGTCGCGTCGGAACGTCCTGGCTGCCACCTCGCGGCGGCCTCTCCAAAAAGCGCGACAAATATGCGATCGTACGGCCAGCGGTGTGCTACTCCAATAATACTCCACCGCATGTACCGCGCCGATGATCGCGAATATTCCACTGCAGATATCGCGCCGATTTTCGACGGCCCCGCACGGGCTGCCTCCCGTGTCCCAGGCGGCCGGGAGAGTTGGTTGCGCGCAGGTAAAGTCTCTACGCTGCCCCATACACGCTGCGCTCGTGCGATGCGGAGCCCCGCCGGCCGGTGCGGGTATTTGCGGCAGCATCCTCTCTGGAATTATTTCAGCGCAATGTATCGAACGGATAGCTGTGGGGTATCCATGAATTTCGTGTCGGGAAATTCACTACAGCCCGGTGCGTGAAATTCCTGACGCCGTGTACGGTATCTATTGCGCCGGGTGGTGAGCGAAATCCCGATCTATATTCCGGTGAGAAATGATGCGAGATTGATGTCGGGATGAAGTGCGAGTTTCTTTCGGATGCGGTAGCGATGGTTCTGGATATTCCGAACCGTGACGAAGAGGATCGAGGCGATATCCTTGGTGGAGAGATCGATCCGGGTCAGAGCGCAGATCTTCAGTTCGGTTGGTGTAAGCGAGGGGAAGCGATCGGCCAGTGTATGGATGAAATCATGATGCAGTTCGTTGTAGCGATCCTCGAACGGTCCCCAGCCGCCATCGGCACGCATTGTCGCCGTGAGATGCGAGAGCAGCGGTTCGATGACGCCGGCCGGACTCTCGTGCGGGGATTCTACCATCTGCACAAGCCGTCGCCGCATCTCTCCGAGAAGCTCGTTCTTCTGAACCAGGTCCAGGCTCATCGCCGCCAGCTCGCGCGTTTTGTCGTACACTTCCCGGCGGAGCTCCTCGGCCTGCAGCCGGTATGCATCGCGCTCGCATTGCGTCCTCTCCGTCTCGAACCGCGCTTCGATCTCCCTCGCCGAATGCTGCGTGGTGTGCCGGGCCCTGCGAGTCAGTTCCATGTAATGGCGATGATGGCGGAGTGCCTGCAGGGGATTTCCTACCTGCTCATACAACAGCGCGGCCGCTGCATGCAGTCCCGTGCGGAGATCTCCGCACTCGGCGTCCTCGGTTATCTCGAACGCACGTTCGACCGCCGTGAGTGCAAGGTCCGGATGTCCGGCGGCATGGTGAATGGAGCCGAGGCTCAGAAGAAGGGTGCCGTGCAGTATGGGGTTCTCCTCATGGCCGGGTATCGCAAGTGCCCGTCGGGTATGGCTGAGCGCCTCCCGGATATTCCCCATCTGTTCATGGACGTGCCCAACCAGGGCAAGCGATGCCGCGACGGCGTTGGGCTCGTTCAGCTCCTCGAATACCATCAGACATCGAAGAAGGTGGGGGAGCGCAGCGGAGAACTCCCTCATGCGGCAAAGAACGGCGGCCATGTTGAAGAGGGCTGTTATCTCGAGATAGTGATTGGCTGCGGTCCGGAAACAGTCTACGCTTCTGCGATAGTATTCAAGTGCCCGATCCATCCACCCCATCCCGCCGTACACATATCCTACTCCCATCCAGATGATGCCGATCGTGGTTGGATCCGCGGAAGATCCCAGCAGCCGCACGCATTGGAAGTAGCATTCGAGGGCGGATGGATATCGATGCCGCCGTGCGGAGTGCGCCGCCAGCATTTCGAGCGCACGCACGTCGATCTCCGCATCCTCCGGTGGATCTGCATGTCCACTCTCGTTCCGGCGTTGGGAGCGGTAGGGGCGTTGATGGCAGCGCTTCATCACCAGTCTGCCGATCTCCAGCAGCAGAGGCCGGCGGCGGGGATCGTGCTCCTGAAGGCGATGATATTCCGCATGATGCCGATCGATGGCGGACTGTATTTCCGCCATTTCATCGGGCGGATTTTCAGCCGTTCCACCCATCCGTTCCCTTCCTTCACAGCTCATGCCCTGCATGAATATGGGTGCAGCGGGTTATCAAGTCTGCAGCGCCTCCCGGCGCTCGAGAGATCCCACGGCACGGTATGGCGCTGCGTTCGGACGGAGAAGGTTCCGAAGTTCGTTCTCGGCAGGGTTCCGCTCCCGCAAGTGTTTTCCTCCTGCGGCGGAATTCTCCAGCTCTGCAAGGACGTCGTCGCCGAACGCAAGCTCAGCCGCCCGTTCGTCGCTTCCGCGAATTGCCAGGCGAATCGTCATGCAGCGGCGCAGAAGCCGCTCCGCCTGCTCCGCGTCGCCGCGATCGCGATGGAACTCGCCAAGAAGATGGAAGAGCGCTGCTGCATGCAGGCACTCCCGCCCGCCGCTCCGAAATGCCTCCAGGCTTGCCTCGTATTCTTCCGCGAGGTCGTAGTGCTTCACGAGTGCGTCCCAGTACCGGAACAACTCGTCCGTTCCGCCTGCCTCATGAAGGGCGAGGGGAGACTCGGGCCGGAGGATCGTGCTCAGAAGCCGGCTCCATGCCTGGGCCGAATGAAGCTGCCAGTGCTCCTCCGCGATGCGTTGAAGCGTACGAGGGCCATGTGCAAGATGCTCTGCGATTACCAAGTGACTCTGCTGCTGCAGTTCCACCGTCGGCAGATAGCGTTCGCACACAACACTGCGGAACGATCCGCACAGCGACACGGTATTATCATCCCATAACAGATGGTTCCCGATCGTTTCGAGTGCGCCGGCAGCCTGACGTTCCCCGTGTCCGGCAAAGGCTGCCAGTTCATCATGCGAACGTCCGCTGCGCGAGGCCCAGAGCAGGCGAAGGATATCGCGCACGAGTGCCGGACCGTGCCGCAGCTCCGTACGTTCGAGAAGCCGGTGATAGAGTTGGTCCACTCCCTCGGCATGCAGGTATGGTTGGATAATCTCGTTCGGTGAAGCGAACAGCTCCGCATCCTGCAATCCGATCTGTCTGAGCGGGAAGGCGGACGGCGCGATTCCGCCATCATATTCCAGCGTGCGTTCCGTGTTGCCGCCGGCAGACGCCGTGACGGTGCGGTTCTCGTTGTAATGAAATTCCTCCGGAGTCGTATCCGGAGTGGCGAGTGGAATGTGATGATTGTTCATTGCAATCCTTCCCAGTCATCCGACAACTACGTACAGAGAGAATTGATTCCTGATAGCACATCGATCTGTTATCGCGGAGTGTGACTCCGCGATCGTCATCGGAAGGATGGGGCCGGAGTACAACTCAGGCCCAACGTGCTCTTCAGAGCATATCAGGATACTTCTTCGCAAGTACTTATCTGCCGGCATCGAGTGTCCGGCCGGCTTGAATACCCGTAGCGCTGCGACGGCATTCTCCCGGAGTGGCGCGGGGAATGCGATCATGCCAGCCACGAGGCTCAATGGAGCGATAACGACGTGATGGTGTAAAAAGAAAGTGTACCGGGGGGCCGTTGTGAAAACCGGCGCTCGGGATCGTTGGCGGAACCTCCATGTTGACGAGCCGCTTCATGTGGTCGGCCGAAGACCGCCGATCGATGTACCGGGGAACAGGTATGTAATAGATCGGTAACAGCTGCGGGGCATGGTGGCATCGGCAGGTCCACTCGTCATCGTCGTTGCGTCCGGTCTGTAGTCATCAGCAACGAAGGGACGAATCACAATGCCAGGATCAGAGTTGGGCATATGGCAAATATTGATAGCATGAAGACCTTTCGCTGCCTGCTGGTGTTGTGCAGGTAACAGGGGGCAATCGTGTGTCACCCGATGGGAACTGGCTTGCCTTCCGAATGGATGCTGATCTAACCGGAACACGGTTCCGCGCTCAACAGAAGGTCACAGCTCTTGGCATCATCGATCTCCCTCCTGGAAGCCCGACACAGTGCCAACTTTACCGTGTGTTCCCGGACTATATCAACGCTTACCGGAATTGCTCGGCGGCATGGTTCTTTTCAGGGATGGCCTGGTCAGGTGATGGGGCCTACGTCTATCATGAGCAGGTGAGGATAGCAGACTCCACTGTCCAAATCGTTCGACGAAATGTTCGAACAGGGAAGGTTGAGCCGGTCAGCAACTTCCTTACGTCTCCGTGATGGGGGGTGATGACAGTGGGGTGATGCCGTGCACCTCGACCATCCTCTTCACATCATTGCTTCTTCTTCCAAAGGTATAGTTCACCTACCAGATCGTGAGCAATGTATGTCCGGGCGATCGATGCAATTCTTCTTCTTCTCACGAAGCTTCACCACTTCCGAATACGTTTGACGCTGCTTCTTCCGCCGTGCCATTGCTGCTGCCTCCTGTACCGTTGTTGTTACCGGAAAGCTATCGGTCACATACGGGTAACAGCAAGTGCTCGAAGGGCCCATAAACGACAGGCGGGCAACCGGAGGATAATCCCCGGAAACCCGCCTGTTTGCATACTGTTGGTTACGTGTCGTTCGAGCCGATCAGTTCATGAACAGATACGGTTCCCATTCACGAGCGATGGTGCCAACCACATTGCGAATGAACGTGACGTAGTTGGGCCGAAACGGGCGCGTGCGCAGTTTCATGTTTGCCTCTTCCGGCGTGCGGTTTCCCTTCCGGTTGTTGCATCGCACGCATGCGCAGACGAGGTTCTCCCAGGTATCTCCGCCGCTGCGGGACTTGGGCAGCACATGATCGACAGTGAGTGGGGGTGTCGTCTTGCCACAGTACATGCATCGATGGTTGTCGCGGCGCAGAATGTTCTTCCGCGTCAGCTCCACCTTCTTGTATGGCATGTGGATATAAAGCGAGAGACGGACAACGCTGGGAAATGGAAAGGCGTGGCGTACCGTGCGGATGGTGCGTCCGGGACGCACCTCAACAATCTCGGCCTTTCCAAGCCACAGCAGGATTATCGCCTTCTGTACGTTCGAGACGCAAAGCGGCTCATAGTTCTGATTGAGGATCAGTACCTTGTTGCCACCAAGCGTCCCGCTGTGAGCTCCGGCTGGAGCGTCGTCGGGTATGGGGCTGAATGTAGCGAATGCAGGCCTCCTTCAACACTACTTCGTTGACGTTGTTGATTAACGCGAAGACTGTCACGATTTGCCTGTGGGAAAGCTACACTTTGCAGTACGCAATATCAAGCTGCCGGTGCATACCCGGGAGAGTGATGCCGGGGAATGCCGTCAGAGGGTCTGCGTGGCAAGCAGTGCGCGCTTTGCCTCGAGCTTGCCGAAGAGTGTGCTGAACGATGTCACGAATTTCTCCACACCCTCCGCGATAAGCGTAGCCATCACGGCGTCGATATCGATTCCGGCCTCGGCCGTTGCCGCCACCGTCGCCGCCGCGCCCGCGCAATCATCTTCAACCGAGAGGCGCGGTACGGCGTGATCCAGGATCGCCGTGAGCGTTTCCGGCGGTACGGTATTCACCGTGTGCGGCCCTATCAGCGGCTCCACGTACAGCAGATCGGGATACGCCGGGTTCTTCACCGATGTGCTGGCCCAGAGCGGACGCTGAACGCGGGCATTCTGTGCGGCCAGACGCTCCCAGCGCTCACCGTTGAAGAGCGTTTTGAATTCCTGGTAGACGAGCTTTGAATTGGCGACGGCCAGTTTCCCGCGCAGCTGGAGCGCCTCCGGTGTGCCGATACGTTCCAGCATCGGATCAACCATCGTATCGATGCGGCTGACGAAGACGCTCGCAACCGAGTTGACGCGATCGATGGCGTGGCCGGCGGCCGCACGATCCTCCAGCCCTCCGATGTAGGCAAGCGCCACATCGCGATACTGCCGGAGCGAAAACATGAGCGTCACATTGATGTTGATCCCTTCGGCAATGCACTGCCGAATGGCCGGGATTCCCTCCGGCGTGGCTGGGATCTTCACCATCAGGTTGGGGCGGTCGATCCGGCTCCAGAGTATGCGCGCCTCGGCGAGCGTCTCATCGGTCTTCGCGGCGAGCGTGGGGCTTACCTCGATCGAGATGAAGCCGTCGCCGCCATTCGACTCGGCGTATACCGGCATCATGACATCGCATGCATTCCTCACATCCTCCACGAAGAGCGCTGTGGCGATCTCCGCAGTGGAGTGTCCGGCACGGCTCAGTTCCTGAATCTGATCGTCGTAGGAGCTTCCGCCGGCGATTGCCTTCTCGAAGATGGTGGGATTGGAGGTCATCCCCCGCAGCCCCTGATCCACGAGTTGCTTCATGGCACCGGAAGCGATAAAGTCGCGGCTGATGAAATCGTACCAGATCGACTGGCCAAGCTGGAGAAGTTCGTGCAGGGGATTCATATGTGTTGCTTCCGTAGTTCGGTATACCGGGTTGATGTGATGCATCGGCCCACCCGATGCATGGGGGAATCCCGAGGGCGAGCCTGAGCAGAAGCGGGAGTGAGGCTGCGCGCCGCGGAGCGCATCACCGGGGCGAGCGGTGAAATCCCATGGAGCATCCAAAGATAGCGAACGGTGCGATCCTTTCCAGAACAGCGTTCGATAACCGAATTGCCCCACAACTCACCACGGAATGTCACCCGGGGTGTCAGCGGGCGGGGCTGCACGGTTCGGCCCGAATCAGCAGGACCCGTGCCGGTTGCTCCGAGCTGCATCCGCTCCGGCAGGGGCGGACGGTTTCTCTACCCGGGGCCGGGCAGCGAAGCCGGCAAAACGATTCGGGCGGGCCGACAAATGATTTCGAACGAGGTGATTGCTCTGTTTGGGCAAACCGGATCATTGTCTTATAATGCGGCCCGGGCAAGGACCTCATACTCTGAATATGTGGCTGCAACAGCGGGTTGGTGCCGTTGTCGCGGCTTTTGCGCCCCCCCGACCCACCCCCTTTCCACAGGGATTTGAGGTAGCCGGACTGCTGGCCCCCGTCGTGTCATACGTGCGGGGGTTGTGGCGTCTTGTGCGACCAACCCCGCCGAAAAAAAATCTCCAACCGATGTTCGGCCGCTGCTAACAAAAGCATCTGCCGATGTGTTAGATGCCGCACGATGCAGACTCCGGGCACTCGGCTGGGGAGAAACTTCTTGACTTTCAGTGGAAATTTCGCGATTCTCGCAACCTTTCGTTGCCAGCTCTGCAGTGAATCACGGGCAATTACCGGCCTGTTGAAACTGCGGAGCCCGTCTGTTCAGGCCCGATGCCTGAGTGTGCATCGCACGAAATAGAGATACAGCATCAATCAGATAGATCCAGCTAACCTTCAAACCTTTACAGGAGTGCAGCTAATGCGAAGGGTTCTACTACTTCTCTGCGCGGTTGCTCTTGCTATTCCGTCAGCGGCAGCGCTTGCCGGCGGTGGGGGTGATCAGGGCGGTGTCGAGCCGCAGCGTCGCAGCGATCCCAATGGTGGATCGTATCCCGACGGCCCCCCACAAAAGGCGCCCCTCTCAACGGGCTATTACGTGACGGACAACGATGCCCCGCAGACGGGACCACCCTGGTCCCCGAATTACAACTTCATTGACACAACGGGCGCACTGCTTCAGCAGTGGCATCGTGTTGTGTCGGGTCCGAATCAGCGCGTTCCGTCCTTCTGGACACGTCCGGAGAGCAACGGATACGAGTACTTCCGCAACCCGAACAACATGTCGGACTCCACCGACAACGCGTTCGCGGGTCCTATCTCCATCGGCTTCCCGTTCTACTACTATGGCCGCAAGTACGATTCGTTCTACGTTTCGACCAACGGCCTCGTGGCGCTGAGCAACCGGCGCTATCAGTACGACGAGCAGGGACACCGTGTGGACTACGAGCCGGTGTTCGACGATGTCCGCCCGCGCGTTTCGAATCCGCTGGTTGATCCGACGCCGGACAACTACGGCTTCCAGTACGTTGCACTCAACAACAGCAATGCGCCGGATGCAGGTATCCTGAGCGGCAACAACGCCAAGTTCCCGCAGCCCTCGCTTCGTTCGGTGATCGCCCCGTTGTGGGACGACACGGAACTTTCGCAGTTCGATCCGATCTCGCAGCAGCCGGATGACTTCGGCCGCGTTTACTGGCTTCGCAACGGCGGCGATCAGCTCGTCATCTACTATGTGAACCAGTCCATGATCGGCAACAAGAACATCCCGCTGCTCAATACGGTGGCCGGTGTTCAGGGGCGCACGCTTCGTGCGAACTACCAGGTGGTGCTCGATCGCAGCGACAGCACGATCCAGTTCAACTACGTGATCTTCCGCGGTCAGTGGACCGAGCCACAGTCGCAGGTGATCAACGTTCCGTCGAACATCATGTATCGTTCCAACGCAACGATCGGCGTTCAGAGCCACGACGGTGAATTCACGAACTACCTGGCCAATGCAGACTTCGGTGGTGCAGTGTATGTGAACGGCAACTCGTTCGGTACGCCGCACAACGCAATGGCGATCCTCTTCAAGCAGTGGAAGAACGTTGTCCGCGTTCTCAGCGCAACGTTCCAGACGCCGAGCCAGTTCGTTCCCGGCACCTACGTGGATCTGCCGGCGGGCTCGGTTCCCGACAACTACGAGCTGCTTCTTGGCCATGCACAGCTTGGCGTTATCCGCCCGGTTGGTGTGGTGCAGAACGTTTCCAGCAATGTCGGCCCGGTGAACATCACGCCGCAGCCGATTCGTTTCAACGTGATCTTCCGCATTCGTGACCTCGTGAATGTCACGAATCCTCCGGTCTATCAGCGTACGGCGACTACGGATACTCTCTTCCCGATCTATCCTGGAAGCCAGAAGAACGTGGACACGATCCGCTTCGATCCGTACATCACCAATGCAAACATTCCGCGTCAGCTTGGCCGCTTCCGCGCCGAGGTGATCGCGCTTGACCAGGCTCCGAATGGCTCCAACTACTCGCAGATGTGGCCGTTCGACGATACCACGGGCATTCGCGTGTTCGGTATCAAGCGCCTCGAGGCTCCGTTCATCAACACGTTCAGCGACTTCGATACCTCGCCCGAGGATGGTGACATCCCGTCGGTGAAGAACTGGGTCTCGATCGGTACATCGGTGGTTGATGGTGAGGCCAACTGCTACAACCCGCCGCCGCCGAGAGGCGTGGCCGGTCCGCAGACGCGCCAGTTGAATTCGCCGGTGGCTCTTCTGGACCGCCGCGATGCAGCGGGTGGTTTCTACAAGAACAATGCTCCGGGTGCTCTGTGTGGCGATACTCTTATCTCCTTCCCGATCAACCTGAGCCAGACGGTCGTCAATCCGATCCTCCTTCTCTCCTACCAACGCTCCGGTCGCCAGCAGAACGGTTATCCGCGCGGCTTCAGCGACAACCTCCGCGTTGGTCCGGAGCATGCCGTGTACAACACGGTAAAGGATCAGTTGATCCAGACTCCTGACAAGCTCATGGTCGAGTTTGCAGAGCCGAGCCAGGATGGTCTGAGCGGCATCGTCAACATCCAGAGCGGATCGTGGCGTACGCCGTCGTTCAACCGCATTCAGGATGTGATCAACTGGGGTGCCACGTCGCCGCGCTGGGGAGTCTTCGGTGGCGGCGGTGGTTCGGGTCTCGACACCAACGGCAAGATCATTGTTGATGAGTTCGATGCCGGCAAGGACTTCGAGTTCAACCGTGCATACATTCCCATCCCGAGCCGTTGGGCCAAGGCCAACCCGGGCAACAAGACGTTCCGCTTCCGTATCCGGAGCCAGGTAAAGATGGACGGCAATCCGTTCGGCTCGCCGGCTGATGACGGTGACAACTTCTACGTTGACAACGTGATGCTGGTGGAGCCGGACAAGCCAGAGGTTGAAGTGACGGCCGTCCGTGTGGACTGGCCATACACCGAGGCCCCGGCATCGCAGGCCCGCGCAATTCCGCTGTCGGTGAAGATCGGCAACAACGGCGCAACGGCCGCAACCACGTTCGGTGTGGCGATGTACGTCGAGAATCGTACCACGCCGCCGCCGCCGGGCTTCTGGAGCTACTATCGCTATCAGTCGATCATCTCGGTTCCGGCCGGACGTGATCGTGTCGAGAACTTCCCGACATGGGACGCACAGGATTGCGGTGCGAACATCACCGTGACCCCGCAGTCGCCGCCTTCGACGACGACCGACTACCGTATCTGGGCGCGCATTCTGCCGCAGAACTTCGACTCGTACAGTGCCAACGATGTCACCTATCTGGACTTCAAGCTGAAGCTTGGTGCAACGTTTGCGTATGACGATGGCACGAACGATGTGCAGAACTTCGCACAGCTCGTCGGCAAGGGCTTGAACCTGATTCCGCCGACCAACCAGGACGGCACGGGTGCTTCGCCCTACGGTCCTTCGGGCGGCAGCAGCTCGGGTACCTTCGCGATGCAGTTCCGCATCCTGACGCGTGATACCATCCGCGGCTTCCAGGCGTACTACGGTGCGTCCAACCAGTCGCAGGACAATATCCTCTACTCGATCTACAAGCAGCCGGCCGGCACGAACGTGAACAATCCGCCTTCCGGTGCGCCGGTAGCCTCCACGCGTGCGTATGCTCGCCGTGGTGAGGGCGTTGCTCAGTTCCCGGTTCCGGGCCGTCAGTTCAACTTCGACCAGTTCGTGACCTACATGCTCGACACACCGTATGTGGCCGAGCCGGGCATCTACTTCGCGACGGTTGCACAGCTTGGGCAGACCGGCATCGAACTTGGCGGTGACGCGAGCCGAATGGCTCAGATCACCACCATCGTCTCGCCGGGACCGCCTCCGGGCGTGGGCAACTACAGCATCGCCGCCCATCCGGAGATGCGGCAGAACCGCTTCTGGAACGAGGTGACGACGGAGTCCGGTGGATGGAATCCGATGATCACGCTCACGAACAACCCTGGTTACCCGCACCTCAACTATACCGGTCAGGTACAGACCATCAACACGTACACTCGTGGTTCGTGGATACCGATGATCCGTCCGTACTTCGGGCTGAAGGGGAGCACGGCGTGCCAGGTGGAGCCGGTGGAGATGAGCTCGTTCAACCTTACCGAGATGGCGGACGCGCTCCGGCTCGACTGGACCACCGCC
>DASZRW010000053.1:0-77817 GCA_035549015.1 Kapaibacterium sp. (SeqCode)
TCACAGCGATGCGCGGCCGCTTCGGTTACCACTCGCAGGCTGCATTCTACGTACAGAGGGAATTGATTCCCGATAGCACTTCGATCTGTTATCGCGGAGTTTGACTCCGCGATCGTCATCGAAGAATGGGGCCTGAGTACAACTCCGGCCCAACGTGCTGTTCATCTGTTATCGCGGAGTGTGACTCCGCGATCTTCATCGAAGAATGGGGCCTGAGTACAACTCCGGCCCAACATGCTGTTCATCTGTTATCGTGGAGTGTGACTCCGCGATCGTCATCGGAAGAATGGGGCCTGAGTACAACTCCGGCCCAACGTGCTCTTCAGAGCATATCAGGATACTTCTTCGCAAGTACTTAGAACTTCACTTCCTTGACAACGGCGTTGCCGTTGTACACGGTCATGGACTCGAACGATGGGGTCACGATGAGCGTTGGCGAGCTCTGCGTCAGATAGCCGCTGCCGGTCTGGAACTCGAAGCGCCGCTTGCGCCCGTCCTTCAGGGTGATGATGGCATGCGTGGCCCGCACGCCGCGGTCCAGCGTCCAGAGCCTGCCTCCGTTGGCCGCCACGTCCCGCTGGAATGCCTGCAGCGGCCCGGAGTTGTTCACCACCATTGCACACAGCTTCGTGCTGGCTCCCTTGCCGAGACGAAGCAGGCCAACCCCGCGGGAATCGCCGTTGACGATCATGCCGCTCTGCTCCAGCGAGAGGGGCGTGAAGTTCCCCCTGCCGTCTCCCTTCAACACGAGGCCCCAGCTTGCATCGTAGCGCACCACGGTGGGCTCCGGGCCATCGAAGAAATTGCCGGTGAGGATCGCGTCAAGGTTGCCGTCGCCGTCGTAGTCCTCCACGGCGATGCCGAACACCGGAGCGATCTGCGCGATCTGCGGAAGCAGGTGCATGGCAAACTTGCCGTTGCCCAGATTCTCCAGGTAGCAGCTTCGGAATTCGTTGACCGATACCGTAAAGGCCGTGTCCAGCTTGGCATGCGGGATGATGTCGCCGATCGTGGCGGATGCGTACTGCGAGAACGTCTTGAACATTCCCTGGATCTTCGGCATGTGCGAGTTCAACCGCAGGCGGTCGAACATCGGGAACTCCTTCTTGTAGGCCCGGTCGTAGTAGGTAATGAGGGGATCGATGGAGCCGTTGCCGTCGAAGTCCGCTGCGTACAGCTTTATCGGCGCATCCGGCGACGGCTTGTAGCGCCAGTTGTCGCCGACATTGCCGATGATGTAGTCCATATCACCATCGTTGTCGAAATCGCCGGCCGCGATGCTGTTCCACCATCCGCGAATGGAGTCCACACCGGTGTTGTGCAGTTCGGTGAAGTGATCGCCGTCGTTGTGGAAGAAGCGTACCGGCATCCACTCGCCGGTGGTTACCAGGTCCAGTTTGCCGTCGTTGTCGAAGTCCGTCCAGATCGTGGAGCATACCAGGCCGATCTTGTTCAGCGCCGGACATACCTGCGCGGTAACGTCGGTGAACCTGCCGCCGTCGTTCCGGAGGATTGCGCTGGTTGCCGGCAGCGGATAGCGCCCCGGTATCAGACGGCCGCCAACGAAGAGATCCAGATCGCCATCGCCGTCATAGTCCGCCGCAACGACACAGGAGCCGCTGGCCGTCTCCGTGGGGAGCGCGCCGACCGACTTGGTGAAGTGGCCCTTGCCGTCGTTGATGTAGAGCCGGTCCTGGAGATCGGGGGAGTAGTTGTCGAACTCGCTCCCGCCCGAGACCACGTACAGATCCAGATCGCCGTCGCCGTCGGCATCGAAGAAGAGCGCTCCCATATCCTCCGACGCGGAGTCCCTGCCGATCACGGCGCTGTCCGCGGAGAGCGTGAACTTTCCGTTCGCATTCTGCAGCAGGATGTGCCCCTTGTATTCGGCGGCACCACCTACGTAGATGTCTTCGAGACCGTCGCCGTTGACATCTCCAACTGCCATGCCCGGGCCGTTCTCCGACATGCGGCGCGGCAGCAGGCGCTCCCTCTTCAGATCGTCGTACAGATTCTCCTGATGCGAATAGGCGACGCACTTGGAGGGCTCCAGCATGGTGAAGACGGGCGTTGGAGGAGGCACGGCCTTCGCCGTATCGGCAACCGCATCGCGTGCATGGAGCGTGATCACCTGATCGGCGTGTATGTTGTACAGCCGCTGTACCTTGCCGCCGGGCCATTTGATCTTCAGCTCGCCAACCACCGTGTCCGCGCCCAGCCCGAAGTGAAGCTTCGGCTCCACGCAGCCAAGGTAGCCGCGCACCGGCGACTGCTCCAGCATCTGATACTTCCCATCGGTTCGAAGCTCGATACGCGCCCCCTGGCCGAACCGGTTCTTTGCGGTGCCGTCCAGTTGCACCTGGAGATAGTGCCCGCGATGCTGCTCCACCGCGTTGTTGCGGTAGACAAGTGCCGTGGTATCCTCCGTGTTGATCACCAGATCCAGATCGCCGTCGTTGTCGAGATCGGCGTATACCGCGCCGAAGGAGAAGTACTTGCCGTCGAACCCCCACGCGTTGGAACTGTCGCTGAACGTCAGATCGTGATTGTTCCGGAAACAGAAACTCGCCAACGGGTTCTGCGGGAACAGTCTGATCAGATCCATCTTCGTGGTTCCCGGCACCACACGATAGGAGGCATCGCGATCGGTCATGTCGCGCTTCATTCCATTGCCGATGAACAGATCCTTGTAGCCGTCCAGATCGTAATCGGCGAAGAGCGCGGGCCAGCTCCAGTCCGTGGCATCCACGCCGGCATTGCCGGCGATATCACTGAACAGCCCGTTGCCGCGATTCAACTGCAGCGTATTGCGCGGCACCTGGGCGGAGTCGAAGATGGGGCTCAACACCGAGAGCGTTGCGGAAAGCTTCATCTCGCGCGTGTGATCGCGCGCCAGCATGTCCAGGGTCACGATGTCGATGTGGCCATCGTTGTTGAAGTCCGCGGCGTCGCATCCCATGGAGGAATGGCTCATGTGCCGGATCACATTGCCGCGGATGTTGGTGAACGTGCCGTTCTTGTTGTTGAGATAGACCTTGTCCTGTTCCTCGAAGTCGTTCGAGACATAGATGTCCGGCCATCCATCGTCGTTGATGTCCGTTGCCAGCACATTCATGCCGTAGCCCTGATCAACGATGCCGGCCTCCTTGGTCACATCGGTGAACGTGCCGTTGCCGTTGTTCCGGAAGAAGCGGTCGTTCTGGCCGTAGCGTGCGTAGTACTCACCAAGGCCCGCGCCGGTAAGCGTCAGGTACATGTCCAGATCGCCGTCGCCGTCGTAGTCGAGAAACGTCGCCTGCACGCTGTGGCCGCTGAAGTCGAGACCGTACTCCTTGGCGCGATCGGTGAAGGTGCCGTCGCCGTTGTTGATGTAGAGCCGGTTGGGATGGCTGATGCGGCAGACGTAGATATCGAGATCGCCATCGCCGTCGATATCCACCATCACCACGCCTCGCCCCACGCCGGCTGAATCCGCTACGCCTGCCTTGACGGTGACGTCCTCGAACTGCCAGTTCCCCTTGTTGATGTAGAGCCGGTTGGTGACCTGCGTTCCGGTGAAGAAGAGGTCAACGAGCCCGTCGCCGTTTACATCGCCGGCTGCAACGCCGCTGCCGTTGTACGCATTGGTGTAGCTGACACCGTTGTACTGTTCGGACTCGGTGATGTTGTTTGCGAAGTGGATGCCGGTCTTCGACGGCGGAAGCAGTTCGAAGAGTTTCTGGGCCGGCTGCGCTGCAACCGTGCCGAGGCAGGCCGCCGAGACGACGATCAGAGCAAGAGCGAGACGGAGGTACTGGCGCATGACTGAGAGTCCAGAGATGATCGGGAAGTACTCGAACAACAGGAAGCCGGGAGCGAGCCCATGTACGGGGTACGGAAGAGGCCGTGAGGTCGCGAGCAGCAATCCACCAGCGGTTCGCGCCGCATTGGTGTGGAAGTGTCGTGAAGGAAACCGTCGAGCCTGCACAAGCTACCGCTCCGGCAGCGATTTGCCGAGAACGGATCTCGGCATCTGCAACAAACCATCCGGCGCCCGTTTGTTGCAGCGCCGAAGAAAATTTATCGTACCGATGGGCCGGTACGTCGTACGAGCGAATGGGTGAGCGGGCACGGGCGTTTGCGGGTGAGACCCGGCTTGGCCGTGCGCGGCCGAGTGCCGGTTCAATAAAGCAGTTCCACGTCGACGGTGCTTCCTGCATCCAGCGAGCCCGTCTGCTCGTCCAGCACGATCAGGCAGTTGGCCAGGCTCATGGAGCTGATGGCGCCGCTCGATTGCTGGCCGGTTGCGGAGACCGCGAGCGTACCGTCGGGCGATGTCTCCAGAATGCCCCGCACGAAGTGGCGTTTGGAGTCGTTCTTCCGGATCGGCCCGGCAAGCGTGGCGCGCACGCGGCGCGGCCGGTCGCTTCTTCCCAGCATATTGGCAATCGCCGGCATCACGAACTGCTCGAAGGTGACAAGCGTGGAGACCGGATTGCCCGGAAGCCCGAAGACGAGCGTTCTGTTCGCGGCGTCGCCGAAGCGTCCGAAGAGGATCGGACGGCCCGGGCGGATGTTCACCCGGTGAAACAGAATCTCCACACCCATCGGCGGCAGCAGAGTCTGCACCAGATCGTAGAGTCCGGCGGAGACGCCGCCGGTAGTGAGGAGGATGTCGTAGCGCAGACCCTCCTCCAGCTTCTCCTCGATCTCGCCGCTCGCATCGCGTGCGATCCCGAGATCGATCGGCTCGGCGCCGGCCCGGGCGCATGCAGCGTAGAGCGCCGGTCCGGTGCTGTTGCGTACCTGGCCGGGGCCCGGAACGCGGAAGGCTTCCACGATCTCGTTGCCGGTGGAAAGGATCGCCACCTTCGGCGTGACGCGTACCGGAACGTTCACCACTCCAACGGCCGCCAGCAGGCCGATATCGCCGCTGTGAAGAGTCTTCCCCGGTTCGATGACCGTCGCTCCCGCGCGCACATCCTCGCCTGCCTCACGGATCGATTCCCGCTGCCGTACCTCGCGGCGGATCTCCACGATCCCATCGGCCTCGTCGGTAACCTCCACCTCCACCACGGCATCGGCTCCCGCGGGAATCACCGCGCCGGTCATGATCCGCACCGCCTCTCCCTCGCCGACGGTTCCGGCGTACACGGCTCCGGCGGAGGCCTCGCCGATCACCCGTAGTTTCCGTGGTGCGCCGGCCTGCGCCCCGGCGACATCCGCGGCATGAACCGCATAGCCGTCCATCGCGGAGTTGGCGGCGGCAGGAACATCCTCCGCAGCAACAACGGGCCGGGCAAGCACGCGATCCGCTGCAAGCACCAGCGGCACGGTTTCCTCCGGCATCCGGCGGGTTGCGTTTTCGAGAACGATGCGAAGCGCGTCGGCGTACGAGATCATCGGTCGATGGGGTCGGATTGAACCGGCGGGCGGCCACTCGGGTCCTGTGGCGCCGCTGCCGCTGAAGAATGCTGTACAACCGACTCCGGCCATACAACGACAATCGAGGCGCCCCTGTTGTGACCCACACGCGCCGCCGCCGATCGTAGCAGAATGTTATCCCCGCTCCACACGGAACAGGTTCGCGGAGCCTACCAGCAGGAAGAGCACGTTCACCAGCCAGGCCACCGTTACCGGAGGCACCGCGTCGCCATAGCTGAGCGTCTTGCTGATCTCGGTCAGCACCAGATAGATGGCGCTCACCAGGGCGGTTATCGCAATCTGAACGGCCGCGCCGCTCTTGCGCTGGCCGCTGGAGAAGGGGATGCCGAAGAAGATCACGATCATCGCCGAGAAGGGAAAGGAGAACTTCGAGTAGTAGTCCACCCACAGATGGCGCACGTCGCGGCCGCCAAGCTGCTCCTGTTCGATCCGCTCCCGGAACTCCTCCACGCTCAGTTCGTTGATGTTCTCCTGCGAGAGGTTCAGCTCCTGCGGCGTGATCGGAAGCGAGGGCAGCTCGCGGCGATCGAAGCTGGTGGCCACCACCTTGTCCGGATCCTGCAGGTTCCGGCTGATCCCGCCGATCAGCACCCAGATCTTCTTTACCGAATCGTAGTGCATCACCGATGCATCGATGCGTTCGGTGATCTTCAACGTGGTGGCGGTATCTACCGTGAAGCCGTAGGCGGAGGGGGACGTGCGCTGCAGTTTCGAGATCGGAATGCGCGCCGCGGTATCGAATCGTTCGATGCTGACAAGGTGTGCATCCGCCTTGGCCGGATCGAAGTAATCCATCAGAAGATTCACGTTGGCGGAGATGCGCAGGAAGACATTGCGCTGGCCGGTGATCAGATCCTGCCCCAGATACTGGCGGTTGATTGCAAAGTGTCGCTTGTTCGAGATCGGAACCAGCCATCCGTCGAAGTAGACCATGCCGCCGCTTATCACCAGGCCGCAGAGGAGAAGCGGCAGCGCCACGCGGCGCATGCTGCGGCCGCTTGCGCGCATCGCCGTAAGCTCGTGCGTGGTGTCCAGGCGGCCGATGGTGAAGAGGCTCCCGAGCAGCGTGCTGATCGGGACGATCAGGTGAACGATGTCCGGAACCTGATAGAGATAGAACTGCACGATCACCATGGTGGGGACCTTGTGGTCGAAGAAGTCCCCGAGGTGCTCCATCAGGTCAACCGCCACATAGATCACAATGAACGCCAGCATCCCGAAGAGAAACGTCAGGATGAACTGGCGAACGATGTAGCGATCCAGTCTGTCGAACATTGCACGAAGCCTGAAGTGTGCGCGGTCTGAAGACGATTACCTGCCGGACCCGGCCGGGGCGTTCGCGGAGAGGGAGCGGAGCAGTCCGTTCTCCGATTCGATTCCCCAGCCGCGCATCGTTGCCAGCATCGGCTCCTCCGTGAGACGGTAGTGCACCGGCGTGAGCGTCACATAGCCGTCGGTAAGCAGACCGTCGTCGCTCTCCTTCGGGCCAACCAGCACATGCTCCCCGCTCAGCCAGTAGTACGGGCGGCCCATCGGGTCCAGCCGCCGCTCGTAGATGTCGTTCCAGTACGATTCCCCCTGCGGCGCAACGCGGATGCCGCGAATCTCGGAGGCCGGCAGGCGCGGGACGTTGACGTTCAGAAGAACGCCGCGCGGCAGGCCGCGTTCGGCAACGATCGGCGTGATCCATTGCGCCACCAGCGCCGCGGCGGAGAAGTCCGCCTCGTCGGAGACGTCGTCCAGCGAGATCGCGATGGAGGGGATGCCGAGCACCGCTGCCTCCGTGGCGGCCGAGACCGTGCCGGAGTAGATCAGCGACACGGCGGTGTTGCGCCCGTGGTTGATGCCGCTGACAACCAGATCGGGCTGCGCCTCCAGCAGATGCTGCGTTCCCAGCTTGATGCAGTCCGCCGGCGTGCCGCTCACTCCCCAGCCGAACGGCTGGCCCTGGCGCTCGCGGCGAATCGCACGCAGCGGCAGCGCAACCGTGAGCGCATGCCCAACGGCCGACTGCTGCGTCATCGGGGCAACGACGTCCACATGCCCGACCGAACGGAGCGCCGTGACCAGCGCGAAGATACCGGGTGCGTCGATGCCGTCGTCGTTCGAAACCAGGATGCGGAGATTCGGATTCACAGGCTGAAGAAGGAAGGGGAGTGCGCGCGGCTGCGCGCCGATGTTTCCGTAACGGAGAAGCGCGGCCATCAACCGCGCTTCATTGCAGAAGCGTTGCGCACGCGGCGCGACGCCTATCGGGAGAGCACTGGATGGCTATCCCCGGAAATCGTTAACCAGGACGAAGACCATGAAGATCAGGAGCAGAACGAATCCTGCCTGCTGAACGGCCATGCGAAGCTTCATCGGCACCTCGCGCCGTATGATCCCCTCGATAATGATGAACACCAGGTGGCCGCCGTCGAGGGCGGGGATCGGAAGAATGTTCATGCATGCGAGCGTCATCGAGAGGAGCGCCATCAACTTGATGAACTCCGGGATCCCCTCGCTCGCGGCGCGCTGTGCGTAGACCGCGATCTTCAGCGGGCCGCCAACCGAATCCTTCAGCCGGGCGTGTCCGGTGATCAGCTTGCCGATCATCTCGAACGTTCCTCCCGCGAAGGACCAGGCCTCGTTCCATCCAGCGGCGATCGATTCGGTGAAGGAGTAGCTTCGGTGATACATCGCGCCGAGATACTTCTGCTCCAGTTCGATATTGAGCAACCCGTCCTGCCCGGGATGAGCGGTGATCGGCGTTATCCCGCCGCCGCGAATTACCGTGAGCCGCACGTCCTGATCCTTGTGCGACTTGATCAGTTCCATCGCACGGGCAACGGAGGCAACGGGGAGCCCGTCGATCGTCGCGATCCTGTCGCCGGCCTTGATGCCGGCAGCCGCACCGGGCGAACCGTCGTGCACCTTTACGATGTTGATCTCGGACTTCTCCGGCACCAGATCGAGCGCGGCCGCGCCGGTATCGGCGCCGGTACGCACCGTAAGCGGTACGGACGTTCCGTTGCGCTCAACCACTACGGTTGCCTCGTCTCCGCCCGCGAGAATCTGGCGGGGGACTTCATCGAAGTACTGCACCGCCGTTCCGTTCACCGAAACGATGCGGTCACCGGTCCTGAAGCCTGCGCGATCGGCCAGCCCGTTCGGCGTCACCACGCCGATGCGGGTGGTGTTCTGATAGTCCTTGCCGCCGAAATAGTTCAGGCAGAACATCAGCACGATGGCGAGGAGAATGTTCTGAATCACGCCCGCCGAGATCACGAACGTCTTGGCAAGCGTTCCCTTGGATCGGAACTCCCATGGCTGCGGCGGCCGGGTGGCGAAGTCGGTGTCCATGCTCTCGTCCACCATCCCGAGAATCTTCACGTAACCGCCGATGGGAAAGGCCGAGATGCGATAGTCCGTGTGCCCTTCAAGCTCCAGGTTCGCCGGAAGCTTGCCGAACGTGAAGCCGGTCTTCTTGTTCCATCCAACAAGGCGCGGGCCCATGCCAACGGCGAACACGTCGGCGCGCATACCGGTCCATCGTGCCGCGAGGAAGTGGCCAAGCTCGTGTATGAACACGAGGATGCCAACCAGGACGATGAACGACAGGATCTGTTCAATCAATACCATGATGAATGCGATTGCTGCTGCGAAGCGTTCCCGGGGTGAGGCCCGATCAGGGCGATACGGCCGCGAGGCCGGATACCGATCGCCGGTAAAAATAGTGGAAGAGCAATAATGCCACAGGGTAAAATGTGGCAGCGGATACCGCACTGCTCCTTTTCATCGATTTCGCGCCTTCCGATCCGCGTTCGCTGCGGTTGCCGGCGCCGCGTGTCGCAGCGCGTGCGCAGCGCGTGTCGCAGGGCTGCCGGGCGTTGGCCGCGCGCCGTCCACGAGCTCCGGCCGGCGTCTTCAGGCGTTCTGTTTGTCAACAGCCCGTATATGAACGAACAGTCCGGCGGGTTGTTGTATCCGCGGCGAGGATATCGTCCAGTGTCGGGGCATCGCGCACGGGGATCTCCGTGAGCGCGCGTTCGATCAGGCGGGGGATATCGGTAAACGTGATGGTTCCATCCAGGAAGGCGGCAACGGCAACTTCGTTGGCTGCGTTGAGTATCGCCGGAGCGGTTCCCATTCGTTCCAGCGCCTCGTAGGCAAGGCGCAGGGCGGGGAAGCGGCCGGTGTCCGGCTCGAAGAATGTGAGCGTTCCGATCGCGGAGAGCGAGAGGCGCGGGTGCGTGTTGGCGATCCGTTCGGGATAGGCGAGGGCGTATTGGATCGGCAGGCGCATGTCCGGCAGTCCGAGCTGCGCCTTCACGGATCCGTCGATGAACTCCACCATGGAGTGGATGATGGACTGCGGATGCACGACCACGGAAAGCCGATCGGGTTGCGCATCGAACAGCCACCGCGCCTCGATCACCTCCAGCCCCTTGTTCATGAGGGTTGCGGAGTCGATGGTGATCTTCGGTCCCATGCTCCAGTTTGGGTGCTTCAGTGCGCGTTCGGGGGTGATCGTCGCGAACTCCTCCGCGGGGAGTTCCCGGAAGGGGCCGCCGGATGCGGTGAGGATGATCCGCTCGATCTCCGAGGGCGATTCGCCGGCCAGACACTGAAAGATCGCGCTGTGCTCGCTGTCCACGGGGATCAACGTGCCGCCGTAGTCCTTCAGCAGGCAGTTGATCAGCTCGCCGGCAACAACAAGCGTCTCCTTGTTCGCAAGCGCGATGCGCTTGCCGGCGCGAATGGCGGCGATGGTCGGCACCAGGCCGGCGAACCCCACCATTGCGCTCATCACCACATCGACGCCCGGGTAGGTCGCAGCCCGGAGAAGCCCTTCGTCTCCCACGAGGATCTCCACGCGGCCGGGATTCCTGCGGTGCAGTTCTTGGGCGGCGCGCTCCTCGCGCACCACCACCAGGTCGGGATGGAACTCTGCGATCTGATCGGCCAGGAGTTCGATGTTCCGGTTGGTGGTAAGGCAGGCGGCTCGATACCGGTCAGGGTTCGCCCGGACCACATCCAGCGTCTGCGTTCCGATCGAACCGGTTGCGCCGAGAATCGTGATGGACTGCACGCGGGATCGGAGTTCGGAAGGATGAGAGATGCTCAACGACGCGAGCGTTTGTTGAAGGGGGGCGCCGCGGTCGGATCCGTCCGCGGCGCCATCGATAATCTGAGCCGTCAGGGATGCCGCACCTGCGGCTACTCGGTGCCGGAGTCGTCTCCGGTCGGTTTGCTTCGGCGCGGTGCGCGCGCCTTGCGTGTCTTCGGTTCCGCTTCGCTGCCGGCTGCGGGCTCCGGAGCGGTCCCTTCCGGCAGCGCCGTGCGCCGCGGCTGCCGCTTCGGGCGCTGCGCCGGCTCCGCCTGCGGTTCCACCTGGGGTGCCACGGCGGCGCCTTCAGCCGGCACCGGCTTCGTGCGGCCGGTTGATCCGGTCGAACCGGCCCGTCCCTTTCGCGGAGTGCGTACGGCCGGCGCCTGCTCCTCCGTTGCCGCAACCGCCGGACCCTCGTGAGCCGGTGCAGTCAGCGGCAGCACCTGCTGTGCCTCATGACGGCCCTTGCGGGGTGCCGGTGCACGTCTCGTACCCTTGCGTGGTTCGGGTGCGGGCGATTGCTCCGCATGCGCGGGCTCTACCACGGGTGCGCTCCGTTCCGGTGCGCTGCTCTGCTCCGGCCGCTCGCGTTCCGGGCGTGGAGCGCCCGTGCTGCGTGCTGCTGGCCCATCGGCGCCATGCGGAGCCGTTTCCTGCCCCTCGTGCCGTCGTTCCGGACGCCGGCGATCGTTGCGCCGATCCTCCTGCCGTCCTTCCGGACGACGACCATCCTGCTGATCGTTCCGCGTCGCATCCTCCCGCCGCTCGCCGATATTTGGTCCCCCCGCATGACGTGCATCGCCGGGATGCTGGCCGCTTCTCCGTTCATCGTTGCGCCGTTCACCGCTGCGTCTCTCATCGCCGCGCCGTTCGCCCCGCGGCTCGTCATTTCTCTGTCCGTCTCTCTGTCCGGTGCCGCGGGAATCCGCAGCGCGCGGTTCGGAACCGCGCCGGCCGTCCCCTCGGCGTTCGTCGCCTCGACGTTCGTCCGCCCGCCGTTCGCCTGCGCGCGCATCGTCGTGCGTACGCTTCTCGCCTCTCTGCTCGTCCGGGCGGCGGCCCTCACTACGATGATCGTCAGCGCGGCGTTCGTCGCGGCGATTCTCGTTTCTCCGCTCGTCGCCGCGGCGTTCCTCGCCTCGACGTTCGTTCTTCTGTGCCGGTTCGCCGTGGCGATCCGGCCCTTTCGGCCGGTCGCCGTGCGCATTCGGCTCCCGACTGCCGCTCCGTTCGCCGTCGCGTTTGTTCCGGTCGCGGCGCTCGGTATCACGCCGTTCACCGTCGCGAGCGGCACCGGCCTGCGGTGCCCGATCCTTTCTGTTGTCGCGCTGGTCGTGCCCATTGCGATCGTCGCGCGAAGAACGTTCGCCGCGCTCCTTCCGGTCGCCATACCCGCGCTTCTCGCGCGCATCACCACGCTCGTCGTGCCGCCGTTCGTCTCCATCGCGGCCGGCCGCCTCGCGCCGTTCCTCCTCCTTGCGCGCCTCCTCCTTCTTGGCCTCCAGCTTGCGTGCCTTCTCCTCCTTCTTGCGGGCATTCGGGTCCTCGGCGAACTTCTCCGTGATATCGGCCTGAAGCCTGGTGGAAAAGAATCGGAAGTCCGATACCGGAAGCGACTCATCCGGCACAACCTTGATGCGCACGAAGTACTTCAGCATCATCCGCGTCAGCCGGCTCATCTCTCCCTCGGTGAGGTAGTTGATGATCATCGGGTTTGCGGTGAGGGTGAGGCGGAACTCGCGCGAGCCTTCCTTGAAGCGTTGCAGCCAGCGTTCGATGTTGCGGGCAACGGTGCTCTTGGACTGTACGAGTCCGCTGCCGGAACAGATGGGGCACGGCTCGGACATCGTCTGTACAACCTGCTGGCGGATACGCTGGCGTGTCATCTGCACCAGGCCGAACTGCGTCATCGGCAGCACCACGGACTTCGCGCGGTCGCGCCGCATTTCCTTCTTCAGTTCGTCGTAGACCTTCTTCCGGTTCTTCTCGTCGTACAGATCGATGAAGTCGATCACCAGCAGCCCGCCGATATCACGCAGCCTGATCTGCCGGGCAATCTCCCGGGCGGATTCCAGGTTGGTGCGGAGCGAGTTCAGCTCCTGATCCTTCTTGCCCGCGTAGCGACCGGAGTTCACGTCGATCACCATCATCGCCTCGGTCTGGTCCAGAATCACGTAACCGCCGGATGGGATGTACACACGGCGATCGGCGATCTTCTGGATCTCCCGCTCGATGTTGAACTCGTCGAAGATCGGCCGCGATCCGGTGTACAACTCCACCTTGTCCGCAAGGCCGGGGGCGGCCCATTCCACGTAGTCGCGGATCTCCTTGTAGAGCGCCTTGTTGTCGATCACAACCCGGTTGGTATCGGGCGTGAAGAGATCGCGCATCACCGTGTTGGCGATGGACTGATCCTTGTAGAGGAGGGTGGGCTGCTCGTTCGCCTTCAGCTTCTGTTCGATCTCGCGCCAGGTCTCGATCAGCTTCATGAGATCCTGCTTGATCACCTCCTCGTCCTTGTCCTGCGCCACCGTGCGGATGATGCAGCCATGCCCCTCGGGAAGAATGCTCTTGGCGATGCGGCGCAGGCGCCGGCGCTCCTTCATGTTCTGAACCTTGCGCGAGATACCGATTGCGGGATCGAGCGGGAGCAGCACCAGGAATCGCCCGGGGAGGCTCACCTTCGTGGTGACACGCACCCCCTTGGATGCGTACGATTCGCGGGTCACCTGTACGATGACATCCTGCCCCTTCTCCAGAGCGATGGTAACCTCACCGGAACGCTTCGTCTGAAACGTCGGAAGCTTGGCATCCACCGTGGAGCCCTTCACGTCGTCGTCGCCGGCCCGGCCACGCCTGGCGCGCGGTGCAGCCGCCTTCTTCGTGGACCGGCTCGCCGTCTTCCCGGGCGTCGAATCCTTTCCGGTGCCGGCCTCGTCCGGACCGCTCTCGCCGGCTGCCGGCGTTTCCTTGCGGCGCGACCCGGCGCGCTTCTTCGGCGCCGGTGTATCCCCTTCGGGGTTCTCCGCCGCCTGCTTTCCGCCGCGCGGTGCGCGGGCGGGAATGTGTTCCGCCTCGACGCTCAGCGGCGTCCCGGCGTGATCATGCTCGCGGCGTTCGCCGCCGGAGCGCCCCGAATCCTCCGCCCGATGCCCGGCTCGTTCACCGGTATGGCTCTCGGGGGATTCGGGCCTGCGATCTGCAACCACCTGCCGCGGGCCCTCGTGCCGTTCTTCGCCATGCGTGCGATGCTCCGGCGCCGGGCGTCCCTCCCGATCCGCCCCGCTGCTGCGGGCGCCATCGCGGCCGCCATTACGGGGACCGCCGTCGGAGCGCCGTGCGGAATCACTGCGCTGATCGCGGTCGGTGGAATGCCGGCGGTCATCCGGGCGCCGTTCCTCACTGGAACGGCCGCTGCCGAGGGCCGGCGGCTCCTGCGGCTGCGGAGCATTCGGTGTGGTCTGCTGCGCGCCGTCCGGCCGATCGTGTTCGCCTCCGCGCTTGCGGCGATTTCTGCCGCCGCGCCGTCCGCGCCGCCTGCGGCGACCCTCGCGGTTCTGTTCGTTGTTCTCCTGGTGCTCATCGTCCTCCGCATCGCCGTCATGGCCTGCGCCATCTTCGCGATCGTCATCCTCATCCCGATCGCGGTCATCGTCGTCATCGGCTCCGGCGTCCGCACGTTCGCGATGGGGAGGTTCGTTGCGGCGTCCGCGCTCTTCAGCGTCCCGCTGCCGGTGTGGCCCGTGGCCGCGCCCGCTGTCGTCGTGCCGGCCTTCGCCTGCCGGTTGCTCAGCGGCGTCCTCATCTTCCTCGGCGTCGTCGTCGCGATCGTCACCCTCCCGTTCCTCGTGCGAGCCGTCCGCCGTACTCTCGGAATCGCGCCGGCGATTGCGCCCGCGGCCTCCACGGCGTCCGCGCTTCCGCTTGCGCCGCTTGGGTTCCTCCGATCCCTCCTCGCCGGCCGTCTGAACGGAGTCCTCACCATCGATCGGTTCGGCGCCGGTCCCGTCAAGCTCCTCCTGTTCCTCATGCCGGCGGCTCTCGCCTCCGCGCACGTCGCGTCCGCCCGGCTTCCGGCCGGCCTGCGCGGCGTCGGTACGGCGCGGGCCCCCGGCATCCTCCGCATCTCCGGTACGGCGTCCATCGCCTCTGCGCTCATCGCTGCGGCGCTCGTCGCTGCGGCGTTCGTCGCCCTGGCGCACATCGCGTCCGGATTCGGGTTTGCCACCACGGCGCGCGGACCTGTCGCGCGGCTCCGGGTGCTCGGCCTGATGAGTGCCGTGTGCACCCTCATCGGTCCGTTCGCCTGTGCTTTCTGCATCATGCGGCTCGCGGCCGCGGCGGTCATGGCGGTTGGAATCTTTCTTTCTGGCGTCGCTGCCGGACTTCCTGTCGCCCGGGGCCGATGCCTTTGCGCTCTTTCGCGGGGCGGCCTTCTCGTCGGCAGCCTCCTGATCGTCATCGTCATCCTCGTCGCGCTCGTCAAGCAGATCCTTGAACTCATCGAGCGCCGATCCGACATCGGAGAAATGGAGAAACGCATCCTGCGGCTCTCCGATATCGATGAAGGCGGCGTTCATTCCCTGGACGACGCGTTCGACGCGTCCAAGGTAGATGGAGCCTACATGGCGCTCCTTGTCTGGAACTTCGAGGAAAATTTCTGCGAGACGATCGTCCTCGGTAATGGCAACGCGGATCTCACTCGAGGTCGCGTTAATAACTATCTCTTTCTTCATGGAAGGGTACGAAAGGCCGTGGGCAACCAGCAGGATGGTGTTGGAGCGAGAGAGGAGGGAACGCGGCGAGGAGAGCGATGGGAATGGGTTGCTGGCGACCGTAGGATCGAGGGCGAGGGAACCGCATATCGACGCGACATACCCCGGGGGAGGAGAATCGCGAGGGATTCAGTGATCGGCAACGCAAAGCAACAACCTTTCTCCTGGCAGCGGTGACGCTGTCGCGCGGCGAGATGGGGCGCGATGCGAATCGATGTTCATTGCTGAACCCGGCGCGCGCACGTCCATCTCGGCACCCGGCGCGGCGTCAACCAATCTGCGCCAAGACGTGCCACGGTTAGTGGACTGAGTGAACAAATAAAAAGAGGTCAAGCTGAACTGTGTCGCACCTGCCAATACTGACCGCTGCTTCCTTCCGGACCTGACGGGATTGGGTACGACATGGTCGCACAGGACTTGACCTCAAGATTTTCAAGTTGGTTCAATATACACCCGGCGCTTCACGTGACCAAACAAAGTTGCCTCCTGCACGCATCTCTTCGCCGAATCGCGCAGCACGATGCAGCAGTCCGGTGCGCGCAGCGCACGCAGCGCCATGTCCAATTTTCAATCGGCGAATGCTCTTATCTCAATGATGATCGTCCGCCGAGACGCTCTCATTCCTGTCTCCCGGCTCCTCTCGAACGGAGGAAGTCCGGGGGCTTCCCCAACATCGCAACACCGCTTCGTTTCGTCCGGGCGGATCGCCGCCGGACTCCCTCCCGCATCAGTGCAGGCAGTGCCATCGAGCGTATGGGTACCGGGCCGTGAACCGTCCGGACGCGAGCCTGTGCGGCCTCGGCAGGCGCAGCCGATGAATCCAACCGGCGTGTCCGCAGGCATTCTACCTGTTCGGCATCTCCCGCCGGCACGTTCTACACATCTCCATTCAATCATCGAGGAGGCTCAGATCATGATTCGCACTTCACACTTCCGCCTCGCAATTGTTTCAGCGCTGTTGCTGGCAGCCATCGCCTTCACGGCAGCGCCGCGTGTGCATGCGCAGATTACCTGCAACGGCTGCCGCTGGGTTACGGTTATCGTTGATCGGGATGTCTGCACCGCAGAGTTCTGCATGCGCACGGCGGACTGCGAGATCTGCTATCAGGTGGATCCGGGCAACACCTATCGGATCGAATGCGTTGACGGCGCAACCTTCAAGATGCTGGTCTGCATCCGGAACGGCGTGCCCACATACGCCACCATTCCAGTGAACGGCTGTACCATCAACTACTCGGTTCCCGGTGGCTGTTGCATGCGTGCATGCCTGACACTGGTGAACGGCTGCTACGAACTTCACTTCAATCACGGCCCGGGTCCGTGCGCGGCATGCATACAGGATGAGGAGGAGGTGGTGCACTGAGGGCTCACACCCGGTGCCGCTTCGTTCCGGCGCATCCCGGCGCATCCCGGCGCATCCCGGCGCAGCAGCGGCGCCAGCATGCGGTAGCACCGCCGCGCACCGGTAATGCCATCCTATCGTAGTACGATCCGTTCCGATGCGGATCATGACGATGTTCAAACGGTACCCGGTGATGCAGGGCATTGCGGCTCTGCATTATCGGGCCGTGTTACGCCTCGGCGGGCGGATGGCTCCAGGCTGCTTCGATCGCCTCCCGGAACAGCGCGTTCAGATCATCGCTCTCCCGTTCCGGTGTTCGCGCCACGCGAAGGCCGTTCGCGTGGCGGGCGAGTTCGCTCTCGATGAAGCTGCTGATGGCGGGAATGCGCGGGCCCGTTCCCAGCTCCACATCCTCGAGCTTCTTCTGCCGGAGATGTTCGATCGCATCGCGCAGCTCTCCCGGCTCCAGCATCGTCTCCACCAGGCGCTGAAACTCGATCGGTGCAACACCACGGTCCTCTTCGATCCATCGAATTGCCAGCAGCGGACGAAGCACGTAGAAGTACTTCTTCAGCGATACCGTCTTCCCCTGCAGATAGGCGCGGGAGTTCCCCTCGGCCATATGGAGATAGTGGTATGCACATGCCCTGGGCGAATAGTAGACCGGAACCATGGCGCGGAGCCGCTCTACGAGCGGCGCATGTGCCCGGTAGACGATCGGCGAGCAGAGCCACTCCAGCAGCGGAGGGTTGGACTTGCGGAGCAGGCGCAGCGCCTTCGGGAGATCCCAGCCGTTGATATCCAGGATATCGTCGATCGGCAGCTCGATCACGTCGCGTGCAACCGCCGCATCGATCGAGAGGTACCAGTGGTGCCGGCGCACGTAGATGAAGCGCACATCGTAGTCGCTGTCGCGCGAGGGGAAGCCCCATGCCCTGCTTCCGGACTCGCATGCATGAATGATGCGAACCCCCTCCTCATGCTCCAGGCGTTCAAGGCGTTCCCGTATCCGTTCTCTCTGTTCGTTCTCCATTGTCCGTTCCCTCGCCGACATGAATGCACGGCGGCCGGCGCCGTCGGTTGGCCCCGGCCGATCATGTTGCACACGCTGCGATCTCCGGGGCGTTACCTGCATCGATGAAACAATGGTGCGGCCTGAAGAGAGAGCGGCTGCGGATCGAACGCGAATTCGTGAATCGACGTGCCCCGGTCCGTGCATGCCGCCATCAGAGCATGGTTGAAAGCGAAACGCCCCGGCAACGATACAACGTTGCCGGGGCGTCCGACACATCATCGGGATGGGGGCTATCCTGCGGCGCTCTTCCGCTTGGCGTCGTCGAACACGAAGTGCGCATCCCCTTCGCGGCGGATCACTTCCGGCGTGATCACCACCTTCTTCAGCCCCTCCTGATCGGGGAGCGAGTACATCACATCCAGCATCGCCTCCTCCATCACGCCGCGCAGCGCGCGGGCGCCGGTCTTGCGAATCTTGGCGCGGGCGATGATCTCGGTCATCGCCTCGTCGTTGAATTCCAGATCCACCCCTTCCATTGCGAGGAGCTTGCGATACTGCTTGACGAGCGAGTTCTTCGGCGATGTCAGGATCTCGCGCATCGCCTCGTCGGAGAGGGGTTCCAGCGGTGCGATCACCGGAAGGCGGCCGATCAGTTCCGGGATCAATCCGAACTTGATCAGATCCTCCGGGGCGACGTGGCGGAAGAGTTCGGAGCGTTCCTCGATGCGATCCTGCACCTCGCTTCCGAAGCCCATGGTGGTCTTGCGCATGCGAAGCGCGATGATCTTCTCCAGCCCTTCGAATGCTCCGCCGCAGATGAAGAGAATGTTGCGCGTGTTGATCTGGATCAACGGCTGTTCCGGATGCTTGCGCCCGCCCTTCGGCGGGACGTTCGCGCGCGTTCCCTCGAGAATCTTCAACAGACCCTGCTGCACTCCCTCGCCGGAGACGTCGCGCGTGATGGAGGCGGAATCGCTCTTGCGCGTGATCTTGTCCACCTCGTCGATGTAGATGATGCCTCGTTCGGCCCGCTCCACATTGTAGTCCGCATTCTGCAGGAGCGATACGAGTATCGTCTCCACGTCATCGCCAACGTAGCCGGCCTCGGTGAGCGTCGTGGCATCGGCGATTGCGAACGGCACGTCCAGCAGCCGCGCGAGCGTCTGCGCAAGGAGCGTCTTGCCCACGCCGGTGGGGCCGATCATCAGGATGTTGGACTTCTCGATCTCCACGTCGTCGAAGCCGGCAAGCGTCTCCTGCGATTCGATGCGCTTGTAGTGGTTGTACACCGCCACGGCCAGCACCTTCTTCGCGTACTCCTGCCCGATCACGTACTCATCCAAAGCGCCCCGGATGCTGCTCGGCGACAGGCGCCGCTCCGGCTGCGCGGGACGGAACAGCCTCGCGTTCTGGCGCAGCAACTCCACGGAGTTCTGGATGCAGATGTCGCAGATGTAGACGTTCGGACCGGCGATGATCGAGGTTACTTCGTCCGACGTGCGGCCGCAGAAGGAGCAGCGCACCATGTCCGACGGCATCGAGTGAATATCATTGGCCATGCGGCAAAGATAGCGTTATAGTGGCGAGGGGAGAAATTGTTGCTCGGCTCCGTAGGGTCCGCGTATTCTCCGGCCGTATTGTCTGCGGAAGCGGTCTCCATCGCACCGAGCAATGAAATCGGCAGCGAACGTGCTGCATACCATCGAATCGGCATCGTCCCGAAACTGCGATCCGGTCCGGCCTCTGAAAAACCGGCCCGGCATCGCATACGCTGATGCCGGGCCGTGTCCGTGTCCGGGTTCGAGCGCGAGGAAGCGCATCTGGCGCTCCCCGGCGAAGCCTGCGGCACTCATCGGCGAAGCCTATCGGGGCGATGTTGCCCGTTCGGCGGGCTCACTCTCGATCTGCAGACGCTGATCGCTGGTTGTGGACGGAATCTGCGGAAGCAACTGGCTGGCTTCCTTGCGGCTGGCCAGCACGCGATCGATCAGACCGTATTCCACGGCGTCCTGCGGCGACATCCAGTAATCGCGATCCGCGTCGCGGCGGATCTTCTCCACATCCTGTCCGGAGTGAACGGAGATGATGTTGTAGAGCTGATCGCGATTGCGGATCATCTCCTTCAGATAGATCTCGATCTCGCTCGTCTGTCCCTGCGACCCGCCGGAGGGCTGGTGCATCATGATGCGGCTGTTGGGGAGCGCCATCCGCTTCCCCTTTGCGCCGGCGCAGAGAAGCACCTGCGCCATCGAGGCCGCCATGCCGATGCAGATCGTGGAGATGTCCGGGCGAATGTATTGCATGGTGTCGTAGATCGCCATGCCCGCGCTCACCGAGCCTCCCGGCGAGTTGACGTACATGATGATATCCTTCGCGGGATCTTCGGACTCGAGGAAGATGAGCGAAGAGATGACGATGCTTGCAACCTCGTCGGAGATCGGAGCGTCGAGAAAGATGATGCGCTCCTTCAGGAGCCTGCTGAATGGGTCCCAGACTTCCTCACCGCGAGCGGTGCGTTCTACAATGCGTGGAATGATCATGGTACGTCCGTAAAAGATATCGGGATTGTCCTGGCATCGTGCCGCGACTTCCGCCGGGGGCTGGCCCTCTCGCGTTCGATCGCCGGACGCAGGCGCAGGCACGCATGCGGGCCGGATCGGGCGGCAACTTCAGGAAAGACGAACAAGGCGGGCCCTTAGTTCCCGTTGCACAAACTTATCGGCAATGCTCCGGCAGCGTGCGGGTTATCCACATGCCGGCCGCCGCCATGCGGCAGATCCGCGGGGCCGGTGCCGCTTGCTTCGCCGGCATCATCTCCGCGTCGGAACGTCGATGCAGCGCGGAGCGGCTCCGGTGTGCGAAGCTCCAACCCGTCTCGCGAGGATCTCGACCCCGACAGTGTCGGGATATTCCTCTGCACTGGCCCACCGGTGGTGGTCGCGAGCCCCGGCGGAGTGGGGCGTGGCGATCCTTCATCGCGGCGCAATCGCCGCGCGATCCGCTCAGCGCCTACTGCTCGTGGTCACCGCCGTGCTCATGGTCATGCTCATGTTCGTGATCATGCTCATGCTCATGTCCGTGCTCATGCTCGTGGTCATGTTCATGATCGTGGTCATGCTCATGGCCGTGCTCATGCTCATGATCGTGCGTATGGACGTGCGGTTCCGGAGCCGGGATGGTGCGATCCTCGACATCCTCGATCACGGCGTAGTCCTCGAGGAACTGGATCGCCTTCTCGGCGAGGATGCGGTCGCGGATCTTGTCCGACTTGCGGAAGTAGTTCAGGAGCGTCTCGGTATCGATGCCGGTGCGCTGCGACTCGATCTCGGCAAGGCCTTCGTAGTCGCTGTCGTCCGCCTGCAGATCCTCCTTCTCGATGATCATGTCGCGGAGCAGCGCCCACTTGGCCGTGTGTTCGGCCATCGGACGGGTCTCGGTGATGAACTTCGCCATGTCGAAGTCCGGCGGGAGTTCCTTCTTCGGACCGCGCTTCATATCCTCGATGAAGGAGCGAAGGACCTCGCCCACGAACGCGTCCGGCACCTCGAACTGGTTCCGCTCGATGAGCGCATTGATCAGCGCGTCGCGGAAGTAGCCGCTGTAGCGCTTCTCGTACTCGGAATTGATTCCCTGGCGCACGGCGTTGCGAAGATCCTCGGCGACGGCGTCATCCTTGCCGAGAAGCTGCACGGCGAATGCGTCGTCGATCTCCGGCACCGTCATCCGGTTGATCGAGACCACCGTCACCTCGTAGTTGTTCGGCGTGCCGCCCTCACCGGTCGGCAGGTCGATGCGGAACGAATCGCCCACCTTCGTATTGAGCAGCGAGGCCTTCAGTTCCGGGTTGATGTCGTGGCGCGCAAGGAACACCGGAACGTCGTTCATCACATTCCCCTCAACCGGCTCGCCGTTCTCCAGCTTCTGCATCGTGAGCTTCACGGTGTGATTCTCGTCCGCAACGGACTCGGCCGGCTCCTCGCCCTGCTGCGCGTGGCTCTCGCGAATGCGCTGCAGTTCGGTATCGATCTCCTCGTCGCTTACCACATGATAGATGCGGCGCGCCGGCAGACCCTTGTAGTCCGTCACATCGATCGAAGGAAGCACCTCGTAGCTCACCGTGAAGGCGAGGCCGCCATCGTCCGTACGGTCCAGCTTCGTGATCGCCGGCTGCCCTACCGGGCGGATCTCCCTCTCCTCCATCAGCTTCGCGAACTCCTTCTGCACGGCCTCCTCCTGAGCCTCCTTGTCCAGCGATGCACCATACAACTGCTTGATGAGCGGGAGAGGAACATGCCCCTTGCGGAAGCCGGGACGATTGGCATGCTTCTGCGCTTCGCGATATGCGCTCTGGAGATACGGGTTGAGCTCGTCCTTGGTGAGAGCTACATCGAGCTCGAACTTGACCGAATTGGTCTGGCGGATCGTTGATTCCATTATCCTTGCTGACTACGTTCTATGTGTTGAATCGTTTGTACCGGTTGTTCCAGGTGGTGGAGGTGCGGCGTACATGCCGGGCAGGGCAATGCCGTCGCGCCCGTGCCACCGTTCCCTGCTTCGATGTCCCGAGCCTGTCCGTGAAGCCCCGCCTCCGGCCCGACACTCGAGTGCGGTTGGGGCTCGCCGTATCCGGCGAGGGGCCGTATCTGTCCGGAGGCACCATGCCGCTCGAAGCGGCGTCCCATCCGGCTGGTGCGGATGGAGGGACTCGAACCCACACGCCTTGCGGCACCAGATCCTAAGTCTGGCGTGTCTGCCAATTTCACCACATCCGCGTGGTTCAAGACGTTCAATATACAACAGGGTAGTGGTTTCCAGCGCCCGGAAGCGCCCGGCAAACATACGAAACATTCTGATAAGGATGTGGATTGGATTGCCGTCGCCATCATGATTCCCGGGGTCCGAACCCCGTTCCCGCGGCGCACGGCGATGCCGGTTCGGTGGCTGCGCTCCGCTGCGCAGCCCATGATACGGGGAGCGTCCGGTTCGAATCGTTCCTGCCGCTCTGTTCCCGGTTCGTGCGCTCCGTTCTCAATTCCTCACCAACATCGGGGGTGATTCGGAATGCCGGTGCCGCGGCGCTCCATATATTTGCAGGCTGCAAGGCGTGGTGCGGGGCTCTCCCGTTCCGCGCACCCCTTCACGATCCTCGAACCGTTGAACCGATGACCGTTCCCTTACTCGACCTGAAAGCACAATACGCCTCGCTCAAGGAGGAACTGGACGATGCCGTTCTTCGCGTCTCCGCCAGCCAGTATTTCATTCTCGGCCCGGAGGTTACGGCGATGGAGCGCGCCATGGAGGAGTACCTGGAGGTGCGCCATGCGCTCGGCGTCAGCTCCGGCACCGATGCGCTGCTCCTTGCGCTGATGGCGCTGGGCGTTGGTACGGGGGACGAGGTAATTGTCCCGACCTTCAGTTTCTTCGCCACGGCAGGCGTCGTGGCGCGCCTCGGTGCGAAGCCGGTGCTTGTCGATGTGGAGCCGGATACGCTCAACATCGATCCGGCTGCCGTTGCCCGCGCGATCACGGCGCGCACGCGTGCCATCGTCCCGGTGCATCTGTACGGCCAGAGCGCGGACATGGATCCGCTCATGACGTTGGGCGCCGAGCATGGGGTGCCGGTGATCGAGGACGCGGCGCAGGCGATCGGCGTGCGCTATCGCAATGGCAAGCGTGTGGGAAGCATCGGCACCGTTGGCTGCTTCAGCTTCTTCCCCTCGAAGAACCTGGGTGCATTCGGCGACGGCGGCCTGGTGACCACGAACGATACGGCTCTGTACGAGCGGATGAAGATCATGCGCGTGCACGGCGGCGAGCGCCGCTACTACCACTCCGTCGTGGGCGGCAATTTCCGTCTGGACGAAATCCAGGCCGCGGTGCTGAACGTGAAGCTCCCATATCTGGACGGCTGGAGCGCCGCGCGCCGGGCCAATGCAGCGCGCTACAACGCACACTTCAAGGAGCTGGGGTTGAACGATGGAACTCCGTCATCGGAGCCGGGCGTGCACGGTGTCGTGCTCGCGCCGGTGGAACGATATGCGGAGAGCGGTGTGGAGCATCACCACATCTTCAATCAATATGTGATCAGGGCGGAGCGCCGCGACGAACTGCGCGGCTGGCTCACGTCGCGCAGCATCGGCAACGAGGTGTACTATCCGGTGCCGTTCCATCTGCAGGAATGCTTCGCCGATCTGGGCTACAGGCCGGGTGATTTCCCGGTTGCGGAGAAGGCCGCCGCCGAAGTGCTCGCGCTTCCGGTGTATCCGGAACTGACGGTTGGGCAGATAGAGTACGTGGCCTCATCCATCGCGGAGTTCTGCCGCGCGCCGCAGCCGGCGTGATCCGCCGCAGCCTCCGCTCCGCATGCCGCAGCGCCGCGGCCGGCCCTGCAGCAGCCTTCCGAACGCGCCGCAGTGCGGCGACTCTCAACGGCATATCCGGTGACGATACAGTGCATGCCACGGCGTATCGTCACGATAACCAACTCGCCATTATTCGTGTAAATTGTGTCCGGTCCGGATACATCTACCCTTTGGAAGTTGAACATGCAGATCCCATTCGTCGACCTCAAGGCACAGTATCAGCGTATCAAACCCGAGATCGACGCGGCGATCGAGGAGATCGTCACCAACACGGCGTTCATCGGCGGTAAGGCCGTGGCCGGCTTCGAGCAGGCGTTCGCTGCGTATACGGGCGCGCCGCACTGTGTGGGCGTTGGCAACGGCACCGATGCGATCGAGATCGCGCTGCGGGCGCTGGGCGTGGGACCCGGGGATGAGGTGATCGTTCCGGCGAACACCTTCATCGCGACCTCCGAGGGCGTCACGTGGTCCGGAGCGCGCGTGGTGTTTGCGGACTGCGAGCCGGATCATTACGGGCTGGACCCGGCGGACTTCGAACGCCGTATCACTCCGCGTACGAAGGCGGTGATGCCGGTGCATCTGTACGGCCATCCGGCCGAGATGGACGCGATCATGGCGATCGCGCGGGCGCACAACCTGCTGGTGATCGAGGATACCTCCCAGGCTCATGGCGCGCTCTACAAGGGGAGGATGGTCGGCAGCTTCGGCGATGCGGCCACCTACAGTTTCTATCCGGGCAAGAACCTCGGCGCATACGGCGATGCGGGCGCCATCACGTTCCGCGATGCGAAGGCGGCCGAATGGGCGCGCGCGTTTCGCGATCATGGAAGCCTGGTGAAGTATCAGCACATCATGGAGGGGCGCAACAGCCGGCTGGACGGCATCCAGGCTGCGGTGCTCTCCGTGAAGCTGCGCCATCTGGACACGTGGAGCGAGGAGCGCCGTCGCGTGGCCGCTGCATACAACCGCCTGCTTGCCGGCGTCGAAGGAGTGATCACGCCGGCCGTTGCCGAACACGCCGTGCCGGTGTATCATCTCTATGTGGTGCGCGTTGCCGATCGCGAGAATTTGCAGAAGGAACTGGCGGCGCGCGGTGTGGCTACCTCCATTCACTATCCAACCGCTCTGCCGTTCACCGGGGCCTACGGCTATCTCGGCAGCGCGCAGTGCGGCGACTTCCCGGTTGCATGCGCCCAGATGGGGACGCTGCTCTCGCTCCCGATGTATCCGGAGCTGACCGGGGAGATGATTGGCCATGTGGCGGATTCGCTCCGCGAGGCGATTGCCGCAACCGCCACGATTCAGTAACGAACCAGGGAACCGGCACCATGGAATGTCTTGTCACCGGCGGCGCTGGATTCATCGGCACCAACCTCGTACGTGCTCTGCTCGACCGCGGCGACCGCGTGCGCGTCCTGGATAATTTCTCCACCGGCAAGCGCGAGAACCTCCGCGACATCGATCATCGGCTCGAGCTGATCGAGGGTGATGTACGTTCCTATCATCTGGTGCGCGAGGCAGTGGAAGGGATGGATGTGATCTTCCACCAGGCTGCGCTTCCGTCGGTGCCGCGATCCATTCGCGACCCCATTACGACGCACGAGGTTGGGGTGAACGGAACGCTCAACGTTCTTCAGGCCGCGCGCGACTGCAAGGTTGGGCGCGTGATCTTCGCCTCCAGCTCCTCGGTGTACGGCAACACGGAGGAACTGCCGAAGCATGAGAAGATGACTCCCACGCCGCTTTCTCCGTACGCCGTCTCGAAGCTCTCCGGCGAACATTACTGCCAGGTCTTCTTCCGGCTGTATGGACTCCAGACCGTGGCGCTCCGCTACTTCAACATCTTCGGACCCCGCCAGGATCCGAACAGTCTCTACTCCGCGGTGATCCCGCGCTTCATCGAGACGATCAGCCGGGGCGACAGCCCCACGATCTTCGGCGATGGCGAGCAGTCGCGTGACTTCACCTACGTGGAGAACGTGGTGCGCGCAAACTTCCTTGCAGCCCAGGCGGAGAGCGGCGTTGCGGGGGAGGTGTTCAACGTTGCGTGTCATGACCGCATCACGTTGAACCGTCTGGTGCAGGCGCTGAACGAGGGGCTGGGTACGTCGGTCGCGGCGCTTCATGCGGAGCCGCGTCTTGGCGATGTTCGCCATTCGTTCGCCTCCATCGAAAAGTTCCGCGCCGCCACGGGCTACGAGCCGGCGGTGGCGTTCGCCGAGGGGATTGGCCGGACCATCGAGTGGTTCCGCGCCACCATCCTGGAAGCGTTCACGCCGAATGTGACTCATGCAGCAGGGCGCACAGATGGATAGCACCACCGGCGGCGAGCCGCTGCGCATCATCGTCACCGGAGGCTACGGCTTCATCGGCTCCAATCTGATTCTGGCGCTGCTGGAGCGCCATCCCTCCTGGAACATCGTCAACGTGGACGCCGTTACCTACGCGGCCGATCCCGCGAACCTGGCGTCGCTGGAAGGCGATCCGCGCCACGAGTTCCGGCAGATCGACATCGTGAACCGCGATGCCGTGCGCGCTCTGGTGCAGGAGGTTCGTCCGGACGGCATCTTCCATCTCGCCGCGGAGTCCCATGTGGACAACAGCATCCGCGGCCCGGAGCAGTTCATCCTGACAAACGTCCTCGGGACGTTCAATCTGCTGGAGGAGGCGCGGCAGGCATGGGGCGGGGATGCATCGAAGCGGTTCCTGCACATCTCCACCGATGAAGTGTATGGCTCGCTCGGGGAGGCCGGAGCGTTCACCGAGGAGAGCCGGTACGAGCCCAACAGCCCGTATTCGGCGTCGAAGGCGGGAAGCGATCACCTCGTGCGCGCGTGGCATCACACGTACGGCATGAACGTGGTCACCACGAACTGCTCCAACAACTACGGGCCGCGCCAGCATCGCGAGAAACTGATCCCGACGGTGATCGCAACCGCGCTCGCGCACCGGCCGATCCCGGTCTACGGCCAGGGGCTGAACGTTCGCGACTGGCTGTATGTTACCGACCACTGCGCCGCGCTGGACCTCGCGTTCACGCACGGCCGCGCCGGGGAGACCTATGTCGTGGGGGGGCGTAACGAGTGGCGCAACATCGATCTTGTCCGCATGCTCTGCCGCCTGCTGGATGAAGAGGTGGGCGCCGGACCCGAGGGGGGATATGAGAGCCTGATCACCTTCGTGACCGATCGGCCGGGGCATGACGCCCGCTATGCGATCGATCCCTCGAAGATCGAATCGGAACTGGGATGGCGCGGGGCCACGACGTTCGAAGACGGCCTGCGCGCCACCGTGCGCTGGTATGCGGGGTCTGCTCATTGATCAAGTCTTGGTGATTCAACGATGAAGAAGGCACTCGTTACCGGTATCACCGGCCAGGATGGTTCCTACCTCGCGGAGTTTCTCCTTGCGAAGGGGTACGAGGTGCATGGGATCATCCGGCGCTCCAGCTCCTTCAACACGGGGCGCATCGATCATATCTATCAGGACCCGCACGAGGGGGGGCGCCTGAAGCTGATCCACGGCGACCTGAACGATCCCTCCGCACTGAACCGCATCCTGCGCGATGTGGAGCCGGACGAGATCTACAACCTCGGCGCGCAGAGCCACGTTCGCGTCTCCTTCGACATCCCGGAGTACACCGGGGACGTCACCGGGCTGGGTGTCGTGCGGCTGCTGGAGGCGATCCGGGAGACGGGGATCGAGACGAAGCTCTACCAGGCCTCCTCCAGCGAGATGTACGGCAAGGTGATGGCGGTGCCGCAGGACGAGGAGACGCCGTTCTATCCGCGCTCGCCGTACGGCTGTGCGAAGGTGTACGGCTACTGGATCACGCGCAACTATCGCGAGAGCTACGGGATGTTCGCGTGCAACGGCATCCTCTTCAATCACGAGAGCCCGCGGCGCGGCGAGACGTTCGTGACGCGCAAGATCACGCGGGCCGTTGCCCGCATTCGCGCAGGTCTGCAGGAGAAACTCTATCTGGGCAATCTGGACGCGAAGCGCGACTGGGGCTATGCGCCGGACTACGTGGAGGCGATGTGGCTGATGATGCAGCACGAGCAGGCCGATGACTTCGTGATCGCAACCGGCGAGACCCACAGTGTGCGCGAGTTTCTGGTGGAGGCGTTCTCGCTGGCGGGGCTGAACTGGGAGAAGTATGTGGAGATCGATCCGAAGTACTTCCGCCCCGCCGAGGTGGACCTGCTGATCGGCGATGCATCGAAGGCACGGCGCCTGCTTGGATGGGCGCCGCGCGTGGGATTCAGGGAGCTGGTGAAGATCATGGTGGAGGCGGACATCGAGCTGCTGGACCGCCGCCTCTCCGGGAGGATCGCGAGCGAGCGGGAGCACTGATCCGCTCCCGCCGGCTGCCTGTATCCCTTGTTCCTGCGGTTGTTGCGGCGAGAGCAATCCGTACGCCTCGCAGTTCGTTCCCTTCGTTCCTCACGTCTCTCACATCGATCTCATGGCCGGGAAACTTCACGCGATAGCGCGACGACTGGTGAAAGGGAAGCGACCCGCGGCCGCGCTGGATGTGGAGCGTGCGGAGCAGACCTTCTACATCGAGTATCTGCGCGACGGCATGGTGGTCTTCGATGTGGGGGCGAATGTGGGGGAGCTTACGCTTCTCTTCTCGCGCTTCGCCGGACGGAACGGAGTGGTGCATGCGTTCGAGGCGAGCAGCCGGGTGTTCGAGCGTCTGAGCCGGATCTGCGAGCTTGCCGGTTGCACGCGTGCGGTGCTGAATCACTGTGCCGTGGCGGACACCGTTGGAACGTTGAAGCTCCACGTCTACAGCGACGAGTTCTCCGGATGGAACACGCTGGCCGATCGTCCGCTGGCGAACTACAACATCAGCGCGGCTCCGGTTGCGATCGAGGATGTGCCGTCCACGACGGTGGACGCATACTGCGCCGGGCATGGGATCGAGCGGATCGACCTGTTGAAGATCGACGTTGAAGGGGCCGAGTATCAGGTGCTGCTGGGTGCGCGCAGAATGCTCACGGAGCGGCGCATCGCCTGCTGCGTCTTCGAGTTCGGTCAGACAACGTTCGACATGGGAAACCGTCCGTCGGAGATCCGTCGCTACCTCGAGGAGTGCGGCTACGCGATCCGGAATATCGTGAAGGGCGATCCGGCCTTCCCCGGCGGCGACAACGTGGACGATGCACGGTTCTCCCTGCACGTCGCCGTGCCGCGATAGACGGTATTCCGTTGCCGTTCGATGCTGCAACGCATCGGTAACTACAGCGAACCCCGACGCCGAGTCCGGGGGGAGCGCACCAGGAACCATACTGAAGGCTTCGTGACGCAATCCTCCAAGATCTATGTTGCCGGCCATCGCGGCATGGTGGGATCGTCGATCCACCGCGCCCTGGTTGCCCGGGGCTTCACGAACGTCGTGATGCGCGGCAGCGACGAGCTGGACCTGCGCCGCCAGGATCAGACGGAGCACTTCTTCGCCAGGGAGCGTCCGGAGTATGTGTTCCTTGCTGCGGCGCGGGTGGGGGGGATTCTGGCCAACAACACCTACCGCGCCGATTTCATCAGCGACAATCTCTCCATCGCGCTCAACGTGATCCAGTGCGCGCATCGGTTCGGCGTGAAGAAACTGCTGAACCTGGGGTCATCCTGCATCTATCCGAAGCACGCGCCGCAGCCGATGCGCGAGGAGCATCTGCTCGCCGGCCCGCTGGAGCCCACCAATGAGCCGTACGCGATCGCCAAGATCGCGGCCATCAAACTCTGCGGTGCCTTCAACGACCAGCACGGCACGGACTTCATCTCCCTGATGCCGACCAATCTCTACGGCGAGAACGACAACTTCAACCTCGAGACGGCGCACGTGCTCCCGGCACTCATCCGCAAGTTCGAGCTTGCGCGCCTGCTGCGTGCCGGTGATGCCGCGGCGTTGCGTGCCGACATCCGCGCCATGCCGGTCGGGTTCGGCGGCGCGGAGAGCCTGCACGCCGCGAGTGAGGCGGAGATCGCCGGCGCGCTCGCCTCGCGCGGCGTCACCGCCGATGAGGTTGTGCTCTGGGGAACCGGCACACCGAGGCGCGAGTTCCTGCATGCGGACGATCTTGCCGCCGCATCGCTCTTCATGATGGAGCACCACACGCATCGCGAGATCGGCGAGTTCGTGAACGTGGGCGTGGGCGAGGATCTGCCGATCGGCGAGCTGGCGTCGCTGATCGGTGAGGTCGTTGGATACGATGGCGCCATTCGCTACGACGCATCGAAGCCGGACGGCACGCCACGCAAGCTTCTGGATGTGACGCGCCTTCACGACCTGGGCTGGCGTGCATCGATCGATCTGCGTACCGGCCTGGAGCGGACCGTTGCATGGTACCGGTCGCACGTGCGCGCCCGTGCGCGGCAGGAGGAGGCAGCGGGATGAGCACGACTCCGGATCCCACGCACACAGGGCAGCCGTCGCCGGCCGGTCATCCATCGGAGCCGGGGCATCCATCGGAGCCGGGGCATTCATCGGAGCCGGGGCATCGTGCCGCGCATCGTCTGCCTCATACCGTGATCCAGCCCTCGCAGGGATGGGCCTCGCTCCGCCTGCGGGAGCTGTGGGACTATCGCGACCTGCTCTACTTCCTCGTGTGGCGCGACATCAAGGTGCGCTACAAGCAGACCTTCCTGGGCGCAGGCTGGGCAATCATCCAGCCGTTCGCCACGATGGTTGTCTTCAGTCTCTTCTTCGGGAAGCTGGCCAGGATCTCCTCGGACGGCCTGCCGTATCCGGTCTTCACGTTCTGCGCGCTCATTCCGTGGCAGCTCTTCGCGTTCGCGCTGAACGAGGCCAGCAACAGCCTGGTTGCCAACGAGCGCCTGGTCACCAAGGTCTACTTCCCGCGCCTCGCCATTCCGATTGCCGGTGTGCTCGCCGGCCTTGTGGACTTCTCCATAGCATTTGTCGTGCTTCTCGGCATGATGTTGTTCTACGGCATCATGCCAACCATTGCCGTTGTAACGCTGCCGCTCTTCGTGCTGCTGGCCGTTGCAACGGCGCTCGCGGTTGGGCTCTGGCTCTCCGCGTTGAACGTTCAGTATCGCGACGTGCGGTATACCATACCGTTCATTACGCAGTTCTGGCTCTTCATCACGCCGATTGCCTATCCGAGCAGTCTGGTGCCGGAGAAGTGGCGCGCGCTGTATGGTCTGAATCCCATGGCAGGCGTTGTTGAAGGATTCCGCTGGGCCCTTCTCGGCAGGGGGGGAAGCCCGGGGCCGATGGTATTCGTCTCCGCCGCGGTGGTGGCCGTTCTCCTGTTCGGAGGCCTGGCCTACTTTCGGCGCATGGAACGTACGTTCGCGGATGTCGTGTAGGTGACGGCCGGCCGCAGGCCCGTGCGGCCGCCGCCGCTGCACGGGATTGCGCGGCCACTCGATGTGAACGCCCGGCGCTGCAGCCGGAACCCATTCCCGATTCCTTGTTCTACTCATGTCGTTGCCAGCAATTCGTGTGGAGAATATCGGCAAGCGCTACCGTCTCGGCACGCGCGAGCGGTATCGTGCCCTGCGCGATACGCTGACCGACATGCTGAAGGCACCGCTCCGGATGTTCGGCGGGCGATCGGGGACGAAGGAGGGCGACGACGATGGGGCGATGCTCTGGGCTCTGCGCAATGTCACGTTCGACGTGCAGCCCGGCGAGGTGGTGGGGATCATCGGCCGCAACGGTGCGGGGAAGAGCACGCTGCTGAAGATCCTCTCGCGCATCACGGAGCCCACCGAGGGGAGGGCGGAGATCAACGGGCGCGTGGGCTCGCTGCTGGAGGTGGGAACCGGCTTCCATCCGGAGTTGAGCGGTCGGGAGAATGTCTTCCTCAACGGCGCCATTCTTGGAATGCGGCGCGAGGAGATCACGCGCAAGTTCGACGAGATCATCGCCTTCGCCGAGGTGGAGAAGTTCGTGGACACGCCGGTGAAGCGCTACTCCAGCGGCATGTACGTGCGGCTGGCCTTTGCCGTGGCCGCGCATCTGGAGCCGGAGATCATGCTGGTGGACGAGGTGCTGGCGGTTGGCGATGCGGCCTTTCAGAAGAAATGTCTCGGGAAGATGGGGGATGTTGCGCGCGAGGGGAGGACCGTGCTCTTCGTGAGCCACAACATGGCGGCGGTGGAGAATCTGTGCGAGCGGGGCGTGCTGCTGAACCACGGCGGCGTGGAGTTCGTGGGGACGCAGACGGAGGCGATCGGCAGATATCTGAAGGGACTGACCGATGTCTCCGTGACGCTGCGCGACCGGAGGGACCGCCGCGGCCGTGGCGGCGTGCGGATCGTCGCGATAGAGCTGCGCGATGCCGGCGGGCGCCCGATCGATGTGGCGATGTGCGGGCAGGAGATAGATATCGTGATGCGATACGAAGCGGAGCCGGGCATTTCCGGACGCGGAGTGGTTGCCAGCATTGCCGTGAAGACGGCGATGGACGTGCCGGTTTTCCTGCATCACAACCGATTGACGAAGGAGGAGTTCGGCGCCCTTCCGCCGCGCGGCGCGTTCGTACTTCGCGTGAAGGATCTTCCGCTTCCTCCGGCCGGCTACCGGCTCGACTACAGCGTGATCGAGAACGGTTCGCTGCTCGATGCCATCGCCGAGGCGATGGACCTGAATGTCATTGCCGGTGACTTCTACGGCTCCGGCGAAGTTCCTCCCATCTCGCACGGCGTCTCGCTTGTCAGCGGAACCTGGCGCCTCGAGACGGAATAGGCTGGAGCCGACTGGACGAATACCAATCCCGTTATGCGACCTGGCTTCTGGATGCTCCGCAATTACAAGCGACGCCTGTGGCGCGTTCCCTCGGCATGGTGGGGGGAGATCGCGGCATGGCGGCGGTTCTGGAGGAGCTATCGTGCCTATCGCGCGATGGCGCCGGAGCAGGTTCCAACCATGCAGCTGCTCCCCTGCCTGAACGACGACACGGCCGAGACGCCGATCGAGCCGATCTATTTCTATCAGGATGCATGGGCATTCGAGCGGATCGTTGCCGGGCATCCGCCGGAACATGTGGACGTGGGCTCGCATCACAAGTTCGTAGCGCTCCTTTCAAAAGTGGTGCCGGTGACGATGGTGGATATCCGCCCGCTTCCGCTTCCGCTGAACACGCTGAAGTTCCTGAAGGGATCCATCCTGGAACTCCCCTTCGCCGACGCCAGCATCGGGTCGCTCTCCTCGCTCTGCGTGGTGGAGCACATCGGCCTTGGGCGATACGGCGATCCGCTCAACCCGCATGGGTCGGAGGAAGCGATCGCGGAGTTGAAGCGCGTGGTGGCGCCGGGGGGGGATCTCTACCTATCGCTTCCGGTGGACGACGTCACGCGCGTCTACTTCAACGCGCATCGTGCGTTCGAGGAGGAGTATCTGTTCACGCTCTTCGGCGGATTCGAACTGCTCGATCGCAGGTACATCGTCCGCGGGCGATACCTGGAGAAGCGCGAGCCCGGATTCGGCATCGGCTGTTATCATCTCAAACGGAACGCGTAATCGCGGCGGGCGCCTGCCTGCCGGAGAGCGGGGCCTGGGGCTGCGAAGCCCGGCCTGCCGTGATTGACGCTGCAAGAGGCACAATGATTCGACTGCATCCCATACCGGAGTACCATGAGCTCTGCCCGCGCTGCGACACGGCGCTGGAGCCGTTCGGCTGGTACATGCCCGGCATGCGGGTGCTTGCGCGGAGCCACTGCCCCGGCTGCGGAGCGGAGTACTACGGCGATCTCTCTGCCGGGCACGGCCTCTACTATCCGATGCTGCTCGACGCCGCCACCGGCGAGGTGTTCGATCGCTGGAACGTTCCCTGGTTCGCGGCATGGCTGCGCGAGAGCTATGCGGAACGTGCGGCAACCGAACATGGCTTCCACGTGGAGCAGTTCCGCGACATCGAGCGCCCGCTTCTGCTGAACTGCCTGGACCGGTTGTACGGGCATGCGCTGCTGAAGCTGCTGAACGCCGAGTATTATCTGCGGGAGCATGCGGCGCTGGATGTGATCGTGCTGGTGCCTTCCTATCTGCGATGGATGGTCCCGGATGGCGTTGCCGCGGTCTGGAGCGTGGATCTTCCGCTGCGCGACGGCGCTGCCTGGAACGACTGGATTGCCCGCGAGATCGGGCGCCGCCTGGAGGGGTTCGATGCCCCGCTCCTTTCGATAGCCCTTTCCCATCCGCATCCGGACGATTACTCCATCGAGTCCTTCACGGGCGTGGCTCCGTTCTCCGAGGAGCGGTGGAGCACCGATGCAGCGCATACCGTTACCTATATCTGGCGCGACGACAGGCTCTGGGAGGATCGCTCCTTCGCTCCGCTGCTGGAACGCGGCGCGCTGGAGATATCGCGCCGTGCCGGCCTCTCGCGGGTTCCGCGCCAGCGCGACAAGGTGGTGGCCCTGGCCGATGCTCTGCGCCGCGAGTTCGCGGATCTCCGCTTCGCCGTGGCCGGGCTCGGCACACCGGGAGACCTTCCGGACTGGATCGACGATGCGCGCACGGCCACCGTGAACGCCGCGCAGGAGCGTGAGTGGTGCGAGCTGTATGCGCGAAGCGGCGCGGTGATCGGCGTGCACGGCAGCAACATGCTCCTTCCCTCCGCGCATGCCGGCTCCACGTTCGAGCTGGTGTGGCCCACGCGCTGGGGGAACATCGTGCAGGATCTTCTGGTGCGCAGCGGCGATCTGCGCGAGGCGTTGCTCGCGTACCGCAATCTGCCGATCTCCGTGAAGCCGGCGGAGCTTGCGGCAATCGTTTGCGCCTATCTGCGCGATCGCGAAGGAACGATGCTGAACCTCTCCGGCGCGGCCACGCGCCATACGCCGGAGACGCGCGCCGCCGTGGTTGCACGCCGTGATGCGCTCCGCCGCCGGCGCGGTTGACGTTCGTACGAGTGACGCCTGCATGGTTGATGCCTCCGCGGTTGGCGCCGTGCCGGACGCATCGCGGGTGCGTGCGTGCCCCATTGCAACGTGCTGCGTGCTCCGGCCCCTCCGCTGCGGCTGTTCGCCGCCGTTCCGGCAGCGAGCGCGGCAGCAAGTGCGGCAACGACTGCGGTAGCGGGTGGTGCCCGGCCTGCAATCCGTTTCCTTCATTCATTTCGTTCGTCGTGCGCATTCTGATTCTCAACGCGGACTACACGGCCTTCCTGCGATGGCTCTATGCATCGCAGCCGGGGCTGGCCGCGGCGCGTTACGACGAACAGATGGCGGCGCGCAACGCAAGTCTCTTCGGCGTTGCGGACTTCTACTCCTGGAACCTGCGTGCGCTGGGGCACGAGGCGTGGGAGATCCATGCCAACAACGAGCCGATGCAGCGTGCATGGGCCCGCGAGAACGGGCTTGCCCTGCCGGAGAACTCCGGCCGCAGATTGCGGATGCGGCTGCGCGGCGGGCTTGTTCCCTGGCTCGCGCGCGTGGAGGATCGCCGATGGATGTATCGCGTGCTCGCCGAACAGATCCGCCGGCTGAAGCCGGACGTTCTGCTGAACCAGGCGCTGGATGGGATCGACTCGCGATTCATCCGCGAGATGCGGCCGCATGTGCGGCTGCTTGCGGGGCAGGTTGCCGCGCCGCTGGGTGACGACGGCGTGATCCGCGATTACGATCTCATCCTCTCCTCGCTTCCCGGCTTCCTGGAACGCGCGCGCGCGCTGGGGGCGCGGGGCGAACTGCATCGCTTCGCCTTCGATGCCCGCGTGGCGGATCTGCTTCCCGCGGTGGAACGCGATCTGGAGGCCACCTTCGTTGGGAGCATATCGCGGCATCACGAGTCGCGCGTGGAGTTGCTGGAGCGCGTTGCCCGCACGTGCAGCCTGGCGCTCTGGGGGAAGGGAATCGAAACGCTGCCGGAGGATTCGCCGCTGCGGCGCATTCACAACGGCGAGGCCTGGGGGCGTGGGATGTACGAGATTCTGAACCGCTCGCGCATGACGCTGAACCATCATATCGGGATTGCCGGGGCGCATGCCAACAACATGCGCCTCTTCGAGGCAACCGGTTCCGGTGCGATGCTGATCACGGACTGGAAGAGCAATCTGCACGAGATGTTCGAGGCAGGCCGCGAGGTGATTGCCTACCGGGATCACGAGGAATGCGCGCGGATGATCGAGTACTACGCGGCGCATCCGTCCGAGCGTGAGGCGATTGCCCGCGCGGGCCGCGAGCGCACGCTGCGCGATCACAACTACCGGGTTCGCATGGAGGAGCTGGCCGGCGTCCTGGAGCGATACCTGGCGAATGCCGGAGGAGGTGTGCCATGAGACTGCGCGATCTTGCCCGGCGGCTGCGCCGCCGTCTTGCGGGGAGCGGCGGAGATGCCGGCGCACGCGGAAGCTCCTCGGAGTACGAGGTGATCACGCGCGAGGAGGCGATGGCCGTCAGTTCGGAGGGCTGGCACGCCCCCTCGGTTGCCGCGCGGCAGGATGCTGCGTTCCGGCGCCTGCTGGATGCGATGTACAAGGGGCAGCCGCGGATCGATCTCCGGGTTTACGCCCGCGCGGTTGCGGCAACCGGGCTGCGTGAGGGGACATTGCTGGAGGTGGGCTGCGGCAGCGGCTACTGCAGCGAGGCGCTTGCGCATCTCGAGCGGCTGCCGCTGCGATACACGGGTCTGGATTATTCCGCCGCTATGATCGAGCTGGCGCGCCGGCACTATCCCGCGCTCGACTTCGTTGTGGGGGACGCATGCGCTCTGCCGTTCGGCGATGGCGCGTTCGATGTGGTGATCAACGGCGTTGCGCTGATGCACATCCCGGACTATCCCCGCGCAATCGCGGAGGCGCGCCGCGTTGCCGGGCGCTGGTGCATCTTTCACACCGTGCCGGTGCTGCAGGTGCGGCCCACCACCTTCCTGCGCAAGCGTGCCTACGGGCTCCCGGCGGTGGAGGTGATTGTGAACGAGGGGGAATTGCTGGAACGTTTCCGTGAGGCCGGGCTCGGAGTCTCGAGAACCTTCGAGAGCCTTCCGTACGATCTTCATGCGGAGCTCGGCGAGCGGACGGTTACCAGAACATATCTCTGCGAGGTGCTGCCGTGAACCGTTTGGTGAATCTGGGCTGCGGGAGCAGATATCATCCCTCCTGGATCAACATCGACATCGAGCCCACCGGGCCGGGCGTGATCGCGCACGATCTTTCAACCGGCATCCCGTTGAAGAGCGGGGAATGCGATGCCGTGTATCACTCGCACGTGCTGGAACATCTGCGCCGCTCCGATGCCCGCGCCTTCCTGACGGAGTGCGCGCGCGTGCTGAAGCCGGGGGGAATCATACGCATCGCCGTTCCGGATCTGGAGCGCATCTGCCGTGCCTACCTCACCGCGTTGGAGTCCGCGCTGGCCGGTGATCCCGGCGCCGCGGCCAACTACGACTGGATGATGCTGGAACTGATCGACCAGACCACGCGGGAGCGAAGCGGCGGAGAGATGGCGGCCTTCCTTCGCAGCGATCCCCTGCCGAACCGTGCGTTCATACTCGAGCGGATCGGCGAGGAGGGACGGCGCATGATCGACTCCGTTCGCGCGCGCGACGCCGCTCACGGGGGACATGGACAACGGCCGCCCCGGCGATCGCTCCGCTCCATTGCACGCGGGGTCCGCGCGCGCCTCACCGGCCTCGTTACCGGCCGGTCCGCCTCGCGGGCGCTCGCCATCGGGCGCTTCCGTCTTGGAGGCGAGGTGCATCAATGGATGTACGACCGCTACTCCCTCGCCCGCCTCCTCGCCGAATGCGGTTTCGTCGACGCCTCCGTGCGAAGCGCAACCGACAGCCTGATTCCCGGCTGGACCGGCTACAACCTGGACACGCTGGAGGATGGATCGCCGGTGAAACCGGACTCGCTCTACATGGAAGCGGTGAAGGAGTGATGAGTGATGGGTGAAGGAGTGAGGGGTGATGAGTGATGCTTCATACAACCAGACGAACGAACAGATCATGTCGCAACCCGTCTCCGCCGATCAACGCAACGGCACAACCTGGCTCTGGGTGGCAATCGCCCTGTTCGCGGCAATGGTGGTCTATGTCAACCCGTTCCGCGACGTCGCCGTGGATGATGACTGGACCTACACCGCCACCGTACGGCATCTGGTGGAGACCGGCCGGTATCAACTGGACCAGTTCTCCGTGCCGAACATGCCGTTCCAGATCTACACCGCGGCGCTCTTCTCGCAGGCGATCGGCTTCTCCCTCTCCACCGTCCGGCTGGTGACCATCGTGATGGCCTTCATCGGACTGGTCGGCTTCTACAAGCTTGCGCGCGAGAACGACCTGGACCAGCGAACGGCATCGCTCCTTGCATTGATATGGGCCGGGAGCCCGCTCCTTGCGCACCTCAGCTTCACGTTCATGACGGAGGTGACGTTCATGGCGTGCATGGTTGTGGCTCTCTGGCTCTACTCGCGCGCCACGCGTCTGCTCAGCCTTCCCACCATGCTCCTCGCGTCGGTCGCCGCCTCGGCCGCGATCCTCACGCGGCAGTTCGGTGCGGTGATCGTGGGGGCGCTCTTCCTGGTCTGGATCACCGATCCCAGTCTCCGCCGCCGCTTCGCTCTCTTCATTGCCGGTGCGGTGCTGCCGGCGATCGCCGTCTGCTATCAGGTATGGGCCGGCATGAACCATCCCACATGGGCCCAGGGATTCGTGAAGACCGGCGTCACCACCTACGTCTCCGATGTGGGGGGATTTCTCTTCGGCCTCCTCTGGCGCCCGGTTGTGCTGATGCTCTACATCGCGCTCTTCTCCCTGCCGATGCTGGTGCCGATGATCTCCGAATGGATTGCGAGCCTCCGCGGCCGCGCCGCCGCGCCGATGGGGGATGACGCCCCGCGCCGGCGCTCGCCGTGGATTGCCGCCGGTGCGGCCGCTGCCATCGTGCTGATTCTCCTCGGCGGCTCGCTTCTCTTCCATCTTCCCATCCGCATGCCGGTTGTGCCGTGGAACTTCAACATCCTCGCGCGGTCCGGCCGTGTGGTGACGCTGGGCATCACCGTTGTTCTCACGATCGGTGCGGCGTTGCTGGTGCGTACGCTCCTTGCGGACCGGGCCGCACGCGGCTCGTGGCGCGCATCGGGAAATGCATGGCCCTTCCTCGCGATCACCAGCGCGTGCTTCCTCGTCTTCAATCTCACCTACTACAAGTTCGGCGATGACTACGCCCTTCCGTACCTCCCCTTCCTGCTGATCACGGCCGGGCACTATCTGCGTCCATTCATGGCGCGGCATGCACGCGCGATCGGCATCTTCGGCGCGGCGATGGTGGTGGTGTGCGCGCTCTGGATTCGCGGATGGATCGAGGCGGAGACCGCAGCCTGGAAGGCCGCCGATACCGTGCTTGCGAAGGGGGTGAACCCGAGGCGCATCAACGGACTCTGGAACTGGGATTGCTATCACGGTGCGTTCAACGAGTTCCAGGAGGATATCGGGCACCGGCCGATATCGACGCTGGACTCGATGTATATCTGGTATCGCGATCGCAGGAGCCGCTGTAACTACGTGATCTCCTCCACGCCGAAGATCGAGGGAGGCCCGTGGGTCGAGGAGGGGCGCATGCCGTATCGTACGTTCCTCCTCAGCGAACACTACATCTACATCATGCGCCGCGAGCAACTGCTTGTGCCGTGATCGGTCGCCGGTTTTGTGCGTCGGCTGCGTACATCGCTTGCTGGAGCTACTGTGTGTCCCATGCGCTGCGCCGGCATTGTTGCAGGGCGATTGCGGCCTCCCTTTTGTGTGAGATTTCTTCTTTCGCTACGTACTGAGGGAACTGATTTCTGATAGCACATCGATCCGTTATCGCGGAGTGTGACTCCGCGATCGTCATCGGAGGAATGGGGCCTGAGTACAACTCAGGCCCAACGTGCTCTTCAGAGCACATTAGGATACTTCTTCGCGAGTACTTAGGTTGGTCCACCCCCAATCAACATGATGGAGGAATTTTTTATGCGAGTATTTTTTGCATCACTTGCGCTGATATTGGTAATTACCACAGCCATGCATGCAGCACAGGAATTACGGTACGCGGAGGGTGATTGCGGCAACGGGCGCCGGTGGTGGTCCGTAACCACGTACGAATATGGCCAACCCTGTTCCGTTGTCGGTGTCAACTGCGACGGTGCCGAATACCATCGCGACATCTTCCCGTGCGAGATCGTTGTAGAGGATCCCACAGAAGGGATTCATACCGAGGAAGGTGTGGACTCCATGGGGAACGTGATCTGGTATGCCAGAGTTCTCTACGACGCCGATCGCAACGTGCAATGGATCGGCGGACGCAACGCCAGGGGCCAGTTCTACACATGGGGGAGGCCCGATGCGCCGGGAACCGGAGGGTTGAACTGAGAGATCGGCAACATGGCAGCACTGCAATGGACACCCAGGTTCAGGTGCCCATTTTCATTTCGAGGACCGGGCGGGAGCGCTGCCCGCGTATTTCCGGTAGGTCCGCTCGCTGCGTCGTTGTATGTTCGCGATCTGTAGAAGGTCCAGCACAGGGCATGTGGATTCGGGCATCGCGTACGATGCGATCACGGCGGCACCCCGGCGGTGACAGGGGCATCACATTGTCTGTGCCTATCTCGTTCAACTCTTAGCGTCCAAACTGCATGTCGACCGGCAATTCGAAGCGAGCGACGGCGTTCTGGCTTTCGGTCGCCCTGGCGGCGTTCACCCTCACGGCGATCTTCGTCAATCCACTCCGCGACAATACACTCGATGACGACTGGGCAAATGCGCTCACGGTGAGGCATCTGCTGGATACCGGCACCTATGCCTTGAACGACTGGGCGGTGACCGATATGCCGTTCCATGCATATCTGGGAGCCGGGGCATCGCTCGTGTTCGGATATTCGCCGGCCGTGCTTCGGCTGGTCACGCTCTTCATGGCGCTGGTGGGGCTGGTGGCGTTCTACAAACTGGCGCGCGAGCACGACATGGACGGCCGCCAGGCCGGGCTGCTCTCCTGCATCTGGCTTGCCTCGCCGCTGCTTCTTCGAAGCAGCTACACCTTCATGACCAATGTGACGTTCGTCTCGCTGCTGGTGCTTGCAACATGGCTCTATGCGCGAGGCATGCGAACGCGAAGCCTGCCGGTGATGATCGCGGCATCGCTGGCGGCGGCGGCATGCATACTCACGCGGCCGTTCGGGATCGCACTGGCCGCCGGCCTCGTCATCGTCTGGTTCACCGATCGTGAACTGCGCCGTTCGCTCGGGTTGCTGGCTGCGGGCATCCTGCTTCCGCTTGCCGCTTCCGTTCAACAGATTATCGCCGCCGCCGGTGGAAACAGTTGGGGTCTGCAGTACGCGCGTGCCGCGGAGACCGCCTATCTGGGGGCTACCGGCCACCTTGCCGCGAACGTGCTCTGGCGGCCGTCGGTGGTGATACTCTATCTCGCGCTCTTCATGCTGCCGCTTGCGATCCCGGCGGTGCGGGAGTTCCTGTTCAGCCTCCGTGCCGGCAGCCAGGTCTCCGCGAGGGAACGCTCCATCGGCCTGCCGATCGTTCTGGCCGTGCTTCTCACCGCCGTGATCCTTCTGGGGCATATCGTGCTGGATACGCCCCGGATGATGCCATACGCCGGCTGGAGCTTCGAGATCATCAAGCGCTTCAAGCCGATCGGCCGCGGGCTCTTCTCCGCGGGAGCCTGCATCGGGGCCGTGCTGATGCTCCGAGGGATCATCATCACGCGCCTCGGCCGCGGCACCTGGCATGCCGCCCCGTTTGCCGGGCGCCTGCTCTTCGCAACGGCGGCGGTGATGCTCCTGGCGAACATCTGCTTCTTCCGGTTCGGCGACGAATACATCCTTACCTACATTCCGTTCGCGCTGATTACCGTTGGCTACTTCCTCCGTTCGTGGATAAGCCGGCTCACGGCCGTCACAGCCGTCAGCTCCCTTGCCGTGCTGTTGTGCGCTGCCCTCTGGACCCGCGGCATCATCGCCGGGGAGGAGGCCGGCTGGCTTCTGGGAGAACAGGTGCGCAGGCAGGGCGTGCCGGTGGAGGCGGTTCACGGCACCCTCAACTGGAACTGCTACAACGGCCTGTTCAATCGCTACCTAGCGGAGACGAATCGCGCTCCCGCGACGGACCTGAACGGTTTCTTCACCTGGTATCACGAGCACCAGCTCCATAGTCAGTATGTTGTGACCGCTTCGCCGAACGCGCGGAGCGATACGTCGTGGCAGCGCGCATCGTTCGCGCTGTATCGCGACTTCCTTCTGCAGACACAGCCGGTGTATCTGATCAGGCGCGTGCATTAGAGGGATCTGGTCGGTTGTCGGTGGTGAGTGATCGGGTAATCATGAGTGATCAGGTTATCGGAGGCCGCCGTATCAATGGCTGATTGCCGTCCTGACGTTGACACTGAACGAAGTGAGGTGGAAGCGGGAAGGCGGTCGAAGGGAGCCGGGAGGCACATCCTGTCCCCCCGGTTCGCAGCATCGAGATCCTTCGCCTGCGGCTCGTGATAACAACCCGGACCTTTCCGGGATACCTTCCAGTCGGTGCCGAGGGGAGCAATTCCTACTGACCACGAACTACCGACGACTGACTATCAACTACTGACCTTCTTCCATGTCCTCTGCTGATCGCTTCCACGGCTCGCGCGTGCTCATCACCGGTGGGCTCGGCTTCATCGGATCCAATCTCGCCGCCACGCTTGCCGGCTCCGGCGCGGAGGTGCTGCTGGTGGACAGCCTGATCCCGGAGTACGGCGGGAACCTGTTCAACGTGGCGGAGATACGCGACCGCGTGAGCATCAACATCTCCGATGTGCGCGACGAACACAGCATGCGATTCCTGGTGCAGGGGTGCGACTATCTATTCAATCTCGCCGGGCAGACCAGCCACATGGACTCCATGGCCGATCCCTTCACCGATCTGGAGATCAACTGCCGCGCACAGCTCTCCATCCTCGAAACCTGTCGCAGGTACAATCCCGGGGTCCGCATCGTCTTCGCCAGCACCCGGCAGCTCTACGGCCGGCCGGACTATCTCCCCGTGGATGAATCGCACCTGCTCCGGCCGGTGGATGTGAACGGGATCAACAAGATGGCCGGGGAGTGGTATCACATCCTCTACAACAATGTCTACGGCATTCGCGCCTCGGCGCTGAGGCTCACCAACACCTACGGGCCGCGCATGCGCGTGAAGGATGCCCGGCAGACATTCCTCGGCATCTGGATCAGGCTGGCCGTGGAGGGGAAGCCGTTCGAGGTTTGGGATGGCGATCAACTGCGCGACTTCACCTATGTGGACGATGCCGTCGAGGCATTGCTCCTGGCGGCCGCATCGGAGGAGGCCTACGGCCGCGTCTACAATCTCGGCGGCGAGCGCCCGGTGAGCCTGAAGGAACTCGCGGAACTGGTGGTGGTTGCGAACGACGGCGGCGAGTACTCCGTTCGGAGCTTCCCCTCCGAACGCAAGCCGATCGATATCGGCGACTACTATGCGGACGACGCGCGCATCCGCGCGGAGCTCGGATGGGAGCCGCGCGTGCCGCTCGCCGTTGGCCTTGCGCGGACCGCTGCATTCTATCGGGAGCATCTGGCGCACTATCTGTAGGGGAGGCGCCCGGCATCATCATCCCGGCACCATCATCATCGGGTAACAGGATAGTCGGACAACAGGGCCGCGCAGCATCATCGGAGCTTCGCGGCCTTTCGTTTGGGTGCGCCGTATCGCACGGACTCCACCTTCCGCCGGCCTGCGCCCGTATGCCGCCGAACCGAACTTCCCACCGAATCTGATCCAGATCATAGAAGCGCTTCCAGCGACGCCGTAATGTTGAGGCGTTCGATGGCCCGCAACGGTTCGTGGTGCCGGCGGTCCATCGCCTTCGATCAATTGCAATGGAGTTCTGCCATGCCTGCGACAACATCATATACGCGTGACTTTGGTACCATTACCATGAGCGACGTCGCGTCCGTGGGCGGAAAGAATGCCTCGCTCGGCGAGCTGTTCAACGCGCTTTCATCGGCCGGCGTCGGGACGATGGATGGATTCGCTTCCACATCGGACGCGTATCGGCGTCTGCTTGCCGAGAGCGATCTCGAGCTGCGCCTTCGCGCGATCCTCAACGGCCTCGACACATCCAACCTTGCGGATCTCGAGATCCGCGGACTCGCAGCCCGGAAGGCGGTGCTGGAGACGCCGCTTCCGGCCGATGTCTCCGCCGCGATTCTCGATGCGTACGACCGCCTGGTGCAGCGTCTCGGCCGCGAGCCGGACCTGGCCGTTCGATCCTCCGCAACGGCGGAGGACCTGCCCGGTGCGTCCTTTGCCGGGCAGCACGAGACGTTCCTGAATGTTCGCGGCCGCGACGCGCTGCTGCGCGCGGTGCACGAGTGCTATGCCTCGCTCTTCACCGATCGGGCCATCAGCTATCGCGCCGAGCATGGGTTCGACCATCTGGCCGTGGCCCTCTCGGTGGGCGTGCAGCCGATGGTCCGTTCCGATCTCGCCTCAGCCGGGGTGATCTTCACGCTCGATCCCGAGTCCGGCTTCCGCAATGTCGTGGTGGTGAGCGGTTCGTGGGGCCTGGGAGAGATGGTGGTGCAGGGAAGTGTGACTCCGGACGAGTGGGTGGTGTTCAAGCCGACGCTGGAGAATGCGCGGCCCATCGTTGGGCGTCGCTGCGGAACCAAGGAGGCGCGCATGGGGTATGCGCCCGACGCGTCCGGCACGGTTGTTACGCCGACCACGGAGGAGGAGCGCCGCACGTTCTCGCTGGGGGATGACGATGTGCTTACCCTTGCACGGTGGGCATGCCGTATCGAGGAACATTATTCAACGCTTGCCGGCCATCCGCAGCCGATGGATATCGAGTGGGCCAGGGACGGCGAGAGCGGCAGGCTGTACATCATCCAGGCCCGGCCGGAGACGGTGCACTCCGCCCGATCCACTGCGGCCGTTGTGGAGACCTTCCGTCTTGCCGCCGCGCCGCCCAGTCCGCTGGTCACGGGCCAGGCGGTGGGGGAGAAGATCGCGAGCGGGCCGGCGCGCGTGATCCATGATGCGCGCGATCTTGCGCGGGTCTGCAAGGGGGATGTGATCGTTGCGCGGATCACCGATCCGGACTGGGAGCCGGTGATGAAGCGTGCGGCCGCAATCGTTACCGACGAGGGAGGCCGCACTGCACACGCCGCCATCGTATCGCGCGAACTCGGCCTCCCCTGCATCGTCGGAACGGGGAATGCAACTGCCACGGTAACCGACGGAGCGATGGTGACGGTATCGTGCGCCGAGGGAACCGAGGGGCATCTCTATCCCGGTGAGGTGCCGTTCACCGTCGAGCATCTCGATGCATCGGCGCTGCCGCACACGCAGACGGACGTGATGCTCAACGTTGGCGACCCCGCAAAGGCGTTCACGTATGCGGCGCTTCCCAGCGACGGCGTGGGGCTCGCGCGGATGGAGTTCATCATTGCCAACCAGATCGGCATTCACCCGATGGCGCTTGTGCGCTACCCCAACCTTCCTGACCGCGACGCCGTGGCGGAGATCGCCCGGCGAATCGGCAGCGAGGCGCCGGCGGAATATTTCATCGCCCGGCTCTCCGAGGGGATCGGCCGCATCGCCGCGGCGTTCCACCCGAAGCCGGTGATTGTGCGGATGAGCGACTTCAAGACGAATGAGTACGCGCGGCTGCTGGGTGGCGCGGAGTTCGAACCGGCGGAGGAAAATCCGATGCTCGGCTTCCGCGGTGCCTCGCGGTACTACGATCCACGCTATGCGGAGGGCTTCGCACTGGAGTGCGAGGCGATCGCGCGCGTACGCAGTGTGATGGGGCTGTACAATGTGAAGGTGATGATTCCCTTCTGCCGCACGGTGGCCGAGGCGAAGCGCGTGGTTGCGGAGATGACGGCGCGCGGCCTGCGCCAGGGGGAGAGCGGGCTGCAGATCTATGCGATGTGCGAGCTCCCCTCGAACGTGATGGACGCGGAGGCATTCCTTGGAGTGTTCGACGGGTACTCGATCGGCTCCAACGATCTCACCCAGCTCGTGCTCGGCATCGATCGCGATTCCGGCACCGTCGCGCACCTGTTCGATGAGCGCGACGACGCCGTGCGTGCGATGATTGCGCAGGCGATCGCCGTTGCCCGCAGGCTGGGGAAGCCGATCGGCATCTGCGGCCAGGCTCCGTCGGACTACCCGGACTTCGCCGCGTGGCTGGTGGAGCAGGGGATCACCTCCATATCGCTGAACCCGGATGCGGTTATCAGGACACGACGGATTGTTGCCGATGCCGAAGGCGCGTTGGCGGCGGTGACGGAGGCCAGGGCGCTTCTGAGCGATCGGCATTGATGCGGATCGACGCCCCAACGGAGCCGCGCTCCGGTTGCGCGGCAGATCGAATTGAATAGCGAACGAATCAATACATCATGGAGAGGAATACCGATGGAACATGAGTTTGAGAACAAGGTTGCGATCGTGACCGGCGCGAGTTCGGGAATCGGGCGTGCGTGCGCGCTTGCATATGCACGCCGCGGGGCGGCCGTTGTTGTTGCGGATGTGGACGATGAAGGGAGCACCGAAACGGAGCGCATGATCACCGCTGCCGGCGGCCGCGCCGTTCACGTGCACTGCGACGTTGCCGTTGCGACGGATGTGGAAGCGATGGTGAACAAGGCGATCGAGGCGTATGGGCGTCTGGATTTCGCCTGCAACAATGCCGGCATCGCCGGAACGCCTGCAACGACTGCGGATTATCCTGAGGCGGTCTGGCGGCGCGTGATCGATGTGAACCTGAACGGCGTGTGGCTCTGCATGAAGTACGAGATCCCGAAGATGCTTGCCTCCGGCGGCGGATCCATCGTGAACATGGCGTCCATCCTCGGTGAAGTGGGATATGCTACGGCCTCGGCCTATGTGGCGGCGAAGCATGGCGTGATCGGGCTTACACAGTCCGCCGCCATCGAGTATGCAACGAAGGGAATCCGTGTGAATGCGGTCTGCCCGGCGTTCATCTACACGCCGATGCTGGAGGAGGCCGGCATCATCAAGGGAACCGACATGTACTCCTTCATCGCACAACAGCATCCGATGAAACGCCTCGGCACCGTGGACGAGATCGCCGAGGCAACGATGTGGCTCAGCTCATCGGCAGCGTCGTTCGTTACCGGACACGCGCTGCTGGCCGACGGCGGCTACGTGGCGCAGTAACCGGCGCCGGGCGGTGCGCCGCCCGGTGTTCGTGCGATCGAAGGAGAATCGAAGAATCGGCCTCTGCTTGCCGGAGGCGCGATGCGGGCATCGCGCCGGTCGGTATCCTGTCGTTCCCCGTACATGACCGCTGCGTGCGAATCGCGTGCAGCGGTCATTCCAGCCGGCCGGATCAATCGTTCTTCGTCCGGCAACAGGCAACGGCAGGCCGCGCTGCAGACCGTACCGAAGCCATGTTACTCTCTGTTCTCCAGCGAAATGAAATGCCGGAGCCGGAGAAGAATTTCGTCGCGTGTCTTTCTGAACGCCGCCAGCCGCTTCTCCTCGCTTCCATCCACCGCCGCGGGATCTTCGAAGTCCCAGGCATACCTGTTCGCGCCGGGAAACACCGGGCAGTTCTCGCCTGCCTTGCTGCAGACGGTGATCACATGATCGAACTGCCGGCCGGTGTATTCATCGACGGACTTGGACCGATGGCCGGTGATGTCGATGCCGATCTCCGCCATCACGGCGATCGCTTCCGGGCGCACGATGCCCGGATGCGTTCCCGCGCTGTGGACTTCGAACCGGTCGCCGGCATAATGGCGCAGCAGGCCCTCGGCCATCTGGCTCCGCGCGGAGTTGCCGGTGCAGAGAATCAGGACGCGCTTCCTGGTGTTCATGATTCGGGGCTGTTTGAATGATGAGAGGATTCCGCGGCTCGCGGAACAAGCCGGTGGAAGATTGCTGCGGCTGCGCATGCTCCCAGCACCTGTGCGGCGATGAAGCCGGGTGCATCTGCGGGGCGGATGCCGGCGAAGGTATCGCTGAAGGCGCGCGCGATCGTGACCGCCGGGTTGGCGAACGATGTTGATGCGGTGAACCAGTAGGCCGCGGTGATGTAGGCGCCCACGGCGAACGGGGCCGCGGCCGGCCTTCTGCGCGAGACGGAGATCACCACGGCCACCAGCCCGAATGTTGCAACGAACTCGCTGAAGAGCTGTGCCATGCCGGACCGCTCATGATGCGATGCGAAGAGTGCCGGGAGGCCGAACATGGCGTGGGCTGCAACAACGCCCGCAATGCCGCCGGCAATCTGTGCCGCAACGTAGAGCGGCACCGTTCGCCATCGCGCCGCGCCCGTGAGTGCGGCAGCGAGCGTCACTGCCGGGTTGAAGTGGGCGCCGGAGATGGGCCCGAACGTGATGATCAGGGCCACCAGTCCGGCACCCGTTGCGAGCGTGTTTGCCAGGAGCGCTATCGCCACGTTGCCGCCGGCGAGGTTCTCCGCCATGATGCCGGACCCCACAACCGTGGCCAGGAGCATCGCCGTGCCGATGAACTCCGAGACGAACTGCCGTGCGGTGCCCGGGCCTTCCGGTTGGCCGGAGGCCGATGAGCCTGAATCAGTAGTCCTGGTCACTGCCATCCGTTCATCCGGTAATGTCGAGAGAAGAGCGTGTCTTTCGATAAGCCGGCAACGCTCCGGCCCGCCGCCGATCTCCTCAGCAGCAGCCGGGGGCGCAGCATGCCTCCCCGCTCGGAGCGGTCTCGGTTTCCGCAAGGACTGGAACAGCAATGGCTGGAGCGGCCGCAGGCGCAGCGACGTCCGTTGCGGCTCCGGCAAGGTGCGTGTTGGCGTTCGCGTCGGAGCTGCCGCAGCATGCATCGTAGCCTGCTCCTTCGGGGAGATTATCCTTCAGCACCGTGAATACCTCCCACTCGTTGCCGTCCGGGTCGCACACCCAGGCCTTGTTCTGCACGGCGTAGCAGCAGGTTGTCGCCATTTCGTCGCGCGGAGAAAGCCCGCGCCCGGCCCACAGGTCGCGCAGCGCAAGCACCTCGCCGGTGGATTCCACCTGGATTCCCATGTGCGAGAGTGCGCCCGGCCCATCCACACGGTTCTCGTTCAATGTGAAGTTGAGCGGTGGGTTGTCCAGATCGAACTTTGCGTATCCGGTGCGGACCTTCACCGGTTCGGTTGCGAACATCGCGCGGTAGAACGCAAGGCTCTCCTCCACGTTGCGGACGTTCAATGCCACATGCGCCTTCAGTGTCGGGATCGAATGCAATGCCGTCATCGTTCTCTCCTTGGGTTTCATTCGAACGTTTTACATATTCGCCCAGGCGAATGTGATGCAAAGATAGGATGCGTGTTCACATATGCAAAAGCATATATGTGAAGCTCTACATTTTCTCCCTCTTCATGAGCAAGGCAACGGCAACGTTCTCGATAGAACTCTTCTTCCGTGCGCTCGCCGATCGGACGCGGCTTCGGCTGCTGAACCTGATGAGCGATGGGGAGATCTGCGTCTGCTTCTTCACCGAGATACTGGACGAAAGCCAGCCGAAGGTATCCCGGCATCTCGCATATCTCAGGCGGGCGGGCATTGTGGCGGCGCGGCGCGAGGGGAAGTGGATGCATTACCGCATCCGGGAGCCCGCTGAGGAACGCGCCCGTGCCCTGCTCCGCGCCACGGTGGACTCCCTCCGCAACGATCCTGCGATGCAGCGCGATCGCCAGAAGCTTTCCCGCCTCTGCTGCTCACCGCGGCTTCCCGCAAGCCTGAACGGTGCCCCGGTTCCCGTGCTGAACGGCCCGGCCTCCACAACGTGCTGAGGCGATCCCACCACGGCCGCGGAATGGCTATCTTGCATTCCGCCCGTGCGACGCACGGCGAATCCAACCTTCGGAACCATTCGTTCATGTCCTTCTCGATTCCGCAGACAAACCCGGGCGCCAACTATCGAGCACATCGGAGCCGGATCGATGCCGCCGTGTTGCGCGCGATGGAAGGGGGCTGGTACATCCTCGGCGAGCAGGCCGGTACGTTCGAACGCGAGTTCGCCTCCTGGCTGGGGGTTGAGCACGCGGTGGGCGTGGGCAGCGGCACCGATGCGCTGGAGATCGCGCTGCGTGCATGCGGCGTGGCGCCGGGCGAGGGCGTCGTCACCGTCTCCCACACGGCCGTTGCAACCGTTGCCGCCATCGAGCGCGCCGGCGCCGTTCCGCTTCTTGCGGACATCGATCCGTTACGCTATACCCTGAACCCTGCCTCTGCCGAGGAGGTAATCGCCGGGGCGAAGGAGCACGGGATTCGTGTGAGCGCCATCGTTCCGGTGCATCTGTACGGCCAGATGGCGGACATGCCTGCGCTGATGGAGCTGGCCGGCCGCTACGGCCTGCAGGTGGTGGAGGATTGCGCGCAGGCCCACGGCGCCACGCTGGACGGGCGCATGGCCGGAACGTGGGGAGATGCCGCGGCGTTCAGCTTCTATCCAACGAAGAACCTTGGGGCACTCGGCGACGGCGGGGCGGTTGCCACACGCAATGCCGCCGTGCTGGAGAGCGTGCGCCTGCTTCGCGAGTACGGCTGGCGCGAACGCTATGTGAGCAGCGTGCCCGGAATGAACTCCCGCCTGGATGAGCTGCAGGCAGCGATTCTGCGCGTGAAGCTTCCGCATCTGCATGAGGAGAACGCCCGCCGGCGCGCCATCGCGGATCTCTACAACGGGCGGCTTACCGGTTCGGCGATCGACCAACCCGCGCGTGCCGAGGGGGCCGAGCATGTCTATCATCAGTACGTGGTTCGCACGCCGCGTCGCGATGAGTTCCGCGAGACTCTGCGCTCCGCGGGCGTGGGGACGCTTGTTCACTATCCGGTGCCCGTTCACCTGCAGCCCGCCTATCGCGATCGCCTGGCTCTCTACTCCTCGATGGAGGCAACGGAACGCGCGGCGCGCGAGGTGGTGAGCCTTCCGATGTTTCCGGAGTTGAGCAACGAGGAGGCGGAGTACGTGGCGCAATCCGTTCGTGCCGCCGCACGACCCGGCATATCGTAACGCGAGGTTCGGGGCCGCATCACTGGTGTACACGTTCTGCACATACTTCGATGTAAACTACCTGCTGCGCGGGCTTGCGCTGCATGCGTCGCTCCGCCGGCACGCCGCGCCGTTCAGGCTGTACGTGCTCTGCCTGGATGATGCCGCCTTCACCGCGTTGAGCGGCCTTGCCCTTCCGGAGATCGTGCCGGTTCCGCTTGCGGAACTGGAGGCCGCGGACCCGGAGCTCGCTGCTACGAAGGCCTCCCGCAGCATCGTGGAGTACTACTTCACCTGCACCGCGGCCTTCATTCGCCATCTGCTTGCACGGCATCCGGAACTGGAGCAGATCACCTACCTCGATGCCGATCTCTACTTCTACGGCTCGCCGGCTCCGATCTACGGCGAACTGGGGAACGGCAGCGTGATGATCGTGGAGCACCGCTTCCCCGAACATCTCCGGCACCTCGAGGTCTTCGGGAAATACAACGTCGGCCTCCTTGTCTTCCGCAACAACGCCGAAGGGCATGCATGCCTGGAGTGGTGGCGCGAGCGCTGCATCGAGTGGTGCCATGACCGGCTGGAGGATGGCCGGTTCGGCGACCAGAAGTATCTGGATGACTGGACCACGCGCTTCAACGGCGTTGTCGTGCTCCGGCACAAGGGGGCGAACCTTGCGCCGTGGAATCTTGCAGGCTACACCATCTCGGTGCGTGACGGACGCGTGATGGTTGATGACGTGCCCCTCATCTTCTATCACTTTCACAAGCTGAAGGCGATCGGTTCGTCGACGTACGATGCCGGTTTGAGCGACCGCAGGGCCCGCATGAGCGGAGCGGTGCGCAGTGGCATCTATGCGCCGTACGTTCGCGAGCTGCGCTTGTTGATGCGCACCGTGGGTGTGGGAAATCTGGGAAGCGTGCGCCGCGCTCATCGCGGCGGGCTGCTGCAGCGGATCAGGCAGATGCTGGACACCCGCGTGCTGATTGCCGTTGGGGCCGCCGTCGTGCTCGTGGATCTCTGGCCGGTGGCTCGCGGCATTCGCGGCATCAGGCGCCTCTGGAAGCGATGACGCCGCGGTGAGATATCTTCATACATGACATCGACAACTACGATACGGCCCCCCGGCATCCATGAGCTCCCCCCTCCACCGGAGGGACTCACAGGCTGGCCCTGGACCGAAGGGAGCGATCCGGTTCCGGAGCGGATGCCGGACGGCGCGGAGTGGCCGCCTGTCACCATCGTGACCCCTTCGTTCAATCAGGCACGGTTCATCGAGGAGACCATCCGCTCCATCATCCTGCAGGGCTATCCCCGTCTGGAGTATCACGTCATCGACGGCGGCAGCACCGACGGTTCCGTGGAGATCATCCGCAGGTACGAGCGCTGGATCACAAGCTGGGTATCGGAACGCGACAGCGGCCAGTCCGACGCGATCAACAAGGGATTCCGCCGCGCGACCGGCGAGATCATCGCATGGTTGAACTCGGACGATGTCTATCATCCGAACGCGCTTGCCACTATCGTGCAGGCCTTCGCCGCCGACACCGCATGCGGCCTGGTGTACGGGGCGTGCGACATCACCAACGAGGATGGTTCGCTCTATCGGCGCTATCCAAGCCGCGACTTCGATCTGAAGATCCTTGTCAACGCATGGAACTTCATTCCGCAGCCGGCCGCGTTCTTCAGAAGGAGTGCCTACGAGGCCGTGGGGGAGGTGGACGAGAATCTGCACTACACGATGGACCGCGATCTCTGGATCAGGCTGGGCCTCCGGTTCCCCGTGCGCTTCATCGATCGTCCGGTGGCGAACCTGCGCTACTACGATGACTGCAAGACCGCAACGATCTCGCGCAAGGGACGCCGCGAGCGCCTGGTTATCTGCAGGCGGTACGGCGGCACCATCTTCTCGCGGGTCTACCGGCAGTATCTGAAGGACGAGATGCATCTCCGCTTCGGCTTCCTCTGGCGTTTGAAGGAGCGATTCCGTTGACGCCGCAATCCCCGCCGCCAACGGACTTCACGTTCGTCTACTTCGCCCCTGCGGACATCCAGGTGCCGCGTGTGGACCGCCAGGGCGTTGTGCACTTCTGCGAGTCGGTGCATCGCCTCGGCATCCCGATCGAGCTGGTAACGCTCGGGATCGAGATGCTGGAGAGCGAGGCGCGGCCGGAGCATCCGCTGGATCTGTATCGCATCCGCGAACGCTTCCCGGTGCGCACCGTTCCCACGTCGATCCGCCAGAAGACGCAGGACAATCGCGCCATCCATTCCGCCTTCACCCGGCTCCGTGTGAACATCGCGGAGGGGCTGCGATGGCTGCGGCGCGTGCCGAGCGGGGAGCCAATCGCCTTCTTCGCCAAGAACTACGGGCCTACGCTGGCGTTCGTGATCATGCGGGCCTTCACGCGAAGGCATCTCGCAGTCTTCTTCGAGGCGCACGTTCCGCCGCGCCGCCGGCTGCATCGTGCGATACTGAATCGCACGGACGGCATCATCACCAATTCCTTCGCACTGGGGCGGGACATCGTGGAGAGCTACGGCATCCGGCCGGAACTGGTGCTGGGCATTCACCAGGGAATCGATCTGGAACTGGTGGAGGAGGATCGCATCCCGCGCGAGGAGGCGCGTGCGCGGTTCGGCTTTGCGCCGGACGAGCAGCTGATTGTCTACGCCGGGAAGATCTACTGGGAGTACCGCGAGGTGGAGTACATCCTGGAGGCCGCGCGCCGGCTGCCGAAGGATGTTCGCGTGGTGATGGTTGGCGGCCGCGCCGATCATGTTGCACGGTACCGCGAGCGGATCGAACGCGAGGGGCCAGCCAACGTTCTCTTCACGGGATTCGTTGCTCCGATCGACGTTCAGGCATACCTTGCGGCGGCCGATGTGCTGGTGATGTATTATCCATCCGGCCTCGAGTTGAACAAGTATCGCTCGCCCGGAAAGCTGTTCGAATACATGGCTGCCGACCGGCCGATCGTCACCGCGGATTACCCGGTGTTGCACGAGGTGCTTGGCGCGAACGCCACCGCGGTCTACGTTCCGGCCGATGCACCGGAGGCACTTGCCGATGCGCTGCAAAGGACGCTGGCGCATCGTGAAGAGTCCGAGGCGATGGCGCACCGGGCCTTCGAGCAGGTTCGCAATTTCTCCTGGACGGCCCGTGCCCGGACGGTCGTCGACTTCATGCGCAGGCGGATCGCTGCCCGCTACGCCCGGTAACCCCTCCCCATACCGGCGTGCCGCATTCCGCGGCATTGCCGTTCCCCCCAAGGATTCGATCATATGAAACACACCCCGATCCCGAAGAAGCCCGCCGTTACGTTGGAAGCGGTGCGCGGCGCCATCCTCGAACTGTTGCAGAATGCCGGCGAGGATCATCTGAAGAGCAACGAGATCTCCAAGGCACTCGGCATCAAATCCACGGAGCCCGCCTACGATCTGGTGCGCGAGGCGCTCGAGACATTGGAGGAGGAAGGGCTGATCTTCCGTACCACGCGGCGGCGCTACGGCTTCCGCGTTCCGCACGTCGTTATCGAAGGGCGCCTGGAGAACCTGAAATCGGGATGGCGTGTCGTCTCGCGCGAGGATCCGGCAACCATCTTCGAAGTGGATCCGCGTATGCTCTGGACCGGCATGCACGGCGACACCGTCCGCGCAAAGATGATCGCTCCCTCGCGCCCCGGCGGCGAGCCGCGCGGCGAGGTGACACGAGTGCTGGAGCGCGCCAACGCCACCGTGGTGGGGACGTTGAAGAAGGGGCGCGGGCTGTATGTGGATCCGGACGAGCGCCGCATCCATCGTACCATTACCATTCCGCGCCGCTGGGTTGCGCATGCCAAGCCCGGCGACAAGGTGGTGGCGAGATTGATGGAATGGACCGATCCGGATGCCGAGCCGGAGGGACGGATCGAGACGGTGCTCGGCCGTGCCGGCGAGATGAATGCGGAGATCGCCGCCATCGCCGCCTCGCACAGGCTGCCGCATGTCTTCACGGACGCCGTGCTCGCCGAGGCCGATGCCTTCGGCTCCGCGTTCGCGGCGGAGGACCTGTACGGCCGGCGCGATCTGCGCGAGATGACGATCGTGACGATCGATCCGGTGGACGCGCGCGACTTCGACGATGCGATATCGATTCAGGAGCACGAAGGGGGCGACGTCACGCTCGGGATTCACATCGCCGATGTGGCGCACTATGTGCGTGAGGGATCGGAGCTGGACCGCGAGGCGCTGCGGCGCGGCACCTCGGTCTACCTCGTCACCGGCGTGATCCCGATGCTTCCGGAACGTCTCTCCAACGATCTCTGCTCGCTCCGTCCGAACGAGGACCGCCTTGCCTACTCCGTGTTCGCACGGCTTTCGCCGCACGGCGCGGTGAAGGAATACGAGATCGTGAAGAGCGTGATCAACTCCAAGCGCCGCTTCACCTACGAGGAGGCGTTGGACGTACTGGAAACGGGACGCGGCGACTATGCGAAGGAGCTGCGCGCGATCAACAGGATCGTTCACGTGCTCCGCGCGAACCGGCGTCGCAAGGGGAGCGTGGACTTCGACCGGCCGGAGATGAAGTTCCGTCTGGACGAGAACAATCATCCCGTGGAGGTGATCGAGAAGCGCGCAACGGAGTCCACGCGGCTGATCGAGGATTGCATGCTGCTGGCGAACCGGATCGTTGCCGAACATATCGGCGGCGCGAAGAAGGGGAAGGAGACGCGCGCCCCGTTCATCTACCGCATCCACGACGTGCCGCCGAAGGCAAAGCTGATGGAACTCGCGGACTTCGTGGCCACGCTGGGCTATTCGCTTTCGATCGACAACGTGCGCCCGAAGGATATCCAGCGATTGCTCGAGCAGGCGCGAGGAACGGACGAGGAGGAATTGATCAACGACATGGCCCTCCGCTCGATGGCGAAGGCCGTCTACTCCGAGTTCAACGTGGGCCACTTCGGTCTGGCGTTCACACACTACACCCACTTCACCTCTCCGATCCGCCGCTATCCCGATCTCCTGGTGCACCGCCTGCTCGCGGAGTATGCGGCCGGCATGAACGGTGCGCGCCGCCAGTGGTACATGGCGCAGATGGGGGAGATTGCGGACCATTGCTCGGAGCGCGAGCGCGCCGCCGTGGACGCCGAACGTGAGTCCGTGAAGATCGCGCAGGTGGAGTTCCTCAGAGACCACGTCGGCGATGTGTTCGAGGCAACGGTTGCCGGCGTGATGCCGTTCGGGCTCTTCGCGGAGCTGAAGGGATTCGGCATCGAGGGGCTTGTGCGCCTGCGCGCGCATGAGGGTGATTACTATGTCTACGACGAGCGTACCCGTTCCTTCCGCGGTCTCCGCACCAAGCGCAGCTACCGTACCGGCGATGCGATTCACGTGCGCGTGATTCGTGTGGACGAGATCCGCTCCGAGATCGACATGGAGCTGATCGAGGAGGAGGAGTTTCGTGCCGAGACGAGCGAGTCCGGGCCGGTGCGGACGAAGCGGGAGCATGTCGCCGCAGATGAATCCGGCTTCACGCTTGCGGAGCTGATGAGCATGCCTCCACGCCCGGCGCGCAAGGGGCGCGCGAAGGATGCCGTCCCGGAGGAAGCGGGCGGGCGAGGCGGGAAGCAGCACGGCGGCAGGAGCGGCAGGGAGGAGCGTGCCGGAACGGCACCGGGTGCCGGCAGGCGTGCAACGGGCAGCCGCGCTGCACCGAAGAAGAAGACAAAGGGCGCGCCGAAGCGTGCGTCCGCGAAGAAGCATTCCGGCGCTGGGAAGCAGTCGAGCACGAGAAAGCATTCGGGGAGAACGAAGGGGAGGAAGTGACGTCCTGAGTCCGCGCAGCATTATCCCGTTGAGAACGGAAGCAATTACATCGGCAACACATCCATGATCATTGCACTGGCGTCCCCCCGCATCGCTTCAACGATTGATGACGGGCTGGAGAGGATCGAGCGATTGATGGCGGAAGCATCGGCCCGGGGGGCCGCGATCGTGTGCTTTCCGGAAGCCTACCTCCCCGGGCTGCGCGGGCTGGATTTCGAGGTGCCGCCATGGGATCCGGAGGAGGAGGAACGGGCGCTCCGGACCGTGTCGCAATGGGCGCGAACATATTCGCTGGCGATCATTCTCGGAATGGAGCGTCACAGCGAGGCCGGGCAGCAGATCGCCGCCGCGGTGATCGATCGAGAGGGCCGGCTTCTGGGATCGCAGACCAAGAATCAACTGGATCCGTCGGAGGATCGATTCTACGTTCCGGGAAATACCCGGCAGATCTTCGAGATCGACGGCGTCAGATTCGGCGTGGCGATCTGCCATGAAGGCTGGCGCTATCCCGAGACGGTGCGATGGGCGGCAATGCGCGGCGCGGCGATTGTCTTTCATCCGCAGCACACGGGATACGAGGTGGCGGGCGTTGTTCCAACGCAATGGTGCGCGCCCGACAGCCCGTACTACGAGAAGGCGATGATGATGCGGAGCATCGAGAACACGATCTATTTCGCCAGCGTGAATTATGCGCTCCGCTTTCCGGAATCCGCGACGGCGCTCATCCACCCGTCCGGCCGCTGCCAGGCATATCTCCCCTATGGCCGGGAAGGCGTGCTGGTGCAGACCCTGGATCTCGACGCGGCAACCGGCCTGCTTGCCGGGCGGTATGCGCCGGAGCGCTACCGGGAATTCATCGCGGAGTGAGCGCTGGCCAAGGAAATGCCGATGGCAAATTCCCTGCAGGAGGCCCTTCACCACATACGCTGCTGTTATCCTGATACCTCATGGAGCCTGCCTGCGTTGCCGGCCGCATGTAATTCTGCTGCAGAAGCATGTGCCCACGGTAGACCATGCGCCGGAGGGAGATCACCATCGCCATATCCTCGATTCGAAGCCCATTCATAGCCGCCGGCCGAAACGTGGCACGCAGGCATCGTGCTGCGACGTAATAATCACCATCTAATAATCATCACAACCGTTCTCCAACCTGCCGCATGTCCATTTTCGGACGGCTGATGCCGGAGGTATGCGCAAAGTGTACCGCGGACGTTGGGTATGGTGGGATAGAGAAAACGGCGATGTTGGTGTAGTGCCGGATATCAGTAACCTTCTGAATGGAGACCATAATGCAAAGGATAAGAACAAGAAAAAATGGCGTTTCTAGAATGCGTCGGACGTTGGATCGGTTCGAGAGCGTGCGTCGCCTGTCGGGGATAATCCTAGTTCTTGGCTTTATCGGTATCTTATGGATGCAACTCATCTTTTTGTCGCATACAGCGACGGCTCAGGATCGCTTCCTCGCTGGCTGGCGCGCGGTGCAGGCAGTAGACAGCGCGGACGCGATGCCGCCGTTCGATGTTTCCGGAATCTATCGTGAAGTATATGGGCAGGTTCGATTTCTCGGCTGGGATCTCGAGAAGTCGGCGACACAGGACAGCATGCTCGCAGGGCTGCCGGTTCGTTACGGGATGAGCAGGCGGTTGCTGGTGGTGGATACGGTGGCGCATGTGGATGGAATCTATCTGCTTGCGTGGAAGGTGGAACGTATCAAATCCTACTTCCATCGAGGCGACGATCCACACCTTGATTCGGCAACAGCAATCATACGCCATGCATTGATGGCGGCCTCCTACAGGGATACAGCGAATCACAGTTTCTGGAGATTATTCACCTTCGGTTCCAATGATAGTCTGCACGAGTGGAGCGATTCACCGCTCCCCGATGACATGAAACTCGATCGCGTTCCGAGGAACAGGGATATCTATGCATACGTGAGGAGGCAGTTCATTCACGCAGGAAACGAGATCTGCCCTCCATTCTTCTGCGCTGTTGGATTTGATGCGGGTGACAGCGGCAGGATACTGGACGGCGCCGTCCGCGCGAACACCTGGAAGTCCGTCACCGGCGAGGCGCCGACAATTTTCTTTCCGAACGGGAAGTAGGCTGCTCTCGTGTTCGTTGAACTCCAGAGGGCCGGCAGTACAACTGCCGGCCAACGGGAATCATGATGATGTCGGCTTCAGAGACATGCGCCATCACGGCCGGACGCTGCGTCAGTGCAGTGGCAGTCGTCACCCTGACGTTGCTGGCAGGGTTGCCTTGCCTGTTGCTGACCGCAGCCGCACAGGACCGCGCCTCATCCGTCTGGCGCGCTGTTCAGGCAGCGGACAGCGCCGATGCCATGCCGCCGTACGACGCCACGCCGATATATCGCGATATCTACGGGCGCATATCCTGGAGTGGTTGGGAGTGGTTGACGCGCAATACGCAGGATAGTGTGATGGCTGGTCTGCCGATTTATGATGCGATGAATCGGCGATCATTGGTTCGGAATGTGCGCGCGCATGTGAACAGGATTTACCTGCTTGCGTGGTCCGTGCAACGCTTCACGTCCTATCTCAGGTGGGGAGAATCGGCGCATCGGGACTCCGTCACAACTACATCCCTCTCAACCCTGGTTGCAGCATCGTATGCCGATACGGCCGGCAGACAGTTCTGGGGAGTGTTTCTGTTCAGCCGAGCCGAAGGACGAACGGAATGGGCATGCTCGCAGCAACTGGGATTTGCCAGGTTCAACAGACGGCCTGCGAACGATGACATTTACTCCTATGTAGCGCAACAGTATTACGGGGTCGGCAGTGCCAGCTGTCCGGCCTTTTTCTGTGCCATTGGATTTCTGGCGACTGATGTCGGAGAGTCCATCGATGGCGCCGTACGCATCAACACCTGGAAGTCCGTCACCGGCGAGGCGCCGACAATTTTCTTTCCGAACGGGAAGTAGGCTGCTCTCGTGTTCGTTGAACTCCAGAGGGCCGGCAGTACAACTGCCGGCCAACGTATGAAGGAGATAGGCAATGGCCATGCTAGATCATTCCCGGAATCTTGTGGGCGCGCTGAGCGTTTGCGTTCTTGCGGTTTACATTTCCACAGCCTGCGCCGCCCAGACCTGCGCTCCTGATTGGTGGACATCGGAGCTGCACGATTATCTGGTCGGCAGCCTGCGCTGGAGCGGGTGGGGCCTGTGGTCGCAGAAGCGGCGCGACAGCGTGCAGGCGGGGCTCCCCGTCATGGGGCCTACGGTCCCGTATCTGCCCCGGCGACGAACATGGAACGAGGAGTGTACACTGCTGGCCTGGGTGAGCGAGAAGAGCTACCCGCACGACTGGCGGTTCAGGGATACGAACCGGTTGTGGCATACCGGTACCGGCATTGCCCTCGTATGCTGCAGGGTTACCGAATGGAGAGGGGACACCGTCTGGCTTCTGACGGAGACGGCGCTCGCGGCTCAGGCCAGCGGCGATCGTCTCTGCACTGCTCCCGATTTCAAGTTCTTCCTCGATGACTCGCTGAACTATATCCGGGATATGTTGACGCCGGATGAGATCGCGGATGTTGCCAAGGAGATACCCGCTGTACGTCTGCTTCGCCCGCCCACGAATCGGGACATCATGGCGTTTGTTGCTGCAATTGCGAAGACCAATCGCCCTGAACTTTCATGGCTGATGTATTCGGACGTGCCGCTGATGCGGTCCGACAGTCTGGATATTACCGAAGGAGATGTCTGCGGCAACGCATGGCGTGCTGTTGTTGGGGACGATCCACCGAACCGGCGTGGCCGGTAGTTCGGTTATTCATCCCTTCCCCTCCAGCCGCTCGAACAATTGCGAGCCCGGCACCTTCAGCACGAAATCCGCGCCGAGTGCCTGCGAGGGAGCCAGCGCTCCTGTGGGGCGGGTTGCCAGCACGTATTCCACCGCCATTACCGTTGCCATCGCCGTGAATCTGTACGGCTCCGCGGTCTGCAGCCATGCCTCCGCGCTGTCTCCCCGCTGGTTCGCGACGCGTGCCCATACTGAGGCGAATCCATGCTGCTGGAGTTCCTGCTCCGGGCCCGGGGCGTATCGCAATGCGATGCGACGGATGAACGCCCCCACTCTCTGCATCCGCACCAACGGCCTCAGCAGCGGGCCGAGGATACGAATCAGCGGGGGAAGCCAGCGCGGGGCGGAGAAGTACGTCGTGATGTTCGGAATGCCGGTGGAGCGCCACGCGGTCTCCAGGTCGCCGATCGGCATCGGCAACACGGTCCGTTCGCGGTCGTGGAAACGCTGGCGCCGTGCTCCGCGTCCCAGCGCATACGGCCAGAGCAGTCCCTCTCTGCGTACCCATCCGCCGCGTGGAAGCGATTCGATGGTGGAGAGGAGCGTTCCCGGGGAGGGCGTGGTTCCGGTGTTGATGGCGATCTCCAGGCTCGTTGCCTCCGGCAGCCTGGCGGCAACCAACGCCGCCAGGCAGTCCGTGGGGATCACATCGAACCCGCAGGCGGTAACCAGCGCAATGCCGGCGGCGAGCGCCTCGTCATCGCAGGCGAACGTTGCCTGGAGAACCGGCAGCTCGCCGGTGATGTCGATATAGTTGGTCCTCGCCTCCAGGCATGCCCTCACCATCGGTGCGGCGGTGAAGACGAAGGGGCCGGCAACATGGAGCACCAGATCGCCAGCGCTCACGGCTTCCACCAGTCGCCGGTGATCGCCCAGGTCGAACGCCGCATGCTCCAGTCCCAGACGCCCGGCCAGTTCCGCGAGCGGCCTCTCGGACCTCCCTGCGAGCAGTGGACGATGTCCGCGGCGCACCGCCTCCTCCGCAATCAGCCTTCCCGTGAATCCGGTGGCGCCGTAGATCATGAACTCGTGTGAACGCATGGCGCCAATATAGGCCCGTGCATGCATCGCCCGCCATTCTCCCTTCGCGTTCCTCCGTGTCCTTTGCGGTGGTCATCCTGCATCCCGTGGATTCTTCGGCCGCAAGCGCCGACGGCGATCGTAGGCTTCGCGACGCAGCGCTACGGCCGCCCGGCGGCGCAGCAGAAGGCTGCGTGATACAGCCCGGGAGTTGCACCGCAAAAGGGCGCGAAGGAACGCAAAGGATGCCGCCGAACGCCTCTCCTTTGCGCACCTCCGCGCCCTTTGTGGTTGATTCTTCTGCGATGAATCCGCCCGGGTTTCCAGGCCTGCTGTCGCCGTGATACGCAGGCGCTTCCACCACTCACCGATTGCCGCTATATTCCCTCCCCGGCGTAACCCAGGTATTTCCGTTCATGATGCGTACCCGACTTCTCTGGCCACTCTTCGCGCTCGTTGCGATCGCGGGTTCGGCACATGCCCAGAAGCGCCAGCCTGTGGCGCCGGGCAACGAGGAGCGGCGTCTGGTGGAGGAGGCGAACGAGTTTCACGACCACCAGGATGTGGACGCGGCGATCGCCCGCTACGAGCAGGTGCTCGCGATGAATCCGCACAATGTGGACGCGCTCTACGAGCTCGCAACCTGCCGCTACGAACGCCAGGAGTTCGCAGCATGCGAGCAGGTGGCGCGGCGGGGCGTGCAGTACGAGTCCGAGCACCTCGGCTCCTTCTACGTGACGCTCGGTGCCTGCTACGACAGGATGGGGCGGCCGCAGGAGGCGGAGAGCACCTATCGAGAGGGGCTCCGGTTCGATTCCACCAACTTCCTCCTCTACTACAACCTTGCGGTAACGTCGCTCGGCCTGAACAAGCTGAACGGTGCCCGCGATGCATTCGAGCACGCACTGCTGCTCAACCCGAACCATGCCAGCAGCCACTTCGGACTCGGCCAGTTGTACTTCGTGCGGGGATATCGCGTTCCGGCACTCCTTGCGCTTTCGCGTGCGCTGCTGCTGGAACCATCGTCCGGCAGAGCGGAGTCCGCGATCCAGATGCTCCGTGCGCTTCTGAAGCTCCCTCCCACCGTCTCCGGCGCCGCAACGTTCAAGCCCAGCCGGCATCACGAGGAGGGGGACTTTTCCGGTCTGGATGCCGCCATCGTTGCCGCCGCCCCGCATGCGGTCACCGATGGCCAGGCGACACTGCCCGACCATCTCCGTGCCGCGCTGCAGTTGATCGGCGGCAACTCCGGCCGCACGCGCGAGCCGTCATTTGCCGGTCGGTACTATCAGCCGTACGTTGTTGCCGCGGTGCGTGCCGGCTACCTCGAAACCATGGTCTGCATCGTCACTCGTACGCTGCAGCCGGAGGAGCGTGCCGCCTGCCGGGACGATGCGAAGGCGGAGGATGCCTATCTGAAGTGGACCCGTTCCTATCACTGGACCGTTCGCTGATCCGCTGCATGCGGCGCAGCGGTTGTACGGCATATCACACGATTCACGACCAACGACCGAAGCGATGCTCAAGCGTGATTACATACTGACGATGGTGGAACAGCTCGGCTATGTGCTGGCCCGCGTGCTGTTTCTGAAGGAGACTCGGCGGTTCGACGTGGCCGAGGTGGAGGTGCAGGACTTCCTGGGCAAGATCTTCGGCATCGGGGCCAGGGCGTTGCGCGAGGCCGGCGAGGAACAACTGCATGAGCTCTGCATGGAGGAGGGGGAGTTCCAGCCACATCGCGCCGTTGCCCTTGCAAGCCTTCTGAAGGAGCTCGGTGATATCGACTCCCGCCGCGACGATGCGCAGTACGAGCCGTGCGGCAGCTACGAGCGTGCACTGCTGCTGCTGCTCGATGCGTACGGCGAAGGAAGGGTTGCGCTTCCGCTGGATGCGGTGGACACGCTGGAGCTGATGATCGAGCGCTGCGCCGCATGCGGGCTTGGCCCATCGGTTCAACGGCGGCTGCTCCACCATCTGGAGCTTACCGGATACTATGCCGATGCGGAGGACCTTCTGTACGAGATGCTGGATGCGGGGACTGCGGATCGCGACCGCGACGCGATCCCCTTCTACCAGCGCCTGCTGGGCCGCAGTGATGACGATCTGCTCTCCGGCGGACTCCCGCGCGAGGAGGTGGAGGAGGGGATGCGTTCCGTACGCGCGCGCGAGTGATGCCACGCGGCCGTACGCTCCATTCGGCCCGGCGTTGTAAGTTTGAGAGTTCAACAGTTCATGCCAGGATATTTTCTCGATGATCCCTCCTGAACCCTCCGCCGATTCAGCCTTCGATATCTTCGCGCAGCGCCTCACACCCGCCCGTGCCCGCGACTTTCAGATGATTCATGCCGGCATTGCATTCGCGTGCATGTTCGGCCTCGCCGTCAACTTCTTCCTTTACGGACTCGGCAGCGAGAGCCCTCCTGCCGAGGGGCCGGTTGCCTTCATGTGGCTGCTCACCTATCTCTTCATCGGCCTGGTGGTTGTCTGCGCCGCCGTGGCTGCCGTTCTTCCTCGCTGGCTACTCAGTCCCGGGCGCCTGCGCGCAGGCCTTGCGGCTGCGGGGGAGAAGGGGAGCGCTGGCTGGGCCGAGAAGGGATTGCGAATGCTCCGAACCGCGCTTGCCGTGCGCCTTGCCTTCCTTGCCGGCCCATCGTTGATCGGCCTCGTGCTCTCCCTCTTCGCTCTCCGCATCGGCGTGCTCTTCTACAATCCGGAGTTCGCGATCCTTGCCGTTCCCGTCTGCATCACCCTCGTCTATCTCGGATCTACCTTCCCTACGCACGACCGTCTGCTTGCGATGGTGAAGTCTCGAATCGTTGCGAAGCTCGGTCCGGAGATGTAGTGCATCGTACGCAGGAAGCCGCGCCGTTGGAAACGCACCGTGCCAAACGTTGCGGCTGCCCGGCGGTGCGCGCGCAACATGTCGCGGCACGATACATCTCCGCAGGCGATCAACGCGTCTCCGGCAGTTGCCACCCATGCCTCGATATCTTCATTCGGTAGAACGTCTGCCGCGAGCTGTGCCGATCTCTCTCCCGGGAGCAGTCGCCCTGGAGACCTTGCACCATGCGGAGTGTGAGGCAGACCCCATCCGAAGGAACGATGGCCCGCCGCCGGACGTACATCTCGTTACTGCAACCTCGGTGCCTGCTCTCCGATAGAAGTGCCCTGCCGCGCTATCGCGGCCAACGTACGTATCGGTGTTATCGCGGCGGCGAAAGGAGAGTGGTGTGCGGTTTCGAGATTCACGGCGCCCGGCTTCAATCCAGCTTCTTGTTCGTTACGTAGAAGGCTCGCGAGCACCTCTCTGATCGCATACACACAGGAGACAATGCATGAAGAAGTTTCTCAAGTGGACGGGGATCACGCTCGGCGGCCTTGTTGGGCTGCTGCTGATCGCCGGTATCGTTATCTACTTCGGTACGGATGCTCGCCTTACCAAGAAGTATGAGATCGGTGTAAAGCCGTTCACTCTCTACAGCGATTCCAGCACGGTCGCTGCCGGACGCCAGCTCGGCAACGGCGTTGCGGTCTGCACGCACTGCCATGGCGACGATCTCGGCGGCAAGGTGGTGATCGACGCACCGGTTGGTTTCGTTGCAGCACCGAACATTACGTCGGGCGAGGGAAGCGTCGTGCGCAACTTCAAGGATAGCGACTGGGTGCGCGTGCTGCATCACGGTGTTGCTCCGGACGGCCGTCCGGTGGTGATCATGCCGGCCGAGGATTACCAGAACCTCAGCATCGAGGAGATCAATGCGCTGGTGAGCTGGGTGAAGAGCATGCCGCCGGTGAACAGGCCGTCGCCGCCGAGTTCGTTTACCATGCTTGGCCGTGTCCTGTTTGCCTTCGGTGTGCTGCCGAAGCTTCCGGCGGAAGTCATCGATCACAACGCGCCGATTCCGCCCACCGCGGTGCCGGGCGTGAACCCGGCGTACGGCCGGCATCTGGCGCTGACGGCCGGCTGTATCGGCTGCCATGGGCCTACGCTTTCCGGCGGCCAGATCCCGGGGACGCCGCCGGACTGGCCCGCTGCGGCGAACATCTCGCAGGATGCGACAACCGGCATCGGCACCTGGAGCGAGGCGGACTTCATCCGTGCGCTCCGCGAGGGGAAGCGCCCCGACGGCCGGACGCTCGATACGCTCATGCCGTGGAAGAACACGCGCCTGATGAAGGATGACGATCTCCGCGCGCTCTATCTGTACCTGAAGACCATCCCGGCGAAGCCGTTCGGCGGCCGCTGAGTTCTACTCCCGGAGTTGTTCCGGGGAAGAGGTTCGGGGGATATCCCGCGGCAATGCACCGCCGCGTGCCTGGTTTGTCCGGACGCGCGGCGGTGCGCCGTTGCGGCAGCCGGCCGGGGATCGCGAACACGGGGCCGCTGTCCCAGCCTGGCCGGCTCATCCGTCTCCACCTTCCACCTGCGGACCGGACCCACGCCCCGCCGGCTTCGAATCGTCTTCCAGACTGCATCGGAGCTCCGGGCGATGGAGACGGATGCATCTCCGGAGGCGTTTGCGTCACATGCCGGAGCGGAGAGTGGGCCGCATCGTTTTTCAGTTCTCATTTTTTCGGTACGTTCGCGCCGCATACCCTGCGTATCTCGAAGCGCCGCGGCCGATACGTGTGCCGATCGGGCCACGTACTCCTATATTTGCCGTTCGTTCAATGCCGGCCCGTCGATACATAGTTTCCGGACGCGTTCAGGGCGTAGGCTTCCGGTACTTCGTGAAAACGATTGCCGAAGCCTTCGACATCTCCGGCTCGGTTTCCAATCGTGCCGATGGCGGCGTGGAGATCGTTGCCGCGGGTACGCTCGAGAACCTGCGTGCCTTCAAGGAGCAGGTGGAGCTTGGGCCCGCGGGCGCCCGCGTGGACCGCGTCGAGACCGAACATCTTCCGGACGAACGATACAGCGGGTTCGCGATCGTACGGCAGTAGTGAAGGACAACAACCGACAACACAATATCCTTGCAGAGACTCAATGACTGATAAACCGGTAGTCGTGATATCGGGAGCCGGCGGAGAGATCGGGCACGGCCTGATCCAGCGCATCGCAGCGGAGGGGAACTACAGCATTCTGGCGCTGGACCTGCGCCCACTCGATCCGGATCTGGCGAAGTTGTGCACCGAGACGGTGGAGGGTTCCATTCTCGATACGGCGCTGCTGGAGGCTCTGGCCTCGAAGTATCGGGTCGCGGGCATCTTCCATCTCGCCGCAATGCTCAGCACCAGCGGCGAGGCGAAGCCGGAGCTTGCCCACGAGGTGAATGTGCAGGGGACGCTGAACCTGCTGACGTTCGCGAACGGCGAGGCGAACAATGCCGGCGCCAACGTTCGCTTCCTCTTCCCGAGCTCGATTGCCGTGTACGGAGCGCCGAGCATTTCCGCGAAGGAGCAGGCAGGCAGGATCACCGAGGAACAGTTCCTGATGCCGACTACCATGTACGGCGTCAACAAGCTCTCCTGCGAACATCTCGGCCGCTACTACACCCATCACTACCGTCAGCTCTCCTCCGATCGCGATCCCTTTCACGTCGACTTCCGGTCGCTCCGCTTCCCGGGTCTGATCAGCGCGTTCACGGTTCCATCCGGCGGAACCAGCGACTATGCCCCCGAGATGCTGCATGCAGCCGCGAAGGGAGAGCCGTATGCCTGCTTCGCGCGGCCCGATACCCGCATCCCGTTCATGGCGATGCCGGATGCGATCGACGCTCTGATGAAGCTCTTCGAGGCGCCGGCCGAGGCGCTTACCACGACCGCATATAATGTCGGCGCGTTCTCTCCGTCAGCGGAAGAGGTGCGGTTGAAGACGCTGGAGGCATTCCCGGGCGCGGAGATCACCTATCAGAACGATGTGAAGCGCCAGGGCATTCTGGACACATGGCCCGCGGACGTTGACGACCGCCGCGCGCGCGCGGACTGGGGCTGGGCTCCGGAGTACGACTTCGATCGCTCGTTCAACGAATATCTCATCCCGAACATCGCACGTCGTTATGCGCTATCGGGGACGGGTTCCTAACCTCGAACTGTACGCTGCCGTTAAGCACGTGAGGATTTTCACGGATCGGGCAGGTCGAAGCGATGGTTCCCAATAGATGGAGACGCGTCGGGCCTCGGCGTACTAACAAAAAATCACCCGCAGGAGACCTTGCGTTTGAACGAAAGATCTCTAACTTCGCGCCCCGTTCACAGGGGCGTAGTGTTGCCCCAAACCCTGGGATCCTCCACGTGGGTCCGATGCAGGGCAACGCTGTTCCCGGTAGCGCTTCCGAGTGCAGACATCAGATCAATTTTATCGCAACCAAATCAACCAGAGGAGTACGCTCTATGTTGTGGACACCTGAGCTAGCCGCCTATCTCGAGGATGCGCCGTGGCCGGCGACAAAGGAGGAGCTGCTCGATTTTGCCAACCGCACCGGAGCACCGCTGCAGGTGATCGAGAATCTCCAGGAACTGAACGACGAAGAGGATGAGGTATATGATAGCATCGAGGATATCTGGCCGGAGGCCATGAATCACGATGATCTTTTCTTCGAAGAAGATTCGGAAGATTACTAGGAAGCTGCTTCACGACGTCATCTGCGTGTTCGCACGCGCGAACGCGATGGTGGAGCATCGCCGCCGCGGCGACCGGGGCATTGCTTCGGCGCGGCTGCCGGAGTGCTCGGCGGTTGATCGTTGTGATGGGATGGTTGCACCACGGTGGTGCATCCTCCCGAGGCGCGGAGGCGGGTTCTCGCAGGGCTCGTGCGGTGCCTGTCAAATCCGGGGAAGCACTCGGCAGTGTTATTGACGCGGCCTGCTTCCCCGTGTTCGTTTTCGGGCCAGCGCTTCGGGCTTGCGTTGTGGGTTGATGATTGCACTCGGCGATGGTCACGGTTGCGACGATGCCATGCAATGCTCGCCTTGTTCCCGGCGAGCGATAAACCCTCGTAACTGCGGTGGTGTCAAGCCGGTCGGCGCGCGCGGCGCGGAACCGGCAGCCGGGGCGCAGAGGTGGGCAGCCGGATCGCCCGGCATGTTCGCGGCGCCCGTTCGCAAACGCATGCACCAGAAACCAGGATCATATCGTCGGCGCTCCCCGTGGCATCACTGCCGTTGGCCTCTCGTGCTGATGGCGATCGTGCTCCATGGAGCCGCATGGGCACAGGGGCCGGGAGGGAGTGCGCCGCCGGTGTTCTCGGGACGCGCGATCGTGAGCTCCGTTCATCCGATCCTGGTTGACGTGCGGCTGAAAGGGAACTCCGCCATCGACGACGATCAGGTGCTGGCACATATTCAGACCCGCCCCACCCACACGCCGCTGATCAAGCAATACTATCTGCTGCTGGCGGATCTCCTGGAGGAGAACCCCACGGTGCCGCGTACCTACCGCATGATCGGGCGCGACTCGCAGCCGTATTCCAAGTACCCGATGCTGCGTCGCGCCATCGACAGCCTTGGCGGCGAACTTCGCTACCTGAATACCACGCTTCTGGACAGCGATGCGCTTCGTATCCAGCATCTGTACAACGACTTCGGCTATCACGATGCCGTGGTCACCTATTCGCTTACGCTGGACACCACGCGAAACACCTCCATCGTGACGTTCAATATCGTCGAGAACAAGCGGTATCGGTTGCGAGGCCTGACCTACCTTGGAATGGATGCGGTGCCGAAGGATATTCGCACCAGGATCACACGCCAGGAGAAGGTGAGGCTTGGGCAGTACTTCACCCTGAGCGACCTCTCCGCGGAGACGAACCGCGTTGTCGCGGAACTGCGCAACAACGGCTATCCTTATGCGGTCACGCGCCAGATACTCGTGCTCAATGCCCGTGCACAGGACAGCATTTCGGGCGTTCCGTACGACAGCGCCGTCGTCTTCATCTATACCGGCGGACGATATCGCTTCGGGCCCACGACCTATACCACCGAAGGAGTGGTGGACGCGAGCACGTTCAGCGAGGAGATGATCATGGTGCAGCGGGAGTATGTGGAAGGGGAGTGGTACAGTCGCGACAAGGTCGACCAGACGCTGGAGAATCTCTACTCGCTCGGAGCGTTCGACCTCGTGACCATGGACACCGTGCGGAGCGGAGTGGACAGTGTGCTGGCGATGCGCATCCACGGAAGGTTGCGGGCGCGCAACGATCTGCGTGTCGGCGGAGATATCGGCTACGAACGGCGTCTGGACCAGTACGTCCTCAACGCCAGCCCGAATGTCTCCTACAGCCGTTTGAATGCCTTCAACTCGGGAGGCCACTTCTCCATCTCCAGCAAGGTCTCCGTACCACTCACCGACCTTACCGGGATCAGCCGCTTTTTCAGCGGCGCGCAGGGTGGCGTCACCACCTCCATGTTCTTTCCCTCCGTGGGCCGGCAGCGGCGACAGAACATGAGCGTCTCCGCGAGTTACGACAATGGTGTGGAAGGAAGCATCAACGCGCCGGATGGTTCGATATCGGTGCTGCGCGACGAGCAGTATCGTGCCGGCATGGATCTGCAGCTGCAGTTCCCACGCTACACGCTCTTCACATCGCTCACGTTCCATCTGACGCTGGAGCAGACGCGGTCGTACGATGTGCGGCAGTTCCTGGAGACGTTCGCCAAGAGCGTCGCGCAGGAGGTGTCCAGGTCGCCGTCGCTGTGTGATTCCTCCTCCACCTACAATGTCGTGTTCGATCTGCTTCGCAGCCAGGTGTTTCGTCCCGCGGTGCTGCAGGGGGATGACCCCACCCTTCTCTCCAGCAACGACGCCGCCGCGCTCGACAAGTTCAGCGCGTTGAAGCAGACGATCGTGCTGGGAGGAACGCTGACGATGGACACACGGGACGAGGTGTTCGTGCCGAAGAGCGGCCATGCCATCGATCTGAAGCTCGAGGGAGGCCTCACCGGTCTGGGTGCCTCGGGATATTTGAAGACCGACCTGAACATACGTTTCTACTCCCCCGTGCCGGCCGGGACCGGCGCGGCGCGTCTGCGGATGGGATATATCCAGGAGTTCGGCGCCGTTCCGTTCACCCCAACCTCCAGCCGCTTCATTGCAGGCGGCGCAAACAGCGTCCGCGGCTGGGTGGAGCGCGACATGCTTGCAACGCGCCCGCCGGATCTGGTGACCACACCGGACTGCGAGACTGCCATTGCCAATGCCATCGATGAACGAAGCACCAGAATTCTGGGTGGCCTGGCGGTGCTGGAGGCAAGCATCGAGCATCGTGCGCGCCTGTTCAACTTCGTCGCCAACTCCGTGCTGGCGCGGCAGTTGAACCAGCTTCAGCTTATCACCTTCGTCGATGCCGGGAACGCATTCTTCCGCGACAGCCGCGACAAGTCCGTCGTGAAGTTCTGGGAGAACATCGGCGTGGACTTCGGGACGAGCATCGGATACGATACGCCGGTGGGACCGTTCCGCTTCGGCGTGGCAACCAGGATCTACGATCCGCTGGACCCCTCGCTCACCACCACGCGCGAGCGTCTGGTGTTCAATCGCAAGTTCGGCAATACCTTGACGATGCATGTCGGAATCGGGTACGCCTTCTGAGCGGTTCGGCTTCGTTGTTCCGTCTCCCGGGCGGTATCGGAACATGCTCCACCACTGAGGCGCGCTCTCGCCCGGTAACAGCATGCACCCGCGATACGAATTTGCCGTGGAGATGATAATTTTGCCGCCGTTCGTTCATGTACCGAATCACATACAATCACACGATCGAGGAGCCATGCCCACATACGAATATCTATGCAGGACCTGCGGACATCGCTTCGAGGTTCTGCAATCGATCAATGCCGATCCGCTGACGCACTGTCCAGTAAAGGAGTGCGTGCAGGAGGACGAAAGCCTGAAGGGAACCGGAGAGGTGACGCGGCTTGTGAGCGGCGGAGCCGGCCTGGTGTTCAAGGGGGAAGGATTCTATCTCACGGACTATGTCCGAAAGGGGAAGGGGGAGGACTCGGGGAAGAGCGGCGCCTCCGCATCGTCGTCATCGAAGCCGGCATCGAGCGGTTCATCGGCAGAGGGCTCGGCCGGTTCCTCGCCGGCAGGTGGTTCCTCGTCGGAGGGCGGTTCATCGGGCGGGGGCACGTCCGCGAAGGGAGGCTCCACGGGCGGAGGCTCCACGGGCGGCGGCTCCACGGGCGGCGGCTCCACGGGCGGCGGCTCGCCGGCGTGAGCCGCCGGCGATGCCTGTTGCCGTGCCGGCGTTGGATGGATTACCATCGCTGCTTGCGCGCGGCAACCAGCATCACGATCACGGAGACAACGGTCGTGTAGAGCGAGGCCGCGATCCCGTGCCTCACGAAGAACGTTATGAAGGAGAGGTTGGTGGGCTGAACGTAGAAGAAGTAGTAGACGATGTTGTGCACCAGCGCGGCAAGCCCCATCACGCCAAGGAACTTGAACTTCCCAACGGACTCCGAAAGCGGTACTCCCTCGGTGAAGAAGTAGCCGGCTACGAAGCCTGCAAGCATCTTCGAGAGGGCGTTGGTGCCGATGATGTCGCTGGAGATGATGTCGAAGAGCAGCCCGAGCACGAAGCCGGCGATCTCCGCTGTGAACTGTCCTTCACGCATCGCGATGAAGACCGTGAGTATCACCAGCAGATCGGGCGTGATGCTCTCCACTGCGATGTAGCCCAGGTTGAGCTGCACGAGCAGGAGAATGAGCCCCGCGATGGCGTACCAGAGATAGTTCATGTACGCGGTCATCGTCCCTTCTCCCCGCCGCCGGTCTGATTGGGCTCGATCAACTTCCGTTCGAGGTCCAGGCGCGACTGGTCGGGTGAGTAGAGCACCACGAACGCCTCCTCCAGTGTCGCGAAGTTCACGGCCGGCTGCACGCGGATCTGATAGAACAGGGAGCCGCGTTCCTCCTTGATATCGGAGATGATGCCGATGATGATGTTCTCCGGGTATCGCGGCGAGTAGCTGGAGGTCACGACCGTGTCCCCCTTCTTCTGCGGCTGCGCGGCCGGGATGTCCTGCAGATAGAGCGATCCCTTGCCGTCCCATGTGATCTTGCCGTCGTTCCGCCCCTCGAGCGTTCGCGCGGCAACGCGCGTGTCGCGGTTCAGCAGCAGCTCCACCACGGAGTAGTCGTCGTTCAATCCCGTGACGCGTCCAACCAGGCCGCGCTCGGTGATCACCGGCATCCCCTCCTTCACACCCGCCTTCGCCCCCACATTCAATGTGGCATAGTTCCGCTCCTGAATGGTGGTCTTCCCCAGCACCTCCGCCGAGAGCAGCTTCATCGGCGAGTGTTCCCGGAACCCCAGCATGGCGCGCAGCTTCTCCACCTTCAATGCGGCATCGCGGTACTGCATCGTCTGCAGCGAGAGATCCTTGTTCAACTGTCGGAGTGCGTGGTTCTCGGTTTCCAGTGCGTAGGGATTCGGCAGCCAGCTCAGAGCGGACTGCACGCTTGCGATAACGCCGACCGAAATCGTGCGGAAGGAGCGAAGCTGCGAACTGCTGCTGCGCGAGATGGCGAGCAGCGAGATAACGATCAGCAGCAGTGCCGTGGCGTATTCCTTGTATCGAAGAAAGAGCTCGACAATGCGTTGCATGGCGGCTTGCAGTTACGAGGTTGGACGAGGGAAACGATGGAGAGCATCGAGCGGAGCGTCTCTTCACTGCGGTGCCGGCCTTGGAAGGGCCGGGCCTCGAAGGGCCGGGGGCTGCTTCCCCGGCCGGCGACGGGGCGGCTCGGAATGCCCGATCGCCGGCGCCAGCCGGCATGCGCTCGCGAAGCGACGTATCAGTACCGGCGGCTCTTGATGAGCACCTGGGAGTATTGATTCAGATTCTCCAGCACCTTGCCGGTGCCTCGCACAACGGCAGTCAGCGGATCCTCCGCAACGAACACCGGCAGCGAAGTCTCGCGGCGCAGGCGTTCATCCAGGCCGCGCAGCAGCGCGCCGCCGCCGGTGAGCATGATGCCGCGGTCGAGAATATCCGCCGAGAGTTCGGGGGGGGTGCGCTCGAGCGAAAGCTTCACGGCGTCAACGATGGCCATGATCGGCTCCGAGAGTGCCTCGCGGATTTCGGCGCTCGTGACGGTGGTCATGCGCGGCACGCCGGCAACCAGGTCACGCCCCTTCACCTCGATCTGCACCTCCTCCTCGAGCGGCATCGCCGTTCCCACCTCGTGCTTGATCGCCTCCGCCGTTCGTTCGCCGATCAGGATGTTGTGGTTCTTCTTGAAGAACTGGATGATCGCATTGGTCATCTCGTCGCCGGCGATCCGGATGGACTCGTCGTTCACGATGCCGGCAAGCGCGATCACGGCAATCTCCGTGGTGCCGCCGCCGATATCGATGATCATGTTGCCGACCGGCGCCTCCACATCCAGACCGATGCCGATCGCAGCAGCCATCGGCTCGGCGATCAGATGCACCTCCTTTGCACCGGCATGCTCCGCCGAGTCGCGCACAGCACGCTTCTCGACTTCGGTGATGCCGGACGGAACGCAGACAACGATTCGTCGTGACGGCTGCCACGACGGAGAAATCTTGCGGATGAACGCACGAAGCATTCCCTCGGCGATTTCGAAGTCGGCGATAACGCCATCCTTCAACGGCCGAATGGTACGAATATCCTTGTGCGTCTTGCCGATCATCGCCTGTGCCTCGCGTCCGATGGCGACGATCTTCTTTGTGGTTCGATCGAAGGCGACAATGGAGGGTTCGTTCAGAACGATTCCCTTCCCCTTGACCCAGATGAGAGTATTGGCAGTGCCGAGATCGACCGCGATGTCGTTGGAGAAAACGCCGAACACAGGCAGGAGTTGACTGGAGTTGCTGAAAACAAAAGAGCGATTCGCGCCGCAGGAATCGCCTTTTGGTAAAACGGCACAAATATGGACAATCGCGGGAGGGTATCCAAGCAGGCGGGGCCGTTTCCGCTACCTGCCGAACGATTTATTTCGCTTCGAGGCCCGTGCACTCACCGCTGCAGGGCCATCGCCTTCAACATCCGGTGCTGCAAGGCCTGGAGGGGAGGGGCCTGCGTGGCGTCAACCGGACGCCCTGCACCTGCACCATGCGCGCATGCATCGGTGCCGGATTGTGCGAACTGCGCCATACCATATGGTGCGAATCCGGATCGGGGCGTGCATGCTCCGGCGCGTGCATGCTCCGGCGCGTGCGTTCATCGCATCGATTGCCGGCGCGGTACGGGCGGCCATGCGCGGCGGATGCTATACGGTGCCGCAGAGACGGTCACCGGCATCGCCGAGGCCGGGGAGAATGTAGCCGATGTCGCTGAGGCAGCGATCCACAACACCGGTATAGAGCCGTGCTGCGGGGAAGGCCGTGGTAACGGCATCGATGCCTTCGGGCGAGGAGATAATAGTGAGGACGGAAACGGAGGCCGCCGATTCCAACGGCAGCCCGCGGAGCGCCGCCGTGATGCTGCCGCCGGTTGCGAGCATCGGATCGAGCAGGAAGAGATGCGCCCCATCCAGCGATGGGACCTTCCGGTAGTACTCGTACGGGACCAGTGTCTCCTCATTCCGCTTCAGTCCGATGAAGCCGGCGGCCGAAGCGGGGATGATATCGAGCACGCCGTCGAGCATCCAGAGGCCGGCGCGAAGGATGGGAACCGCAACCGTGCAGCCGGCCAGGCGTGCGGCCTGCATCCGTTCCAGAGGAGTCTCGATCTCCACACGTTCCACCGGCAGGTCGCGCGTTGCCTCGTAGGCCAGGGCCCGCGAGACCGTGCGGATGGCGGCGCGGAACTGAATCGCATCGCTCTCCTGCATCCGCATCACGCGGATCGCGTCCGCCACGACACTGTGCGAGAGAACAACGGGAGGGGAGACCTGCTGTTCGAGACTCATCAGTGGAGAAGTTTCCTGAGGTTGGGATAGAACAGGATGCCGATGCGAGGCTGGCTGACGAAGAACTCCTGCTGGCGATGGGAGAGCGGCCGTTCGCCCGAGATCGTTGCAACGTGCCATTCCGCCGTTGGAGCGAACGTTCCGAACGGGAAGTTCAGATTCAGCGAGATGCCGAACGATCCGCTGATGCCCCAGGCGCTCTCCCGGTAATCCTTCAGGGTGGTATCGCCGTGGTCGATCAGATACTGATCGATGCCGAACTCGTTGCTGAAGTGGGTGATGCCCAGCGAACCGAAGAAGGTCACGATCTTGCGCGGGTTCGCGGTGGCGCGCACCTTGATGTCCAGTGTGCGATGCAGGTTGGGAGGAATCGGTGCAAGCGAATCACCGTTCTGATTCCGGATCTTGATCGAGGCCTCGTCCAGGCTGTTCGGAATAACCTGCACGCTCGTGTAGGCCACGTCCAACTGGAGCCAGTCGATATCCAGCGGCTGAAACGGCGTAACCGTGAACCAGACGCCGTAGCCGATGCCGCTTGCCTCGGTGGTTGCGCCGCTGATGTATGTGGAGCTTGCCAGGAGCCCGCCGATGCCCACGATGCGGTCGAACGGAGCCGGAGCCGTGGTATCAACGGGGTGAACCGGCTTCGGGGGCTGTGCGCAGGCGCCGGTGGCCGCCATGCCGAGAAGAAGAATCAGAGCGGCAGCCAGGCGGAAGAATCGTCGTGCATTTACTGTTGTCATCTCTCTCACAACGTCAAGTGTCGTGCCGCGAAGCTCGGCAACCTTTGCGGCGACCAGGCTTACATATGCGGGTTCATTGCGTTTCCCGCGATGCGGCACCGGGGTAAGATACGGCGCGTCGGTCTCGATCATAATCCTATCATCGGGAACCATCCGCACAACCTCGTCCAGCGTTCCCTTGCTGTAGGTGATGTTGCCGGTGAATGAGATCATTGCGCCGAGATCGAGCGCTCGTGCAAGGACCGTTTTGTCGCTCGAGAAGCAGTGGAGTTGAAAGCGGAGCGATCCATCCTGCTCTTCTTCGACGATGCGGAGCAGGTCATCGTCGGACTCCCGGTTGTGGATGGCGGCCGGAAGGTCCATCCGTCTTGCCATGGCCAGGAGGCTGCGGAACACTTCGTGCTGGCGTTCGCGCGGCGCATACTCGTAATGATAGTCCAGCCCGATCTCGCCGATGGCAACGGCTCCATGCTCGGCGGCAAGCGGCTCGATCGCCTCGATCTCCCGATCGGTAACCTCGTGGGCGTGATGCGGATGAACGCCGAGCGCAACCTTCACCTCGGGATATCGCCCGGCGAGCGCGAGCGCATCGCCGAACTCGGATGGCTTCGTTGCAGGCACAACGATCGCCTCCACACCTTCGGTGCGTGCACGCTCGATCACGGCATCGATATCGTCGGCAAACCGTCCAACGTAGATATGCGAGTGTGTGTCAATCAGCGAGGGCATTCAGTACCTCGTCCACATGCCCCTTCACCTTCACCTTGCGGAAGATCGTGGCGATGCGGCCCTTCTCATCGATGATGAACGTTGTTCGCTCCACTCCCATGTACGTCCGTCCGTACATGCTCTTCTCCGCCCACACGCCGTAGGCCTCCGCGATTGCGTGATCCGGATCGGAGAGAAGCGGGAAGTTAAGCGATTCCTTCGTTATGAACTTCCTGTGACGCGCAACGGAGTCCGGACTGATGCCCAGCACCTCGGCGCCATGGCCGGCGATGCGGTTCAGATTGTCCCGGAAGCTGCATGCCTCGGCGGTGCATCCCTCCGTCATGTCCTTCGGATAGAAGTAGAGCACCAGCCGCCTTCCCCTGTAGTCGGCAAGCGTGCGTACCGTGCCGTCCTGATCGGGCGCGCTGAATGCCGGCGCCCTGTCACCTGTGTTGAGCATGGCGTGATCGACTCATGATAATGTTCTCACATTCGGTATCGCGGCCAGCGGCCGCACGACGGAGCCGCACGTTTTCTCTCCGTGCCGAAGCTGCCTGCGGATCGCTCCGCTCCGGGTGCGGGCCGGAGCGGACGTTCCGGATCATCGAGACGGGTGCCGGCTGCTACGTACAGAGGGAATTGATTTCTGATAGCACATCGATCTGTTATCGCGGAGTGGGACTCCGCGATCGTCATCGGAAGAATGGGGCCTGAGTACAACTCAGGCCCAACGTGCTCTTCAGAGCATAGCAGGATACTTCTTCGCGAGTACTTAGAATCCTCGCCCGCCGCCGCGCTTCCCACCCTTGCCGCCTCGTCCTCCCGGCGAGCCCCAGCCTCCTCGCGAGCCGCCTCCGTGCGAGCCGCCTCCGTGCGAGCCGCCGCTGCGCGGGCCGCCGCCTCGCGAACCGGGGCCGCGCCCTCCG
>DASZRW010000054.1:0-5805 GCA_035549015.1 Kapaibacterium sp. (SeqCode)
GCCGCAACCACCGTCTCGGGGTATCCCTTCACGGTGACGCTCAACTACAATTCGAGCGTGGCATTCTCGGCCTTCCGCACCTATCAGGATGGCTATGCGAACCTGTATTCGCACTGGTCGCGCATCAGCCAGAACAGACCCGCCTGGTGCATCGGGGTCAACGGCTTCTGTGCTCAGCTTCTCTCCTCGAACACGTCCTACATCTGCGACCCATCCCGCTACAATAACGGGCAGGACACCACGCGCACCACCTTCACCGACCGCGACGCCGTGTGGCTGGCAGACGGATATGATTTCAATAACCGTCTCGGGAATTTCTCGGACGCGTCGGACCCCGGCACGTTCTACACCGACCGCATCCAGCTTCTTCGCGCCGATGGTTCGGTGCTCACGCTGCTGCACAACGCGGAGAAGAGCGGCCTGGTTCCCATCGAGCAGCGGAGCGATTTGTACACGGGCGTCTATTTCACGGCTTCGGCCAATAGCAAGGCGTTCGGGGTCGTATCCATCGATACATCCGGCTGGGCGCCGTACGCGCAGAACCTGCTTTCGGGTGTGGCGGCGAACGAGCGGTGGAAGTTCATGCCCCGCGTGCTGAAGTATTATCCGGGTGACGGGCTGGAATATGTGTTCACCGAATACGTGATCCCGTATGGAATGCAGTCGTACGCCGGGCGGGGGCTCGCCGTCCCCACGCGCTACGGCGGCATGCTCGCCGGGCCGACGGTCTTCTATCTCACCGCGATCAACTCCAACAGCGGCGTGCTCCTCTGGAACGTGCAGCGCACCCGCCACTACTACCCGCGCGGCGCCTTCACGCTGAACCAAGGCAACATCTACGATCCCATCTTCTACAACGATGACTCCACGTGCGGCCGCGCCCTGGTGATCGATATCGGCGATGTGCATATCGACTACGGCGACATCTCGATGACCATTCAGGCGTACGGTCGCACAACGCAGGTGCGCTACCCGAAGGTGCAGCCGTCCGGGAGCGCCACGAGCACCACCATGCTCCCGCTCGCGACACGCGGGTACTTCACCCGCACCGCCGAAGCGCTCTCGCACCTTCAGCCCGAAGGGATCGCGAGCGGCCCGCTCTATGAAAGCTCTCTCGGCTATGTGACCGATATCATCGACCCCGAAGGGAGGAAGACCAGCTTCGAGTACGAGCCGTACAAGCGGACCTACCGGGACTTCAACTTCCCGGTGAAGAACCATACCGGCGTGGCGGTGAACTTCACCACGAGCAACCTTCGCCTGACGCACGTGACCGAACCGGCGCAGAGCTACCGGATCTCCTACGCCGGAGGGGACTGGCTGTTCAATGGGAACTGGCTCCAGGAGGACACCGTACGCGCGGCGACCATCCTCGCGACGGGGGCACCGGGCACCGACTCGCTCGACTATCCCTACCTGCACACGAACGTTGCGTCCGTGATCCGGAAGTACGATCACTCCGGCGCGCAGCTCCTCACCGAGCAGCGGAATATGTTCCGCTACAACGCCGTTGACGGATTCTATCACGGCGAGATCCGCACCACGGACACCGTGACGCACCAGCGCCACACGGTGATCACGGACTACCGCTCGCACCCGCTCCCGGACTCGTTGCGGCGCATACCGGCGCCCCGCTTCACGGAGATGACCGGCGTCACCGATTCATCGGAGGTGATCACGACCAGCCGGACCATCACGCAGCAGATGGCGATCTCCCCCTACGTCTGGCTTCCGGTGTCGGATACCTCGAAGACCGACGGTGTGGTGACCGGCATCCGGACCTACAGCTATCAGTTCGACACCGCCCGCACCTACGGCGGGGACACGCGGCTCACCTCGCTCTTCGGTCCGGAGGTGAAGCTCCGCGTTGCAACGGTGATCGACCCCGGCACCAATGCGGTCTGGCTGCGCGACTCCGCGTTCTACTACTCGATCCGCCACATCGATACGGACCTGGTGCGGCTCGATACCGGCATCGACAAGTTCGCGACGCTCGCGAACTACCGCGCGGCGCTGGACTCCGGCACGATCCGCGGACGCTGGGAGGACTGGATGTACAACCCCCGCATCGCCGTCTTCCGGTTCGACAGCACCACCGGCCGCACGTCGCTCCCGCCGCAGTATGGCCTGCTCCGCCGCGAGGTGGCGGCCGAAGCCAATGGCACGATCATCAGCGGGCGGGAGTATGTCTACGCGGGAGAGAACGCCGGAGCGCACTACCTGAACGGGTTGATGTGGCGCGGCACGCTGGACTCCGTGTTCGCGATCGGCGCAGGCGGGGTTCGGCGTCTGGCCGCAGCCACCACGTGGTCGCACTGGGGCGGGCTGAACGTTCCCCTCTCGGTGACGAACGCGAATGGCGTCGCGCACCAGTTCTACTACGGCACCTACAACGCGCCGAAGCTCTTCAACGGCCACGACTTCGTTGCGAAGGGATCGGTGCTCCGGAACGACAACACGAAGCAGGACACCACGCTTCCGAACAACGGCTACTTCTCCACGGCGTTCAGCAAGCCCCTCGTCTCGCAATCGGTGGTGCGGCGGTACGATGCCGGCGACACGGTGCGGCGCGATACGCTCCTTGCGGTCAACACCTACGGCTTCTATGGCCTGGTGACCTCGCAGATCGATGCGAACGGGAACTTCGGCGCGAACTCCTACGATCACAACGGGCGGCTCATGGCCGCCTGGTGGCCGCTCGACTTCCCGCGCCGCGACACGATGGACACCATGCGCTACACCTCGCGCGAGCGGGTGCCGATGATCGGCTTCACAAGGCATCACTACACGGTCGATACCGTGCTCTGCGACTCCGGCGGCATGACCCATGCGGGCGCGGTGTTCAGTGATGACCTGACGAACCTCTACGCCGGGCATCTCCCCACAGTGGTTCCCGACTGCCCGTGCCCGCCCCCGAGTCCGGAGACGAAGCATGCGGGGAGCCATCCGCAACAAAGCTGCACGGTCCACCTTCCGTACACCGCCAACGACTACCACACCGGGTATCTGGTGTATGACGTGGACTCCTCGAGCGCGCTTCTCAATGCGGACGTGCTGGACTCGCTCTATCTGGAACTGCATCCAACGGCGATCACCGGCGAGTGCGTGAACGTGACGGTGAGCGTGCCGCAATGGAGCTTCGCGAAGACGTACGTGTTCAATTGCGGCGAGGACCCGCTTGGAACAAACGGAACGCGGCGGAAGGACGGGGATGGAAAGAGCGGCGGCCGCGCGCCGTTGAGCGGCGGCGACGGAAGCGACGGCTACACGCTGAAGGTGGATCTCTCGGCGATCAAGTCGCAGTTCCTTGCGCTGCATCCGGGCAGCCAGATCACGATCACGCTGGACGTCGCGACGGCCGGGGGCGGCGCGGAGTTCGTCAACGGCGCGGACGCGGAGGACGCACGTCCCGCGCTCGTGCTTGCCGGACGCTTCAAGCGGGCCACGGAGACGACGGACTACACCATCGCCTACAGCTACGCGGATGACTCGCTCAAGGCCACGGCCAGCACGAAGCTGGACGACATCCGGCACACGGCGAACCTCTACGACCTTGCGGCCACCTCCGGCGCCACGATCCGCCGCGCCGCGAGCACCAGCACGGCCGGAGCGGACGGACGGATACTCCGGACCGTGACGCCGTTCACGGGGCATGGCGCGGCCCGGACGGATACCACGGCCTCCACCTACTCCGGCTCCGGCGCACGGCTTCGCACGCGCGACCGTTCCGGCGATACGGCCGTTGTCCAGTACGACGGCGCGGGGCGCCCGGTGAAGGCAACGAACGCGGACGGCACGTCGGGGACCGTCAGCTACCAGCACGGCCTCCCCTCTGCGTTCGGCCTCTCGAACGCGGACTGGCACGGCTTCTGCGCCGTGACCACCACGCGGAACGAGGATGGCGTGGCGTTCACCCGCTACACCGACGGCTTCGGCCATGTGCGTTGCGAGATTGCGGACACGAACGGTCTGAAGCTCACCACGCGCTACGAGTACGACACGGCCGGGCGGATGAGCATGGTGGTGAGCCCGAAGGGGGACACGACGCGCTACGGCTACGATGCCTGGGGCCGCGTCCTCTACCGGCAGGGGCCGGACATCGGGGCGGTATCGTGCGCGTATGACGCGGCGGGCAATCTCCGCTTCTCCCAGACGGCGGCGCAGGCGGCGAACAGTCTTCTGGCGTTCACGGAGTACGATGACCTGAACCGCCCCACCATCATCGGCGAGGCGTTCATCGCCAACAGCGAGTGCGGCGAGTACGATGAAGACCAGCTCAACTGGTTCTGCGGGCCGATCACCGGGACGCATCGCGACGGCGGCGCGGAGCCGGGACGTGCCAAGCATGCGGGGGCGCGCATGCAGGCGTGGAGCGATCCGCTTGCCGCACGGCTCACCAATCAGGCGGACGGAGCCGTGCTGCACACCGGCGCCACGTCAAGCATCCTGACGGCGAACCGGACGCTCTGGAGTTCGCCGATCCGTCCGACGCCAACGTTCTCGGCAACGAGCACGTTCGCGATCACGAACTGTGTGTTCCCGCCGCTGGCATCGCTCGGGGAGACGGACTCCGCGCGCGGCCCGATGATCGTGCACCCGGCAGGGGTCTGGACATCGCCGGGAGTGGCGGGGGCATCACTCGATGACTTCGAGAACATCGGGCTCTATCCGGAGTTCGTGCGCACGGCGATCAGCTACGACACCATCCCGATGCAGCGGGGTGCCGTCTGGGCCGCGTTCCCGCCGCTCGCGAAGTGGAACGCGATCGCGCCGAAGGGGGCGCTGCGGAACCAGAAGGGACGCGAGGCGGCGATCGCATGGCGCGAGCGGGGTTCGGAGCCCTTCCACTACGCCGTGCTGAGTTACGACGAGCGGGGCCGCGTTGAGGCGCTCCTGCGCTACACGGAGAACCTCGGGTACGACGCGGTCTATTACGCGTACAACAGCGCGAACCAGGCCACGAGCGTGGCCGTTGCCGATCCGCTCCGGCAGTACACCACGTGGTACGGCACGGGGGGCGACGGCCGCGTGGACAGCGTATGGACGGCGCTGGGCGCATCGGGGACGGGGTTGATCAACAACGGCAACGTGAACCAGTGGCGCTACCCGGCCCCTCTTGCGCGGCCTGCCGCTGCGGACATCGTCTATCGCTACACGAAGGCGGGGAACGTGGACAGTATGAGCTACCCGCCGGCCGGAGTGCTGGTCACGTTCGCCTACAACCACATGAAGCGGCTGGACTCGATTGTCGCAACGAAGAGCGGTGCGGACCTCTTCCGTGAAGTGCTCTCCTACGACCCAACGGGCCAGATCACCCAGCAGATCTACGCGCACAGCGGCGGCGCGCGGCAACGCCAGCTCTACAGCTACGACTCCGTGCAGCGGCTCACGCAGTACACGCAGGGACCGGCCTCCGGCGGGTTCGGGATCACCTCCGCCGAAGGGTACAGCTACGACGCAACCGGCAACCGGCTGGAAGTCACCAACGGGTTCTTCCCGTTCGACACCTACAGCTACACCCCCGGCACCAACCAGTTGCAGAGCCACACGCTCACGCCGGGCGTGGGCACCCAGACGCGGACCGATTACTACTACGACGAAAGCGGGGCGATCCACGAGCGTGACCGCTTCGAGGTGAAGGACGGGACGGTTCTCTCCACGCTGGAGCAGGACGAGTATCGCTACGACTTCCGCAATCTGCTGAAGCGTGCGTACACGTGGCACTCCGGAACGGGTGCGGTGGAGGACTGGTACTATCGCTACAGCCCCGGCGGCGAGCGGGATCAGAAGCGGCTCTATGCGGCG
>DASZRW010000055.1:0-29820 GCA_035549015.1 Kapaibacterium sp. (SeqCode)
TCAGTCTGATTATAGATGCCTGTGCGTTTCTCCCCCCTTCCTCTGCCCTCACCTGTCCGGTTCCTCCCGGACGTTCCCTGTTATTCCTCCATCGATCAACGATGCTCCATGCCTCTCTACTCACTCATGCTGCCACTGAACTGTTTCTCGAACTGTTCCCGATGGGTTCCTCTCGATCGATCCGCGCCGTTGTGGCGAGGAGAGCATCGCAACGGCGCCGCGCGAACGCGTCACGCCGAACGCATCATGGCGAACGCATTATTGCGTACGCATCATGGTGAACGCATCGCAGCGGTCCGGCCCGACCGCCCGATGTTCCACCCCGCGAGCCGCCTGGCATCGCGCCGGGCGATGACAATGCGGTTACTGCATGCATTGAAGGATCTGATGCGGAAGTATCGTGAAGCGATATGAATCGCGTTCACACGAATGCATTCATGCGAAAGCACACGGCCGGTCGTTGCCGCCGTTGCTGCGCCGGTGAAGTGAAGAAAGCGTTGTATTAGAGCGTTGTGCTGTTGAACAATGCAAAGGTAATCAGATGAACACCCTGCACGCAAGCCCCCTCCACCGAATCGCGAAATAAATTGGGAGGGTGATCCGGTCCTGCCGATGCCCGGCATTGCAGCGGCACCGGCGATTGCCGGTTGCCTGGCTTCTGCGTCGCGGACAATGCGGCACCGCCGTGCCGGCACGAAGGACGGCCGGCCGACGATGCGGGCCGCTGCCGGGAAGAACATGAGCGGTACTACGCAGAACGCCCGGATGCGTGATCCGGGCGTTCCGCGTATTCGGCAAGCACCACGACGCCTAGGCAGCCGGAGGAGCGGCCGGGCCGGCCTTCTCTTCGGTAAGATTCTGCTGCAGTATTGCAGCGGAGCCGAGCAATCCACCCATTCCCATGGACTCCACAGCGGAACTCGGCACCAGCATCAATGCTCCCTTCTCCTTCAAGCCTTCATACAGCATGTTCATCGCACGCAGATGGAGCGCCGTCGGGTTGTTGTGATAGGACCGCGATGCCTCGTCGAAGAGATGGGCGATCTCCAGCTCCGCCTCGCCAAGGATGATGCGGGCCTGCTTCTCGCGCGATGCCTGCGCCTCGCGCGACATCGCATCCTGCAGCGACGACGGGATCACCACGTCGCGCATCTCCACGGACTGCACCGTGACACCCCACGGATTGGAACGCGCGTCGATCAACTGCTGAAGTTCCTCCTCGATCCGCTCGCGGCCGCGCAGCAGCTCCGTGAGCGACGTGCGGCCGATGATGTCGCGGAGCGCCGTCTGCGCCGCCCAGCTCACCGCCTGCGGGTAATCCTGCACCTCGAGGGCCGCCTTCTCCGGATCGAACACCATCCAGAAGAGAACGGCATCCACGTTCACCGGAACGGTATCGGAGGTGAGCGTCTCCTCCGCGGCGAAGCTGGTGGTGATCACACGCTGATCCACCCAGGAAGAAACGGAGTCGATGAAGGGGACCACCCAGAAGAGGCCCGGCCCGCGCAGCCCCACGTACTTGCCCAGGCGAAGAACCACACCACGCTCCCACTGCTTCGCCACGCGCGGCGAGCGGGCAAGGACAAGTCCCAGTAGCAAGCCGCCGATCGCGAACGCAGGCTGCCTGGTGGCAGCCGTTGCGCCGACGCCGGCGAACGTGAAGATCAGCAGCAGCGCGAGCGCTACCACATTCAGTCTGACATTGAAATCGGGGGCATTGTTTCTGTTCGTTCCCCGAGTTGAATCCTTGAGTCCCATTGCTGGTTTCTCCTTATCCACGTCGTTTTATCAAATGATGGAGCACCTCTTCCACGCTGAATCCCAGCGCCGCCGCATCGGCGAGGAAACGATCCTCCAAGGCTCGCAGCTCCCGTTCGCGATCGCGGGTGTTTGCAGCATGCGAGCGCCGCGCAACCACGAATGTGCCCACGCCGCGGCGCGTCGCCACGATGCCTGCACGTTCCAGTTCCGCATAGACCTTCGCGACCGTGTTGGCATTGATGCGAAGGTCCACGGCCAGCTGGCGCACGGTCGGAAGCTGATCCCCCGCGTTCAGGCGGCCGGAAGCGATGGCCAATCGTATGGCCCGCTCCAGCTTCGCGTAGATCGGCGTGGGATCGGAAGTGTCGATTTGGAAGAGATTCGCCATTGTAGGGTTGTACTACGACAATAGTACAAAGAAGTTGCATCGGGCGTATCTGTCACACTCATCGGCAATGCTCCACCCCGTGCTGTCGGTGAGGGGAGGGGCGCTCCGCCGGAGCTTGAAGATTCCATACGCTCCTCTTCTACCGACGGGACGCCGTTACGCGGCTCGAGAGCACGACTGGCTGCATCAATTCCGGGTATCGCAAGCGCCGTCAGGCGCGAACCGTCGGTAGCATGCACGCGCCCAACGTGAACAAGCACCGTAGGTGCGAACCATTCGGCGCACGTGCTCCGGCACACTGAGACGCTACCCGGCAATGTAATCCGCTTCGCGCTTCATGGGAGTGCTGCGGGAAGCTTCCCGCCCGGCTCCACGTACGCTGTCCCCGAGCCCGCGGCCGGAACGATGGGCCGTATGCGATAGACCGCTCCCCAGCCGGGCGCAAGCCAGTCCAGCGGCACAAGCTCCCCCACGGCAACACGCCGCGGCGGCCACTCCGCATCGTGCCCCACCTTCTCCACGATCACGGAGTCCACGAGCGGCTCCTCCCCGGCGCGCAGCCTGATCCACGGCCTGCGCACGTCGATGGCGCCCAGGCCGCGCGGCGCCGCTCCACGCGCCTGCGCGCGCGCGCCATAATGACGATCGTCCACCGGCCATGTGCGCCTGTTGGTGATGATGAAGTAGTGCGCCCCGCGCGCGGTGTCCAGCGGGCTCGCGCCGAAATGCGTCAGCTCGATGAAGGTCTCGGCGCGCGGGTCGAACATGCCGCTCGGCCTGAAGAGGATCGTCCCGCGCTCGCTGGTGTCGAACGGCACGGAGCGTTCCGCCATCAACGTATCGATCCACGGCATCTCAAGGAACGTCTGCGCCGTGTCGTGCACGGAGATCTGCTCCTGCGCGAAGCGAAGCGTGGTGAAATGCACGATCGGATCCAGCAGGCGGATCTCATCGTTCATTCTCTTCACGGCATTGTAGCGATCCAGGAAGCCGGTCCACATCCGGGGTTGCAGCACCTTCAGCGTGTCCGCATGCGACGGCCCCACCCATGTCTCGGGAAGCCACCAGCCGTAGTTGCCACGCGGTTTACCGGTCACCTGCTCCACATATCCCCAGTTCGCCGCATCGATCTGCGCATCGGTGTACACAAGCCCATCCACGCCGCAGTTGAGCGAGAGCCAGGCCTGGCAGGTGATCTCCTCCGGCGTTGCCGGCCGCGTGGACCATGCCGGATAGATTGCCGCCGTATCCGCACGAACATCCTTCGGATCGCGAACAACGCGCCACCCCATCCCCTGCACGGAGTTCCATACCTGCACGGGAGGCCCGGCATCGCGATAGCGGAACTTCGCGGCCGTCACCGCGCGGGCGAGCGTGGTAACCGTTGCTCCCTGCATCGTTCCCTTCACCGTGAACGACTCGCGGAACGATCCCCATCCCGAACAGTAGAGAGAACTGCTCCCCGGCAGCGCAGCGCCGAACTGGCGCCGCATGGTGTAGTCGCGATAGCCGGCCGGCGTGTTCGGCGTGATGCAATCCATGCGAAGCGTGTCCGCCGGGTTGCCCGGGCGCGCCCGCTCCGCAGTGCGAGGCGCAACGCGATGGGACACCGGGAACGTACTGCGGAGCGCGAAGTCGCTCATCGAATCGGGATCGGCGTAGTAGACCGGAATGCCGTCCAGCACACCGCCGATCTGGTTGTAGTCCTGCCGCACCATCAGTTGAATCGTACGAAGGCGCGACGTGTCTACGTCCCCGGTAAGCACGCGGAAGGCATCGAAGTTCCCCACCGGATTGCACCAGAGCTCCCGCAGGGTATCACCGTGCGCATGCATCATCTCCTGCAGCGCCCGCGCGACCGCGCCGTCGCCGCGGTACTTGTGCACGAACGTCTCATCGCTGTAGGCAAGGCGGCCAAGGAGTGCAAGCAGCGTATCGTTCGCATACATCCGCGCCGCGGCCGGAGCGAAGAGAAGGGAGTCCAGCTCCCCCGAACGGAGATGATCGTACAGATCCTGATTCACGCGCGAGCAAAGGAAGGTGACCGGCACACGCCCGGTGCTGTAGAAACGGATATCCAGATCGGAAGCGTAGATGTCGGGGTCCAGAATCGCATCGGCGCCGAAGAGGCCGCGGGCAAGGCGCGCGCGGCAGGTGTCCACCCGGCAATCGGCCGCGCCGAACCACTCCCAGCCGTCGCCATGCAGCCAGTCCTTCGGATCCTGGCGGCGCAGCGCGATCAGGGTACGGCGTATGCGTTCGCCGCGCACAACCACGCGCCGGCCGTTCGCGGTCTCGTCGCGCATCACCATCTGCCCGAGGAATGTTCCGGTGACGGTATCCTTCTCGAAGAACCGTTTGCGGAATGCAACGCTGTCGTAGACGCCGGTCCGGCCCTCGACATAGATGGTGGAGTCGTACGGCCAATCGGCAGTGCCGTTGGGAACGGCGAGATCGTACGTGCGGCCGATCTCGCGATAGCCCGGAGTAGCGCCCCCCTCCGCGCGAGCGCGTTCGTACGTGCGGCGCGTGATGAAGACGGTGTCGACCGGCGCATACACGGAACAGGCACAGCGTGAGGAGGGGTCGCCGGCAAGCCGCTGCCCGCTCCGCACGCGACGCAGCAGGACGAAGTAGGCAAGGAGATCGTTCTCTGCCGCGCCGTACTCATCCAGCGAGTCCGCGCGCATCATGCAGCTCATCCGGAAGGAGGTAAAGCTCCCGGAGAGAGCCGGATGCGTTGCGTAGATGGCGGAGTCACCCTCGAACATCGCCCACTGTGAAAGGTAGCGCGGAGCGGAGGCCATCAGGATCTCCCGCCCCTCGCGCGAACCACCAGGCGCGGTGACGCCGATTGCGATGCCGTGCATCACGGTATCGTATCGCCCCCAGTTCCCAACGAAGCCGAACTCCAGATTGTGGAAGAGCGCGGGGTTCACGCGCGCGTAGTTCTCCACCACGCGGACGTTCTTCAGGTTGACGCCCATTCCATCGATCGGCGTGATCACCTTGATGGAGGATGGTGAGCTGTGCGCCAGCATCTCCCTGTAGAACCTGCGCTGCGTGGATGTCCACCGGTCCGCGGCGGATGTATCGGCGATCAGCCGCGAGAAGAAGTCCGGCGGACGCGACTGATAGAGCCGCACATAGTCCAGGCGCAGCTCCTGCGCGGCCTCCCAGTTGGAGATATTGGTACCGGTGATGCGAAAGGTGGAATCGTACGGATGGTAGTATCGATAGGGCGGCGGCTCCTGCGCGCGGGCGGCGGCACAGCAGAGGGAGACGGCCAGCAGGGCCGGCAGCCAGCCGCATGCGGCAGCGGCCGCAATCCTTCTCACGATCGATGAGGCGATCTGCATGCGCCTGGATGAAATGCCGCCGCAGGGCGTTGAACGATTGCTCCCGGGCGCGGGCCTCGAGCGGCACGCACGCACCGATGGGCGAACGGCAACGGTGTTCGCTACCGAGCGGGCCTAATCTCCCAACCCTCCCCGCTGTTCCGGGGCGGCCGGACGAATTTCCGTGTGACGGACCATGCCCCCGAGGTAGGCCGTTCGCGCCATGATGGCGGAAGTGAGAAGCGCAAGGAAGAGGAGCGCTGCAACGAATCCTCGCGGAAGGACGGCGGCGCTCCAGTAGCGAGCCAGGCCGAAGAGCGCAAGGAGCCCGGTGAGTTCCACCGCAACCAGTGCGTACTGCGCGGACTCCTCGTGTTCGTGAATATCGGAGCGCTGCACTCCCGGAAGATTATTCACGATGTGCTCCGCGGGATCGCCGGTGAGATATGCCGGCACGGCCGCGAGCGCCGCAAGGACCATAACGATCATACCGGCGCGCGTCATCTCCGCGCTTCGCCGCAGCAGTGCGACGAGCAGAAGGAGAAGCCCGATCAACGCTGCCATGACCGGAACGTGATTCGTGAGCAGGTGCACGTGCGCCGAGTTGAACATGAAGCTCTCCGCGAATGATGTTGGGAACCCTCGTGCGCCAAAGGTACAACGTGAAACGCAACTCTATCGCGACGAAACATCGGCATTCTGGGCAACGACAACGGACGACCCGTCGGTGAGGGCATCGGAGGGATGGACAACCACAATGCTCTTCTCGGTGATGCCGCGCAGCACCTCCGCCTCGAACGTGTTCCGGCGCCCCAGCGTTACCGGCACCAGATGCGCCTTGCCGTCGCTGACCTCGTACACGCTCCACCGCTCTCCATCGCGGAAGAGCGCGCTCATCGGGACCTTCAGGACGTTGCGGCCCTCCCACACAACGATCTGCGCCTCCACACGGAATGCATTCCCCAGGCCGGCGGGAAGCGCATCGAAACCGGCGATCACGTTCACGCGCTGCTCCTCGATGCCGAGCGCGGAGACCTTCGTGAACGCGGAGGGCTCCACGTATTTCACGCGTGCATGCAGCACGCTGTCGCCGCCCCAGCCGGTTACCAGCATCTCCGCGCCGGGCTGGATGCGCACGGCATCGGTGGAGAGTACGTCCACAACGATCTCCATGCCGGCGGGATCGCCGATCTCCAGAATGGGCGTGCCGGCCGGCACCACACGCTCGCTCCGCTCGTTCACCCGCATCACCGATCCTCCTACCGGAGCGTGCAGCACAACGCGCGTCGAAGCCCGGGCACTGTTCTGCAGGTACGCCGCACGTCCGGCGCGCGCGGTGGCGAGGTCCAGACGCGCCGCCTGCGTCCGCGAGCGTGCGGCGTCCAGCGCCGTGCTCATGGAGGTCACGGCCTGCCCGGCCCGTTCGCGGTCCTGACGCGACACTGAACCGGCCGCCTCCAGCTGCGCCATCCGATCGCTCTCGCGCCTGGCCTGCTCCAGCGAAGCCGCAGCGCTCTGTTCGGCCGCATCGGCCTGGCGCACATTGGTTTCGGCAACGGAGATGCGCCCTTCCAGATCGCGCCGCTGCAACGGGTCCAGCGGCGCGGGTTGGATTGCCGCAAGCGCCTGCCCGGCATGCACGCTGTCGCCCTCGATCAACGTAACGCGCTCCAGCCGGCCGGTCACCGGCGAGGCCACGGTAAACAGATCGTGAATGCGCGTCTGCCCCTCCGCCTCCACGCTCACCTGCAGCGTACCGCGCACGGCATGCGCGGTCTCCACCGGCACCGGCTTCGGGAGAAAGGAGAACACGAGGAGCGCGATCGCCGCGATCCCGAGCACTATCCAGAGAATTCGCTTCCTGAGGTTCTTCATTGGGTTCACTCGCGAGTCTTCAATACGTCCACCAGATCGAGCTGGTAGAGACGGCGCCGCACCAGCAGCGCCGAGAACAATGATGCCATGACAACCATGATCGCCGCGCGCGCATAGGTTGCCGGCGCAATCACCGCCGGTATGCGATACAGATCGCTGCTTGCCGATGCGGAGATCGATGCGGCGAAGAGATAGCCCAGCCCGAACCCCAGCGGGATGGCGAGCAGGGTGAGAATTGCCTGTTCGCCGAGAAGCATCAGGGCAACCTCCGCCTTCGAGAAGCCCAGCACGCGGAGGCTGGCCATCTCGCGCCCGCGCTCGGAGAGGGAGATACGCGCGCTGTTGTACACCACACCGAACGCTATCACACCGGCAAAGACCACGATGGCGAAACGCGATATGTTCTGGCTCTCCGCAATCGTCTTCTCGAAGCTCTCCAGCGACGCACGCCGCACAACCACCCCCGCGACCGCCGGCGTTCGCTTCAGCTTCTCGTAGAGTTCCGGCGCCTGCTTCCCATCCACCGCGAGGTACGCTCCCGATATCGTTCCCTGTTCGCGCATCAGCCTGTTGAGCGCGGTGATCTCCATGTAGCCGGCAGTCCCCAGCAGTTCATTCACCGTGCCGGTCACCATCAGCCGGCGCGTTGAGCGGTCCCCCTCCAGCACCTCCACGGCAACGCTGTCCCCCACCCGGACGCCGAGCAGTTGAGCGAGGTTGTCCGTAAGCACAACCCCCTCCGGCGGCAGCGTGCGGCGACGGCGTTCGCTGTCTACGATGCGGCGCAGGTCGCTGCCGCCGGGGAGCCCCTGCAGGGCAAGCTGGCGCACGTGGTTCATGGCCCGCATCCTCACCGGCACGCTCCGGAACGGCTCGGCGCGTATCACCCCCGGAAGGTTCAGCAGATCGTGCGCCGCCGAGGCGGAGAGCCCGCTGTTGAAGACTACGGTGACATCCTCCCGTTCGATCGTCTGGAACTGAAGATCGTTCATGTAGGAGATGGCATCGTAGGAGAAGCTGCCGGTGATCAGGATTGCAACGGAGAGTGCGATGCCGAGTATCGAAAGGAAGGCCTTCAGAGGATTTCGTTCCAGGTTGCGCACAACCATGCGCGTGTTGGCCGCCATGAACCGAGTAAGGCCAAGGCGCTCCACCGGCCCGGCCGTGAAGCGCTGCGGAAGCGCCGGGCGCATCGCCTCGGCGGGAGGAAGCTTCGCGGCGCGACGCACCGCGCTCAGCGCACCGATCAGCGCGGCGCCGCCGGCGATGATGATCGCCCAGGCGATCACATCGGGGCCGGCAACGTAGGTGAGTATCGGGAATCGATAGTAGTTGGTGTAGACCTTCGTGAGCCCGAGGCCGAGCCACATTCCCAGACCGGTGCCGAGCGCGGCTCCCACGAGCACCGCGGAGAGGGCGAACTCGAAGTAGTGCAGCCCCACCGCACGATCGCCGTACCCGAACGCCTTCAGCACGGCAATCTGATCGCGCTGCATGCCGACGAGGCGCGCGAGGACGATGTTCAGAAGGAATGCCGCCACGCCGAGGAAGATCACCGGTATGGTCACGGCGCTCGATCGAAGCTGAACCAGTTCATCGGAGAGGAAGCGTGCGGACATCTGATCGCTCCGGTCGTACGCGCCGGGCGATCCGTAGCGGTCCAGCATGGAGTTCAATCGATCCATCACGTCGCGCCCGGAGGTTCCCGGCACGAGAGCAAGGCAGATGTCGTTGAACGCTCCCTTCATGTCGAACATCGCGCTCATCGCATCGCGGCTCATCCACATGATGCCGAAGCGCCTGTTGTCCGGGAAGAGCGAGCCGCGGCCGCTGAACTCGTAGACATATTCCGGCGAGAGCGCGACACCAACAATCCGTAGGTGCCTGAGATGCCCGTTCAGAACGGCGCCCAGCGAATCGCCCGGTGAAAGCCTGTTCGCCAGGGCGAACGCCTCGCTGATGATCACCTGATCGCTGCTGCCGGGATCGAACCGCGCGCCACGGCGCAGGTAGATGTCGTTGAGGAGCGGATCGCGGCCGTCGGGGAGCGAGACAAGGCGCCCGGTTGCGGGTTCGCCCAGCCCGGGAACGTCCAGCGTCACATCCATCACGATGCGCGACTGCACACCGGCAACGCCGGGTATCCCCTCCGCCTCGCGCGCAACGGATTCCGGCGCACGCTTCACGCTCGCGAAGAGATCGGAGAACCTGTAGCGCTGATAGTAGGCGGCCCTGGTGGCGAGCAGCGACTGGTAGACACTGACCATGGTGACGAATGTCGCAACGCCGCACATCACCACCAGCGCAACGGCGAACAGCTGTCCGCGCATGTGGACGACGTCACGGAACAGCTTGCGATGCAACGCCTTCATTCGGTCTCACCAGGAAAGATCTTCGGGTGCGGACTTCACCACGTTGCGCCGCGTCTCCACAATCTGTCCGCTGCTCATTCTGATAACGCGATCGGCCATCGCCGCGATAGCCGCATTGTGCGTGATGATGGCGGTCGTGGTGCCGAGTTCGCGATTCACTCGATCGATCACGTCCAGCACCATCTTTCCCGTAGTAAAGTCCAGCGCTCCGGTCGGCTCGTCGCAGAGCAGCACGTCCGGGCGCTTGGCGATTGCGCGCGCAATGGCCACGCGCTGCTGCTCGCCGCCGGAGAGCTGCGCCGGGAAATGCCCCACGCGTTCGGTGAGCCCAACCAGCGCCAGCGCCTCGTTTGCCGGCATCGGCCGGAGGGCCACGTCGGTAACGAGCTGCACGTTCTCCAAAGCGGTGAGGCTGGGAATCAGATTGTAGAACTGGAACACGAAACCGACCGCCTCGCGACGGTAACGCGTAAGCTGCTGCTCCGTTGCCGCGGTCAGATCCTGATTCCGAAAGATCACCTGGCCGCTGGTTGGGAGGTCGAGCCCGCCGAGAATGTTGAGCAATGTGGACTTGCCGCTGCCGGACGCGCCGAGCAGCACAAGCAGTTCGGCGTCGTAAAGCTCCAGCGATACATCGTTGAGCGCACGAACCTCCACCTCACCCATTGTGTAGACCTTCGAGACGTTACGAACGCGGAACACGGCGGCATTGCGGCCGCCCGCTTCGGTGCCCGCCGGGTTCGCCCGGGTCTGATCGTCCATGTTCCTCCGTTGCCTGCAATTGTCGTCCGCCGATTGATTGCCGGAGTATGCAGGTACATAATTATCAAAAAACGCCGAAGAAGCCGCGGCTTCTTTCCGCGCCGCGCGCCGCCCGAAGCGTACTCTCGAAGCGTGCCGCGGCATCGGGCACCGTTCCGTTGGGAGGGCGAATACTATCTTGGCTCCGAACATCCCAGGATATGAAAATGACCGTTACCGAACACCATATCGTCGTGCCGCGCACCGCGCGCTATGCAATGCTTGGCACGCCGACAACGGCAACGCGATCCGTCTGGTTCGTCTGCCACGGATACGCGCAGCTCGCAGCCCGCTTCATTCTCGAGTTCGAAGGCGTGGAGGACTCCTCGACCCTGATCGTTGCACCGGAAGGCCTCTCGCGCATGTATCTGCGCAACTCGCACGGCACGGTCGGCGCATCGTGGATGACGCGGGAGGACCGGCTGAACGAGATCGAGGATTACGTGCGCTACCTGGACGCGGTGCACGATGAAGTGATCGGCGCGCTCGGAAGCGAAGACATCCGCGTGACGACGCTCGGCTTCTCGCAGGGGACGGCAACGGCCGGGCGCTGGATCGGGCTCGGCCGGTCGGTTCATCATCGCTGCATCCTGGCCGGCGGGCTTCTTCCGCCCGATCTGCCGTACGAGGCCTATGCGCGCCTTCCGCAGCCGCTCACCTACGTGGTCGGCACGAACGATCCGTTGATCGATCGCGCGGCTCTCGCGGAGCAGCGCGCCATGCTCGCATCGCTCGGCCTCGAGAGCCGCCTGGTGGAGTTCGAAGGCGCCCACGTGATCGACGTCGCAACGCTTCTCACACTCTGAGGCACGCCCCGGCTCGAGGTCGGGACGGCCGAACGCTGGCGGCTGAACGCACGCGGCCGGAGATCCGCCGCCTGGATACGGCGGCGGATGCCCGTGCGAGAGTTCGGTGTGGATGATCACCCTCGTCCGGCTGGGCGCGTCGCCGAGCGCCCCTGCGGTCTACGCCGACGCGGGAGCGGCCTTCGGACTCCGGACGATCTCCACCGTGCAGTCGGCATGGCGTGCCACGGCAAGCGAGACACTCCCCAGAAGGAAGCGTTCCAGGAACCGGTGTCCGCGCGCGCCGAGCACGATGCAGTTCGCACCGATGTCGCGCGCCTCGGCAAGGATGATCGCGGAGGCCGCACCTTCACGCACGGCCAGATCCGCCAGCAGGCCGGCCGCGCCGAGCCTGGCAACCGCCTCCGCGCCGGCCTTCTCCATCCGCTGGCGCAACTGCATGGTTCCTTCGGTTGCCCACTGCGTTACGTCGTAGTCCAGCGGAATGCCGATGGGAAGATCGGCCAGCTCCACTGCGCACACCACCCGCACGGAGGTTCCCGCCGGCCAGTTGCGGCGTGCGATCACCTCCACCGCGGCTGTCGAATCCGGAGTATCGTCCATCCCGATCACCAGGCGGAGCGGCGCATCATGCACGAGCGTGGTGGAGCGCCCTATCCGGACGCTGCATGCCGCCTCGGTAAGAACCTTCTGCGACACGCTCCCAAGAATCACGCGCCCGAACAGGGAGCGGCCATGCGACCCGACCACGATCAGATCCGGCTTCCATTCGTCGGCCGCATTCAGTATCCCCCACGATGGGGAATCGGGATAGACCTTGCCCTCCGCGTGCCACGCCGGGAAGTGCTCCCCGATCCAGGTGACGGCCTTGCGTGCCAGCACCTGCGCCTTCTGCAGACCGGAGCGCGCATGCAGGCTCATGACCTGCGCAGGCGGCGCCTCGCCGGGAGCAGATTCATTGTCGATCCCCTCATCCTTTACCCATACTTCGGCGATGGATACAACCAGGGCATCGGTCTCGGGCGGCAGCCCGGCATACTGCAGGTCGGCGAGCGCCGCGTCGGCACAGTCCGAGCCATCGTATGCGATCAGAACCTTGAATCGATCTGCCATTGTCTGGAACTCCTGCGAATAATTGTTGCAACCGTCACCGCGTCCCTCATCATCCACGATCCCTCCCCAACCGGCCACGCGGCCTTCCGGCCTTGCTATGTATGAAATCTATGCGATCGAGAACCATTGAACCATGACCTGGATCAGAGAAGAGGGAGGCAGCATGGATGATCGGGCCTGAGCCGCCATCTGCGCCCGCGTGCCGGGCCGGGGCGTGACACCTGATGTTACGCCGCGCCGGGGCCCGGGCAATTGCGCACGGAACCGACATTCGCTATACTTGTGATCGGCACAACACCGGCTGAAGGAAGGCCGCCCGTACGCGGCTCCCGCGCTCCCGCACCACGTCCCTGCAGGGCGAGAGCAAGGCCGCGATCATTCGGATCTCGTGGTGTGCGTTGTTTCGATTCCGGTGAGGCTCCCAGATCCCCATGCCTTTGAAGCGATCAGACTGCCAGCCCCATGCCTGTGCTGCATGCACGGCGGGACACTCCGGTGTCTTCGCCGATCTCGCACCCAGGGAGATGGCACTTATCGACGGCGTGAAGGGGTGCAGGCGATATGCCAAGGGGGAGATGATCTTCCATGTTGACGAATACCCGCCCGGCCTCTACTGTGTTCACTCCGGCAAGGTCAAGATCTTCAAGGTTGGAAAGGACGGCCGCGAGCAGATCGTACGGCTCGCCAAGGAAGGGGATATCATCGGCTACCGCTCGCTGATCAGCGGCGAACGCTATTCCGCGTATGCCGTGCCGATGGAGGATTCGGACATCTGCCTGATCCCCAAGGATACCTTCCTCTCGATCCTCACTTCGAGCTCGACCCTCTCCACCAGAATGCTCTCGCTTCTCTCGCACGATCTGAAGACGGCCGAGGAGCGCCTGGTGGAAATGGCGCAGAAGCCGGTGCGCGAGCGCGTGGCGGAGACGCTGCTTCTGTTGAAGGAGACCTATGGAGTGGAGCCGGACGGCGCCACCCTCAACATCCGACTCACGCGTGCGGAGCTTGCAACGCTGGTGGGAACCGCCACCGAATCCGTGAGCAGAATGCTCTCCAAGCTTCAGCAGGAGCGCACCATCGACATGCATGGCAGGACGATCACGATCACCAACCCGGGCGCACTGACCATCGCCGCCAACATCGGCGACTGATTCCGCTCCGGTCCCCACACATCGTGCAGCGAGCACGGCCCCGCATCATCCCGTTATCATCTTCCCGAAAGCAAGTTTGAGGTTCCGACGTTCGTCGGCTGTTGCCGGTTCATGGTCAATGGCACGTGAGGACCCGATGAGAATTCTGGTTATCGAGGACGAGATCAAGGTTGCGTCGTTCATCCAGCAGGGTCTGGCGGAACAGGCCTACATCGTGGACGTCGCGCACGACGGCGTGGAAGGCGAGCGCCTGGCGCGCGAGAACCCGTACGACCTCGCCATCATCGACGTCATGCTCCCGCGCAAGAGCGGCTTCGCCGTCTGCAAGAGCATTCGTGAGTTCGAGGATGCGATGCCGATCATGATGCTCACCGCGCTCGATTCCACGGACGACAAGGTGCAGGGATTCGACGCCGGCGCCGACGATTACCTGGTGAAGCCGTTCGAGTTCCGGGAGCTGCTCGCCCGTCTGCGCGCCCTGCTCAGGCGGCGTACGGACCTTGCAACCGGCAAGGACATCAGCGTGGATGACCTTCATCTCGATATGCGCTCCAACGTGGTGACGCGCGGCGGGCGCCGCATCGATCTCACCGCCCGCGAGTACGCACTGCTGGAGTTCCTGATGCGCAATCGCCGGCGCGTGGTGTCGCGCGCGGAGATCGCCGAACGTGTGTGGGAGACATCGTTCGACAGCGAGAGCAACGTGATCGATGTCTACATCAGCTTCCTGCGCCGCAAGATCGACAAGGAGTTCCCGAACAAGCTCATTCATACCGTAGTGGGAATGGGCTATGTGATCAGGGAGGATCAGGAGAGGGTGCAATGACGATCAAGCTGCGCCTGACGCTTCTGTTCGTGACCGTGGTTGCGTTGATACTCGGCGCGCTGATGGTTCTGCTGTACGAGTTCTCCAGCTACCAGCGCCGCACGGAGTTCAACAAGCAGCTCTTCTCCCGCGCTCTGGTTGCCGCAACGGTGGTGCTGGAGAGCGACGAGATGAGCGCGCATGCGCTGGAGCCCTTCCGCAAGAAGCTCGCCGGCTACCAGCTTTCGCAGGAGAGCATCGCGATCTTCGGCGAGCAGGGGGAGACGACGTTCCGATCGGGAACGCAGTCGCTCTCGCTCACCAGCGGCGACCGCACGCATGCACTGCTGGACAGCGGCTTCGCACGATCGTTCGGCGACACGCAGGAAGTATTCTTCCCGTACGAGGACAACGGATTCCACTACGTGGTGCGCGTCTCCGCCGTGGACGAACAGGGGCTCGCCTCGCTGCACCGCCTGGGCTACGCTCTTACCGGCGGCTTCACGATCACGATCGCATTCGTGGCATGGGCCGGCTGGTGGTTCGCCAGCCGCGCGATGGCACCGATTGCACGAACCACCGCGCGCGCCGAACAGATCTCCGCCACCGACCTGCATATCCGCCTGGACGAAGGGAACGGCCGCGACGAGATTTCGAAGCTGGCCCGCGCCTTCAATCTGATGCTGGACCGCCTGGAACGTGCATTCCTCTGGCAGAGGCAGTTCATCGCCAATGCATCGCACGAGATCCGTACGCCGCTGACTGCGCTGGAGGGATCGCTCGAGGTGGCGCTGATGCAGAACCGCCCCACGCAGACCTACACTTCCGTGCTGACCGGTGCGCTGGACGACACGCGGCGGCTGCGCAGGCTGGTGAACGATCTGCTGCTGCTGGCGCGGGCCGACTCGGAAATGCCCCGCACCTCGTTCAAGCTTCTGCGGCTGGACGATCTTCTCCTCTCCGTGCTGGACGATCTGCATCGCCGCTATCCCGCCCCTGTTGTGGACGTACAGCTTCAGATGCCGGAGGAGGATGACGAGAGCGCGCTCTTCGTGATGGGGGATGCCGGGCTGTTGCGCGTTGCGGTGGAGAACGTGCTGGAGAACGGAATGAAGTACACAACCGAACCGGCGGTGCGGCATGTGCGCGTCACGATCACCGGCAACGGCGCCACCGTGCGGCTTACGGTTGCCAACCAGGGGAATGCGATCCCGCCTGGGGATCTTCCCCATGTCTTCGAACCGTTCTATCGCGGCGACAACGCCCGCAGCGTGCCGGGCACCGGCATCGGCCTGGCGCTCGTGCATACCATCGTGACCCGCCACGACGGCACGGTGACGCTGCAGAGTATCGATACCGGCCTCACCACGCTGGTGATCGATCTCCCCGGCACGATGAAAAACGTCCCCGGACGCGAAAAAATCACGAATACCACATTTAATCCCCTTTTAACCCGGTCTTAATCCCGCTGGTCTAGGTTTGCATCCGCCTGATGCTTCCACGAGGAGGGTGCTGCAGAGCCTGTAGAGAACAGGATGCAGCCCTTCGGAACGGAAGCCCTTGTGAACGCAATCCTATGCAGAGCAGAAGTCAGATCGAACGGCGGCCATCACGGCCGGCAGCCAGCATCTCGCACGCAACGGTGCGCCGCGAGGTTGCCGCTGCCGCGCTGATGCTGGCGATCGCAGCAGGCGGAGCAGCAGTTCCCGCGGATGCACAGGAGCGGCTCTCGCTTGCCGGCACAGTGAGGCGCGCGGTTCAGTCCAATCTGGACCTGAAGCGGCAGCGCCTGGATATTCCTATCGCACAGGCGGAGGTCATCACGGCAGGCCTGCGCCCCAACCCGCAGATTTCGGTGAACGCGGATCTGCTTTCCTCCCGGCTTCCTGTTTTCACCCCGGAACAGAAGCAGTACGGTCTCTCTCTGGCGGTGCCGCTGGAGCTGGGAGGAAAGCGTGACGCGCGCATCACCAGCGCACGCAGCGCCGTGGCGCTTACGCAGGCGCAGATCGCCGAGTCCGAACGGCAGACGATGCTCGCCGCGGCGAACGCCTGGTTCGACGTGGCGCAGGCCAAGCAGACGCTCGCCAACATCGAACGGGCGAAGATGTTGTTCGATTCCGTGGTGGCGATCAACACCATCCGGCTGCGCGATCAGGCGATCACGCCGCTCGAACTGAGGCGGTCGCAGATCGCGGCGGACCAGTACGCGCTTCTCGCCCACAACGCTTCGATCGATGTCGCGCACTCGCGCCGGGCACTCACGCTTCTTCTGGGAGCAAGCGAGCCGGTGGATACGGACGAAAGCGTTCCGTTCACATTCGCGCCTCCTTCGCTCGACTCCACGATCGCCCACGCGCGCGCCGCGCGAAGCGACGTTCAGGCCGCAAAGGTTTCGATCGAGGCCGCCGATGCCAACCGGCAGCTTCAGGATGCGATCGCCGTTCCGGACATCACGGTTTCCGCGGACTATCTGCGCCAGCAGGGAACGCCCTTCTACGGGCTCTCGATGTCCGTGCCGCTCCCCTTCTTCTCGCACAACCAGGGAGGGATTGAAAAGGCGGAGGCGGAGCACGCGCAGGCGGAGTACGCCTTCGATGCGGCGGTGCGCCAGGCCGAGGCCGAGGTGCGATCGGCCTACGAGGAGTACAGGGCTCGCATTGCGATGGTTGAACGATATACGCCGATGCTTGCGGAGTCGGAGACGGTGCTCACGACGGTTCAGTATGCATACCGCACCGGCAACACCACGATTCTGGATCTGCTGGACGCGCAGCGCACCTGGTTCGAGCTGCGCCAGGCATATGACGATGCGGTGATCGCCGCGCAACGCAGTGCGGCAACGCTCGCCATCACGAGCGGCATGTTCCCGGACGCATAGTCCGGACCGGCTTCCCGTTGGGGAGCGCACGATGCAGATATCGACACGCCCTCTGTTCCTGCCATGGACCGGCAGGCGCGGCTTCGGCCGACGGAGGCCGAAGGAGCACGGAAGAACCTGTGCAGCCATACACAGCCGTACGTGCATGGCCGCACAGGAGGATTCTCACAAACGTTCCGCAGAACAGAAACGAAACAACGCCGAAGCGATAGCGATCATGAAGCAGTGGATGCACCCATACAGACGATGGTCGGCAACGGTTCTCGCAATCGTTGCAACGAGCGCAGCAACCGCAGGCGCCGGCCTGCTTGTTTCCGGCTGCACGAGCGAGGCGGACGCGGTTGCAACCCCGCAGACAACGGCAGGTGACAGGACCGAGGCACGCGACGGTGGAACCGTGGTTCACGTTGCGCCGGGTTCGGACCGGACCGGCCTGCTGAAAACCGTAACGGTGACGCCGCACACGGTGCAGGCGCAGGTCACGGCTCCGGCAAGAGTGGTGGCGGGCGTATCGGAATCGTTGGGATCGGGGAGTGGGCCGATCCTGATCTTCGATACGCCCGACCTCACCTCTCTCTACTCGACATTCACGCAGAGCAGGGCGGCACTGGAGAAGTCGCGCACGGCGCTGGCGCGGGTGCAGGATCTGTACCAGCATCAGGCCGCGACCGGAAAGGAACTGAGCGAGGCGGAGACCGACGTGGCGACCACACGGGCTGCGATCGCGGAAGTGGAGGCGAAGATCCGGATGGCCGGGTTCAACCCGGATGAGTTCCAGCGCGCGCGCGCGGGGACGGCCTGGGTGATAAGCGATGTGCCGGAGACGCTGCTGGACCAGGTGAAGCGCGGCGAGACCAGCACGATCTGCTTCGCCTCCTTCCCCGGCGAGAAATTCAGCGGCCGCGTCGAGGCGGTGGGGGATGCCGTGGACAACACGACGCGCACTGTGAAGGTGCGCATCGCGCTCGCCAATCCCGAGGGGAGGCTGAAGCCCGGAATGTTCGCGCAGGCGGCGTTCGGGCAGACCGCCGGCGGCGTGCTCGCCGTGCCGCAATCCTCCGTGATAACCGTACTCGGCCGGCACTACGTGTTCGTTCGGAGCGGTGTGCACGACTACCGTCGCCGTCCCGTCGAGCTGGGGCGGCAGGTTGGCGACAGCCTGATCGTGACGGACGGCCTGCAGGCCGGAGACGAGCTCGTGACGGAGGGGACGATGTTCCTCAAGGGAATCAGCTTCGGCTATTGAGTGATCCGGCCCGCCGGCCGGGAGCGCATCCGATGCCGCGGCGGCCGGCTTCGCGAAGGCAATGCCCGGCTCCGGCAGGTGCGGCAGACATACGGGACTGTATCGAGGTGCGTGCGTTCAGATGTTCTCCAGGGACTCAACGAACCTGGGCGGCGCGCCTCCGGTGGGGGGATGCCCTGTGTACGATCGCTTCGGCAAGCCATCGACCTTGCCGAGCGCATCACGGCACAGCGCGGGGACTTCTCCAGTCGGGCGATTTCGGAGAAGTCCCCGCCTCCCACTCTCATCGGCACAACCAACCGCTTCAGCAATGCTCCATGCTCTGATCTATCTCGATCCGGATGACGTGATCGACGGCCAGCCCCTTGCCGATCACGTACTTCGCTTCCTCAAGCAGCGCGGCATCCGCAACGCCGCAATCTTCCGTTCGGTGCGCGGCTTCGGCGCCCGGCACCATCTGCTGGACTCCCCCCCACCCATCGGCACGTCCAGCGAACAGCCGGTGATGATCACGATGATCGATACGCCCGAGAAGGTGCGCAGCGCGTTGATGTATGTGAAGACGGTCATCGGCGACGGCGCAATCATCACGCATCCCGTCGAGGCCTGGTAGCCGCAGGCATGCCTCCTTCATTCAGCAACGATCCACACATGCGCCTGATCGCGGCCGTTCAGGGGCCGCGCGGTGATCGTCCGTTCCCCGAATGCCCGGCCCCTGGCATCGCCGTGGTTCCAGGCCAACGACATCTACGCAATGATCCGCAAGCTTATCACGTTCGCGCTCACGCAGCGGCTGGCAACGTTCGCCATCTCCATGGTGATTCTGGGCATCGGAGTATGGGCGCTGACGCAGTTGAAGATCGAGGCCTATCCCGACGTTGCCGACACCGAGGTAGTGGTGGTGACGAAGTTCGACGGGCGCGCCGCCGAGGAGGTGGAGCAGCAGGTGACCGTGCCGCTGGAGCGGGCGCTGAACAACGTGCCGCGCGTTTCGGACCGGCGCTCCAAGACGATCTTCGGTCTCTCGGTGATCCACATCACGTTCGACGAAGGAACGGACGATTACTTCGCACGGCAGCAGGTGCTGGAGAAGCTGCGCGATGCGGACCTGCCGGACGGCGTCACGCCGGAACTCGCGCCGCTCTCCACGCCGGTGGGAGAGATATTCCGCTATGTGATCGAGGGAGACGCGCACTACTCGGCGATGGATCTCCGCACGCTGCAGGACTGGGAGGTGGTACCGCGGCTGTTGCAGGTGCCGGGTGTGGCTGACGTGGTGAACTTCGGCGGACTGGTGAAGCAGTTCCACATTCTCACGACGCCGGAGCGTCTGGAGCACTACAACCTCACGCTGCAGAACGTGGTGGACGCCGTGCAGGCGAACAACCTCAACACGGGCGGCAGCGTCGTAACGCGCGGCGGCCAGGCGCTGGCCGTGCGCGGCATGGGAGCGATCCGTTCGCGCGAGGATATCGAGAACATCGTGGTGGCGGCGAAGGACGGCGTGCCGGTGTTCATACGCGACATCGCGAGCGTGGAGATCAATCCGCTCCCGCCGAGCGGTGTGCTGGGCTACAGCATTCCGGACGCGAACGTGGACCAGAACGCCGGCGTGCAGGGCCTGGTGCTGATGCGGCGCGGGCAGAATCCGTCGGACGTTCTGAGCGGCATACGGGAGAAGATCGATGAGATCAACGCCTCCGTGCTGCCGCCCGGCGTTCACCTCCGCACCATGTACGATCGTGGAACCCTGGTAGGCTATACGCTGGAGACCGTGCTGCACACGCTCTTCGAGGGGATATCGATCGTCATCATCGTTCTGATCTTCTTTCTCGGCAGCCCGCGCTCCGCGCTCGTGGTGGCGATTACCATTCCCGTCTCCCTCCTCTTCGCCTTCATCCTGATGAAGCTCACCGGCATTCCGGCGAACCTTCTCTCGCTGGGAGCGATCGACTTCGGCATCATCGTTGACGGCGCGGTGGTGATGGCGGAGAACGTGATGCGGCAGCTTCGCGACGCCACACCGGAGGAGCGCGCGCAGGGCGTTCTCCGCAACACGATGAAGGCGGCGCAGGAGGTTGGCCGCGAGATCTTCTTCGCGGTGGCGATCATCATCCTCGCCTACCTGCCGATGTTCACGCTGCAGCGTGTTGAAGGGAAGCTCTTCTCGCCGATGGCCTACACCCTCTCCTTCGCGATCTTCGGCTCGATGCTCATCGCGCTCACGCTGATACCGGTGATCCTTGCAACGGTGTATCGCAGGGTGTGGGCCGGCGAGAAGCCGAAGAAGATCGAGTGGCACAATCCGGTGTTCGACTGGATGCGTTCCGGATACGACCGCGTGCTGGCGGCCATCATGCGCAGGCCGGCCCTCACAGCCTCCATCGCCGGCCTGGTAGTGGTTGCCGCAACGATTGCCGGCGGCGGCATCGGCACGGAGTTCCTTCCGGAACTGGACGAGGGCTCCTTCAACATCCGCTGCTTCCTACCGGCCGGCATCTCGCTGGATGAGGCCGCCAAGATTCCGCCCATCATTCGTGGCGTGATCGCAGGCCACCCGCAGGTCGAGGCGGTGGTATCGCAGCTCGGACGCAACGACGACGGCACCGATCCCTATGGCCCGAACAGGATCGAGACCTATGTGGGCTTGAAGGATTACGCAGCGTGGGCGTCCGACACATCGAAGCGGCAGCTTCTCTTCACCATCAAGCAGCAACTGGAGCAGAAGGTTCCCGGCGCCTCCTTCTCCTTCTCGCAGCCGATCCTGGACAACGTCACCGAGGCGGTAACCGGAAGCGTGGCCGATCTGGCCATCCTGATCAGCGGCCGCGATCTGGATCTGATGCGCCGCGAGGCCGATACCGTGCTGAAGATCGTGCGGAGCATCCCCGGCGCGAGCGAGTACGGCATCGAGCAGGAAGGAAATCAGGCACAGCTCAGCATCCAGGTGGACCGCGCAGCCGCAGCACGATACGGCGTGAACGTGAGCGATGTGCAGCGCATGGTGGAGGGCGCAATCGGCGGAAAGACCGTCGGCCAGCTCTACGACGGCGAGCGGCGGTTCGACATCGTGGTACGATATGTGCCGGAAAGCCGCGGCTCGCTGGATGCCATCCGGAACATGCTGGTGACGGCTCCGAACGGCGCACGCATCCCGATGAGTTCCCTCGCCGGTGTGAAGGAGGTGGACGGCGCAACCATCATCCAGCGGATGAACGGCGACCGGCAGATTTCGGTGCGCACGAACATCCGCGGCCGCGATCAGGGGAGCTTCGTGGCGGAGGCGCAGAAGCGTGTTGCCGGTGCGATCCATCTGCCGAAGGGATATTCCATGGACTGGGGCGGGCAGTTCGAGAATCTCACGCGCGCACGCAACCGGCTGCTCATGGTGGTGCCGATAACGATCGTGCTCATCTTCGTTGTCCTCTTCGCGCTCTACAGGAAGCCGCTCTACGCCGGGCTCACGCTCATGAACGTCCCCTTCGCGCTGGTGGGTGGCATTGCGGGGCTGATGATCCGCGGCTACAACTTCAATGTCTCCGCCGGAGTGGGCTTCGTTTCGCTCTTCGGTGTGGCGGTGATGTCCGGCGTGCTTCTGGTGTCACGAATCAATCAGCTTCGCGATGAAGGAGGCATGGAGCTTGCACAGGCGGTGCGCGCAGGAGCCTCCATGCAGTTCCGCCCGATCCTGATGATGATGGTGGTGGCGCTGCTGGGCCTGATACCGGCGGCACGTGCAAGCGGCATCGGCAGCGACGTGCAGCGGCCGCTTGCAACGGTGATCGTGGGCGGCCTCTGCTCATCGCTCATCCTTACGCTCCTCGCGCTTCCGGCGATCTACTATCTGATCGAACGCCGGCGCGAGCGTCGTGCCGCGGCCCGGGAGGTTGCAGCTCTGCGGCCCGCGGCCCAACAGGCTGCGCCGTTGCATGCCGGAGCGGGTGGTTCCTCCTCTGCCGGGATACAGCCGGAGCAGGAAGCCGGGGAGGCGGAGAGGCCGATCGGGGATGCGATCCGGCAGACACATGCGGAGACCGATGACGTTGTTCATGGCGGAACAGATGTGAAGGAACCACCGGAGGAGGAGACCTCCGTGCCGCAGCGAAACGGGCTGCCGCACGACTGAGTGCCTCGGCAGCGGCACGAAACGATTTACGCAGTCGCGAGACTGCTCGCCCGGCAGGAATCCTGCGGGCCGACCGGGTGGGCGAGGCCTCGCCCACCCGGTCACTATCTGTTCATTCGTATCGGGAAATCACACCGGCACGAAATAATTGCCCGGCATTCAGGATGCCGTCTGCATGCCGGGGTACACGAATATGTACCCCGGCGATGTTTGCATTGCCGCAACCGCGGAAGTAGTTTGCAGCCCGTTCACCATTGCATTCTCCGGCATCGCCGGCTTCATCGTAAACAGCACGTGAAATTCCGGACACTCGGCGCCGCACCGGGCGGTGCCTGGGGAACGCATTTCGGAGCTGATGAGAATTTTCGATGCCGGCCGGCTCCCCTGTCGAGATCATCGGCCGATCGCCGATCGGAATGAACGATATTGATCGGTTCAATTTTGCGTCGTCCATATGCCGGCCGTTATTCGAATGCAGCACACCACGTTCCGGACTTCCGGATAATTGATTGCGTATTATTGCACCACGATCACAGGCACCCCACCACGGACGATCGCAATACCACACACATGCACAGTTGCCGGCATTCAGGGGTCATCGTGCTGCATTGAATTTTCGCACACGCCGACGATCATCACGTACACCGCGATGTTTCGTTGGCGCATATCCGTCGCCGCGCAGCCAGCCATCGGCGTATGCCGGCGCATGCCATTATCGACGCGGTTGCAGTATTCGAGCGCCGGGTTTCGACGGCGCTCCGGCCACTGCGCACTTCACGCCACATGCAGATGCCAGGGAGGCAGAAGCACGGCACCACCATGGGAGAACAATATCATGCCATCACCACTTACTTCGCAGGACAGAGCAGACATCCAGGCAATGCTCAGCCAGACGGTTCCGGGTTGCCCGACGCAGCTCGATTTCTCGAACCCGCTTCACTACCGATTCTACACCCGCCAGCTCGATCAGGCGGGCATCGTTGCGCCGGATTATCCGGAGCAGTTCAACGTGCTCACGCAGAGCGTCGCCAGCCACATTCAGAACGGCCCTCCGCCGGTAAACCGCGGCTGCTGCTGCAACCCGGGCGACGTGCCGGGCCTGGGGAATGACGATCTCGGCGTTGGCCCCATCCAGATCATTACGGAGCTCGGTTCGGCCGACGGCACCGCGTTCACGAGCTCCGCCCTTTCTTCGCTGCCGGACAACCCATTCATGTCGCAACTGACCCTGGGGCTGTACGATCCCGACAGCAACCCGATCGGCCCCGCAGCATACGTGCAGCAGTACGACAACGGCACGGACCTGACAGTGGAGGCGGATGGAACGAAGGCCCAGGGAGAGAATGTGGTGGTGGCGATCGCGACGTATTTCTGGCAGGATCAGAACGGCAACGCCTATCACGGCTACCTGTATGCTTCCACGTCGCAGGCGCCCGAGAACATCACGAACGATGCGCCGAAGCCGAATGTGAACCAGACGGTTACCAGGCTCTGCCTGGGACGCTGCGATCTGATAGACTGCACCTATTGTCCCGCAGGCGGCGACGCCGGACACGTAACGATGCCGGTTGCCGGCAGCATCACGTTCTTCTCGGATATCGATCCCAACCCGACGATACCGAACACCTGCACGATTACCATGACGCGACCGGAGACCGGGCTGGGAGGCGGATGCCCGGTTCGCAACACCAACAACTTCTTCAGCGATCCGAACACCAAGATCGAGGGAAAGAAGATCTCCTGGGATCTGGTTGTCCCATTCCAGCCCGTGGACAACTGCCTGATACCGAACTCGGAGGCGATCTACACCTTCATCATCTCGCTCACGGTGAACAACCTTCCGGTGTATGTAACCATCACCAGCGGCCCGGTGCCGCCGAACAATCCCTACTATCTCCACATCCCGAAGCTGGAGGTGTGGTTCAGTTGCCTGGCCGAAGGCACGGAGATCACGCTGGAGAACGGAACCTCCAGGCCGATCGAGCAATGCCAGCCGGGCGACCGCGTGCTCTCCAATCTGGACGGCGACATCGCAACGGTGGAGAGCATGCTGAAGGGAACGGAGGTAGTGCCGATGATCCGGCTGGTGACAAATCTGGGACACAACGTGCTGGTGACCGACGGGCACCCGATGGTAACACCAACCGGTGTGACGCTTGCGCGTCTTCTCCAGGTGAACGATCCCGTGCTTACACTGGATGGTGAGGCGATCATCGTATCCAACATGCGCGAGATGTTCCACGGATACGTATGGAACCTGAACGCCGGCCCGCGCATCGAGGACAACAGCATGATCCCGGACACCCGGACCTTCTTTGCGGGCGGCCTGCTTGTTGGCGACAACCGGATGCAGTTCAAGCACAATCGCAGGCACCGCATGATCGCGGCCTCCGTGCAGAGCGCGCTCCCGGCACGATGGCTGCAGGATTTCAACACGCACGTCAACCGGAGGAAGCGCTCCACTCCGTTCTGATCCGGCCGCGTCACCGGATGGGTTGAACGCAACCGCTTCGGTACAACCGAATGTATTCACCCGCGACGCCGCGCCCGGAGACGGAGTCTCTGCTCCGGGCGCGGCCTGTCGATTGCCGCCCGAAGAGAACCGCCCGCTTCTCAGACGGCCATCAGGAGGCTGTCCGCTTCACCGTCCATTCCCAGCGAAAGTAGTTCCCGATCTTCGCGCCGGCGGAAAGGGCCTCCCTCCTGTAGGCCAGTAACAGATAGGCCGCCAGGAGAATGAAGCCGGTGCTCACCGTGGCCACGATGTATTCCTTGTCGAACGCGGAGGCGATGTTGTTCGTAAGATGAAAGATGATGGCTGCAAGAGTGCACCCGCGGCTGCCGTTGAAGATGGAGGTGAGGATGAGCGCACCAACGAAGAGGCCGAAGAAGAAGCCGATCGAGGTCCCGATGCTGAAGTTGAACCGGAACAGAAAGAGCGGCGCGTGCCATACTCCCCAGATCAACGTGAGGCGAAGCGTGGCGCCGAACGCCGAATGCCGCTCCTGCAGGTGGGGAAGGAGAAAACCGCGCCAGCCGAGTTCCTCGAAGAGCGCGTACGCAACGAAGGGGAGGCACCATCCAAGGTACGAGGCGGCCGTGCCGAGGCCGAACTCCCGCCGTGTGATTTCGAAGGAGAAGAACGATCCGGTAATCAGCCTGTGAACCAGGAGGCCGATGGCGAACAGAGGAAGTGGCGAGAGCGCCAGAAGCAGCGAACGGCGCTCCAGCCTGGCCGGCGAAAGCGTTCCGAACAACCAGCGCAGTCCGGACCTTCCGTAGAAGAGACGGGCCGAGATGATTGCGGCAAGGAAGGGACCGAGCGCACCGAGACTACAGTAGATGTTCAGCTCATCGGCCGTGATGGCTCCCCTCCTGTTGAGAGCGTACAGGCCGAGCGTAATGGTCCACGTAATCCCGTAGGCAATTCCACAGTATACCCAGAGCTTCCGGTTCATAGTCCCTTTCCCGATGATCACCGTCTGCAGACGTGAAGCCGATGCGTGGGGCAATCGTCACGTCCTGTATCTCGCGCCCGCCCGACGTCGCACTGCGACTCTTCATCGCAGCACAGCCGTAACAGCGCAAAGCTAGAGTCGGTGTCATACGGCAACTATGATCCGGATCAGCATTCATCAAGTTCGAGACTCGGGTGGTGGCAGACGTTGCGCACTGAACAACGTACCGGCGTGGTGGCGGCGTGTGTCATTGCGCTCCTCATCGGCATGTACACGGCCGAAAGGGGATTCCAGGATCCGCGCGAACGGATGATCTTACCTCTCCGCAGGGTCTGCGGCTGGGGGTAGCCGCATTCCGGTGGCGGCGGCTGGCCATGCAAGCTCGATCTGCTGCGCGGCATCGGCACGCACAACAAGAGGGAACGCACTGCGCCCCTGCACGATAGGAAACGCGCAGTGCGCCCCGATGAGATGTATGTCGCACAACGATAGGTGCGCTCCCGCGGAACACTGATTCGCACGGCGCAGTTGCCTCGCAGACGCTCAACCATCTACAACCTGCGAAGGGATGGGAACGGACACTCTGCCACTTCAGCAACGCCACTCCGCGATCGGAACAGCATCCACCTCAGGGTTGCCAGCCTCCACTCTTCCATCCATCGAACAGCGAGAGGAACAGCTCGACCTTCTCCTGCGGCCACGGGCCATCGCCTCCCTCCTCTGGTCCGGGTGGCATCCTCCCGCTCTCGATGACATGGCGAATGCCGTCGAACTTTTCACGAACCACGGACGCGGACCAGAGATCGAACGGCTCGCCCACATAATCGGTGGAGTTCATATGGTCGCGGTCCTTGCTCGTGAAATATGGCTTGATGTCCTTCTCAAAGCTTACTGCCATGATGCCACCTCGAAGATTGGTTGTGCATACGCAGCCGCAACAGCACACGCCCTCGCAGCCGCCTGGTTATGCGGATCGCGCACAGCGCGGCGATCGTTTGCCGGGCTTGCGCGCCGTGCATCGGCCTGCGGCGCGACGTTCGACGCCGGCATGCGCGTTCCACAGACATGAAACGTATTCAGGATGCCAACGGTGAGGAGGATGTCGCTTTGGCTCCGTCGTCTCCATCCATGCCCGTCGCTGCGCAGGTTCCGGAGCGCGCTCCCTCTCAATCTGTCCACCCGCCGATCGATGAGATTTTTCACGCTTCCGCCGATGGCGCGCCGGAGAACTTCATTATATTTGCCTCCCTGATCTCCTGACCGGGCGGCCGTGAGGCGCTGGAGTGGTTGCGAAGGAGGGCCTCGAACACCGTTGGATCCGCAAGGGTTTCGTGTGATCGGCCCGGGTCCGAAGGGCGAGTGGACCGAGCGCAGCGAGGTGATCTCACCCTCTCAGCCAGCTTCAGCTTGGGTTCGAGTTTCTGTCCGTGTTCGAAAGCCCCGGCAAGTTTGAACCGTGGGCAACTCCAGGCTAAACGTCGGAAGCGCTACCCTGGGAGATTTCAGCCAGCATTGGAGGCCCGAATGCGAAGAGTCACAGGTATCGGCGGCATCTTCATGAGCGCCAAGGATCCGAAGGCGCTATGCGATTGGTACAGGAAGCACCTCGGGATCGACGTTCAGGACTGGGGTGGAGCAGCCTTCGAATGGACTGACGCCGAAGGCAACCCGACCAAGGGAACAACGGCCTGGTTGATCGGCCCGGCGGACGGCAAGCACTTCGCTCCGAGCACGTCGACCTTCATGGTCAACTATCGGGTCGAAGATCTGACGGGACTTCTCGAGGCACTGCGCGAGGAAGGGTGCGAGGTGCTCGAGAAGACAATCGACGACCCGGGGTATGGAAAATTCGGATGGGTCATGGATCCGGAGGGAAACAAGGTTGAGCTCTGGCAACCGCTGGAAGGGCAATGAAGTTCGGTGCTTCGCGAGGGGGACCAACGTCTCACCCGACTGCGCAGCCAGCCAGGGAAAATTTTTGGAGAGGTGCTAGAGTGGTTGAATAGGACGGTCTCGAAAACCGTTGAACCCGCAAGGGTTCCGTGAGTTCGAATCTCACCCTCTCCGCAGAAGACACAGGGCTCATGCAACACGCATGGGCCCTGGTGTTTTTGTGCGCCAGGCATGGCGTGTGACTAGGGGGTGGAAGTCCCCAGCGGGCCGTGATGGTGGGAACGGCTAGCTGAACAGCAAGGGCTGTGTCGCGAGGCATGGTCTGAAGGAAGCTGTAGGCAAAGCCTCGGCCCGAGGAACACGAACCGCATAGGAGGCAGTCAACGGTGGACGAGCGGGCAAAGAGACGCAAAGTCCGCTACCATCCGGAACGGTTGGTTGTAGATGCGGCGGGTATATGAGGAGAACGCCACGCGTCTTACCCTGGGAGATCTGTTGGTGTGCTAATAGCTAGTGGACTGTATTGGCGGAAACGCAAGTACCGATCGCCGGCCGGTGCCGCGTCATCGCAATCAGCGTTCAGCGGAATCGCTCCCCCCGCAAGCCGCGTAGCGGCGTGCTGTGTATAGCTCCATCATCTTCTCCCGGCCGCCAAGCGGCGTAGCGGCGAACCGCTCCAGCCTGTATGCAGCCCGGCCTTCTGCTGGAGGCTGCAATCACGGTATGCGCCATCTGGCATTGACACCGGCGCCTGCAGCCGGAGGCAGAATGGTATGTGCTACAGACGGGCGCCCCGCGATGCGGGGCCATGTTCGTCCTGGTCAAACGTTCAGTCCGCTACCTGCGAAATCGCACATACAGTCCGCTAGCGATGTCGCGAGGCATAGCGAAGCATCAACAGAAGTCAGCAGAGGCCATAGTAGTCACCGCACCAGTGATGAAGGGCCGAACGATAGAGAACGCTCGGAACAGGAAGCTTGATGCACGAAGCAGACACAGGAACGAAGTCTGAGAAGACGGAGCCAACCCGGAAGATAGTCAGCGGAACTGCCGAAGGTATGGGAATGGAGTGTCAAGCGTGCGCAGCGCGGACGGAGGCATCCGGGCAGAAGACGATGATGTTGATGGAGCAGGTGGTGAGTCGACAGAACATGCTGGCGGCGTATCAGCGAGTCGTCGGCAATCGTGGATCGGCAATCGTGGATCGGCGGGCGTGGACGGAGTGACGGTGGAGGAACTCGCCGGGTACAGCCGGTTGCATTGGGAGCGGATACGAACAGAGTTGTTGGAAGGACGCTACCAACCACAGCCGGTTCGTACGGTGATGATACCGAAGCCGTGCGGAGGAGAACGGGAGCTGGGGATACCGACGGTTATGGATCGGATGATCCAACAGGCCGTGCATCAGGTGATGTCACCGCTGTTCGATGCCGGGTTCAGTGAGGCGAGCTACGGGTACCGTCCAGGGCGCAGTGCGCACGGGGCGCAATGCGCACGGGGCGGTCGAACGAGCACGCGACCACATGACCGCCGGCCATCGATGGGTGGTGGACATCGACCTGGAGCGGTTCTTCGACCGTGTGAATCATGATGTGCTGATGGCACGGGTGTCAGACACGGTGAAGGATAAACGCGTGCTGAGGTAGATTGGTCGCTATCTGCGTGCCGGTCTGATGCAGGGCGGGGTGGTCAGTCCGCGGAGCGAAGGGACACCGCAAGGTGGCCCACTCTCACCACTGCTCAGCAACGTCCTGTTGGACGTTCTGGACAAAGAGTTGGAGCGTCGTGGTCATCGCTTCGTGCGCT
>DASZRW010000056.1:0-14884 GCA_035549015.1 Kapaibacterium sp. (SeqCode)
GTAGCCGCTTGAGGCCGTGAACACGATCGAATCATGATGCAGAAAACGAGCAGTGACGACCGGTGAGTAGTGCGGAATGAGTACCGCAACCACATGACCATCAGCCACTGACCAGATGCGAGCCGTATGGTCGACACTCCCACTGACGATGCGCGAGCCATCCGAAGAGAATGCGGCCGTCAGCGTTTCATGGATATGACCATGCAGGGTGAGAAGCGAATCACCCGTCAGCGCATTCCAGGTACGGACCGTGCTGTCGTAGGAAGTCGACACAAGCCGCGTCCCCGTCTCGTCAAAGGCAACGGACCTGACCCAATCTCGATGTCCCGGCAGTGTCAGCACCGGATATGGGCCTGTCGATTCAATACCCCGGGGGGAAGCTGCGGCGATACGGCCTTCCTCAACCGGCTGGGCTTTCACGTGCGCGGCAACGGCGAGGCAGAGCAGTATGGTGCATGACAGGAATATCTTCATCGATCCAACTCCAAGCTCGTTCCCCTCCCTACCTGCATCGGGCAGCAACGACGAACGTGCGGCAGTCGCATCACCGCACCGAACAAATCGCCACGTAGAGCTCATCGCACCAGCAGCCGCGACGTGGCCGTGCCGCCGCCGATGCGCACGAGCACCACGTACAGGCCGGATGCAAGCGACGATGCGTCCATCTCCACGTTCACCGATCCGCTCGCCGCCGATGCATCGATCGACCGAACCACACTCCCGAGAAGATCGATCACCCCCACATGCGCAACGCCGCTCCCTGCTCCATGCAGACGCACCAGGAATGGTCCCGACGTCACGTTCGGAAGGCACTCCACTCCGAAGCCCTCGCTCCGGACACCGGCGACAGGCGCATCCACGCCCGACGCACTTACATCCCAGATCCGGATCGCTCGATCCTTCCCGCCGCTCGCAACCCGGTCACCCTGCGGATTGAACCGCGCGCAGATCGCCGCCCCATCGTGCGCAACCGCGTAGAACACCTGCGCCCCCGTCGCGATGTCCCACACACGAACCGTCCGGTCCGCGGAGGCGGAGACCACACGGCGCCCGGCGCGATCGAACGAGACCGCATAGACTTCCCCCAGATGTCCCTTGAAGCGCGCAACGATGCTGCGCGACGCGATGTCCCAGACCACGATGGACGTATCCTTCATCGCCATGCAGATCTGCGTGCCGGCCTGGTTGAACTCGCCGAGGAGGACGTCTGTAAACCGGGCAAGAATGGAATCATCGCTGAGCCGGACGTACGCACCGTTCCCGCCGAAGTAGAATGCAAAGTTGGCATCACTTGAAATTTCCGGCTCGTACAAATACTCAAAGTGAACCGAGTCCACTCTCGCATAGTCGGCTGCGCTCCAGAGTCTGACATAACCATCGTTGGAACCGGTAAAAATGAGCGAATCGTTATGCACAAACCGCGTCGAAGTAACACGACTGTAGTGCGGAGCAAGTACTGTAATAAGATGCCCATCCCCCGCTGACCAAATGCGGGCAGTATGGTCCACACTCCCACTGACGATGCGCGAGCCATCCGAAGAGAATGCGGCCGTCAGCGTTTCATGGATATGACCATGCAGGGTAAGCAGCGAGTCGCCTGTCAGCGCGTTCCAGGTACGGACCGTGCTGTCGTAGGAGGTCGACACAAGCCGCGTCCCCCTCTCGTCGAAAGCAACGGAGGTCACCCAGTCTCGATGTCCCGGCAGCGTCAGCACCGGGTATGGGCCGGTCGGTTCCAATGCATATGTGGATATGGGAACCGAGCTATCATGGCCCGGTGTCTGCGCATGAACGTGCACGGATAACCCGAGGATGAGACAGAACAGCAAACCTGAAAGGAATTTTCTCATCGATCCATTTCCCATATGATGTGTATATGCACACAGTTGCGACGTCGCTGCGGGACAGCGTTGGGCCGCCCCGCAGCAAACGAAATTCATCCTGCCTCAGTTCGGAATCGTCGACGGGCAGATCGGCCGTTCCAGCCCGACGTGAAATGCATACGGATCGCAGTCCGCATCCGCCGTCACGCTCACCACGGCCAGTTGATGCTGGCGAACGTCCAGCGTGAGGGGCGCCATCGCGAACGTACGGATCTCCGACTTGCAGAGATACCCCTCGCAGGAGACCCGCTGCAGGTAGGCATTCCCCTTGCTGGCGACGTCGCTGGTTCCTCCCGTTCCCGGATTCCCCTGGTAGGTGCAGGTGCTCCCAATCACGCAGTAGTTGCCGTCCGCCGTGTTCGTGATCTCCGCGGCATCGTCCGGCGCCGCGGCGCGGCCGTTGTCCCCGTTCCCCGGCACCGGATAGTCGATCCCCCAGTCGATGACCGGGAATCCATTCTGGTCCATCAGCAGCCGGAGCACGAAGGCCTGGTGGTCCTGGTCCACCGGCGCGCTCACCCTCGTTCTGCCGCAGAGCGCCACCGCCCCCTTGCAGTCCTCGGTGACGGAGAACGCCATGTCGCAGATCGAGGCATCGAATCCGTAGCTCCAGACGTAGGAGCCGTCCCATTCCGTCCTCAGCAGCACCGCGTCCGTGTCCCCCCCTTCACCCGGTACCCGCTGAGCACGATATCCTTCCCCCCCTCCAAGCCCAGTTGGCGGACGCCGGTGGCATGGAAGTCCGCCTCCGCGGCGCCGTAGCTCCGGCACCAGACGGGGCTCCCGGCTGCATCGATCTTCACGGCAAGCATCCGGAAGCGGGCGTCACCGGCCAGCCGGCAGGAGCCGGCGATGATATAGCCGTCCGCCACCCCGGCCGCGTTCCGCGCCGGCTCCACGGAGGCGGCATACATCGTGTCCGCAGCGCTCGGGCTGAGAAGCCCGTAGACGTTCTGCCAGAGGTGGATGTCGCCGGCGGTCTTGCCGCCCCTGTCCGTCTTGACAACGAAGAGGTGATATCCCTCGTTCGGAAGCGCTCCCCCCCAGTTGGTGTTGCTGTGCCCGGCGACGATATAGCCTTCCCGGTCCCACGTCGTCCGGACGGCGCGCGCGCATTCATTCCTCCCCCCGTCCGCGGAGAGCCGGCCGAATGTGCGCATCCAGTTGAATCCCCCGGCACCTCCTCCCTGCCCAACAATACTTGTCAGTATCATGTTGCTGTCCGTGCTCCCGGCATAGCCGGCGGAGAGGCCGTCGCCGTTGAACCTGATATCTCCGGCAACGATGAGATCATGAAGCAGATCGTCACTCTCCCGCACCGAGTAGGCATACTCGTCGGAGGAGAAGTTGTTGAACGGGGTGCGGGGACGCGAGACCCATTGCACACTGCCGTCGCTCGCGGTGCGGATCACCAGCATGTTGTGGCCGTCGCTCTCCGAGGGGGTGCGTTCGTAGCCGGCCACCACGTAGCCGCCGTCGCTGGTCTGCACGCCGGAGGTTCCCATGTCCGCGTCCACATCGTAGGAGGTATGCAGCCCCGGGACGCAGATGCTGTCCTGCGGCAGCGGGTCCGTATGCACCGCGACCGGCGGGAGCGTGGGGGTGGGACCGGCGGGAAATGGTATGAGGTCCGGCGTCCGGAGTTCGAGCGGATCGGGCGGCACCTCCGGAAGCTCCACAGGCGTTCCGTTGCAACTCAGGCAGCAGTTGTCCACGTCCTCCTCGGCAGCGGGGAGCTTCGGATTCATGTTGCTGACCACCAGCCCATCCGCCGGTGCCGCGCCGGCGATTCGGCTCCCGACGGCCACCTGCTGCGCCGCTGGTGTTGCAACCACGCCGAAGAGGGTCGTTGCCGCGGAGCCCACGAACACGCGTGCAAGGGGGCTGTTCTCCTGCACCAGGGAGCCGTATGGAACACTTCCTCCGGCCGGCACGGTCTCACCGCATATCAGCCAGCGGAGTGCGCCCGCCGAACCGCTCACGGCGGCCATCCCGAGCCCCCGATCGTTCCCTCCCAGATCCAGTGAAGACCCCATGTTGCCCACCGCTCCGCCGGAACCGGCGAAGCGCCAGACGTCCAGCGCCGGAACGGTGGGCGTTCCGCGGTTGGTGGTTCCTGTGGCCGCAATCAGGTTGGAGGATTGCAGGAACTCCGGCGCCATTCGGAAAAGTGTATCGCCTACCCCATGAGCATCGGGATATACCCAGGTATGCTTCAACGTACCGCTGGAGGCCTCCAGCACGAAGATGGTGGAACGGTCGTACTGCGGCTGCCCGTTCGCCGTGAAAAGGCGGTGGCGCCCCACGACGAAGATCTGGTTATGGAGCGGATCGGGATCCGGAACGGCGTCGTACCCATAGTCACATGCCGGCTCGTAGTCCGACGGCGGACCGATGTAGGTTCCCGGCATGCCGTAGTCCACGCACCATGTACCGCCCCCCGGCACGAAGCCGGTTGCATCGGTCTGGATGACGATCACATGCTCATGCTGCACGGCAGTGAGCGATGCGACGCTTTCGCTCTCGCCGCCGGCGACCAGATAGCCTCCCGCCGACGGCCGTACCGAACGGCCCGCGGCATCGTACGTGGCCGTGTAGGTCTGCACCCATGAGAGCGCCCCGCCGGCCTGGACCTTCATCAGGAAGATGTTTCGCTGGCGTCCGTTCGGCGCACCGGAGTTGGGCACCTCGTAATAGCCGGTGATCACGTAGCCGTGATCGTCCGGCGCCTCGCAGACGGCATAGGCACAACTGGAAAGCTGCTGGAAGCCCGGAATCGGCGGCGGCTGCATCGGAATATCGAACGTCTCGCTCCAGATGCGGCGCCCGTTGGCATCCGCCTTGAACACCAGCACATGCGTGATGGTGCTCGTGGTCTGGCAGCCCACGGCAACGATGTCGCCGCCCGTGGTACGTTCCACGGCGTAGAACCGCTCGTCGTTTACGGTGGTCCCGGCCGTGATGATGAATGGATGTGCCTGCTGTGCCCGCGCAGTGTTGAATGCCGGTACGAAGGTTTGAATGAGAACGGCAACAAGAATGCGCGCGAGGGGGGTCGCGTTGGATCGTGGTGTCATGGCGAAGGAATACAGAACTATGTTGATGCGCCGGCGCGAGCAATAGTATACTCGTTGGTGATCGCCGGATCGGTCGCGGAGTGGTGCGAACGTACAACATCCGGCCCATCCACGCAAGTCCCTTCAGAAAATTCCGCATTCACCGGCCAACGGGCCTCCGGCCCCGGGGCCTTGATACGGCGGCGCTGCAGGATGGCGCATCGCCCAGGGGCGTCAACGTCGCAACAGCAGGAGTCCTGGGAAGGCCTGCATTCGTATCCCACCATCACATCACTCTGCAACGGCGTTCGCCGTATCTGCTCCCGGCCGATGCCCGGATGTATACAATTGGAACCCCGGGTTGGGTGGGGACGATCTCGCCGGTTTCTCAGGCTTCCTCGTTCGGTATCTCGCCGCGATAGGCTTCGAGCAGCCGCCGCGTGACTTCTCCGGGGGCCGCGGCCGCGAACCGTTCGCCATCCAGCGAGTCCACCGCAACCAGCTCGCGCACGGAGTTGGCGTAGAAGCACTCCTCGCCGGCGAGGAGCGACGCGCGGCCGAACTGCTCCTCGCAAACCTCGATGCCGAGCGCCCGCGCAAGTTCCAGCACCCGCCCGCGCGTGATGCCGGGGAGGACTCCGAGTTCGAGTGGCGGCGTGCGGAGCCGGCCGCCGCGTACGCTGAAGATCGTGCTCACCGTCCCCTCCGCAACAACCCCCTCCGCGGTAAGCAGCAGCCCCTCCCCCGCACCGGCACGCCGCAGTTCCCCCGCGGCGACAACGGCCGGCAGATAGTTGAGCGCCTTCAGCCGCACACCGATCGCCGGATGTGAATGGATGGCCCGAACGGTGATCATGCGTTCCACTCGTGGGAGATCACCGATATGCAATAACGGCTTATGAGTGATGAGGATGGTTGGCTCCTCCCTGGCCTCGCCCGGATCCAGACTCTCGCCGATGCCGCGCGTCAGCGTCAACCGCAGAACCGCATCCGCAATCCCGTTTGCATCGATCAGCATCCCGATCGCCTCCACAAGAGCCTCCTGCGCCGGAATGGAAATGCCCAGAAACCGTGCCCCCTCCTGCAGACGATCCAGATGCCGGCGAAGCAGATGGATGCGGCCGGAGTATGACCGCATCGTTTCGAAGATGCCGTCGCCGTAGAGTAGTCCGCGATCGAAGACGCTGAGGCGCGCATGCTCCGCGTCCAGCAGCGAGCCGTTGAGATAGATAAGATGTCCCATTGCTGGCACAAACATAGGAGTTCCTCCCCGTACGCACGCCCAACTCTTCCGATGAAGATCGCGGAGTCACACTCCGCGATAACAGATGAACTGCACGTTGGGCCTGAGTTTTACTCAGGCCCGTTCTCCCGATGACGATCGCGGAGTCACACTCCGCGATAACAGATGAACTGCACGTTGGGCCTGAGTTGTACTCAGGCCCCGTTCTTCCGATGACGATCGCGGAGTCACACTCCGCGATAACAGATGAACTGCACGTTGGGTCTGAGTTGTACTCAGGCCCCGTTCTTCCGATGAAGATCGCGGAGTCAAACTCCGCGATAACAGGCAGGGGCCGGCGCCCACGCGGAACGGAAACGCCCACGCGGAACGGAAACGCCCCCGGCGGTTCGGCGCCGGAGGCGTTGGCAACAGTTTCGATATCGAGTTGAAGGGCTGCGGCGATGCCCGGCCGGCATCGCGGAACCAGGCCATCGAGAAGACATGCGCCTACACGATCACCACACGCTCAACCGTGCCGATGGTACGCGCGCCGTTCGGCAACAGTATCGCGAAGAGGAAGTAGACCGGAACCAGGATCCCCATCCCGACCAACACCAGCACCACGGTTGCCAGACGTACGATCGTCGGATCCAGGTTCATCCGCTCGGCAAGGCCTCCGCACACACCGAAGATCTTCCGGTTGTTCGGCGAGCGATGCAGGCCAATCCCGTCGCCGCCGCCGGGGGAGCGGAAGCCGCGGCTCTTCCAGACGAAGAAGAGACCGATCGCGAGCCCGAGGACGAAGGCAACGCCCCAGCCGCTGTCCGCCACTTCGGAGGCGATGGCCATCGTGATACCGGCGAGCGTCAACACCGCGAACGCCTTGATCACGCCGCCGATGAACGTTGCATGCGGGCGCAGTTCGAACTCGTTCTCCTCGGTCACACGAATCACGATGTCATCGCGCTTCGGCATCGCAAGCCACGCCACAAGGTAGAGCGGTACGCCGAATCCGAAGAACACCGTGAGTACAACGAAGCCGAAACGTACCAGCACCGGACTGATGCCGAAGTACTCGGCGATCCCGGCCGCAACGCCGGCGATCCAACGTTCATGCAGTAGACGGTAAAGCCTGCGTGTCGTGTCCATAGGTTCTCGCGACAGGTATGTGAGAAGACGTGAACAGGTGGGCCGTACGCCGTTGCGCGACGGAAGTTTCAGGATTGGCGGTGAGGGCCGGCGGGCGATCAGGCTTCGATGAAGCGGCGTTCGGTATAGATGCCGTCCAGCTGGATATCGAGATCATCCACCGGGAGCTCCGCTACCATCTGCTCCTCGAACGCAACACCAAGCGTGGGTCGCGGATGATGTGCAAGGAATTGATCGTAGTAGCCCTTGCCGTAGCCCAGCCGGTTGCAGTATTCGTCGGCCGCAACAACCGGAACGATCACGAGATCACAGATGTCCATGTCGAACGGCTCGGCATCCAGCGGCTCCATGATTCCCAGCTTCGTGACGTTGTATCGCGTGGAGGGGGTGATCGAATACTGCGCGATGCCGCCATCGTCCATCACCCGCATCATCCCGACCTCCTTCCCCATCTCCCATGCGAGTTCGATCAGCGGACGGATGTCCACCTCGCTGCCGATCGGCAGGTAGACGTGAATGCCGTTCGAATCCAGAAACAGGTCGTCCTCGGAGACGGCGCGGCAGATGGAGAGACTGGAGTTGGCGCGCACATCCGCAGGAATCGCATCGCGTCTGGTCAGGGCGTCGCGGCGTATGTCGTTCTTGCTGGCTTGGCTCGGCATCGGGATGGAACCTCGAGTGTGCTGTACGGAGTAGGACGTGCTTGTTCGTGCAATCTACTTTATTCCAGAGCACGGGCGGCAACCATTTCGGCAAAACATTCCCCGAGAGTCCGGGGGCGCCATCCCAGCGCTAGCAGCCGTCCGCAATCCAGCGTTATGTCGCTCGCCCCTCCGGTGTAGCCGGGAAGTTCCGTCGACCTCATCACCCGGCACATGGCACGATCCACGCCGCAGGCATCGGCATAGCGCAGCCCGAAGCCGGAGCGGCTGAGGCGCTCCCCCCCTCCGCAGACGAAGAGCCGGCGCGACTGCGGCGCGCCGATTGCGAGCAGATCGATGGCCGAGACCAGATCTCCCACGTACAGAACGGAACGATACTGATCGTTGAACAGCGGCGCGGCCTCTCCCGCGGCCCACGAGCGATCCATGAACTGGGTGAAGCTTCGCGATCGCGGCGTACCATCACCATACATCAACGCGCAACGAACGATAATCCATTCCGCATCGGAGGCCCGCAGCGCCTCCTCTCCCATCAGCTTCGATCGCGAGTACTCCCCGGCACCGGAGGGACTGGTTGGCGTCTCCTCGTTGCAGAGGCCGGCATCGGAATCGTAGACGAGATCGGTGGAGAGGTAGAGCATGCGCGCGCCGGCATCCGCTGCGGCCTGCGCCAGCGATGCGGTGGCGTCCACGTTGACGCGATGGAGGCGGTCCGCATCGTCCGATTCCTGCGGCCTGGCAAGCGCCGCCGCGTGAACCACAATATCCGGCTGGAACCGTGCCACCACTCGCCGGGTCGCAAGCCCGTCAGTTAAATCCATCTGCACGGGCAGACATCCCGCGACGCGATGCAAGTAGTGAGAGAAGGAGAAGTACGCCGCGGCAACATCGTGTCCACGTCCCGCGAAATGGCGCACCGCGTTCCAGCCGACAAAACCAGACGCACCGGTAACAAGCAGGCGCATCGAACGAACCCTTGTGAATGAATTGGCCGGCGGCCGGTTGTTCGCCGCCAGGCATGCCCCGCGCATCACCGGCCCCGCGCCGGACTACAACTGCCGATATCTATCGTCCCGAATCGGCCCTGCTCATCTCCTGGAGAAAGAGCGCCGCGCTCCTGATGCCGCGATGATAGTTTGGAAGATTCATCTTCTCATCCGGCGAGTGCGCGTTCTGATCGGGCAGTCCGAACCCCATCAACACCACGGGCGCTCCGAGCTGCGCGTCGAAGTCCGCAACGATCGGGATGGAGCCGCCGCTTCGAATCAGGAACGGCTTGATGCCGAACGCCTGCTCCAGAGCCGCAAGCGCCGCACGCACGGGAACGGAATCGGTTGGCGTGAGTGCGGGGGGGCCGCCGTGCAGTTCTACCACATCGACGGTGCAGCCCGGCGGCATATTGGCTGCAACGAACGCACGCAGCTGATCGCCCACCGCCCGGTAATCCTGATGCGCCACGAGACGCATGGAGACCTTGGCGCCCGCCTTCGAGGGGAGCACCGTCTTCGCGCCCTCCCCCTGATATCCTCCCCAGATGCCGCACACGTCCAGCGTGGGCCGCGCCCAGAGGCGCTCCAGATCGGTGTAGCCGGCCTCGCCAACGGTTGCCGGAATCGTGAGGAGCTTCTTGAAGTCCTCCACATCGTACGGCAGCCGCGCAAGCTCCGCACGCTCCTCCGGGCTCACGTCCACGACGTCGTCGTAGAAGCCGGGGAGCTGTACGCGACCGTTCTCATCCTTCATCTTGGCAATCAGATCGCAGAGGGCATTGATCGGGTTGGCAACCGCGCCGCCGAACATGCCGCTGTGAAGATCGCGATCCGGGCCAACCACGTGCAGCTCGAAGTACGCAAGCCCGCGAAGCCCGTAGGTGACCGAGGGCATCTCGTAATCGTACATCGTGGTGTCCGATATCATCACGGCATCGCAGGCAAGCAGATCGCGATGTGCTGCAAGGAACGGCGGCAGGTTCGGCGAGCCAACCTCCTCCTCTCCCTCGATGACGATCTTCACATTCACCGGAAGGCGCCCAGCCGTCTTCATCCATGCCTCGATGCTCTTCAGATGCATGTGCACCTGTCCCTTGTCATCGATCGAGCCGCGCGCGTAGATCGAATCCCCGCGCACCGTGGGCTCGAACGGAGGGCTTGTCCAGAGATCGAGCGGATCGGGAGGCTGCACGTCGTAGTGGCCGTAGATCAGCACGGTGGGGCTTCCATCGGCGTGCAGCCAGTCCGCATACACAACCGGATGGCCCGGCGTTTCCATGATCTGAACATGCTCCAGACCGATGCGCCGCGCCTCCTCGGCAACGTATTCTGCTGCGCGCCGGGTCTCGGCATTGTACGTGGAGTCCGCGGAGATGGAAGGGATGCGGAGAAACGCCTTCAGCTCCTCCACGAAACGATCGCCGTTGCTTTCGATGTACGTAAGAAGTTCGGACATGACGTTGGGATGTAGTTCGTAGTCGGTCGTTGGTCGTCAGTAGCTTCGAATGGGTATGAACGATGAACGCTCACACTCATGTCTTTCATCGTTCATATTTCCTATCTCACCCACCCCATCACGCTTCCTGGCGCATCTTGTTCTTCTGCTTGAACACGAGCGTAAGCGGCACGCCTTCGAAGGAGAACTCGCGCCTGATCACACGCTCCAGGTATCGCGTGTAGTTATCCGGCATCAGCTCCGGAAAGTTCGTGTAGCAGAGGAACACCGGCGGCGCCGCCTGCGGCTGCTGGATGAAGTTGATGCGAAGATCGTGCCCCTTTACCGAGGGGGGCGGATGATTCTTTATCGCCTCCAGAACGATATCGTTCAGCCGGCTTGTGCCGATCCGCTTGTGCCGCTCCTCGTTGACATGCTTGGCAAGCTCGATCAGCTTCGTCACGCGCTGCCTGGTGACGGCCGAGATGAAGACAACCGGAATGTAGTCGAAGGTGGGAAGCTCGGAGCGGATGGCGTCCTCGAAGCGCTTGGCGGTCATCGTATCCTTCTCCACGAGATCCCACTTGTTCACCGCGATGATGATCCCTTTCCGCTTCTCGGCGGCCTCGCCGATGATGCGCGCATCCTGGCGCTCGAGCCCCTGCTCCGCATCGATCACCACGATGGCAACGTCGCAGCGCTCGATCGCCCGCACCGTTCTGATGATCGAATAGAGCTCGATCGAATCGTGCACCTGCTTCCGCTTGCGGAGCCCGGCCGTGTCGATCAGAATGATCTCCTCGCCGTAGTAGCGCACGGTGCTGTCGATGCTGTCGCGTGTGGTGCCGGCAATCGGCGTAACGATGGCGCGGTCCTGCCCGAGCAGCGCGTTCGTGATGGAACTCTTCCCCACGTTCGGCCGGCCGATCAGCGCGATCTTCAGCGGCCCCTGCTCGCCGTCATCGTCCGTGTCGCTCGGAGCGAAGCTGTTGGTGATCGCATCCAGCGCATCGCCGATGCGGCGGCCGTTCATCGCCGAAACGGGGAACGGCTCCCCCAGCCCAAGCGCCCAGAACATCACGGAGTCCGCATCGGCCTTCTCGTTGTCGCATTTGTTCACCAGCAACACCACCTGCTTGCTGGAACGGCGCAGCATCTCGGCGATCTCGTTGTCGACCGGAACGATGCCGTCGCGCGCATCCACGACGAACACGATCACCTCGGCTTCCTCGATGGCGATCTGCGCCTGCTCGCGAATCGCAAGCTCGAAGACATCGGATGTGTCGGGAACGAAGCCCCCGGTATCGACCAGTGAGAACTCCTTGCCGGCCCAGTCCGCCTCGCCGTAGTGGCGATCGCGGGTCACACCGGACACCGCCTCCACGATGGCATCGCGGCGGCCGAGAATGCGGTTGAACATTGTGGACTTCCCGACATTCGGGCGACCAACTATGGCGACAATGTGCTTCATGCGAAATCGGAATCGGACTGAACGCGGAGCGGCGGCCGGTGAATCGTTGCACGGTCGCCGCTCGAAATCGGTTACAAGTATATGCAGAACGCTCCGATCAACGCGTGACACTTCGTAGGGCGGGGCCGATGGGCCGGTTGCCGCGCCGCGTACTCCGCACCGTTTCCTCCCTGCAGCGCAGCCTCTACTCCGTCCAGATGGAACGGCCGTCCTCGCCGATCTGCACGTACCGGACTCCGTTCCCCACCACGGTGCTGGTGACGCCGTTGTCGTGGTCATCCACGATCCAGACCCGATCGCCGCAGTTGAGAGTCATGCCCCAGGTGTTCCCGCCGATCCGATCGAACGTGCCGGTAGTATAGCCCGGCTTCCCGCCGATGAAGATGCGGACCGTATTGCTTCCCCTGTTATGCAGTTGCGCCGAACATCCCACGGGCGCCCTTCCGTCCTGGCTGCCGGAGCCGGAGGTGTCGGAGCCGGCGGTGCCGGATGCGGCAGCCTCGCGCGCCCGGGCCGCGGCATTGGCAGCGTTGATGGAATCGCGGGTATGCATCGTGATCTGGTACGATCGCAGAACGCCGCCCGCGGCAGCGGCGTACCGCTTCAATGCGCCGGGATCCACGCGGTCGCCTACCAGCACTCCCCCCTCGATGAGCGCGCCGAACGCGGGATCGTCATCAACCGCACGCACCACCAGTCTGCCCGGTACGGCAGGGAACTCCATCACGTAGTCGATCGAATCCCCCGGGGCGTTGTAGCGATCGGCCGTGGAGACCAGCAGCGTTCCGGAGAATGTGCGAAGTTCCGCCCTGCCGGTGGCAGGGTCGCGGGCATGAGCCAGATACATCCCCTTCCCCCTGTAGTAGAGCGTGTCCAGGCTGATCACGGCCACGCCGTCATGGGCGGACCGCTCCCGGGCCGCATCATGCCCTTCGAACGCATGCGGTCCGAAGCAGCCGGCAAGGAGGAGTGCGGGAAGAAGTATGGCTGTGCGATTCATGCATCACCTGCTGTTGTTCAACGGCGCGACGGCGCCGTGCCTGCTCATCACCGCGGCACCACGATCCATTCGGGAGCAATCGCCCCGGCAAGCCAGACGCCGTTCTCCTCCTCGTAGAACGCCGTGCCGGCCTGCGCAGCGTCCGCGGCCCGGACCTGGAGAATGACGATCGCGTTGCCGCGCCGTCGTGCCACCGTATCGGCCATCTCCGTATCGCGCGAGAGATGCACATACTGGCGGCCCATCGGCTTCAGTCCGTCCGCCCGGATGGCCGGAAGGAAACGATCCACTGTACCGTGGTACAGCACGGGCGGCGGCTCCGCGCGGCGCTTCACGATGCGCCCCGGGAGGGAGTGGCCGTAGTATGCACGGATCCGCCCGCCCCTGATTTCGAATCGCTGTTTGGCGGCGTTCATCTGCATCACCTCGAGATCCTCAACGGTAATCTCGCGGAGATGCCGTTCCGTGCGCAGTCCTTCGATCAACAGATCGAGCGACGTCCATCCTTCCTCGTCCAATTCGAGTTCGTACTCCCAGGGTGCATGTCGAAGGATATAGGCGATGCGCTTGCTGAGTTGTGTGAAGTCCATTTCGTATCGAAGGTATCCATGCACGGAGGCCGGGCGCCGCCTCCGTGCATACGTGTACACCACAACGCCGCGGGCAACCTGCCGGCGGTCGGTTCGCGTGCCGGGATTACACTTCCGGCTCCACTGCCAGCGCACCGTTCTGAATATGCTCCTCGGCGGCGCCGCGCGGAGCGTAGTATCCCGCCGCGGCGATGATTCGAGCGGCATGCTTGTAGATGTCGTTCAGGTCGTCGATCATCACCCGCTCCTCGTTCTTCGCCTCGTCGAACAGCCCGAGGAATTTCTGGGAGCGGTTGAAGTGCAGACGGCAGATCGGCTTGCGATTGTTGTCGTCCAGCAGAACCGAGAAGTAGCTCACGCCGTCCCGCGGCGTCACGCGTGAGGGATCCACCGTATCGCGCAGAATGGCCTTCACGATGAGATACCCCTCGTGCTCTTCGGGGGTGGTTACCGGACCGTTCGCCGGCCGCTCCCCCTGCCCGCCGCCGGCGGCGTCCGGGGCAGCCTCCTCCGGAACGGCCTCGTCGCCGGCCTTCGCCGCCTCCGAGGCAAGCGCGGACTTCAGCCGCTCGTTGATCCGGTCAGCCATGTACTGATGCAGCGCACGCTTCACCAGATCGCGGAACTGCTCCAGAACACGGCTGGTAAGCTTGCCGGAGTAGATGTTCGGAATCACCAGCCGAAGGAACTCGTCGGAGGGGGAGCTGAACTCCGCACCGATAACCCTGCGAATCTCCTTCGTGTACTTCAACTCGCTCGCGCCGGTGATGGAGGCGTCCAGATCGAATGCGGACTTCGTCAGCTTCTTCAACTCCGGCACCAGCGTTTCGTTGATCTCCAGAACATTGAACTCCATGAACGGCTTCTCGTCCATCTTGTTCGGCTGGTCGATGTCGCTGTAGAAGTGATAGACTACACCGTCGGTGACGATGCCGATCCTCGCCTCGGTAACCGAGAAGTACCGATAGAGTTGTGAGGCGACAACCTGGTCCAGCTTGGCTCCATACTTCTTGCATTCGAACAGAATTACCGGCTTGTCGTTGAACTTGATGGCGTAATCCACCTTCTCCCCCTTCTTGATCCCCACGTCGGCGGTGAACTCCGGCACCACTTCCCTCGGATTGAAAATGTCGTAGCCCAATGCGTTGATAAACGGAAGTACGAACGCGTTTTTCGTGGCCTCCTCCGTCTGCACGTCATCCTTCATCTTCTGAATCCTCGAGGCCAATACCTGAAGTTGATCGATCAGATCCATTGTTCACTCCGACGATTGATAGTATAAACGTAATTGATTAGCGACGGAGTGAGGTGTCACGGCAGTGGTTACTTGCCGGCAGGCTGTGGCATTACGCCAGTCGCAATCACTGAGGCCAGCGCCGTTGGTATGCTCTCGACGCCGCGACGCTTCAACGTTGCAAGCACGC
>DASZRW010000057.1:0-123737 GCA_035549015.1 Kapaibacterium sp. (SeqCode)
CCTTCCACGTTGTATCGAGTGCGGTCGGAGAATCGGATGGCGAGTCGGAGTTTTCAACCTCCCAGAAATCGACCAAGACAGGCATGTGAGTTGGCATGTGATCTTACCTCCCATGTGAATGAAATGAGAATACGAGGGGGAACGGGGAATCATTGAACAGACCAGGCAAATGTACACACGAGATTGGATTTGCAGCAACGCGGAAGGATCAATCACAGTGCTGGAAGGTGAGCGATAGGTACAGCGTGCTCACGACCATTCCGTTCTCACTCGCGAAGCCCGGGCACGTCGGATTATCTACAACGAAGGTGGCGGGGCCATTGCAACGGTGATCGATGAGCCGATGCAGCCAGGATTACAGACGATCGGCTTCAACGGTATCGGGGTGCCGGCAGGGATGTATTGGTACAGCCTGCATGTGGACGGTGCGATCTCGGCACGCAGGATAATCGTGGTGAGGTAGTACTGCACGTCGAGGTTTCCTGAACCGGTGATCGTCGGCAATGCCATCGGCGCCTCACGCCTCCAGGATGAGGCCGGCCAAACCTTCCCTCCGAAACGGTCCGGTACCGACGGGTAATGCCCGGACCTCAGGGCACCATGTTGCTCCCCGCGTTCGCGAATGCTACTTTAAGTCATCATCACGGTTCCCAAAGATACGAAGCCTCGAATTTGCGGCTCACCGGAGGCGTTACGCTCAGATCAGGAGTTCGTGCGGCCGGACCTTGAGAGCGCGAGCGAGGCGGGCCACATTCTCCACCGAGATGTTCCGCTCGCCCCGCTCCACGCTTCCCACGTATGTCCGGTGAATGCCCGCCTTGTCCGCCAGATCTTCCTGCGACAGCCCCTTCTCCAATCTGAGCCGCCGGATGTTTGCTCCAACGACCATCTTGATATTCTTCGCCATCGATCAAAGCTCGCACGGAGACAGCCTATGAGTCTACAGACTATACGTAGCATCTGCGAGTCAGGGGCGCTTTCGTCTCATGGAATAAGGCTCACTTTTTGGTGTCACCTCCCAGAAAATCACATCTTCATGTAATGGCACGCGGCTTCCCCCGTCCGGAGCTTCGTGTTTTCTCCTTCTGGAATACGCTGACTTCGTCCACCTAATCCTTATGTCGATATGTCGATGCCATTACTCCTCTGTGATGCGGACGCAGCACAAGTAACGTGTACAAAACCCCCTGGCCGGATAAGCAGTTCGTACAAGTTTTGTACAAAACCCTGCGGCTCTCACGGTATCTCAAGGGTTCTCAGCGATTACGCACACAGGCAATTCCAAAAGAAAAACCCGGAAACTGCATCAGTTTCCGGGTTTACTGTGATCTCGCTGGGACTCGAACCCAGGACCCTCTGCTTAAAAGGCAGATGCTCTAACCTGCTGAGCTACGAGATCAGCCACATGTGAAATTCAGAGAGCGGCAAAGATAGCGGGGCCTGGACGGCTCCACAAGCACAGCGCTCACACTGTCACAAGATCGCCAATCCCGTGCGGGAGGTCGATGAAACGTTTCACCACTTTCGCGATACCCGGCGGAAGCAGGTCCAGCTCGGCGAGCAGTTCGTCCGAGTCCCCATGCTCCACGAAGGCATTGGCCGGAAGCCCGTGCACCATCACGTCCGGAGGCTGATGGTAGGGCTGCGATGCGATGTACTCCAGCACCGCACTTCCGAAGCCGCCGGCCACCACGTTGTTCTCCACGGTGATGATCTTGTGGAAGCGGCCCGCGATCTCATCGATCATCGCCGTATCGAGCGGCTTCACGAATCGCGCGTTGATCACCTCCGCATGAATCCCTTCGGCAGCAAGCAGCTCGGCAGCAGCAACCGCGCGCCACGCCATGTCGCCGATGGCGAGAATGGCCACATCCGTCCCCTCGCGCAGACGCTCGGACCTGCCGATCGGGAGTTCCGTAAAGGTCTCGCTCATCGGCACGCCGAAGCCTTCGCCGCGCGGGTAGCGGAGCGCGATCGGCCCGCGCCCGTACTGCACGGCCGTGTAGAGCATGTCGCGCAGCTCGGCTTCGTCCTTCGGCGCCATCACCACCATGTCCTGGATGATGCGCAGATAGGAAAGGTCCAGCGCGCCGTGATGCGTGGGGCCGTCGTTGCCGGCGATGCCGGCGCGGTCCAGCGCGAAGACCACGGGGAGATGCTGAATCGAGCAGTCGTGCACGATCTGGTCGAAGCCGCGCTGCAGGAAGGTGCTGTAGATCGCCACCACGGGAATCGCCCCCTCGGTTGCCATGCCGGCGGCGAAGGTAACCGCATGCTCCTCCGCGATGCCAACATCGAAGAAGCGGCTGGGCAATTCCTTCTGAAGCAGATCCAGGCTGGTGCCGTCCGGCATGGCGGCCGTGATGCCAACCACGCGGTCGTTCATCTGCGCGATCTCCACGAGGGCCCTGCCGAAGACGTTCTGATACTTCGGCACCTTCTTCACACCGTTGGCGCCCGGCATGCTGATCGCCTTGCCGGTGATCTTGTCCGTGGGGCCGCCAAGCGCGTGCAGGCGCTGCGATGCGTCTGCCTCTGCCGGGGCAAAGCCCTTCCCCTTCTCCGTGGTCACATGCAGCAGCACCGGACCGTCCAGGGTCTTCGCGAAGTTGAAGAGATCGACGAGCTTGTTCACGTTGTGGCCGTTCTCCGGGCCGAAGTAGTGAAAGCCGAGCGCTTCGAACAGGATGCCGGGTGTCACCACGGCGCGCACGCCCCCTTCCAGGCGCGACGCGATCTGGCGGAACCGGTCGCCCCAGGAGCCCATCTCGCCGGTAAGGTCCCAGACGCGATTGCGAATCTTCTGGGCAACGGTAGTCTGTGCGATCTGCGTGAAGTAGTTGCTGATGGCCCACACGTTCGGCGCGATCGACATCTTGTTGTCGTTCAGCACCACGATGATCTTTCGCTTCTGCAGGCCGCAGTTGTTCATCGCCTCGTACGCCATGCCGCCGGTCATCGCGCCGTCGCCGATGACGGCAACCACGTTGAAATCCTTCCCGGCAAGGTCGCGCGCCGTTGCAATGCCGAGCGCGGCGGAGATCGATGTTGTAGCATGCCCGGCGCCGAACACATCGTACTCGCTCTCGCTTCGCTTCAGGAACGGGCTGAGGCCTCCCTTCTTCCGAATCGTGTGAAGCAGTTCCTTGCGGCCGGTGAGAATCTTGTGCGGATACGCCTGATGCCCGGTATCGATGACGATCCTGTCCTGCGGCGTGTTGAACGCATAGTGCGCGGCCACGGTCAGTTCCACAACGCCGAGGCCGGCGCCGAAGTGCCCCCCCACCTGGCAGATCACATCCACCATGTACTCGCGCACCTCGTTGCACACCTGCCGAAGCTGTCCTGGTTCCAGCTTGCGCAGATCGTGCGGTGAGTCGATCGTCTTCAACAACGGGTAGTTGTCGATGTTGACGATTCCCTCGTAATCAGCCGGGAGTTCTTCCATAATGCCTGTCTTCACGCAAGAGATATATCATCGGTCGCCACACTGACCATGTTATCGATCAATCCCTTGCAAGTATACCGCCTGCACGGTTCGCAGCGAAGCACCTAGATCGTTGCACGCATCATTCAACCGGACGGGGTGCCGGTTGAGACGAAGCATCATTCCACGCATTGCCCGCGATGCGCGCCGTTGCAATCCACAAAGCTAGCGAACTGAGGGTTGATAACGGGAGAGGGCCCGGAAAAATCCTGTAACCGTCCGGGAGGGAGATGCGCCGCGGGCAGGCTGCTGTGCAGGGCGCATGTTACTTCACGATGGCGACCTTGTCGATCGTCTCGAACTCGCGGCCGCTGGTATCCCCGCTCACCTTCACACGAAGCCGGTAGAGATAGACGCCGTTGGCGAGCTCGTGTCCGTCCGCATCACGGCCGTCCCAGTGCACGCGGACAAACCGCTCGTTGACGCCGTCCTGGCGCAGCTCGCGCACCTTGCGGCCGCTCGTGGTATAGATCGCGATATCCACGTCCAGCCCCGCAGTCTGGTTATGCCGGAACACGAAGTCCGTTTCGCGCACCATGGGGTTGGGATAGTTCACCACATCCTCCACCTTCAGCACGCTGTCGCCATCCTCGGAGATGCGGAACTCCGCCGTCGCCTCGCTCGGGTTGTTGTAGATGTCCCAGGCGCGCACGCGCACGGTGTGCACGCCGGGATCCAGGCCGGTAAGCTGATGCTCCGCGCTTCCCTCCGCATAGTTGGTCGGGAGCGTCTGATAGGTGTCCGTGAGATCCACCGACCGCGCACTGCCGTCGACCCAGGCCTCGATGCGATGGCCGATGCTGGAGCCGGATGCGTTGATGCCGCTTCCGTCCGCGAGATCCACGATGAGCATCGGGTCCCGCCCGACAACGTCGCCGGAACTGAAGCTGCGGTCATCCAGATAGATCTTCACCCGCGGGCCGATGGTATCGGTCACCGTGGTGGTGTCCGAACCGAACACCCGCACGTTCCCGGTCATGCCGGCGGCATCACGATCCTGGTTGTAGGCATACACATGGATGCGGCCGTGCGTGGTGTCGAAGGCGATATCCTTCGGCACGCGGAACACCACGCTGAAGTGCCCGCCGCGTACGTTTGCCGGCCCGCGGAACAGCCGGCCGCCATAGTACGTTACCGTGGGAGTGTCCTCCCCGGTCTCCATCTTCACAAGGCGATCGGCGTCGTACAGTGACACGATGGCCGTGCCGTCGAAGTTGTCCAGCTGCTTGCCGAAGTAATCGCGCACCACCCCCTCGATCGTCACCTGCGCAAGCGCTCCCACCTGAACGGTGCCGGTATCCACGTGCACGCTGTTCACGGAGGTGATCTCCACGGAATCCTCCGGCAGGTTCAACCGGAGCGCGGGATCGCCCAGCAGCAGGAACTTCTGATCGTTGTCCGCATAGCCGGCGCGGCCGAACTTCGTCACCATCAGCGCCTGGCCGATGGTTGGATAGAGCTGTGTCACGGGATCGCGCCCAAGCAGCACGCGGAAATGCTGCCGCATCAGTTCCTCGTTCGGACCGATGTATACCGAACGCGTGGCCGTCATCACCGCGATCGCCCCACCCGTTGGATGCAGCACGAAGAGTTCCGCACCGGAGACAACGGTTGGATCGTCGAAGTAGCCGAAGTTGCATGTCACCGCCGGAACGTACGTCAGCATCGAATCGTTCGTGAGTGCCGGGATGAACTGGTCCTTCTCGAGGATGTACTCGTGCGCCCAGACGTTCGGATTGCCGTGGCCCACCCAGTTGGTGAGCACCACACCGCGGTCGATGGACTGCTGCAGATCCTGCTCCGCTCCCGGCTTCCGCCGCGCGGAGATCTGCTCCGTGGGATAGGCGGCAACGTAGATCTTCTTCGGCTCCACCCAGTTGGGAAGGCTTGCCCAGAGCGACTCCGACTGCCGCGTGAAGCCGCCGCCGTCCCCAAGCGGATAATCGTCGTCCGCCGCGAGCGCGAACGTTGCACGCCACAGGCCGAAGTTCTTCGTGGTCTCGTAGCGGATCACCTTGTTCACAACCGTCGCCGCCTGATCCGCGGTCTGCACCGGCATGCGCCCGATGGCGATATCCGCCTGCAGGTCGATGGCCTGCGTTGCGTCCAGCGTCACACGCACGAAGTAGTCGTCGAAGCAGGTGGAGCCGATGTGATCGTACACATCGCCGTCGTCGCTCTCGTACGGAGGAATGAACGGCTTCTGCTGCGTCACGATGTTCCGGTAATCGTAGCTGCCATCCCCCATCAGCACGATGTAGGATGGCTTCGTGGTCCAGTGATGAAACGCCCACGCGATGTAATTACGAATGGCGGTCGGGTCCAGATTGCCGCTGGAGAACTCGTTGTAGATATCGTCAACGGTCACGTACGCGGCATGCATCCCGTGCGCGTTGCGGTGGTCGACATACTTCTGAGCGGCATCCTTGAAATCGCCGTGCGTGATCACCAGCACGTCGGCGCTGATATCCTGATCGTGGAGATCCCGCACCGTTGCGCTGGTGATGTTGCTCGCCTTTCGCGCTGCACTCCGTGCGGCGATGAAGTAATGGCGCGTCCCGGCGGCTGCGGCAAGCTGATCGGTGAAGACGAAGCGCCCGTCGCTTACCTGATTCTGCAGCTGGCGGGGATTGGCGGCATCGGTAACATCGAAGCCGAGCAGGTCACCGCTGGAGAAGTTGCGCGCCTCGAAGCTTGCGATGCCGCTCCCCGAGGGAGACCAGAAGCTGATCTGATCGTTGGTGCTCGCGAGATCGCACGTGTAGTGAATCTCGTACCAGTCCAGATACCCGGACGCGGCAACGCCGTTGGAGTAGGTGATCTTCAGCAGGCTGTTGTTGTCCGCGCCGATGTCCGTTCCCTTCCCCACATAGGTCCCGGTCTTCGCCATCGCGATCCGGTCTCCCCCCACACCATCGATGGTGAAGTTCCCCAGCGACGCGCCTCCCTGCTCCACGAGGAAGGTGCCGGCGCCGTCGGAGCCGGTGGTAAGCCCGGCGTTCGCGGCGCGGACGCGATAGTAGACCGGCTGCGAATGATCCAGCCCGGGAAGGTTCAACTGAAAGACGCGGGGATCGGCGGGGCGCGACGGATCAACCTGAAACACGGTGCCGAACCAGTCGCGGCCGGAGCCGCCGCTCTTCCTGATATCCACCGCATTCAGCCGGTCCTCCTCGAAGTAGAGCCGTGCGATGCCACTGCGCAGCGTTGTGCCCGGCGTTCCGGCCGTCCCCCCCGCCGGGAAGTTCAATGCAGGATCGCCGTCAACGGCAACCATGTAGCTGACGGCGTTCACGTACGGATTGATGTGATGCCGCGGCACGCTGTCGCCGCGCGGTACGCCCCACCGGTTCGGGCCGACGCCGTAGAAGAGAACCCGCGTGGCCTTTCCTCCGCTCTGCTCGACGATCGCCGGCACCTGGTGCATCTTCGCCGCATCGATTGCCAGATCCCCCTCCGGAAGCTCGCCGCCGTCGCCGCCGTACACCGCAATGCGCGAGGGGTCCACCGTCGAGAGGTCGATCCCGCCGGTGTGGAAGTCATCCGCCGTCAGGGCGTAGAGCCCATCCTCCTTCACCTCCACGCGCATCCATGCACGCGCCGTCTGCCCGCCGGCCCGGCGTTCCAGAGGACGGCTGTTGGCCGGCATCGCCCAGCGGCTCGCCACATCGCTGTTGACGAAGGCGTTCCGTGTAAGCTCGCTCAACGCGGGAGCGCCGGCGCGTGCAGCGGCCGGCAGGCTTGCATAGGTAAGACGCAGGTGCACGCGCTTCAGCAGACGCAGCTCGGAGCGGGCGCCATCGTACCGATAGGCATTGATGCCGATCGAACCGGAATACACGTCGCGCGCAATCCCGGTGTACTCCATGGTCGCAACGTCGCTCGCCGGGCCCCACGATGCATACTTTGCGGCGTCGATCACGTAACTGGTCCTCGTCATCCCATCCCTGTCCGTACTCAACTGCGGAACGGGCGCAACCTTGACGCTCTGCGGATCGCCGTAGTCGGCGCCGAGAACTTCCAGGCGGTTCCCCGTCGGGCCCGGCAGCGCAACGGGAATCACCACACGCATCATCATCGGTTCCCCAGCCGAACGGCTGTTGAGAAGGATGCCGTTCGAGACGAACGGGAGCAGATAGCCCTCCGCCGTACGCTCCAACGTGAAGACCGGCTCCAGTTCCATCTCGATGCCGCGGCTGTCGCTGGATAGGATACGGAGGCCCGGCACGAGCCGGGATACCACCGCGGGCTGCGCCGCCAGGCGGGAGGCAACCGGATGCGACGCGTACTGAGCCGTGACGGCGCCCGGCACAGCGAGAGCGGTAACCGAGAGGACAAGCAACAACGCCCTGCAGCGCCGCGCGCTTCTTGATCTATGGCCAGTCATACGAAACGATTCGTGGATTGCCGGATAGTTGTTCATGAATTCCCATGAAGCAGGAGAGATGCCGCCGCCGGATCGACACGGGATACCGGGAAGGACCCGCAGATCCCTGCTGCGGCAGCATGGCCGGTCCGGAGAAGCGGACCGAGCGTAAAATGCAATGAACGCACCACTCCCCCAATCGAAGCCCCCGGAAAGAATATCCCGTCACACCTGCACGCTATTCCCGATGCATGGGGCGGAGCAGTCTGCATGATGCCGGATATGAGCGGGAGGTATCGATCGAACTAGCCTTGAAATTGCGAACCGGGCAAGGCAGGAATCGAGTACCATCGTGGGAAGGCGTTGGCGCGGAGCACGGCCTCGCGGGGCGACACCGGCACCGGCGCAACCAGCGGCATGCGCCTCACTGCCCGTCGAAGTCCGCAAGGAAACGCTTCCAGTATTTGAAGAGGTCCCACGTTGCCCGAACGTCGCGCAGGCAGTATTCCGCGATCTCCCGGTGGCGCCCCTGCAGCCAGAACTCCGGCACGTCGTGCCCGGTGATCCCCTCCCCCTTCGGGCTCTTGATCCCGAACGCCTTGCAGTAGAAGTCGAAGTTGAAGCGGCGCGTAGGCCCGCTGCTGCTGAACTGGTGGAAGCTCAGTTCCTCCTGCAGGTCCACATGGCGGTCGTAGCGCCAGCGGGTTCCGTCCATCAGGTTCCGCGACGGGCGTATCGCAAGCGCGGCGGAGCGAAGCATGAGGAAGGGACAATCGAATCCCCTGCCGTTGAACGTGATCAACGTATAGCCACCGCGCGCATGGTAGAAACTGAGCACCTCCCACCACTTCGTCATGAGGGCGCGCTCCGGCATGGTCTTCCAGACCGCGCCGTCGGCCAGCGTCCCCTCCTCCTCCGGCAGCGAGGGATCGTCCCCGCAGTTCGAGTAGACGAAGGCCTTCGGTTCGGCATCGAAGGAGTTCACCATCAGCATGGCGAGCGTCACTACACGGGCTGTAAGGGGATTCAGACTCATCAGACGCTTCTTCTCCTCCTGCTGCTCCTCGTTCTCTGCGCCACGCAGCAGATACTCCTGCTGAACGGGGTCCAGCCCCTCGAAAGAAAGCGCCGCCGTTTCGATATCGAAGACGAGATAGGTCATACTGTTCCAGGGATGTACGGAGGGAGACGTTGTACTGTGAGTTGCCGACAACCAGCGCCGGCACGAAGGAGCATCATGCGCAGGCCGGATGCTGCGGGCCGGACTATCTACGGCCTGGCGGCCCGCTTCGCACGGAGCGCACGCGCCACGCACTCCGGAACAAACTCCTTCACGTCCGCGTCGTAACGCGACAATTCGCGGATGATGGTGGAGTTCAGATAGGAGTAGCGTTCGTTCGGCATCATGAAGATGGTGGAGATCTCCTCGCGCAGCTTTCGGTTCATCAGCGCCATCTGCATTTCATATTCGAAATCGGTGACCGCACGCAGGCCGCGCACGATTGCCTGCGCCCCTTCGGCCGCAGCGAACTCCACGATAAGCCCGGAGCATCGCTTCACCTCCACATTCGCATAGGCCTGCAACGATTCCGCCGCGAGCGCAAAGCGCTCCTCCTCGCTGAAGAGCGTCTGCTTGGCGCTGTTCACGGCCAGCGCAACGATCACGCGATCGAACATGCGCGCGCTGCGGGCGATGATATCGATGTGGCCGTTCGTGATCGGATCGAATGTGCCGGGGTAGACAGCGACGCGCATGCAGGCTCCGTAATGTGATCAGGGAGAGAGGCTGTGAGAGGGATCGGCCGGGGCATGGCCCAGCAGAGTGATCGAGGTGTCGCCGAATCCGCGCTGCACCAGGAGATCGGCGCCCGGCGGCGGCGCGATCTCGGTTGCGGGCCCATGCTCCACTACGAGAATGCCGCCGGGAGCGAGGCACCCCGAAGAGAAGATATCGTGAACAAGGCGATCGAAGATCGTAGCAGCATACGGCGGATCGGCGAGGATGAGATCGAATGAGCCCTCGAGCCCGGCAACGTACTTCATCACATCACGCACATGCACCGATGCCCGCGCAGTGAGCCCGAGCGTCTTCACGTTGTCCACAATGATCGCAGCCACACGGCGATCGCTCTCGACGAAATCACAGCGCACGGCGCCCCGGCTCAACGCCTCGATGCCCAGCGCACCGGTGCCGGCGAAGAGATCGAGCACGCGGGCTCCTTCGAAGGAGATCCGGTTGGCGAGGATGTTGAAGATCGACTCGCGCACGCGATCGGTCGTCGGCCGGAGCATCGAACTGGTCGTGCTCTTCAACATTCTCCCACGCAACTCACCGGCAATGATTCTCATGCGCTAACGGATAACGATGAAGGGCTTCATCTTTTCGAACTTCTTCTCCCCGATCCCCTTGATGCTCATGATGTCATCGGGCCGCCGGAACGGAACATGAGTCCGGCGTTCGATGATCGCCTCCGCCGTCTTCTCCCCCACGCCGGGGAGGCGCATCAACTCCAGCTTCGGCGCGTGGTTCACATCAACCGGCCCCTGCGGCTTCTCCTTGCCGCTCCGGCCGGAACGGTCCGCGCGTTCGGCAATCTGATCCGCCGCGGCATCGTCGCCTCCCAACGGCTGCCAGGCGCCGGCGGAGTCGGGCGCAATCAGACGCTTCAACTCCGCAAGGCGTGATGCGCGATAGGCGTTGACAAGCGAATCGTGACGGCGAAGGAGAGCAAGCATCTCGCGGTGCGCGGGCATATGCTCGCGCGAGTCGAAGAATGTCGTGTAGATGAACCCGGCGAGCGTGGCCGCCGCAAGAAAGAGGGCCACGGTAACGTCGCCCCGCGTCAGGCCGAGCTTCGACTCCAGCTTCGAGTTGATGGCCATGCCGACCTCCATGCAACTGGTTCGGCGCCGCGTGCGGCCGGCGTGTCCGCCCATGGACGGATGCGATTGCCGCCTGGTGCTGGAGGGAGCGTGCAATCGCCGGAGCGAAGATAGAGATCGTAATAGGAAATCACCACGCCCGGTTGCATTTGCCCACATCCCCTGCTGCTGCTATCTTTGTAGCTCTTTGCCGCCAATGCTGCGGCATTTCGGCGTAAATGCAATGCGCACGCCCGTGTAGCTCAACTGGCAGAGCACCCCGATTGCCATCGGGGAGGTTGCAGGTTCTTCACGGCACAGTGATTGACATTTCCCTACACTCGCCCGTGTAGCTCAACTGGCAGAGCATCTGATTTGTAATCAGAAGGTTGCAGGTTCGATTCCCGTCGCGGGCTCTTCAAACGTTCTTTTCCTCAGATCGCGGGCTCTTCAATTCTCCTCGTACTTCCCTCGGAAGGTTGTCCCGATCTTCGATCGGGATCGCGGGCTCTTCATTTGCATCGATCACAATTCCACCTATATTAGCACCCACTGCCGCCTCCCCATGCCCCCTCGTGTCCCTTTGCTAACTACAATCGATGTTTTGCGTTGGTAACAGCGAATTAACACGGCATTAACCGCCGGGCTATTTCGCCTCATGTAAGTTGCGCACGCAATGAGCATCCCTGTGAATGGTGCAGACAACGGATCGAAAGACGGCACGGGAACCCTTGTATTCCGGGCCGGCATTTCGGCCCCCAGCTATGAGATCGCAGCGGAACCGCAGACGGGTCCTGACGCTTCATCGCCTGCCGCCGCCCGCACACACCATCGGCAACGCATGCGCCCCTCCATCCTCTTTATCTGCGGCTCGATCAATCAGACGTCGCAGATGCACGCGATCGCACAGCACCTTCCCGAATGCGATTGCTTCTTCTCACCCTACTACGCCGACGGGTTGTTCATCGAGGTGATACGACGGATCGGATTGACGAAGTCCACCGTGATGGGTCCGAAGCTCGCTTCGCGGTGCCTGGCGTACCTGCGCACACACGATCTGCAGATCGACCACGAAGGCCGCCAGCGCCACTACGATCTCGTGGTGACATGCAGCGATCTGGTTGTTCCCAGAAACGTCCGCGGAAGGAAGCTGATCCTTGTGCAGGAGGGGATGACCGATCCGGAGAATCTGATGTATCACCTGGTGCGCGCGCTGAGGCTGCCACGCTACCTGGCGAGCACGTCCACCACCGGCCTCAGCCATGCGTACGACTACTTCTGCGTTGCAAGCGAAGGCTACCGCGAGCACTTCGCGCGCAAGGGTGTGAACCCGGAGGCGATCCGCGTGACCGGCATCCCGAACTTCGACAACTGCCGGGCGTTCGCAGAGAACGATTTCCCCCATCGCGGCTATGTGCTGGTAGCCACCAGCGATGCGCGCGAGACGTTCAAGCTGGAGAACCGGAAGCGGTTCATCCTGGATTGCGTGGCGATCGCCAACGGCCGGCCGATGATCTTCAAACTGCATCCCAACGAGAATGTGCAGCGCGCCACGCGCGAGGTTCAGCGCTGGGCTCCGGGCGCCCGGGTATTCGCCACCGGCAATACCAACCACATGATCGCGAACTGCGATGTGCTGATCACGAAGTACTCCAGCGTCGTGTTCGTGGGCCTGGCTCTGGGACGCGAGGTACACTCCTACTTCGACATCGACGAACTGCGGAGGCTGGCGCCGATGCAGAACGACGGCAGCTCCGGGCGGGCGATCGCCGAAGTGTGCCGCTGCCACATCAACGACGTTCCGGTACCGGAACGCTTCGAGGATCTGGTGCGCACGCCGGAGTGCATGGCCAAGGGAATTCCGCAGGAGGTGGTGCGATGACACGCCTCGTCGTGGTGGTGCAGGCGCGGATGTCCAGCACCCGGCTCCCCGGAAAGGTGATGATGCCGCTCGCCGGGCGCCCGCTGCTGGAGCGGATGCTCGAACGCGTCCGCGCGGCCACGCTGCCGGCGGAGATCGTAGTGGCGACAACGACGATGCAGGAGGACGAACCACTGCGCGAGCTCTGCGGCACGATCGGCGTACGCTGCTACAGCGGCCATCCTACCGATCTCCTGGACAGGCACTACCGCGCCGCGCTGGAATGCGAAGCGGACGCCGTGGTGAAGATTCCGAGCGACTGCCCGCTGATCGATCCCGCGATCATCGACCGCGTGCTGGCGCACTATCTGCGGCACGAACCGTCGTACGACTACGTGAGCAATCTGCATCCGGCGAGCTATCCGGACGGCAACGACGTGGAGGCGATCGCAATGCCCGCGCTGGAGACGGCGTGGCGCGAGGCGGAGCGCGACTTCGAACGGGAGCACACCACCCCCTTCCTCTGGGAGCGGCCGGAACGCTTCCTGATCGGGAATGTGCGCTGGGAGCGCGGGCAGGACTACTCCATGAGCCATCGCTGGACGATCGATTACCGGGAGGATTACGAGCTGATCGCCGCCGTCTACGATGCGCTCTACACGGCATCCGGCCGGATCTTCGGCATCGATGCGATCCTCTCCTGGCTGGACCAGCATCCGGACGTGGCCGCGCTCAACGCACATCTCGCAGGGGTGAACTGGTACCGGCATCACATGAGCGAACTGCAGACGGTAACCGCACAGATGACGCGTGCGTTGAACAATGCCCGCTGACAACGACTCAACGAACATCATGAGCACAACGCTGAACTATACTTCGCTTCCCGACGCAGACGAGGCGCTGCTCCGTGCAACGGCGCTGCGCGTGCGCGAACATATCATCCGCATGGCAACCGGGGGCGGCTGCTTCATCGGCGCCTCCCTCTCCTGCGCGGATCTGATTGTCTACCTCTACGGGCGCCACCTGCGGGTGACTCCAACCAGCCTGGACGATCCCGACCGCGACTATCTCTTCCTCTCCAAGGGACACGACGTTCCGGCACTCTACGGCACGCTGGCGGAGCTGGGCTATATCGACCGCGATCGTCTTGCCGCGCACCTGAGCCCGAACGACGCGATCTACTGGCATCCGAATCGGAGGATACCGGGCGTGGAGTTTCACTCCGGTTCACTCGGGCATCTCCTCTCCGTCGCCATCGGCGTTGCGCTCGATATCAAGATGCGCGGGTCGGACAACCGCGTGTACGTGATCATGGGAGACGGCGAGTTGAACGAGGGCTCGATCTGGGAAGGGCTGCTGGTGGCCAATGCCTACGGTCTGGACAATCTGGTGGGGATCGTGGATCGGAACGAGTTCCAGGCGAACATTCGCACGGAGGAGTTGATTCCGCTGGAGCCGCTGGCAAGCAAGTTCGAGGCGTTCGGCTGGAGCACGGAGCGGATCAACGGCCACTCCTTCCAGGAGATGGAGGGCGTGTTCGGAAGCCTTCCGTTCGCTAGCGGCCGCCCGAGCATGATCATCGCGGACACGGTGCGAGGCCGGGGGTGCCCATCGATCGAGTGGCGTGCGGACCGTTGGTTCATGCGCCTTGGCGAAGAGGATGCCGATCTGCTACTGCGCGAGTTGCACGGCGGCGAGGGGGGCATGCTTGCCGCCGAGCCGCTGGTGGTACGATGAGACGATGAACCGATTCCGCGGCAGTCATCGTGCGCCATTGAAGCGCCGGCGATCACCGCTCATGTTTCGATGAAGAGGAACACCATGGATTATCAGGAGACACTTGCACGCCTCGCGGAGGCCGATGAACGCATCATCGTGATGACGGCGGAGAATCGCGCCGCGATACGCGACCTCCCGTCGCGGCTCGGGAAGCGCTTCATCGATGTGGGCATCAGCGAGGCAACGATGATCGGCGCGGCAGCCGGCCTGGCGCTGCGCGGCCGCATCCCGGTAACGCACGCGCTCGCCACCTTCCTCACGCTTCGCGCGTTCGAGTTCATACGGACGGATGTGGGCCTCCCCAACCTGCCGGTAAAGCTTGTCGGCGGCGTGCCGGGCATACTCTCGGAGGCCAACGGACCAACACATCAGGCGATAGAGGACGTGGCGCTGATGCGCGGCATTCCGAATGTCTGCGTGTTCGCACCGGCCGACGAATTGGAACTGGTTGAAGGCATGCAGCAGATCATGGAGCATCCGGCGCCGTGGTATGTGCGCTTCAACTCCTGCGCGGCACCGGTTACGCACTCGCCGTTTCAGATAGGAAGCGCGGAGCAGTTCGGCGATGGAAACGACGTAGCGATCCTCACCTACGGCTATCTGCTGGGCGAGGCGATGACGGCAATGCGCGAGCTCGAGGCGCTGGGCGTGAACGCACGCGTTGTGAACATGCGCACGCTGAAGCCGGCGGATACCGAGATGATCCTGCACGTTGCGGAGGAGACGCGCCTGGTTGTGACGTTGGAGGATCACTTCCGCACCGGCGGCCTGTACTCGATCGTCTGCGAGACGCTGATTGCGAACAGGCTCGCGGCCGCCGTGTTCCCGATCGCCTTCGAGGAGCGCTGGTTTACCCCGGCCCTGATCGGCGATGTTCTCGAGGCCGAAGGATTGCGCGGCGCGCAGATCGCGACGCGCGTTGCGGACGCACTGGAAGCGGAAACCGCCGCGCCGGCAGCCGGCCTCTTCAACGGCCTCAGAGGCTGATCCTTCTTCACGATCTCAATACGACCTCATCCCATGCCCAACAGAGTTGCATTCAACGAGGATTATCCGTCGATCGATCGATCGAACGAACTGTACAACAGAGCGCTGGGCCTGATTCCATGCGTCACGCAGACGCTCGCCAAGGGTCCGGGCCAGCATGTCAACGGCGTGGCGCCGAAATACCTGGTGCGCGGCAAGGGCACGCACGTGTGGGATGCGGACGGCAATGAGTTCCTGGATTACACCATGGGCGTTGGGCCGATATCGCTCGGCTACTGCTACGATGCGGTGGACAACGCCATCCGCGTGCAACTGGAGGACGGCATCACGTTCTCGCTGATGCATCCGCTGGAAGTGGAGGTTGCCGAACTGATCCGCTCCGTGGTTCCGAACGCGGAGTCCGTGCGCTTCTCGAAGACCGGCTGCGACGTGACCACCGCCGCCGTACGGCTTGCACGCGCCTTCACCGGCCGCGACAAGGTGCTCTGCTGCGGCTACCATGGCTGGCACGACTGGTATATCGCCGTCACGGACCGCAACAGAGGGATCCCCGAGGCCGTTGCCGGTCTCACGCATACGATCAACTACAACGACATCGCATCGCTTGAGGACTCCATCGATAGTGAAACGGCATGCGTGATTCTGGAACCGGCGGTGTTCGAGGCGCCGCGCGACGGGTATCTCCGGAAGGTGCGCGAGCTGTGCGATGCCAACGGTACCCTCCTCATCTTCGACGAGATGTGGACCGGCTTCCGCCTCGCTCTGGGCGGAGCCCAGGAATACTTCCAGGTGAATGCGGACCTGGCCTGCTTCTCCAAGGCGATCGCGAACGGCATGCCGATCTCGGTGCTCACCGGCCGGCACGATGTGATGGCGCTGTTGGAACACGATGTCTTCTTCTTCACGACGTTCGGCGGCGAGGCTCTGTCGCTGGCGGCAGCGAAGGCCACGATCAACGAGATGCGCGAGCGCCATGTCACCGAGCATCTGTGGCGCCAGGGAGGAATCCTGAAGCACGGGTACAACGAGATCGCGGCGGAGCTCGGGATGGAGTACACGAACTGCGTGGGCCTTGCGCCGCGGACGATGGTAACGTTCAACGCCCCGGCAGGCGATCCGCTGCTGATGAAGTCGCTCGTGCAGCAGGAGATGATCAAGCGCGGCATCCTCTGGAGCGGGTTTCACACCATCTCCTTCTCTCACTCCAACGAGGACATCGCCTACACGCTCGTTGCCTATCGCGAGGTGCTGCCGATACTGAAGCAGGCGGTTGCCGAAGGAACGTTGCGCGAGCAACTGCGCGGAGCGCCGGTGGAGCCGGTGTTCCGGCGGACCGGGAACTTCAACATGAAGCCGGCACCGCAGAAGAACGGAGTGGTGACACATCATGACTGAGCACATGGGAAACGGAACGGCGCACGTGGAAAACGGAACGGCGGACGGCAACCCGATCGTGGTACGAGGGGCGGGCGATCGCCGGCAGCATGCGCTCCCCTCGCCCGGCTCCCTCTTCTCGCTTGCAGGGAAGGTGGCGATCGTCACCGGCGGCGTCGGGCTGATCGGCCGCAGGCATTGCGAGGCGCTGCTCGGGGCCGGAGCATCCGTGATCGTGACGGATCTGAACGAGGCAGAGTGCCAGACGTTCGCGGAGGAGCTCCGCTCGAAGCTCGGTGACGACCAGGCGGAGCGGGCGATCGGGATCGGCGCGGACATCACCGATCCGCATGCGGTGGGGCATCTGCTGGAGCAGACGCTTGCCATCCACGGCCGCGTGGATGTTCTGGTGAACAATGCCGCGATCAACGACATGGTGGAGAGCCCGGCCTCCGGCGCCGATCTCTCCCGGTTTGAGAACTATCCGCTGGAGATGTTCCGGCGATCGCTGGACGTGAACGTGACCGGGACGTTTCTCTGTTCGCAGATCGTGGGCTCCGAGATGGCGCGATGCGGATCCGGAAGCATCATCAATGTGGCCTCCACCTACGGCGTCGTGGCTCCGGACCAGTCGCTCTACCGGCGGGCGGACGGCACGCAGACATTCTACAAGTCGGCAGTGTATCCGGTTACCAAGGGGGCCGTTATCTCCTTCACCCGCTTCCTCGCGGCATACTGGGGAACGGCCGGGGTTCGTGTCAACACGCTGTCGCCGGGCGGCGTGGAGAACGCACAGGACGAACAGTTCATTCACGAGTACGAACGGCGCACTCCGCTGGGCCGCATGGCATCCTCCGGCGACTATCAGGGAGCGCTGCTGTTTCTGGCAAGCGATGCATCCTCCTACATGACCGGAGCGAATCTCATCGTTGACGGCGGCTGGACATGCTGGTAGCGCCCGAATGCGGCGCTCCCAACCGACTCAGATGTTCAATACTTACGAGCACATACTCATGGCTACATGCACACTCTCCTCTGTCAATCGTTCGATAGGCGAAGGCCATCCCGTGTTTATCATCGCCGAGATCGGTATCAACCACAACGGTTCTCTCGATATCGCGAAGAAGCTTATCGACGCTGCCTCGCTGGCTGGCTGCGATGCCGTAAAGTTTCAGAAGCGTACACCGGAGCTCTGCGTGCCGCTCGATCAGTGGCACATCGAGCGTGATACGCCGTGGGGACGCATGACCTACATCGACTATCGGCGGAAGGTGGAGTTCGGAGTTGACGAGTACGTGGAGATCGACAGCTATTGCCGCTCCAAGGGAATTCTCTGGACCGCCTCCTGCTGGGACGAGGGATCGGTTGCATTCATGGAGGCGTTCAACCCTCCCTTCTACAAGGCCGCATCGGCATCGCTCACGGACATGCCGCTGCTGGAAGCCATGAAGCAGACCGGCCGGCCGCTGATCATCTCCACGGGAATGTCCACGATGCAGGAGATCGACTCGGCCGTGGCCGCGATCGGCGACGAGGATCTGCTGATTGCGCATGCAACGTCCACGTATCCCTGCCCTCCGCAGGAATTGAATCTGAAGATGATCGAGACGCTCCGCACGCGCTTCCCGGAGAACCCGATCGGCTATTCCGGCCACGAGACCGGTCTCGCCACGACCTGGGCGGCCGTTGCGCTCGGCGCCACGTTCATCGAACGGCACATCACGCTGGACCGCGCGATGTGGGGAAGCGATCAGGCTGCATCGGTTGAGCCGGGCGGGCTGTACCGCCTCGTCTCGAATGTCCGCGATATCGAGAAGGCGCTCGGCAACGGCATCAAGTGTGTGTACGAGAGCGAGCTTGGGCCGCGCAAGAAGCTGCGCCGCGCAGGCATCAGCGAACGGGTAGCATCATAAACTCCATGCCTATCGCGATCCTCTCACCGCTGGTAGTGACGGGCTGCGCGCTCATCATCATCATGCTCGAACGGCTGTTCCCGTACGATCGGGGACAGCCGTTTCTCCGCGACGGGCTGTTCGGCGATCTGGTGCTCTACTCGATCGTCCAGAGCTATGTGCTGGCCTACGTCATCTTCGGCATCGCGCACGGACTGGATCACCTTACCGGCCTCAGCACCCACGGCATCATCTCCGGCTGGCCGATCCCTCTGCAGCTTCTCCTTTCGCTCGTAACGCACGATCTCTACATCTACTGGTTCCACCGGCTGCAGCATCGCGTTCCCGCACTGTGGCGGATCCACGAGGCACATCACTCCACGACGGATGTGGACTGGCTTTCCGGGTCGCGCTCGCACGCGCTGGAGATCCTGATCAATCAGACCATCGAGTTCACGCCGCTGATCCTGCTGGGCGCGCATCCGGACGTGCTCCTCTACAAGGGAATGGTGGATGCGGTCTGGGGCATGTATATCCATTCCAACATCGATGTCCGCAGCGGACGCCTGCAGCATGTGATCAACGGGCCGGAGATGCACCGCTGGCATCACGCCGTTGACGAGGACGCGCACAACAGAAACTTCTCCACGAAGTTTGCCGTCTGGGATTGGATGTTCGGCACGGCCTATCTTCCAACAGGACGGAAACCGCGCGAGTACGGCCTTGGAGAGGAATCGTTCCCGCACGGATACCTCCGCCAGCTTGCCTTCGCATTCCGGCGGGGCAAGGCAACGGCTGCGCAGCCGGACCTTGAAGAGCCTGCATCCGCTGAAGCTTCGGCTGCGGCCGTCGATGCCTGCCACAACCTCCCGTAGATCTCTGCAGAGTTGAACGGCGGCGGTGGAGCGCGTCGAACCGGAACGGATGCATCGAGCGGGCCGGGTTGCCGCCCCCGCGTTCAACGACGCGCCGGCACACCGGCCTCGTTGGCCAGCAGCCGGCGTGTGACGTACCAACGTTCCGGGCAGGCTCTCGGATCGCGGCCTTCCGGAGAGCGCATAAAAAAAACCGGACCGTGTTTGGCGCCACGATCCGGTTTTACTAAGCAGATGCCGCTTTCCCCCACAAGACCTCGGCATCCGCGCAATTGCGTGCGAGATGGACGCACGACATTGGAGTACCGGGCCGCCGTGAATACCAGATGTCAGGCATTCACGCCAGGCCCGGCTCACCCCTGCCGATAACTCTCCCTAGTTCAGTCCCGGCAGGTGATTGTGTAGCAGATGCCAACCGCATCATTACCGCCTGTCCCCATACGACAGCGGTAATCGTAGAACATCAATGGTTCTCTCCGGCCAGCGTCTGCGCTCGATTCGCATTATGAGCCACCACATCCCCTGAAACGACCGGCACCAACGCCCGGCTGTCATTCTGGATGGCAAAATGCAGTGTCAATCCATGAGGTATACGTATGCACTAGCAAGCTATACGTTGCCGGCCCCTGTATCAATCACATGAAAGTGTGATATCCGTGGAGGTGATACGAATAAGTGATCCGAATGAACTGAAATGCCGGGAGAATTATACTAAAGCTTGTGGGTGGACTGTGGTCGTGAATCGTTTTTCGCTTGCCGGCAGTGAAGTGTTCCGGACGTATCGTATCGCGACGGGATACGATGCTCGATGAACCGTTGGCTGTGGAGGCGTTCCCCTTTGCGCTCTCTGCGGTGGGCTACCGCAAAGGACGCAAAGGGGCGCCAAGAAACATCCCCGATGCAATACCGGACCGAGACACCGGCGGCTCCCCGTTGCGACTTCAATTATACGTCTTCGGCACGTAACGGATCACCTTCAGCTTCTCGAAGAGCTGACGCGTTGCATCCATGCGCGCAGGGTTGTTGATATCGAACCACCAGAAGTTCTCGTAGTCGCCAAGGTTCATCAGCATCTGCATCGTCCCCTGCGACTTGTGTTCGGCGATCTCCCAGTTGACGATGATACGATAGTCCAGCGCATTCTTCCAGCCGAACTTCGTGGTGCGATCGAAGGTGAAGGCGCGCGAACCGGCGTTCACCGAGGTGATGGGATAGTTGGCCAGGCCGGTGAAGTGAAGCTGTGCCGTGTCCTTCTGCGACGACACCGATCCTCCCAGCACAACGGGACGGCGCTCCAGCGGAATGGCCTTCGCCGTCTCCAGCGCCATGATGGTTGCTCCCTTGTGATGACCGTGCGTATCCGGCGTCGGGAGCAGGCAGAGGATGTAGTTGTAGTTCCCCCTGGCCACGATCTCGGCCAGCCTCTTCCGGATCTGCGGAACATCCCACACGTATTGCAGCACGGAGTCCACATTCTGCGTGTAGCGATGATCCAGTTGATCCAGGAAGAAGAAGTTGCGGATGCCGATGATCCTCCCCGCCGACATCAATTCACGCTTGCGGATCCATGGAAGGTTCTCGCGCCCCACCTTCTCGTCGGTCAGCTCAAGATTGTAGTACTGCTCGGCGAGCGTGGAATACTTGTATCCCCCCTCTCCGTTGGTGATCAGCGCAAGATCGACACTCCCTCCAAGGTCGTGCGTGATCTTGTAGACCGTTGCGGAGAAGCCGGACTCATCATCCGGATGGGCGATCACGATCAGCACCTTCAGATTGGTATCCGGAGGAACAGGCGCCGGCATCTGCGCGTGCAGCGCGCCCGACGAGAAGAGCATGACCGCGGTGAGGGTGATCGACGTGATTCCGAGTGCAAGTGTAGCACGTACTCTCATGGTTGTAGAGGGTATTCTGTGAGGAACATGTGAGGCATGCAATGCATCATCCCGGCCGGAAGTCCCGGTGCCCCAATGAACTGTATGTGCGAGTTCGCAGGGATTGGGCAGAGCGTCCGGCCGTGCCGGAGATGGCCCCGCAGCGCGGGCACCCGTCTGCAGCAGACGCCATGCAGCTTCCGGCAGCAGGCACCGGCGTTGATGCCACATGGTGTGTATCGTGATCCCCGCGGCTTTCCGGAGAGTGATCGCGTTGAACGCTGATTGCGATACCGCCCATCCGCGTCCGGTGCATCCGCCGGCGATCGGTACAGGCGTTTCCGCCACTACACTCCACTAGTCACCGCTCCCTGCCTCGATGGCGCCGACAACCGGTGCCCCGAACGGCCACTCCCGCTTGAGCCGCGTGCGAATCAGGAACACGACCAGCCCGACACCTATCGCGATGAGAGCATAGTACATGAACTCTCCGGTTGCGTAGTAGAGCGCCGCCCAGGCCACGATGGCCAGCACGGCAGGAACGGGATAAAGCCACATCCGGAAGGGAAGATGCACGGCCGGATTCCTGGTGCGCAGCACGATGATGCCCACGGCCTGCCCGATGAACTGTACAACGATGCGCATCGCCAGGATCGCCTTGATCACGACAGTGAGCCTTCCGAAGAAGCTGAAGACGAAGGCGATTGCGCAGATCATGACGAGCGAAACTGTTGGGAAGTGCTTCGTTGGATGAACGCGCGCGAAGATCCTGAAGAAGTTTCCGTCGAGCGCAGCCGCGTACGGAATGCGCGAATACCCCAGCACCACCGCGAAGAGCGAGGAGACGGCGACAAGGAGGATGAGGATGGTGACGACGGTTGCCGCCGCAGGGCCGTAGACCATCTCCATGAAGATGCTGACCGGATAGTTCGCGTTCGAAGCGCTCATCTGCGAGAGCGTCTGCCACGGTACCACACCGTACACGCTCAGGTTCATGGCGATGTAGAGCACGGCGATGCCGGCAACGGAGATGAACATGCTGCGCGGGATCAGCTTCTCCGGCTTGCGTACCTCGGCTCCGAGATGGCAGACGTTATAGTATCCCAGGTAGCTGTACACCGTCTTCAGGCATCCGGCGCCGAGCCCGGCAAAGAAGGAGGTCGAGAGATCCCATCCCCCTTCGGGATAGCCGAATGCAAGGCCGGCATTGAAGTGCGTGAAGCCTCCCCAGATGATCCAGAGTATCGTGGCGATCACGCAGATCCCGAGGCCGACGGAGATCTTCCCGAGCGTGCCGATTCCCCGGTAGAGCACTGCGAGCAGCGCAACCACCAGCCCCGCGGCGATCATGTGCCTCCCCTCATCCGGCAGCGGCGAGCCGGCAACCCTGATCCAGAGATAGCTGAAGTACTCCGAGAAGCCGATCGCGCCCGATGCCACAACCAGCGGCGCCTGTATCATTGTCTGCCAGATAAAGAGAAAGGACATCATCCTTCCCCACTTCCCCGGGCCATAGGCCTCGCGAAGGAAGACATAGCTCCCGCCGGCCCGCGGCATCGCTGCGCCAAGCTCTGACCAGACCGATGCATCGGTGAATGCCAGCAGCATCCCGACGATCCAGGCGGCAATCGCCTGTGGTCCCTTCATCGCCTCCACAACCATGGACATGGTTACGAACGGGCCGATGCCAACCATGTCTATCATGTTCAGGGCCGTTGCCTGCACCAGTCCCAGCCTGCGTTCAAGAGCCATTCACGGTAGGTTTGTCGTTGAGAGAAGATCAAGGTCCGTACAGTCCTCCGGTCACGCGGCCGCTTCGTTCCGAATGCACAGCGTACCGGTGCCTCACCCCATTCGCCGTTTCACTCCCGCGGGAAGCCTGGCATAGACCATGTCGTACGATGCGCGGATCAGATCGCGCAGTTCACGCGGCTTGAGCGCGTTCATGTTCCGGATGGAGATCCACCTGTATTGCGCGAGGTAGGCGGCCGGCTCTATCCCCTCACGCTCGGTCAGCTCCGCGAACGTTTCCGGATCGCACTTGATGCTCAGCGAACGGATCTCCGCCGGCTCCAGATTCGTCACCGCGAACATCTTGTCTGCAACGCAGAAGAGGAGATCGTTCCCCCACTGCACGCGCTCGGTGGCATGGGGAAACGACAGACAGTACTCGCGCAATGTTTCCTTGTCCATCAGTCCTCCTCGATCGAGAGTGAAGCCATTGCAGGCAGATTCAGGTATCGCCCCGAAACTGAGCGGTCCCCTGGCAGGGAGCGCCTCCGGCCGGCCATGCTTCGAGACCCGGCACGTGATTCGAGACCCCGCGGATGCTTCGGGCGGCCGCTCTATCGCACTGCGATACATCGGCCGGCGGGCCACCTACAGCCGGACGTCCGTGGCGCCGATGAAGGTCCGGACGATCTGCTCGAGGCCGTTGCGGTCGTCATCATCGAAGCGGCCGGGCATCGGGCTGTCCAGATCGAGCACCCCCACCAGCCGTCCCGATGCGGTGATCGGCACAACGATCTCCGAACGCGACGCCGCATCGCAGGCGATATGCCCCGGGAAGGCCCGCACATCCGGCACCACAACGGTCTCGCGGCGATCGGCCGCCGTTCCGCAGACGCCGCGCCCCATGGCGATCCTGACGCATGCCGGCCTCCCCTGGAACGGGCCCAGTACAAGCTCGCCGTCGCGCAGAATATAGAAGCCGCACCAGTTCAGGTCGGGAAGGGTATGAAACAGAAGCGAGGAGATGTTGGCGGCGTTGGCGATGAAGTCCCGCTCGCCTTCCAGCAGCGACGCCGCGATCGGATACAGCGCCGCATAGGTCTCCGGCTTCGTTGCAGCCGGGGGGATATCGAGTACGAACATGCTTCCAATGGGCTATGCGTGATCTATGCAGCCTCCAGGAACTGGAGCGCCCGCCGCTCGGACCAGTAGACCCGTTCGGCGTTGAAGGAAACGAACCCCACATGCCCGCCGGAGCGCGGCATCTCGAGCGTGATGTTCGGATTGGCCTCCGCCTCGGCAACCGGATAGCAGCGCCCGGCGAGGTAGGGATCGTTCAATGCATTGACGATGAGCGTGGGGACGTTGATCTCCGCCAGATAGTTTGCGCTGCTGGATCGTTCCCAGTAATCGGCCGCGTCGCGGAAACCGTGGAGCGGCGCCGTGTAGAGATTGTCGAACTGATGGAACGTGCGCACGGTGGCGAGCGGCTCCAGGTTCAGCATGCCGGGGAAGCGTACCGCCTTCTCGCGCAGCTTCTCGGAGAGGGAGACGATGAAGCGATGCATGTAGATGCGATTCTGAATGAGCGCCAGCCGGTCAGCGCTTGCCCGAAGATCGCACGGCACCGAGAATCCAACGACGGCGGCAATGCGCGGGTCGATCGTCCGCCCCCGCTCTCCCGCATACTTCAGGACCAGGTTCCCCCCCAGGCTGAACCCGATCAACGCCACGCGGCCGTGCCGGCGGGGCTCCGTTGCATGTCGCACTACGACATCCAGATCCTCCGTGGCACCGCTGTGGTAGGAACGCAGAAGCCGGTTCGGCTCGCCGCCGCAGCCACGATAGTTCCAGGCAAGCACATCCCACCCCGCAGCGTGCAGAACATGCGCCATCCCGCTGTTGTAGGGCCGGGTGGAATTTCCCTCCAGGCCATGGCACAGAACAGCAAGCCGCTCCCCGCCGTTCTCCCCGGCTGCAGGGGCGGCTGCATCAGGGCTCCGCTCCAGCCAGTCCAGATCCAGGAAGTCGCCATCGGGCGTGTCGATACGCTCGCGACGATAGGGTGGAATCGCAGGCGAACGAAAGAGCGCTGGATAGATCGTCTGCGGATGTCCTCCTGAAAGAAGACAGGGCGGAGAGTAGGTGGAACTCTGAATCGGCATCGCCCAAACATACGATCCTGATCGCAATCGCCTCCACCGTACGCGCGGCACCGGGTCCGCGGGCATGGCGATGGCCGCACCGCACTCCGGCTGCCGCAGGCCGGATCTCAGTCCCCGGCGATCTCACTATCTTCGCTCCCCGAAATCGACAGCAGGGAGCCGTGACGGGCCAACCATGATGCAGGAGAACAGATTGGAGGAGAGCTCAGAGGCGCAGCCGAGAACGATCGAGGTTCTCTATCACGACGAACACATGGTGGCGGTGAACAAACCGAGCGGGCTGGTTGTGCACCGTTCGAAGGCCGCGCGCGATGCGGAGAACTGCCTCGGCATCGTGCGCGACGCCATTGGCCGCTGGGTGTATCCCGCACACCGGCTGGACCGCGGAACATCCGGCGTGCTGCTGTTCGCGACGGACCCGGGAACGGCGCGCCTGCTTGGAGAGGCGTTCATGAACAGGAGCGTCCGGAAGGAATACCTGGTGGTGGTTCGGGGCTGGGTACCGGAGCATGGGGAGATCGATCATCCGATCAACCTGGACGGCGATCTGGACATCGTGGACGCGCGCACCGGGTACGCGTCGATTGCGCAGACCGAGCTGCCATACGCCGTGAGCCGCTATCCAACGTCGCGCTATTCGCTGGTCCGGGCTCATCCGTTCACCGGACGAACACATCAGATCCGGCGGCACATGGCACACATCGATCATCCGGTGATCGGCGACACAACCTACGGCAAGGGCCCGCACAACAGACTGTTCCGTGAAGTCTTCGGCATCAACCGGATGCTGCTGCATGCCTCGAGACTCTCTCTTCTCCACCCGCACACCGGCGAGCCGCTCGATATCATCGCGCCGCTCCCTGCAGACCTGCAGGAACTGTTCGTCCGGCTCGGGTGGGAAGGCGGCCTCCCCTTCACGACTGCCGGCTGACCGGCAGGCCGGCTGACCGGCAGGCCGGCTGACCACCAGACCGGCTGTCCGGCAGGACGCCGGATGTTCTCCAACCGGACATTCATTGCCCCTCCGACCGTTCTTCATTGAATGGCCTCCTCCGGAGGCCCGTCGGTGGAATCGTACCCACGAGCCCGACCGTCAACGGCAATCGGGCTTACTGCTTCCATCGGAAGATCACGGGGATCGTGACCCAGAGCGCGAGCGGTGCGCCAAGCTGCATCGCCGGCGCGAAGCGGGTGCTCCGCGCGGCCTGCTCCGCGGCCAGTCCCAGCAAGGGATTGCGGGCACCCTCAGCCATCGCATGCGCCACCGATCCGTCACGTTCCACCAGCACGCGCACCATCACGGTATCCGGTTGAGATGCGGGCGGCACACCGTCCGGATAGAGAATGTTGGAGGCAAGCTCGCTCCTGTTGTACACCGGTTCCAATTCCACCGGCATGCCGGGACGCCTTGTTGGACGCACAATCGTGTCGGCAGCATGGTGTGCGGAGTCCAGCACGATATCGGCAAACGGAACCGGTACCTTGTGCGAACGATCCAGCATGAACCACGCCGTAACTGCCACTGCCGATGGAACGGGGTGCCCCCCCTGCTGCGCCGGCCGGAACCGCACATAGCCAAGCCCCTCGGCGAGGATGCGGCCGAAGCGCTCGTCGCTGCGAGGATCGATAACGATCGTTGTACGGCCGCGCGCATCCACCCGCACCACGGCACGCGCACGCCCCTCGGTCTGCATCGGCAACACTCCCTGCTCCGGGTGCACGAAGTAGCGAACGCTGTCGAACTCGAAGGCAGGATAGGGCATGCCCGCCGGTATCGTAACCGGTGCGTTCGTTGCAGCCCTTGGCGCGCCATGCCTGCGCGGCTGCGCCCATCCCTGCATCGCGGCACAGAGCATGACGGTGGCAATCGATAGGGAGATACGGCCGGCGACTCTCATGCGCTGCGATGTCGATTGTCGGGAAGAACTCATTGAGGTTTGAAGACGACGGGAACGGTGACAGGCGCCGCTACCGGCGTGCCGTTGAAGACCGCTGCAGTGAATGGGGTTTCGAGTACCGCCTCGATTGCCGCATCGTCCAGCAGCGCGGAATCGCTGGAAGCGATCGCAACGTCATCGACAATGCCGTCGGCGCGAACATCGACGATCACGTTCACCACTCCCTCCACCTGCTTCCCACGTGCCGCTGCGGGATAGCGAATGTGAGCGGCAACCTGCGCTGTATCGAACCGGGGGGGCGCCGAGAGCCGGCCCGCAAAGGGCTTGAAGCGATCGTCCGATAGCTCCCACGCACGCCGGTCCGTACCGGGCTTCCAGCCCAGCACGGTTGCGCGCGGAACCCAGAGGGGCGTACCCTGACGCATGCGGCGCTCAAACTCAACGCGCAGGGTCACGATGCACGCAACCGGCCTGCCGTCGCGGCGGGCGGGCTGCAGTACGGTCTTCGGCAGCGCCTGCGCAGTAGCCGGAAGAAATTCCGTCCCGCCGGGCGCGCCATACACCGTGTCCACATGGCCTGTGCTGTCCAGTCGGGCATGCAGCAACAGCACCGCGTGCGCCGGCACCTCGTCCCACGGTGGAACCAGTCCGATGGAGTGCCCAAGCCGGACAAGGTCGATCATCGGGCCGCGGTCCGATGAAGCGGCTGCAGCGGAGTCCGCCGGCCGGGAACGCAGCCCCTTCTCCTGCGCGGCGAGCGAAGCGGCCGCTGCAAGAGTCAACGCTGCACAGAGTGCAGCCGCCTGTATCTGTCTGAGGATTGGATTGGTCATACAACAAACTTCCTACTCTCTGCGACCCTGTGCAGTAGATCTTCAACGCACGGATGCCCCGGCAGCGTGCCGCATCAACGCAGCCTGAACGCGATCGGGATCTGTATCCAGGCTGCAGCAGGCTTCCCATGTGCACGCGCCGGTGAAAAGCGCGTGCCCGCAACCGCATGAACGGCAGCCTCCTCCAGTTCGCTGCCATCGCTTCCATCGATATGAAGCTCGCGGACCACGCCGCCGGAAGATACCAGGGCGCGCACGAGCACCGTTCCCTCGATCCCTCGCGCTCTGGCGGTTGCCGGATAAATGATGCGACGCTGCAACTCCACCGAATCGTAGGCCGGATTCCGATCGGGAGTATCGGCTCCCACTGCAAGGGGAAGCTGCGGCGCATTTCCGCTGCCGTCGCTCGTCTCGTCGTACAGCATTGCAAGCGCTATCGTCCCGCCGCCCCGAGCGCCCGCTGCTACCACGGGGGTATGTTGAAGATGAATCCATTGCACCGCGCTCACAGGTCTGCCCGCGTGAACGGCCGGCCCGAACTTCATCCCCAGAATCGCACGGGCAATCGGAGTGCGCAGGCTGAAACCACGATAGTCCGATACCCCAACCGGCCTGCCGGTGGAATCCACCGAGACCAGAATATCCAGTCCATCCGGAAGCGTTTGCTTCGCCCCCCGCAGCCGCGCGTCGATGCGGGCCGCCATGGCAGGCAGATCGATCGCGGGGCCGTGGGTTGTTGAAGGTGCCGAGGTCTGGGCCGCGGAAGGGAGCTGTCGAGCCTGCAGGGTGAGTGTTGAGGTAACGGCAAGTAGGAGCCCGACCGCAGCGGACCACCTGTAGCGGTTTGGTATCATGGATCTCCGTGTGTTCGAGACAATGGTATCTGCGCGCGGATATCGAAACCCGAGCGATTCCGCAAATGTAGCGGATTACGACATCACTACACGGATGGCGATGTACAACGGAGTGCATAAAAGAGCCGGGCCCCTCATGAGAGAGAGGCCCGGCATCTGTGCAGGGATCGAGTGGTCTGCCCGCTACCGCTCCGTTGCAACACGGGCGGATTCCGGCACAACCGGCTCCGGAAGCTGTGTGCTCTTCTTGGAGGCACGGCTGCGATTGCGGAACCGGCTCGGGATACCGACAACGAACCGCTTGATGTTGTCGAAGGTCATGTAGACGGAGGGAACCAGCACCAGCGTCAGCAGCAGCGAGCTGCTGAGGCCGCCGATCAGCGCCCATGCCAGGCCGCTCTTCCATTCCGCACCGGAGGCGGTGGAGAGAGCAATCGGCAACATGCCGATGATCATGGTGAGCGTTGTCATCAGGATCGGGCGCAGCCGCTCGCGCCCCGCCTCCACCAGTGCATCAACCAGCGTGTACCCCTCCTCACGCAGCTTGTTGGTGAAGTCCACCAGAAGGATGGCGTTCTTCCCCACAAGACCGATCAGCATGATGAAGCCGAGCATCGAGAAGATGGTCATCGACTTCGCAGTGAGCGCGAGCGCCAGCAGCGCACCGATGATGGCCACCGGAATCGAGAACAGAACCACGAGCGGCGTCAGGTACGAATTGTAGAGCGCCACCATGATCATGTAGACGAAGAGGATGCCGGCCAGGAAGGCCAGCCCCATGCTCGAGTTGGACTCCCGCTGGTTCTTGATGTCGCCGTCGTACGTGGACGTGACGCCCGCCGGAAGCTTCAGCTTCGCCACCTCCTTGTCGATCTGGGCGGCCAGTGTGCCGCTGGGCACTCCGGCAACCTGCGAGAAGACGATGATCGATGCATTGCGATCGCGGCGTCCAAGAGCCGTGGGGCCTGTTGTCTGCGTCACCGAGGCGAACTGCTTCAGTTGAACCGGCACACCGGCATGGTTGATGAACGTAAGGTCCGCAACGTCAGATGTGCGGGCGCGATCGAACTGATCCAGCATGATCCGGATCGTGAACTCGTTGCTCCCCTCCCGGAACTTCGCATCGTCATCGCCGGTCAGCGCCGTGCGAAGCGCCGTCCCCACCTCGCCCAGCGTCAGGCCAAGCGTGGCAAGCTTTTCGCGATCGATGTCGATGCGGGTTTCGGGCTTTCCATCCTCGGACGAAAGGCGAACGTCCGCCGTGCCGGGGATGCGGCGCATCACGTCGGCCACCTTGTTGGCGGCAACGCGAACGCTGTCCATATCGGTGCCGAGCAGCACGTACTGAATCGGTGTCTGGTTGCCCGTGCCGAAGATGCCGATCGGGTTTACGCGGATCTTCACACCCGGGATCTCGGAGACCTGGTCCTTGATGCGTGCGGCCACCTCGTCGGTGGTGAGCGTCCGCTTGTCGCGATCCACGAGCGCCACGTTGATCTCCGAAACGTTGTTCGAAGTCTGGCCGATCAGGCCTTCGTTCGATACGCCGACGTTCGCGAAGGTCTTCGAAACCTCCGGCATCGAGAGAATGAGCTGCTCCACCTGCTGCGTGATGCGATTGGTCTCCTCCAGCTTGGCTCCCGGCGGCAGCTCGATCGTTGTGGAGAATTCACCGCGATCGGTCTGCGTCATGAACTCGAAGCCGATGAACCCGCCCGCCATCAGGCTGATCGAACCCACGAAGAGAACGATGGTGGCCACGTAGACCAGCCACCTCCGCTTCAGTGCCTTGCGAAGGAAGTTCGCGTAGCTCCGGGCGAGACTCTTGTACCGTTCCTCGAACCAGAGCCCGAAGCGGCCCATGATGGTCTTCTTCGTGAGATGCTCCAGCCGCGTGAAGCGCGAGGCGAGAAGCGGCGTGAGCGTGAACGAGACGAAGAGGCTCATCAGTGTGCTCACGACCACGACGATGGCAAACTCGCGCATGATGTTGCCGATGATGCCACCGGTAAGCGCCAGCGGAAGGAACACCACGACGTCCACGAGCGTGATCGCGAGTGCCGCGAAGCCGATCTCGTTTCGGCCGCGCAGCGCCGCCGTTCGGTTGTCGTCCCCGGCTTCCAGGCGCCGGTAGATATTCTCCAGCACCACGATCGAGTCGTCAACCAGGATGCCCACCACGAGCGAGAGCGCGAGGAGCGTCATGAGGTTGAGCGAGAAGCCGAGGGCGAACATCGCGATGAATGTGGAGATCATGGACGCCGGGATCGCCACCATCACGATCACGGAGTTGCGAATGCTGTGCAGGAAGAGGAGCATCACCGCGGCCACGAGCACGATCGCGAGCATGAGATCGTGCTCCACGGCGTTCGCGGCATCAACGGTGAACACCGAACCATCCTGTGCGATGTCGAACTTCACATGGCTGGCCGTATACTCACGCTCGATCTTCGCGAACTCCGCCCGGACATCGCGAGCAACGTCCACGGCATTCGCGTCCGGCTGCTTCTGAATCAGCACGCCGATGGATGTCCTGGTGCTGAACCGGCTGAAGTTCTCCGCGTCCTTCGCACCGTCCTGAACCTCCGCCACATCCCCCAGCTTGATATCGCCGCCGGTGCGCGACTTGCCGATCACAAGGCCACGCATCTGATCGACGGAGGTAAGCTTGCCGGCCACGCGCACCACGAACTGTCCGTCCTGATCCTTCACATTGCCGGTCGGGAAATCCAGATTGGAGCTCTTCAGCGACTGCGCTACCGAAAGGATCGAGAGGCCATAGCTGTTCAGCTTGTCGGCATTCACGTTCACGCGGATCTCCCGCTCCGTTCCGCCGATCAGCGTCACCTGGCCCACTCCCCCCACACGTGCAAGGCGGGGCTTGATCTGGTCCTTCATCATCTGGTAGAACTCGCGATCCCCCATGGTGCTCGTAGCAGCCACACGGAGCACCGGAATCTCGTCCAGCGCGAACTTGGATACCGCCGGCGTCTTCACACCATCCGGAAGCAACTGGCCGGCCTCCCCTACCTTGCGCTGAATGTCCTGCACGGCGGCGTCCGTGTTGGTTCCCTGCTGGAACTCGATCGTCACGAAGGAGACGCCCTCACGCGAGGAGGAACGAACGGCGCTCACGTTGTCCACGCCGATCACCGCATCCTCCACCAGCTTCGTCACGGACGACTCCACCTCGCTCGGCGAAGCTCCGGGATATACCGTCGAAACGGTCACCATCGGCCAGTTCATCTTCGGGAGCAACTCCGTCTTCAACTGCGTGAAGCTGAAGAGGCCGAGCACCGCAAGGGCTCCGAAGATCACGACAATGAATGTCGGCCGCTTTATTGCTAGTTCTGTCAGTGTCATTGATCTATCTCTCTCGGGTATCGTTTTAGCTCAGCATATCTGTCGGATTGCGCCTCTCCCCAACGAGAGAGGCGCGCGGCCCGGCTCACTTCGCCTGGTTGTTGACCACGATCTCCACGCCGTCGCGCAGATTGTTCTGGCCGCTGATCACCACCTGCTCGCCATCCTGCAGCCCGCTGAGCACCTCCACCTTGGTGCCGGCCTCGGCGCCGACAACGATCGAGCGGAGCCTGGCCGTATGCCCCTGGATCACGAACACCTGTGCATCCTTCACACTGCCAATGATTGCCTCGCGCGGAACAACCAGTGCGTTCCGGCTGGGCAGCGACGTGAACGACACGCGACCGAACATCCCCGCCTTCAGCGGATGCCTGGAGCTGTTCACCACGGTGATTTCCACCGGATAGGTGTGGGCCTCGTCCGCCTTGGCGCCGATCATCGTAATGTGGCCGTCGAATGTCTCGCCCGGATAGACATCGGTTGCGATCGCCACGCGGTCACCATGCCGCAGCTTGAACACGTCCTCCTCCGGCACATTCACCTTCACCTTGAGCTGCGAGATATCCACGATGGTCGCAACGGCATTGCCCGGCATCAAGGTGGTGCCGATCTCCACCGGACGCGCGGTAAGCACGCCGGAGATCGGAGCAGTGATACGCGTGTCGCGCAACTGGCGCTGCGCCACGATCAACGCTGCCTCGGAACCCTTGAACGTCTGGCGGGCCGTCTCCACCTGGATATCTGCGATGCCTCCGTCGTTCTGATCCTTCATCCACTGATAGCGGTCCAGATCCTGCTTCGCCTTGTCGTAGTTCGCCTGTGCGTTTGCAACCGCCGCACGCTTCAGCTCATCGTCAACGCGTGCAAGCAGCGTACCGGTGCGCACGTTGTCGCCAACGCGCGGCCCAACGCTCAGCACGCGCCCCTGGGCCTCGGAAGCGACAAGCACTTCACGATTGGCGGCGATCGTTCCCACCAGCGAGAGGTCACCGGTAAGCACCTGGCGCCCGATGGGCGACGTGGTGACGGCGACCGCCTTCGGCGGCGGAACCTTGGACTTGGCGTCGCTCTTGGCCTTGTTGTTCATCAGAATGGCACCCATTCCGGCGATGATCACGAGGGTGATCACGGCAAAGAGAACCTTCTTCATGGGGTTACCTCAGGAGTCTATTGAGTTGTTTTTCAGATTGATATCGTCTCTCGTCGCGCCGTGCCGCGCGCTGCCGGCGAGCCTCGCGGAATCCGATCGGTTCCGTGCGCGCGGCGGCGCGGATCACTTGCCCAGATACTGAACGTCCTTCGATCCGTTCATCTGGAAGCGATCGCCCATCAGCTGCTCCAGTTCCGCCAGGGCCATGCTGTAGTCGTACACGGCGTTGAGCTGATTGAGCCTGGACTGCGCCAGTGCCAGATCGGCATCGCTGATCTGCAGCTGCGTCCCGGTGCCGGCCTTGTAGGCCGTCGTGGCGATCGTGTAGGCGCGCTGCGCCTCGGTGATCGTCATGTCCGCCGTGCCGACCCGCTGCCGGGCAACGTCGATCTTGCGAAGCACGATGCCGAGCTGCGTCTTCATGGCATCCTGTGCCTGAAGCACCTTCACCTTGCTCTGCTCCCATGCAAGCCGCGCCTCCTGCATCTGCGCGTCGGTCTTGCCGCCGCTGAAGAGGTTGTAGCTCAGGTTCAGGCCCACATATGAACTCGGCTGGAAACTCAGCCCGGAGAAGTTGTCGGACTGCGACTGCAGCTGATAGGTGCCGAAGAGCGACACCGTAGGCAGATAGTCCGAGCGCTTGATCTCGATGTACTCGCGATTGACATCGGCGAGCGCCTTCAATGTCTGCACCTGGGCGTTGCTCTGCTCCAGCGTGGCGGTTGCCTCCGCAATGCCCGGCTCCACCTTCTGGCCGGCCGCCGGCCGCATCAACGAATCACTCAACGTGATATCGTGATCGGGCGTGTATCCAAGCAGCAGCTTGAGATTGTCGATCGCCTGCTGATAGCTGTCGCGAGCCTGCACCACTACCGGGCGCAGGTTCTCCACCTGCACCTGCGCGCGAAGCTGGTCGAACTCCGGACGAAGCCCCGCCTTCACCAGCTGCTGCGCGTTCTTCAGGTTCTCCTCGGAGTTGGCAAGCAATGCCTCGTTGACCCGCAGTGCCTCGCGTGCCAGCAGTGCCCCGTAGTAGGCGCGCTTCACATCGTACACGGTCTGCACCGCATCGGCACGAAGCTGCTGTCTCGAGACCTTCGCGTAACTCTCTGCTGCGTCCGGGGCATTGAACGCGGCGCTGTTGTACACGATCTGATTGACCGTGATATCGGCAGCAACCTGATTGTCCGAGCCGATCTTGATCGGCCGGGTAATGCCGTCGGAACCTGGGAAGTAGAAGACCTGCTTCTGGATGTTCCGCGTGTAGCGCCCGTTGAGCGTTACACTGGGCAGAGTTCCTGAATAGGCTTCGCGCACCTGCTGGTCGGCATTGTCGATCGCCATGCGCGAGATCGCGAGCTGGCGATTGTTACTCATCGCGGTGCTGATCGCGTCGCTCATCGAGAGCGGCGTTGCAGTCTGCGCTTCCAGGAGTGACGGGAGCGCTGCCAACGCGACAATCGGGAGTACCAGGGCTAAGCGTGTCATAGTCGTGTCGGGTTCTGGATAAAGGGGATCTACTTGCCGATCCCCTGGAAGAAGACGGTATGAATCAGTTTCGTGGCTGTTGCGACCTCGCGTTCGATCTCGGATGCCGGAACATCCTTGAAGAGGTCGGGAACGGAGGTCTCACCAACTCCAACGGGCCCGCACAGCGCACCGAAGCGGCGGTAGATGCGGATGGAGAGCTGCCCGAAGAGCATGTTGAGAAGGATCATGGCGATGTCGCGGGAATCAGCGAACGTGATCGCGCGACGGCGTTTCTGTTCGGCGCTGATCCTATCGGCGACGATGGCGAGAAGTTGCGGCATCAATTGCATCAAAGGATTTCCGCCACTGAGGTGATGCGCCTCCCGCATCATCAACTGCACGCTCTCCAGGTTGTCGAAGAAGAGCCTCAACTCCTCACGGATGAACACCTCCACCTGCTCGGAGAACGAGAGGTCCGATCCGAACGTCCGTACGGCAACTCCCTTCATCATCTCGAAGGAGTCCTCCACCACACTCATGAACAATGCTTCCTTGTTCGGGAAGTAATTGTACAATGTTCCCTTGCCGAACTCCGCGAGCTCGGCCACATCATCCAACGTTGCTTCATTGAAGCCCTTGCGCGCAAACACCGTTCGCGCGGCGTCCAGTATCTCCTTGCGGCGAAGCAGGCGTTCCCGTTCGCGGCGCGGTACCATTTGAGTTTCTGTCGCCATGGGAAGCGAAAACGAATGACTGGTCCGAATGTTTCACTCGCCGTCCAGAAAATGACCAGTGGGTCACATTTCGACGGCGAGTACAAACATAAGCCGAAATGGTCACATTCCGACGCAGCAGGCTGTAATCACGTGTAAACCGCGAGCCCGCTTGCGCGTCCCTCCCCTTCGGCTCCCCGAGCCGCGAATTCGCATCAAAAAACGGCCGCATCGGCTTATTCGCCTCTTGCGGTGGACTGTAACATCATGCTATGTTCCTCACATGGATCGTATGAATCGCTACTACCTGCTTGCTCTGGTGCTTGCCCCGCTCTTCCTCGCCCCCCTCGCCGTTCACGCGCAGACGGAGGATGAGGATGCGGACAGCCTCATTGAACACTCGCCCTGGCTGCTGGACGACAGTCTTCTGACGCGCCCATTCCCGCAGGCGACGATTGATGAATCGCGACGCCTGCGAACGCTGAGGCCGGGCGACTGGGCGCCGGAGTTCCCGATGCCGTTCCGCCGTACGAGCCTGCTGGGTCTGGAGGACACACCTCCCCGCTTCCTGAGCTACGATCGCGCGGACGGCCTCTACCTCGGCCTCGGCGCCAATACCCCGGCACGCCTGATGTTCGAGCGCCGCACGCAGGGCTTCTTCGGATTCGGCTACGCCCTCGGATCGCACTACTGGCAGGTGATGGGCGGCATGGCTCGCGACTTCGGCGAACGAGACGCGCCCTTTCGGATTGGAGCCGAGGGACATATCATCACCGATACCCGCGATGCATGGAAGATGGAGTCCGAGGAGAACACCGCATTCGCCCTCATCGCCGGCAAGGACAATCGCGACTACTTTCAACGGAGCGGCTTCTCGGTGTATGCGGAGAAATTTCTCTCACCGCGCTTCGGGTTCACGGTCGAGTACAGACTGGACAATTACCATAACTCGAAGCGGGAGATCGGGTGGTCGCTCTTCGGACCCAGGCAGCCCTTCTTCGAGGTTCCCCCGATTCGTGAGGGGAGCATGTCGTCGGTGATCGTGGAGCTCACGCTGGACCAGATGTCGCTGCGCAGCTGGGATCAGCCGCAGTACGGCCTGGAGGCGCAGGCGGAGTTCGGCTCCATCGTGAACAGCTTCCAATCGTACGTGGTCGATGCACGGCTCAAGACAACGGTAATCGGCCAGAGGCTCTGGCTGGCCGTGCACGCCCGCGCCGGAAGCGTGACGGGGGATGCGCCGCCACAGCGCATCTTCACAACCGGCGGCCTTGGCACCCTTCCCGGCTTTCCGCAGAACATCTACGCCGGGAACAGGTTGATGCTGCTGCAGACCGATCTGCTCTTCGCACCATTCCCGAAGCTGGGGCTGCGGGTGATCGTCTCCAACGATTTCGCCGGCGTCTCCATGGTGCCGAACGATGCCGGCCCCCTCGCCGGTTTCCCCTCCTCCATCAGCGACGTCAAGTACTCCCCCGGCATCTATCTCGGCAGCGCCACGGGCGCGTTCAGAATCGGCTATGCATTCCGCACCGATGTGTTCGAGGACCCGCGGCTGGTTATCAGAGTATCCCGTCCCTTCTGATCAGGGGACGATTTGCCCTTCGATATATGCGACTGCACTCTGCGAACGGTCCGCTGGCGGTGCGCAGCGGAACGGTGAGGTGCGGATCGCAATGGTGAATGGCCATAAAACACGGGGGCGATCCATTCTCTGGATCGCCCCCGTGTTTTCATCGTTCCGGTGTTCAATGCTCCCGCACAAGCAGCGGCGCGCAGCGCGCCTCCTCACGGCATGCACTGGCGCACGCCCGACTCTTCTCAATCGCGGAGTCGCGGATCCAACGCATCGCGCAGCGCGTCGCCGATGAGGTTGTAGCTGAGCACGGTGAGGAAGATCATGATGCCGGGGAAGATTGCAAGCCACCATGCGGTCACATCCGATCGGGCCTGATTCAACGACGAGCCCCACGTCACAACCGTAAGCGGAACCCCGAAGCCGAGGAATGCCAGCGTGGACTCGATGAGGATCGCACCGGCAATGCCGAACGCGATCGATACCAGCACTGGTGCGAGCGAGTTCGGAATCACATGCCGCAGGATGATGCGGGGTGCGGAGAAGCCGAGCGACGTTGCAGCCGTGATGTACTCCATGTTCCGTATTCGCAGCACCTCACCACGTATCAGGCGGGCGATTCCCATCCATCCGGTTGCGCCGATCACCACCATCACCAGCATGATATCCGCTCCCTTGAACGAGACGATGGTGATGATGAGAAAGAAGACCGGGAAGTTGAGGAAGAGCTCGATGAGTCTGGAGATGGCGATATCGACCCACCCACCGAAGAAACCTGCAATGGCACCAAGAAGAATACCGAGGACGGCGGCAATCCCCATCGAGACGAATCCGATGGCGAGAGAAATCCGTGAGCCATGAATCAACCCCGCGAGCAGATCACGCCCAAGCTGGTCCGTCCCGAGATAGTGCCCGGAATCGAAACTGAACGGCTTCGCGAATGAGTTGGCAAGATCCGGCGTGCTGGCACCGAATTGAATCGGCGCAGAAATCTTCCAGTCGTACTTCAGCGCCTTCCAGTCCGCGCTGGCAAGCTCCGGTGGATACTTCGCCAGGTGAAGCCCCACGGCATACTCCTGCAGCGCCGGCACGTAGAACGTCCCCTTGTAGGAGCAGGCGATCGGCTTCTCGTTGGCAAGGAAGTCCGCGAAGAGGGCAACGAAGAAGAGAACGTAGATGAACCGGAGCGACCAGACCGCGCCGCGATGCTTGCGGAACTGATGTTTCACCAGACTCCAGTAGCTCTGGTCAGGTCGGGTCACGTTCTTCTTGTCGGCCGTGGCCTGCGTCTGCTCATCACCGGGAGCCGGCACTGCGGATTCGTCTGCCATATATCTTGGACAATGCGTTTGTAAGAACGATCAGGCTCTGCAAGCCCTATCGGCGGGCCGCACCGTGCGGCCGGAAAGCATACGATCAGGAGTTCTTGCGCTCGAAGGCAATGCGCGGATCAACCACGGAGTACATGATATCCGAGAAGAGCACGCCAAACATGGTAAGCACCGCCGACATGGTGAGCTCCCCCATGATGATCGTATAGTCACGCTCATTCAGAGCATTGAAGGCCAGGAGCCCTGTGCCTGGAATCGAGAAGATCGATTCCACGACGATGGAGCCGCCAACCAGTGCGGGAAACAATCCGGAGATGAGGGTAATGATGGGGATCAGCGAATTCCGGAGAGCGTGCCGCAGGACCACCACCTTCTCGGACAGCCCCTTGGCCCGTGCGGTCCGGATGTAATCCTGGCGAATCACCTCCAGCATTGCGCCGCGCATCTGCCGCGAGATATAGGCAAGGCTGGGGAAGGTGAACATCAGGATGGGAAGGATCAGGTGCCAGGCCGAATCCACCAGCCACTCGAAGAAGGGCGTATCGGGAGTGATCGTGCTTGCATGCAGGCCCGCCTCGGGAAAGATCATGACGTATTCCCTGGAGCAGATGAAGATCACGGCGAGCGTGGCTATCCAGAACTGCGGCAGCGAATACATCGCGAAGAGCGACGTGGAGAGGAAGCGGTCCAGCCACGACCCCGGGCGCGCAGCGGAGTATATGCCGATTGGTATGGAGATGGCGTAGGTAAGCAGAATCGAGAAGAAGCCGATCACGAACGTGACCGGGATTCGCTCGGCAATCTTGTCGATCACCGGCTGGTTGTCCTTCAACGACTTGCCGAAGTCGAGCGTGAAGATCCCCTTGGCCCACAGGTAATATTGCACCGGATACGGTTCATCCAGATGCCACTCCTTGCGGATCTTCTTGATGTTCTCCAGCGTCTTCTCCTTGTTGGCCACCTGGTTCTCACCGGCCTGCCCGCCGATCAACTCCGCCGGATCGCCCGGGGCAAGACGGCTGATCAGGAAGGTGACGATCGTGATGGCGATAAGCGTCGGGATGAACAGCAGTACCCGCTTGAGAATGTATGTTCCCATTGGCCAGAGAAGATGAGGATGACACTGTGTCGTCGTACGGAACGATGCGATTTCAGATCGCAATCGAGCCGCCAAGATAACGATGAATGGCGATGGCACAATGGACGGGACCATGTCGCCCGCAGACGGATTTCACATGGGTTCCCGGTGATGTGCATCGAACGCCGGCCGGAGATCTCTCGGGGAACGATCCGGTTCAAACGGAACAGGCCCCAACGTGGGGCCCGTTCCGTTGCCTGCATGCGTGCCGGCGCAATGCGCACGGCGTCGGCCCATCAGCGCATCGCCGTTGGTGCAGCCGCCTTGTACTTCTGTGCCGAGAGCGGCGACCACCACCATGCCGAGTTGTAGCATGGGCGCGGCGCAAAGAACTGCACGTTCTGGAAGCGCTGGCTGTAGGCGCCGGTCAGCTTCTCCGCCGTCAGGAAGGTATAGGGCTGGTCCTCGTAGAGATGCTTCTGGATCTGAACGTACATCTCCTTCCGCTTCGCGAAGTCGAACTCGCCGCGAATCTTCTCGATCAACGAATCCACCGCGGGGTTGGAATACTTGATGTAGTTGGAGCCACCCTGCTCCGCCGACTTCGAGTGCCAGATCTGGTACAGGTCGCCCTCCTGCGGGCTCTCCGCCCATCCACCGACGTAGGCATCGTAATCGCCGTCACGAGTCTTCTGCAGGAAGGTTGCCCATTCCAGACTCATTGTCTTCGCAGAGATTCCAACCTTCCTCAACGCATCGATGAAGATCAGAGCGGTGGCCTCGCGGCGCTTGTTCCCGGTGTTCAACAGGATCTCGAACGTGAAGTCCGTCTTCTTTCCATCGATCACCTTGTCGCGGATGCCGTCACCGTCGCTGTCGATCCAGCCCGCTGCATCCAGCAGCTTCTTGGCCGCCTCGGGATCGAACTTGATCTCGGCGAGCGTGCTGTCGTACTCCGGGCGCTTGTAATAGATCGGCGACTGCACCGGCCGCGCAAGGCCGAAGTAGACGGTCTTGATGAGTGCGTCACGATCCATCAGCAGGGAGAGCGCCATGCGCACATTCCTCTCCTTGAACTTTTCGTTGTGTTCGTTGTAGCCGATGTAGGTGAATGCCGGATAGTCGTACACGGCCGGCTTCATTCCGAACTCCGGAAGCTTCTTCTCCTCGTTGTGGAAGTTCACCTTCTCCATCACCGGGTACATGTCGATCTCACCATTCTTCATCGCGGAGACCGCGGAGTTCTGATCGGTGATGGTGCGATAGATGATCTTGTCCGGATACGCCTTCCCGTAGATGTTGTCCTTGTTCCAGTAGTTCGGATTGCGCACCAGCTCCAGCTTGGCATTCCGCTCGAACGAGTTGAACATGTATGGTCCCGATGCCACCAGATACTTCTTGTCGAAGCCCTTGGCGTTGTCGTTGATCTCGTCGGCCAGGCACTTCGCGGCAGGGTTCTTGTCCGCAGAGCCGTCGTTCAGCTCGGCCCAGGAGATCTTGTCGCTCTGGTTGGTCGGATCCCAGACATGCTTCGGGAATGCGTACAGGCCGCCGATGAACTGGTCGGCGAGATAGTACGGTTCATTCATGGTGGCGCGCAGGTGATACTTGTCGCCGTTGACCAGTTCCAGGCTTTTCAGACGGGTGAAGTACCCACGAAGCGGAGCGGCCTTCAGGATGAGCGGGTTCTTGATCATCTTCAGATAGAAGATGAAGTCCTCGCCGGTCACCGGCTGCCCGTCGCTGAACTTGGCGGTCTTCTTCAGGACGATGTCGTACGTGAGGTGATCCGGGCTCACCACCGGCATCGAGTCCGCAACCCAGGGAGTCAACTCCAGCTTGAACGGGTCCAGGAAGTAGAGCGCATCGTACATGTAATTGTTGAAGATCTCCTGCGACGTTGCGTCGCTGGCGGTGATCAGGTTGAGCGATTCGGGATCGGCGAGATCGTGAATGATCACCCAGTCGCCGTTGACCGGGTCGCCCACCGGGCCCTGAGCCTCGCCGGACTGTCCCTTGTTCCCCCTTCCGCAGGAGACCGCAGTGAACGCGAGCAGGGCAAGCGCACCGAGAGATATGGCAGCGTGCCGGAATCTTGGCATCATCTTCATGGTGATGGTTGCGAGAAAATGATTGATGAATCCTGGTTCTCCGCATCGAGACACATTGACGGCCGGCCAAGAGGACCGAAGGCAACCGCACGGTGCGAACGAAGAACGCTTGGAACTCCTCGGTTGAGGAAGGCGCCAGGCGTTCAGGGAATAGGAGTGCTTTCTGTTGGATTGATTCGCGTGTCGTTCTGCGCCACACTCGGGCCGGGGCCGATCTGGTCCCCTTCCGGCGTTGCCGGAGCCACGCGAACGAGCGGCGTGAAGGAATCGATCTGAGCCGGAACCTCGGCGTTCGGCATCGCCGACGGGTCGATGTGCGGGCGAGGCATCCGCCGTGGAAGATGCGTCGGCGCACCGGCCACGGGGGGAGCGCTCTGGCTTTCGGGGCGTTGATCGGCGGCGCCGAATCGGTTGGACAGGGTGCCGGAGAGTACGATTACGATGACCGCCGCCAGCGAGAACAGGGGAGCGGACACATAGCGAATCACCCGCATCCTGCGGGCACGGCGATTGATCGCGGCGTCGATACGCGGGAGCACGTCGGCGACGCGCTCCCGGCGCATCACCGGCTGGCGCTGATCCCTGAGAATGGAGGCGTACTCCTCCCAGCGATCCGGTGAATCGGGTATATGCCTATGCAGTTCTGTCATCATTGTCATTCGTCATGCAGTTGCTCATGATAGCCCAGCGCGAGCATGGCACGCCGGAATGCTTCACGAGCATCGAAAATGCGTTTGCGCAGGGCGCCGGGCTTTACGTTCCATTGCAGGATGGCTGCAATCTCCTCCGGCTCGAACCCCTCGATGTCGCGCAGCACCACAACCTCCCGCTGCGCATTGGAAAGCCTTGCCAGCGCCTGTTGCACCATCCGCCCGAGGATCGCACCGTCCGTTGTAGCCGCCGGATCGAAGAACGTTGTCTGCGGCATCTCCATCTCCTCCTGCTCCCCCCCCTTGGTCTGCATGGTCAACGAACGGACCACGGAGCGAACGCTTCTCCTGCGGAGTTCGCTCAATGCCTTGCGCCGGGCAATCGTGAACAGCCAGGTCGAGAATCGGTACGTCGGCTGATAACCGGCCCTGCGTTCGTACAACGTCATCCAGGTTTCCTGGACGATATCCTCCGCGGTATTGGCATCGCCGACAATCCTGTGGATGAAGCTGTACAGCTTGGGATTGTAGAGCGAAAAGAGACGCTCCAGTGCCGGGCGTTCCCCGCGCTGCAGGGCCAGCATCAGATCGTTTCCCACATCTCCCTGCACACCGGGCGGAACATGCCCCGCAGGCCCCTGGCGTTCGTTGCTCCTCCACGGCGCACGAGTGTGCACGGCACCTTCATGCCGCGCATCGAATGCGCTCGAATCAACGAGCTGCCGGACTACTCCGGGCGGTGTGGAAGCTGCGGCCACCGGCACGTTGGGCTCAGTATGTTTCAACCAGACTGACGTTGGGTTCTGAAACCCGCCAAGAGTTGCACTCTCAACGGCGTTGAGCGTTACGGTGTTACTCGAAGGGTACGACCACGAACATGCCAAGATACATCAGCCGCGTGACATGGAGCGAGCCGAATTCTCTGCGCAGTACTGCATTCGGAGCACGGAAGAAGCTTACTTCAAGTGATGGTTCAGGGCGAGGCGTCCGGGATCGGCATATCGTATGGCGACAGAGTTCTGCCGCCATGCTCTCTTCGATTGTGTTCGTTCGCGGTACCAGGGGTGAGATCGGCCGGAAGGTGTTCAGCCGGTAATGGCGAACAGGAGCGCAGCCAGGACGCTTCCCCAGAGAAGAGCGTACGACAGGCGGCGCGTAAAGTCAACGGTGCTCATACGGTGTGAATCGTTTGAACGTTGGACAAGACATTTCCGACAGTTGCCGGGTGGAGTCCAAGAGCAGCACCGACCGCGGGTGTGGAGGTCCTATTGCCGGAGGTAGAAAGAGGGCTGGGCCGGACGGGCCGAACCGGCAAGACTGGCGCGGTTGGAACGCCTAATATACGGAAAGATCGAGCGGATGCGTTCAAGTAAACAATTAAAAGCTCGTAATGAATTGGACCTCCGATGGATTACTTCAACCACCGCAGGAGAGGATCATGCCCGGCATCGCATCCCAGGCCAAGCCAATCGTTGGAGCTGTTGCAATCGAGTTGACCTACTTCGTACGCGGCAACCGAGCGCAGCCCCCGGTTCTATTCGAAGTCATGCTCGAAATACGGTGTCGAGCGGCTCGAGGTCATGTCGCCGGCGGAACGATTCGCAATCGCGTCGCTCAGCTTGTCGGCAAACACCTGGGCCGCATTGTACCCGTAGTGCTTCAGCAGATAGTTCAGTGCGATCACCTCGGCGATCACCGTGATGTTCTTGCCGGGGAAGATCGGCAGGCGAACATAGGGGATCTCGATGCCGAGCAGGCTGGCCGTGGCGTCCTCCAGACCGGTCCGCGTATACTCTGCAGCCGGATCCCACTCCTCCAACTCCACGATCACCTCCACCCGCTTCTGAAACCGGATGGCGCGGATGCCGAACATCTGCCGCACGTCCAGCAGGCCAAGCCCGCGCACCTCCATGAAATGCGGCGCGAGTGCAGACCCGGCTCCCATCAGCACCCCTTCCCCCTTTCGCGTTACCAGCACAACATCGTCGGCAACAAGACGGTGGCCGCGCTCGATCAGATCCAGCGCCACCTCGCTCTTGCCGATGCCTGAGCGGCCGATGAAGAGAACGCCCGCGCCATACACATCCACGAACGCACCATGCACCGGAGCGTAGGCGGCAAAATGGTCGTCCAGAAAGTCGCTCAGCAGATAGATGGCCTTGGTGGTCTCATGCGGCGTGCAGAAGATGCCGATCTGACGCTCCGTCGCAATCGCCACGAGCTCCGGATCGAGCTGGTTCCCGGTGGTCACCACCATGCAGGGAACATCGAAGCTGAGAAGCGCCGTGAATACTTCGATGCGGCGCTCCGGCGAGAGGCTCTGCAGATAGAAGAACTCCGTATTCCCCAGCACCTGCACACGATGGTAGGTGAAGAGCTTGGTGTAGCCGGTAAGCGCGAGCTGCGGACGGTGGAGGTTCTTGTCGGTGATCTGCTTGTCGCGCCCGACGCCTTCGTTCGCATGTTGGAGATGAAAGCGGTCGCGGCAGGTGTCTGCCATGAACCCAACCGTGATGCTCTGCTTCCGGATCTCCTGAATGTTGTCGAGCGCTCCCATGGTTCTCCGTTGCGATGTGGGCTGTGTTGATACCGTTGTGTTGACAACAAGGGGGCGAGAGCCGCGCCTTCACGGTGAGTACCGTTCAGGTGTTCCGGCTTCGCCCCGCCGATGTGATACTACTCTGCAATGATCGATTCCGATCCAGCCCGGGGACCAGCCCGCCGCCAGTCCGGGCCTACTCGCCCGCGAGCCCGTCATCCGCGAGCCTGGGCGCGCCGCCGGGATGCTGCCCTGCATGAAGCTTCGCCTTGTACCGGCGGAGCTGGCGCTCGAGCTTGTCGACGCATGCCTGGACGCTCATCTTGATATCGTGCGAGGCCTCGCGCGCAATAAGCTGCTCGCGATAGACCGACAACATCACCTCGGCAACCTTGCCTCCGCCGCCACGCGGACGCTCCTCGAGCACGATGTCCGCACTGACAATCCCCTCGTACGTCTGGCTCAGCCCGTAAACCGCGGTCTCCGCGTAGCGTTGCAATTCCGACGGTGCCTTGAAGTGACGGGCAGTGATGTGGATCTTCATGATCTGGCTCCAATTGGTTTAACACCCATTGATCTCGACCTAGCGCCGAACGAACTGGAGGTTGATGCCGAAGGTAAAGGTCAACCCACCCAGGTTCAACGCCCCGGAGCTCTCGGATGGAGCGCCCACTGAACCTCTTCCCTGATTCCGAATCGCGGCGAAATAGTCGCGCGCCAGGGGCACAAGAAAATAACTTCCTTCCATGAAAATGCCGCGCACCGCTCCCATGGTCCCTTCATTTCGGTCGAAGCGGAGATCGCTCCCAACGTACAGTCTGAAGGCAGGCCCGAACCACTGGTCCTGAACGTTCAGTCCGGGACGATAGAAGTTCCCGATCGTCTGCTCCCGCACGGTCGTCTGCCACTTGGCATTGTTGTACGAGAGGCCGGCCATGATCCCGGCATAGGTCGTGAACTGCGTCCGCACGGGCGAGTACTCCAGGCCGGCCAGCACGGGAACGGCAGACGCGCTGAAATCCTCGACGATCGAGGCGAACCCATGTTGCGCGGAGATGGTGTCGCGCACGCTGTAGATATCGGTGAAGGTGGTGCTCGCATAGCCGCCGCCGATAACCACACGGAGTGCCTGCGTGGTCGAGAGCCGCATCATGATGCCCGGTATCGTCAGAGCATCGAGGCGTTTCACGTTGCCGCCGAGCCCGGTGTACCGATCGAAGAAGCTGCCGCTTCCCGGCGTCGGAACGAATTGCAGGCCGAAGGAGATGAGGTCGGGATCGAGAGGAACTGCGGCGGCAACGAGCGTATCCGCTTGATCGGGCGTGGCATCGCCGCTGATCTGTGCCGTTGCCGTAAGCGCTCCGGAGAGGGCCATCACGACGAATACGGCAAGGCGCACCAGCGGCGTATCGCGAATCGGAGCACGGTATGAGAGTGAACGTCCAGCTGCCATGGGTTCGAGGTTCGATGCGGATCACGGTCCCGCCGCTGCATTCGGATGCTTCCGGCGGTGCCGGCAACCCGGCATCTATTCGGGGGCGGCATCCTCCGCCGTCCCTCCCGCCCGCGGATGGGCCCTGGCGTATGCTTCCTTCAGGCGCTCGATGGTCACGTGCGTGTAGACCTGCGTGCTCGAGAGCGAGGCATGCCCGAGCATCTCGCCAACCTCGCGCAGCCCGGCGCCGCCATCGAGCATATGGGTCGCAAAGGAGTGTCGCAACACGTGAGGGCTTCGTTTCTTCTGTTCGGTGATCTGCGACATGTACCTGTTGACGAGCTTGTACAGATCGCTCCCGCTCAATGCGCGCCCGCGCCGCTTGATGAACAGATGTGCTTCCGCCGAGCCATCTCCCGCAAGCTCCAACCGGCGCTTCAGATACTCGCGCAGCGCCGCTTCAGCCGGCTTGCCGAAGGGGACAATCCGTTCCTTCCCTCCCTTGCCCAGCACCTTCAGCGTGCGATGCCCGAGGTCCAGATCGGCGTATGTGATGCCGCACAGCTCCGCACGACGAATCCCCGTGGAGTAGAGCAGCTCCAGCATCGCGGCATCGCGCAGCCCCTCTGCAGTTGCGCGGTCCGGCAGTTCCATCAACGCCCCCGCTTCGGATGCGGTGAGCACCGTTGGAAGCCGGCGCTCCAGCTTCGGCGTCTGTACCAGACGGGCCGGGTTGGTTTCGATCAACTCGAACGCCAGCGCGAATTTCATGAACGACTTGACCGAAGCAAGCTTGCGTGCGATGCTTCGCCGTGCCAGGCCGCGTTTGTGAAGCTCAGCAATGTACCCTCGAATCTCCCGCTGGGTTACATCCGCCATCTCCGGAGTGCCGCGCCCGGTAACCCGCACCAGATGTTCGTGAAATCCCGGTGACGTACGGCGCGTTCCAACTCCCCCCTCGAGATCGTACTGATACGACTCGACCGTTTTGGGCGAATACTTCCGCTCAATTTCCAGATATTCTATGAAGCGACGGATGGCGATATGCACCGGCATCGACTGGCTCATACGGGCGGACTCGTGGAATGCTCAGTGTTCAACAGTGCCGGTTGTGGACCGGGCCGCACTTCAGTGCCTGCGGCCCTTGCAGCGCTGAACGTTGATAACTCCAATGTACGCTATTCATGCGCGCTTCGGAAGCAGTACGCAGGTTTGGTTTCCCGGATGCCCGCTCCGGTGATGCGTGTCCCCGAACGAACGGATTCACGCCGAGGCTTCTCATTGTTCCGGATGCGCCCCAAGAAGTAGTCCGCTGCGCGATGGGGCAACCGCTTCGGCGTACCGCTGCGGCTGCTCGCCGAAAAGCAGACCGGCAGCGCTGCACGCGACCGTCGGTAACTGCCGGCAACCAACCTCCAACGGACAACGGCCTGCGCACGCACCCGGCGGTGCGGCATCACGGTATGAAGCACCTCCCCACACTCGTACTCCTTCTTCTGATTGCTTCGCTCCGCTTCGCCGCGGCCCAGCCCTCGATCTACACCATCCCGGACATCGGCACGCCCGGGATGAATACCTATGTGGAGATCATCGCTCCGGTAACCGAGACCGGCAAATTTCTTCTCGGCGACGGACTGATCCCGCCGGCGCAGTTGAACATCCATTTCATCGTACCAACGGACTCGAACCGCATCAAAGTGTCCCCGGGCGTCATGAGTTGGAATCAGCGCCTGGTGACCTTTCAGTTCTTCGTGACACCGAACGCGGCGCTCGGCCCGGTGCCGATGCAATTGAACGTCAACGGAACGCTCTTCGATCTCGATACCTTCTACATCGTTGCACCGCAGCGGTTCGGAACCAGGAGCGGCGGCGGTGTTATCGGAAGTTCGCCCACGTACGGAACCGGCTTCGGGCAGCGCTCGAAACGAGGCGCCATGATCGTGGACTCATTGATTCTCGGGAGCGGAACCTACACCATCGACGTTACCGATCGCGATCCGGTTCGCGCCGGCAATCAGGGCTATCTCCCCTGCATCATCATGAGCAAGGGGCGCATCTCCATACGCTCCGGTGCGAACATCAGCGTGAGCGCGCCGAAGGGGCCGGGCTCGAAGAATGCCGGACCGGGCGGCGGCGGTGGAGGCGGCTACGGGGCCGATCGTCCACCCACTCCACCCATTCTCATCACGATACCGGGCGAGAAGGATCTGCCGCTCGGGGATGGATACACGGGCGGCCAGAGCTCCGTTCTCCTGGTTCCCTCCCCCGGCGGCTTCGGACAGGGATCGGGCCAGGGGGCGGCGAGTCTGAACGGCGCGGCCGCCAACGACAAGTTCTCCCTGCTTGCCAACACAACCGTCCGGCTCTTCGCCGGAGGACCGGGACATCCGTTCGACAACGACGGGCGCAGCGGGGGCGCGGCGGTAGCAACCGGGAATGCGCCGCCGAACTTCGTGGGCGTCTACTTCGGCGGAGGAGGCAACGGTTCCGAGGCAAGCGGTCTGCCGCAGGCACAGGATGCGTTCAACGGACAGGCGATCGGCAACATCGAGCTCGAGCCGCTGCATGGCGGCGGCGGCGGATCCAGCGGCGGATCCAGCGACTCCGTGGGCGGCGGCGGAGGCGGGGCGCTGGCACTGTACTCCGCAATGGATGCGGTTGTGGAGAACGCCGAGGCGCGCGGAGGCGACGGCAGGAACGGCTGCGACAACTGCGGCATCGGAAGCGGCGACGCTTCGGCCGGAGGCGCGGGCGGCAGCATCATCATCGGCGGCAAGAACGGGCTCAGCATCGGAACGATCGATGTGGAGGGAGGCACCGCCGGAGTCAAGGCTGCATCGGCCAGCGCCGGCTCCACCTCCGGCAACGGCGGCGGCGGCCGCTTCCGCAGCGACGGGCGCCTGGCCGGATTCTTCTCGCTGGTCCCCGATATCTCGCAGTATGCCGGCCCCACCATCGACACGCTCACCGTTGCAACAACGCCAACCTGGACCATTCGCGGCGCCGGACGATATCAGCCTCGCGGCGGCGGCGATTCCATCCTCGTCTTCGTGCGCGGAGAGAACAGCGGATGGAACTTCTACACTCCCTATCGCACACGTGTCAACAGCGACAGCTCATGGAAGGTGGACATCACGTTTCCATCGGACTCCGTCGCCTACGTCTGCGCGGTGCAGGTTACGCCGGAGCCTGAACTTGCAGTGGCCACGCCGTATACGCGGGTCCCCACACACATCTTCTCGCAGAGCGCGGCAAACATCGTGCGCCTCCGCCTGCAGGCACCGGCCATCACCGCCCCGCAATCGCGACGCCTCGACACGCTCTTCTGCCCGGGAATCCTTTACGATACGTTCGCCGTGGCCAACTCCGGCACCGGGCCGTTGATCGTGGGAGGCACAACCGCTTTCGTCGAGGGAGGAGCTGCCTACTATCAGATCGTGGAGCCGAGGCTGCCGGACACGGTCGCTCCCGCCGGGTCGCACCGGTGGATTGTCCGCTTCAACGGCCTCGTCGCACCGAACGGCTCCACCGGAACGGTACTGCGCCTGCAGACGAACGATCCCGCCCATCTGCAATGGGACATCGCCTACTCTCAGGTGCAGAAGGTAACGCAGCCCCCTGCGGCAAGCCCTGCAACGGTCGGGTTCGGCAACGTATCGCTCGGCGATCGCATCCAGCGCACGGTGGTTATTACCAACCCGGCCGGATCGCCGGCACAGACGATCGGCGGGGTGACGGTGGTTCCAACCAACCCGCAGATCAGAATCCTCGCGCCCGCGATTCCGCCGGCACGCACGCTCGCGCCGGGGGACACGATGCACATCACGCTGGAGTACACGCCAACCGCCAAGGGCGCTCTGGCCGGAACAGGCCTCGCCGTTCAACGCACGGCCCCCTGCCCGGACACGGCGCTCTATCCGATCACCGGGAACGGCATCAGCGCCTCGCTCATTGCCTCGCGCGATCCCGTTCGCCTTGTGGACAGCAACTGCAACGCGCGCGCGATCGCGGAGGACACCGTGACGCTGATCAACAAGGGAACCATCAACCTCTTCGTGTCGAACGTGGCGACTGCACCGTCCTCATTCACCGTGATCCCGCCGTCGCCAACCTACTCGACAACGCCGATCCCTCCGGGGGGATCGATGAAGTTCACGCTGCGCTATGCACCGGCCGTGCGCGGCACCGTGAGCGGAACGCTCACGGTAACCTCCACCGATCCGAACCGCCCATCGTTCATCGTGGACCTCCTGGGGAGCAGCGACTCCGTTGTAGTCCAGCCGCTGCAACGCGATGTGCGGTTCCGGACGCTGATGTCGTGCGAGACATCGACCGACACAACCATCCGGTTGGTGAACACCTGGGGCGACACGGTAACGCTCCTGCCGGTGAACATCAACCAGCCGTTTCTGTTGAAGACGGTTCCTCCGTTCGTGATACTCCCCGGCGACACGTTCTCGATACACGTATCGTTCGCACCGGCTGCCGACGGCTCCTACTCGGCGCCGCTTACCTACACATCAACGCCCTGCGGCCGTGTGGATACGATCATGGTGCATGGAGACCGCGTGCCGCAATCGTTCACTGTGGGGAATGTCGCGTTCGGCAATGTGACCGCCGGCGGGGCGAGCACGCTGGGCGCCACGGTCACCAACACGGGTCCGATGCAGATCAGAGTCTCCGGCGCACGCATTGTGCCGGCCACGCCTGAGCTGAGCATACCGGCGGGCCAGTTCCCGATCCGCATCGCCGCGGCGGGAAGCGCGCCGATATCGATCACCTACGCACCGCTTACAACGTCCGCCATTCCTGCCGGAACTCATGTGGTTGTGGATGTGGATTCGCTCTGCTCCTCCTCCGACAGCGGCACCGTTACGGGCCAGGGAATTCCGGGCGGCGTTTCGCTGAGCAAGGGGCTGCTTGCCTTCGGCGATCTCCTGGCGTGCCAGAGCACGCTCGATACGTTCACCATCAGCAATGTGAGCCAGATCCCGGTGACCCTCTCTGCGCCGGTCTTCGTCAATGGCGGCGCAGCCTTCTCCGTCGCCGGCGGGACGTTCGTTGCAGGCCCGCTTGCCAACGGTTTCTCCTCCACCCTGGTGGTGCTCTTCTCGCCGGGTGCGGGAGGGGATGCCACATTCCTCGATACGCTGCGCATCGCATCGAGCGATCCGCTCCGTCCCGTGATCGACGTCCCGCTCAGCGGCCGCCGGGTCTCGCAGTCCGCGGCGCTCGTCTCCGCCGGCTTCCCGCAGGTGGCGGCGGGATCGTCCGCAACCGTTCCGCACTGGATCGTCAACACCGGAAGCGCGCCGATGCGCATCGACGGAGTCACCGTGGGCGCACCGTTCGTCGTTACCTCCACAACCCCGCAGCTGCCGGTGTTGCTGGCGCCGGGTGACTCCCTGCGCATCGACCTCACGTTCTCGCCGCAAACGCCCGGCAGTTTCGTCGATTCGCTCCGCATCGCACGGAGCATCGAGTGCGACTCCCTCGTGCTCGGGGTCAACGGCGAGGGGATCGATGCGGTGGTGCTGGCCGGCGCTCTCTGGGAGGATGTCACCGGCAACCCCGGCGACATTGTGCGCATACCGCTCCGCCTGAACACCGATGTCGCAACGGCCGGCGTCACGTCGTACACGGTATCCGCCAGCTTCAACCCGACGCTCCTCCTCCCAACCGGCATCGTCACACAGGGAACGCTCTCCAGCGGATGGAACGTCACCACGGGATCGTCCAGGCCGGGCGAGTATCACTTCACAGCGAACGGCACAACATCGTTGAGCGGAACCGGCGTGCTGGCCTATCTCGAGTCCCGCGTGATGCTGGGCGATACCACGGCCACCTCCGTTGCCACAACGGATTCGGTGCTGTTGAACAGCCCAACCGCGAAGATCACGATCGCTCCGGGAGTCTTCACGCTCACCGGGTTCTGCACCAACGGCGGCCAGCGGCTCCTGATTCGCGGCGGCAGCGGCCTGAAGGCCGTTCGTCCCAATCCGGTCCGCGACGAGGCACAGGTGGAGTTCGACACACCGGAACGCGGCGCCACGTCGCTGAGGCTCGTCGACGCACTCGGCCGCCCTGCGGCAACGCTGCTGGACGCCCTCCTCACCCCGGGCACATACATTGTGACGCTTCAAACGTCCGCTCTTCCGGCCGGAGTCTACTATCTTGAGCTTCGTACGCCCGGTACACACGATCGTATGAGCGTTGTCGTGAACAGGTAGCAGAACAGCGGGGCTTCGAACCGGAAGCCTCCGCGACGATGAACCCAGGCAAGATTGATGAACCCGATCCAGATTGATCTCCCGAAGAAGCGCGTCAGCGTGATCACGCTCGGCTGCTCGAAGAACACCGTGGACTCCGAAGCCCTGATGGGCCTGCTCGCGAAGAACAACATCGAGCTGGTGGAGAACGCGGAGGGCTCCGACGCGGTCATCATCAACACCTGCGGGTTCATCGACGTGGCGAAGGAGGAATCCGTCAACACCATCCTCGCAGCCGCAGCGATGAAGCGCGAGGGGAAGCTCGGCGAGGTGTACGTGGCCGGATGCCTCTCGCAGCGCTACATGGACGATCTGGAGGAGGAGATCCCGGAGGTGGATGCATACTTCGGCGTCACGGACTTCGCGAACATTCTGAAGACCATCAATCCGAACCTCCGGCACGACCTCGTCAGCGAACGCTTCATCCCGCACGGCGCGAAGTCCGCCTACGTAAAGATCTCCGAGGGATGCGACAATCCCTGCTCGTTCTGCGCCATCCCGCTGATGCGCGGAGGCCACGTCTCGCGCCCGGTGGAGGACATCCTGCTGGAGGCCGCATCGCTCGCGGCGCGCGGCGTGAAGGAACTCGTGCTGGTGGCGCAGGACTCCACCTACTACGGCCTCGATCTCTACGGCGAACGCTCGCTGGCCATGCTGCTGGAAAAGGTCGCGCAGGTACGCGGCATCGAATGGGTGCGGCTGATGTATGCATACCCCGCCAAGTTTCCCCGCAACATCCTGCCGGTGATCGCGGAGCAGCCGGCCATCTGCAAGTATCTGGACATGCCGATACAGCATGTCGCCGATCCGGTGCTCCGCTCCATGCGGCGCGGCACCACGCGCCGTGCCCTGCTGGAGCTGATCGGCACGATCCGCGCGGAAGTGCCCGGCATCGCGCTCCGCACCACGCTCATCATCGGCTATCCCAACGAGGGGGAGCAGGAGTTCCAGGAACTGCTGGACTTCGTCGCCGAGGCCGAGTTCGATCGCCTGGGCGTGTTCGCATACTCGCGCGAGGAGAACACGGTGGCCTTCGGCATGGACGATCCCATCGCTCCGGAGGTCAAGCAGGAACGCATCGAGCGGGTGATGGATCTGCAGCGGTCGATCTCCGCCCGGAAGAACGAGGCGCTGATCGGGAGACGCGAACGCGTGTTCGTGGAGAGCGAAGCGAACGGCGAATACGTCTGCCGGAGTTTCCGCGACGCTCCCGAGGTGGATGGCGAGGTCTACGTTACCTCCATGGTGCCGCTCCAGGTTGGCGATTTCGTGGAGGTGGAGATCACCGGAGCGATCGACTACGATCTCTTCGCCGAAGCGGTCACCGCCTGAGCGCAGCGGCATATGGCACGCATGCCCACCGAGGGCTTCCCGAACACCGGCGCACGATCGCGGCGGCCGGCGCATGTTATCGACAACGGAGTATGGATGCCATGGATGGAAACGATATCGTCATCGACGGCATTTCGGCACAGGCCGAACTGGTTATCCTGCACGAGCTCGAAAAGCTCGGCGTTCTGGTCACGTGCGGGACGTGCGGCAGTTGCGACGTTCAGGGAGCGCGCTGCATCATCACGGCTCGCGGCAACGGCATCTGCGGGAGAAGCCTTCGCAAGATCGACTGAGCGCGGCGGATTGTCGATCGCATCCTGCCTCCTCCTTCTCCTTGCCGCAGTGCTTCCGCAGGGGTTGCTCCGCTCGCAGCCTGCCGAGGGAACGGCCGCCTTCTTCGACGCGATCCCCTTCATCGGGTCCGCCGACTCCATGCGCGTGGACCTGCTGGTGGCGATTCCGTACAGCGCGATATCGTTCGAGCGCCAGGGTGGCGGCTACGTGGGGCGCTATCGGGCATCGCTGAAGATCGAGACGGCCGCGGGCGCAACGCTCAGCGATACCGCCTACGTTCGCACGCTGAAGGCATCCGCATACGAACACACGAACGGCGAGAGTCCCTCCTACGAATTCTATCAGCGAAGCATCACCGTTCCCGCCCTTCCCTGTACGGCCACGCTGGATCTGCTCGATCTTCGCACCAATCTCCACAGCACACTTCGGCGAACCATCGGGCCGGTAAAGACGGTTGCCGGCGGGGTTGCCCTGAGCGGACTGATGCTGGTAAAGAAGATCCGGGAGGATTCCGGCTCGCACGTGATCACGCCGATGATCACCGAGAGCGTGCGCCAGGATCAGGACGGCTACTTCCTCTTCTTCGAAGTGTTCAACGGCCGCCAGCCGGTTCAGTGCATCGTGCGCGGCATCGTCCGCGACGGCGGGCGAACGCTGGGTGAGCCGGTGGTTGTCCGGCGCGAGATTACCGCGGGAGTGTCGCAGCAATGGATTCGGATGCCGGCCGCCGGCATGCCGCGCGGCACGTTCACCGCCAACGTTCAGTTGTTCGACGCCGCGGACACGGTTCACCCGCTCGCGGCCGCCGCGCATGCCCTCCGCTTCGAGGGAAGCGGCGTCAACGTTCCGCTGGCCGAGGAGGAATTGAACGAACGGATCGACCAGATGCGGTATGTTGCCAGGCAGAGCGACATGGATTACATCCGCGGCGGAACAACGCTCGCCGATCGCCAGCGGCGCTACGCCGAGTTCTGGAACCAGCTGGACCCCACGCCCGGCACGGCCGCGAACGAGGCGCTGGACGACTATTTCACCCGAGTCGACTACGCCAACGAACACTTCCGCAGCTACACTGCCGGCTGGATGAGCGACAAGGGGCGCGTCTACGTGCTCTATGGTCCGCCGGACAACACCAGCAGCGATCCCTTCCGCACCGACAGCAGAGTGGTTGAGACCTGGCACTACTACAGGCGCAACCTTCGCCTGATCTTCCTGGACGACACCGGCTTCGGCGACTTCCGCCTCACGACTCCGATTCCCGCCGGCGAGAAGTATCACTACGGCTCCTGACACCATCCGGCGGAGGGGACCGCACTCGAGCAATCCGGACCATTCCGTGCAACAACCCGATCAACAGACTCCCCCCGAAGAGGGCGACGCAACGGCGAGCGACGGCTCCACCGGGCGGAACACGCCCGGATACCACCAGTTCGCCCGGGAACTGTATGCCACGAACATCATCAGCGACCCGTGGCTGGAGGGGCAGGAACGATTTCGTCTGGACCCCGTGGTGCTGAGCCGGGAGGTCTATGCACGGCTCTGCGCGGCCGGCGAAGCCGTTGCGCGCGTGTACGACGAGCTTGCCCGTATCGTGTGGGAGCGCCCGGATCTGCTGGATGATTACTTCGCGCTGACCCCCTACCAGAAGCTGATGTGGCTGGCTTCCGAGGCCCGGTGGCACGGCATCGCGCGGCTGGATCTGTTCCTTCTCCCCGACGGACGCGTGCAGGCCTGCGAGATGAACTCCGACACTCCGAGCGGCGAGGCGGAGACGGTGATCGTCAATGCCATGCGGCACGCTCACCATCCGGAGCTTCACGACCCCAACAGCGGCATGGAGGAGCGTTTCGTACGGATGGTGATGCGGATGCATGGCCGCGGCCGGAACGATCTGCGGGGCCTCACGGTGGGAATCGTCTACCCTACCGACCTGCCGGAGGATCTCTCTATGATCGCCCTCTACCGCGCCTGGTTCGAGAAGCGCGGCTGCAGCGTCGTGCTCGGCTCCCCGTTCAACATCCACAGCGCTCCCGACGGGCGCGCGATGTTGTTCGACACTCCGCTCGATATCGCAATACGACATTACAAGACCGACTGGTGGGGCGAGCGCGTTCCGGCCTGGAGCGACGAGGAAGACTACGAGGATCCGGACCCGATCGACGCGCCGCTGCGCGCAATGCTGGATGCCGACGCGCGCGGCGCCACCACCGTCGTCAATCCGTTCGGCGCGGTGCTCACGCAGAACAAGCTGACGATGTCGTTTCTGTGGGACCGGATGGATCTCTTCTCGGAGGAGTCGCGCCGTGCGATCACCGGCTACATCCCGGAAACCCGGCGCCTGCGCGATCTGGAGCATGGGAAGATCGCACGGGAGGATTGGGTGCTGAAGTCCGACTACGGATGCGAGGGGAGCGAGGTGGTGATCGGGCGCCTGACCGACGACGCCATCTGGCAGGAGTCGCTGGAGGCTGCCACGCCGGAACGCTGGGTGGTACAGCGGTTCTTCGAGGCGGCCGTTGACGATGCCGGCGACATCGCGAACTACGGGCTGTATGTGATCGCCGGAGAGGCGGCGGAGATCTACACGCGCCTCTCGCCCACCGCCACGGACTACAGCACGGCATCCGCGCCCACCTTCATTCGAAAGACTGGATGATCGTAGCATCACGATCGCTATCTTCGCGGATTCGGTTTGCAGGAGGAAGCCGGTACATCCACCCCGGTCAGCGGCATCCGCATATCCATGTCATGATGGCGTACAGGCCCGGCCTGAAGGCACGTGCCGCGGCACGCAGCAGCATCATCTACTCAACGCCCACCGAAGAGGAAGCAATTACGTCATGAAGGAGAAGAAGAACGAAACGTCCGGCGCCCCATGGTGGAAGGAAATGCTCACGCGTCGCGAGGCGAACTCGTTGATCGTGAAGTTCGGCCTTACGGCCGCATTGCTCAGCTCCGCTGGGATCGTGCAGGGATGCGGCGGTGACGACGATGATGACGAGGATGTGGATCGCGACGCGCTGGAGCTTCAGCAGAAGGAAGGCTGGAATGTCGGCTCAACGAATCACACGCTGGTTCTCCCGAATACCGCCTCGTCGGACAGCAAGGGTTCGATCAACTGGTCGACCTATCTCGATCCGCAGGCACTCCTGAAGGCCTACCAGCCGCACAACAGTGCATGGCAGCCGTTCGTTGTCACCACGCTCGTGCAGTCGCTGGGGCAGGCATCGCTGCGCAGCCAGATGAAGCCGGTCTATTCCCGATCGATGGAGGAGGCCTACAGCCGCGGCCTGGGCATGCGGGAGATCCTCTCGAAGAGCAAGAACGCCGGCTCCACCATGCTGGTAGTGGATCTCCCGGGTCCGGAATCCATCGCCTACGGAGCTGCGCTCGCCGACGTGGCCGACCCGGTGATCACCTTCGACAACTGGCCCCACCCGCTCGGCGTGGTTCACTCGCAGGAGACGCTGGGCGCGATGCTCTACTACGCCGCCGAGATCTCCGAAAAGAGCGCCAAGCGCGCAGCCGATGCGCCCGCGGTCTTCCTGCTGGACAGCAACCGCCTCAATAACTTCAGCAACCCGGACACGCAGTTCGACAACCGGTATCTGGCCAAGCTCCCCACCGCGGACAAGCTTGTCGAGAAGAAGATCACCAACATCATGTATGCGGTGCCGGACAAGTCCCGCACCACGGAACTGGATGATATCAACGAGGACTTCGCGCTCTTCAAGGAGAAGGGAATCAGTGTTTCGATGGTGACCCTGTCGGACTTCCAGCCCGATCCGAACGCGACCGCATCCACCGCAGGCGGCAGCACCTACGTGCACAACACGTACTACTACGGCGGCGGCATGATGTACTCCCCGTGGTTCTACTATCACTACCCGGTCTTCGTGCCGATGTACTCCATACCGTCGCGCGCCCACCTTCCCTCCACCTCGCTCTCGGGAAGCAGCTACTCGCCGGTACGCCGGCCGACGGTGTTCTCGTCGCGATCGGTCGGCGGCCGCTCAGGCATCGGCAAGCAGCGCCCCACCGGCTTCGGGCGCGTCTCCACGCGGGTGGGTTCGGACGGGCGCACCACCGGCATTCGTGCGGGGCGCTCAGGATCGTTCGGCCGCGCCCGCGGCGGCTCGTCATCGTAAGCCCATCCGGCATCAATCACATCCAACAACACGGCAGCAATGAATCGTCGCGGCTTCTTCTCCTCGGTCTTTCATTCACGGGCGGACAAGGATCCGTTCTTCTTCGGCGTGCAATGCGTGATCAACATCGCCGGCGAAGACGCACTGCGCACCAACCTTCACCGCGTGATCGCCAGCGGCGGCGAGAGCGAACTCCCCGCGGACAAGCACTCGCTCTACAAGCGCGTTACCGCTCTGCTGCGCGAGAGCGTTCCGTTGATGGAGTATGGCTACTGGGACTATCTCACCGACGGTGACGAGGCAACCGAGGAGTTCAACAACTGGGTTGGCGAGATCGAGGCGACGATGGCAACCGAGGAGGAAGAGGTTGGCGACGCCGCGGACGAGGCGTTCCGCCTGAGCGCGGACAAGAACTACGTGGTGGTAACGATGGCCTTCCTGCTGGAGGCGGAGAATCTGCAGGAGGAGGTCTGCAACATCGTGGAGGCTGTCGAGGAGAAGGATTACTTCACTCCGTACGGCTTCCAGCGTCTCATCGAGGCGGTGAACTACATCGACTTCGAGTACAGCCTGGGGGACGCGGTCTTCATCATGCCGGGGAATGAAACGGATGGGTTCTCCTGGACGGATATGCGCGGCGAAGGGTGGGAATATCTGAAGCCGATCATGGGAACCATCAACTGAGCCTGCCGGGGGTCGGCGATACGGGCGTCACCCAACGGCGTGCCGGAAGGCAGCGCGCGTATCGCCTGCTACGTACAGAGGAAATTGATTCCTGATAGCACTTCGATCTGTTATCGCGGAGTGTGACTCCGCGATCGTCATCGGAAGAACGGGGCCGGAGTACAACTCAGGCCCAACGTGCTCTTCAGAGCATATCAGGATACTTCTTCGCAAGGACTTAGAAGTCGTATCCGAGCGAGATGTAGTACGACGGCATGCTCCATGTGTCGAGGTTGTACCGCCATGCAACATCGAAGCGGACCGGGAACCCGAGCACATAGGCGCGCAGGCCTACTCCCGAACCAAGCAGCAGATCGTCGGTCACCAGCCTTCCCCCATCCTCGTACTTCGTTGCATGGAACGTCCCGCTCCAGGCGGAGCCGGCATCCACGAACATCACGCCGGACAGGTATTGGAAGAGAACCGGCAGCGGCCCGCCGGCAAGCGCACGGAACAGCGGGAAGCGAAACTCGAGATTGCCGAGCATGTACTTGGAACCGAACTCCTCGTTGTAGCGATATCCGCGCAACGGATAGCCCGGCGTGAGGAAGGTGAAGTCCTCCGCATTCTGAACCGGCAGCGTGTTGTTGCGAATGTCGTAGTTGAACCAGTTCTCCACACCACCCACAAAGAACTTCTGCGGATTGGGTCCGAAGCTTGCTCCTCCGGAGAAGCGTGCGCCCAGACTGTATGCCCCCTCCTTCCCGAACGGGAAGTAGTGGCGGAAGTCCCCCATCAACGTGTAGAAGCCCACCCCGCCGGAACTCAGCTTGGGGCTCGCCATCAGCGTTGCGAAGTAGCGCGAACCGCGCGCCGGATTGAACGCCCACATCGTGGTGTTATCGAACACGTAGGAGAGGCTCGGCACCAGCAGCAGCTTGGACTGATACGTCAGCGCGTCCCCTTCCAGCGGCTCGCGCGAGACGTTGATGAGGCTGAGATTCATATCGAGCCGGTTGAAGCGGCTGAACGGCTTCGATGCATGCCCGGCGATGCCGTACTGGCGGAACCGCGTAAGATACTCCTGGCCGGTCACCTCGTCCGTCACGTAGAGGAAACGCGATGAGTGGAACAGGTCGAAGCCGTAGTCTATCTGCCTGGGGAGATAGGAATAGCTGAGAAGGAAGTCACTGTTCTTCAGATCGAGCAGCAGGCTCATCGCCAGATAGATCTGATGATCGCCGAGCATGTCGCTGAAGAGCATCTGCGTCACTCCCTGCACGCCGTAGAACGAGGTGTAGTTTCCGGTGGCCTGAATGATATCGGGTGTGAACTTCACCTTGTAGTCGCGCGCCGCATAGTCTCCGGCAACCAGGTGCGTATCATCCGGCTCATCGAGTGCGGAGTCCCCGCCATTCACCGTACCGGTCAGCGCACCGGCCGCGCCGCGCCGCTCCGGCACCGCATCGGTTGGGTCGATGCGCACCGCACCGTACCCCTTGAGCGGCGTTACCACCGTCACCGGCGGCACCGTTGCAGGCATGCTGCTGTCCGTGCTGGCCGCGGCCGCCAGCCGCTTCAGATACGAGGTGCGCGCAAGCGTGTCGCCATCCACATGGGCCGTTGCAGGCATCCGCATCAGAAAGATGTCCTGCCCGTCGCCGTTCCATGCCGTGAATGCCAGCATGCCGCCGTCGTGCGACGCGGTGAGCTGCTCGATCCCGCTGATGGAGTTCGTGATCGGGCGCGCCGTTGCCGCGCCGGAGTCCAGCACGTACACGTTGCCGATGCCGTTCTGCTCGGAGATGTACATCAGCCTCCCCCCCGGCATCGGCGTAGGAGCGCTCTCGGCAACCTTGTCGGAGAAGGTCACCCGCCGCAGCGCTCGCGTTGCAACGTCGATCGCAAAAATGTCGTGCGCGTTGTAGTCGTAGTTCCAGATCAGGAAGTTGTCGCGATTGTACCGCGCAACCGGATTGTCCCGCCGGTCCGAGAGGAAGTAAAGCGTCCGTCCGTCCGTCGACCACGCCGGCTCCGCATCGGTGAAGATGTCGTCCGTGAGATTCGTCAGCCGATGCTCCGCCAGATCGTAGGTGAAGATGTCCGAGTGATCTCCCCGGATTCCCTGGAACGCGAGCGTCCTGCCGTCGGGAGACCAGTCCACCGAGTAGATGCCATCCAGATCGAACACCAGCTTCTGCTGCTCCTCGGTCTCCACATCCACGATGTAGATCGCATCGCGCCCGTTGGACTTCACCGCAAGCGAGATCTTCCTGCCGTCCGGCGACCAGGCGATCGAGGGGGTCAACAGATGCAGTTCCTCGAAGTCCACACTCTCCTCCCCCTCCACCAGCTTCACGGCCTTCTTCGGACTCCCCACCGGCATCACGTACACCGAACGGTTCTCGTCGCGATCGGAGATGAACGCGATCTTGTCGCCGTTCGGCGAGAGCGAGGGAGACGTGTTGAAGAAGGACTCCTCGTGCCGGTGGTCGGTGAGCCGCTGCGCGAAGTCACCGGGGCGCTTGCGGTCCGCAACGTCCGGCCAGTAAAGCTTCTTCAGATCGTAGAGCCACTGGTCGGAGAACTCCTCCACCGTCTTGCCGAACGCCCCGCGGAACGCCGCATCCAGGTCGCCGGTGGTCTTCGCGCGGTTCAACAGCTCGCCGATCTTCTCGCGACCGTACGTCTGCTCCACATACCAGTAGAACGCCTGCCCGCCGCGATAGGCGAAATAGCCGTCCAGATATTCGAGCGGCGGCAGATACTCACCGATCACCGCATCGCGGATGAACATATCGGTCTGAATGTCGTAACCGTTCTCGGACTCGAACTCCGCCAATCCCTCGTTCATCCATATCGGCAGCATGAAGCGGATGTTGTTCGTGATCAACGACTGTATCGTTCCGCCATAGAACTTGTCGTTGAGTACCGCATGCACCAGCTCGTGATGAACCACATGGCGGAACTTCTCCCAGTCCCCCTCGAAGGGAACCGTCACGCGGTTCTTGAACAACTCCGTCACGCCGCCAACCCCCTCCGGCAGATACTCGCTCACCACGTTGGTCTGCTGAAAGTCGTTCTTGGAATTGTAGACGACGATCGGAATGCGGTTGGTGATGCGGTACCGCCAGTGCTTCTGGATGTCGTGCAATGCGTTCTCCGCAACGAACGCCGTGAACTTGGAGAGGTTCACGCCTGCCGAGTCGTAGAAATAGATGTCGAAGTGGTCTGTCTGGATATACTTCCAGTCGAACGTTCTGTACTGAACCTTGTTCTTTCCGAAGTCCTGCGCTCGCGAGGCGAATGCCGGTACCAGCAACAGGGCAACAACAACCGAGAGCGGAAGTCGCGCGGCGTTGAAGACTATTCCGATGCGAGTGCGCATGGCCGCAGACAGATGGGGTTCGCCGACCAGGGATGATGATCGCAGTCCTGATGCAGACCGATCGTAATGGTATGATCGACGCAACCGATGATGCGGCATTGTATTCAATATGGCGGACCCGGACAAGTACTCTTTTGCGCTCCTGCCACCGCATAGGAGCGAAGGACCATGGCATCCGTTTCCTGCGACGGCAACGGCTTACTCACCGGCAGACTTCGCATTCCTCCCGAACAATCCGAGCGCCCGCGCCCGCAGCTTCACCGCGAGCGCCGTGCGGTCCAGCTGCTTTCCGATCTCCTCCCAGGTCATAACCGGAAAGAGCCGTCGCAGTATCCCGTCATCGTCTGCCGTCCAGGGGCGTGAGGTCGGGCGGGCGCGATGGCCGCTCCGGCGGGCGATGTAGGTGATGGCTCTCAGTCCTACGCCGAGTTCCCGCGCCAGTGCCGCATAGCTCTTCACGCCGAGGCTCTCCGCCACATACCGCTCCTGGTCCGGCGTCAGGCGCACGATGCGCCGGGACAGTCCAAGGCGCCCAGCCTTCAGTTCGACCGCATCGACCGATCGCCCAATCGTCCGTGCGATCTCCGCATTGGTCATGCTGTCGTAGTGCGCCGTCAGATATGCCAGCTCATCCGAAGTCCACGGCGTCGAGCCGGAGTCGTTCAACCCCAGCTTCCTGATCCGATGCCGAACGCTCTGCTCGGAGCGATTCAAACGCTTGGCAAGCTGGCTCGCCGTCAGCTTCTGGTATTGCAGGCGTAGAATGGCCTCCTCCCTGTGCGTCCAGGGACGGATCGAAAGCGAGCGGATGCCCAGGGCCGCCGCGCGTTCGTTGACGCCTCCCTTCGGGCGGCCAAGCTTCTCGGCAACGAACCGCGCACCTTCGCGAGGGTAATGCTTCCGCAGGAACGCATCCTCCTCGGCAGTCCAGAACGGCGCCTTCGGGAGTGCCGGCGAGGAGCCGGGTCGCTTCGGCCGATTCCCGGAACTCCGTCGGGCCGCAGGCGCCGGTACAACCGTTTCCGGCGTGACCGGCAACAACGCCGTCAGCTCCGAGGCCCGTATCAGTCTGGGTTGAGCGCGCTTGGTTGGTCTCATGTATGCGTGGTATCGATACGTTGTCATGGGCGGGAACGAACCGACGAAGCAACCGTTCCTGCCATCGATGAGCTGTCACAGATCTCCTTCGCCACGGCATTCACCGCACAGAGGAACGCTCAATGAAGGATCACCGGGAAGAGAGCGTCGAAGTCACTCTGATACGGGGCAAGCGTGCCGTCCTTCGGTCGGGCAGTGTCGGAGTAGTACCCAAGCTGAATGTGAAGCGTGGCGCTGCCGGCGCCTCCCGGCGCCACCGCGAAGAAGGTGGCCACCCCGAGTGGAAGATTCTTCGTGTCGCGGTCCGTTACCGTGATCGTGGTGCGCGCCGCATCGGGCCCGTCGAGCGTGTAGAAGATCTGATGCTTCGTTCCAAGCCGGCGGTACGTTGGGGTAAGGTCCAGCACGGTATCCGCGGTGCGGCCGGCAAGCCTGCCGCGGAACTGAAACGTGAGCTGGCCGGTGTAGTTCACTCCGGATGCAGGCCGAAGCGTATCGATGGTTGCGGCGCCGCTCCCGCTGCCGTCGGGATCGTCGTAGACGGCAACCACGGAGTCAGCCGGATAGGCGATGTTGGTCAGCGTAAGGATGACGTGGTTCGGCGTCAGTGTCTCGAGCGTGTCGATTGTCGACGGATTGGTGGCCGCATCCTTGCAGCCGGGAACGCCAAGCATGGAGAGGAGTGCGACGCCAAGGAGAATCGGCCCGACGATGATTCGGAGTGACATGCTGATCGATTACGTGAACGTTGAACTGTTGCCGAACGGATGTGTGCCTGCCCCGGCATCGGGGGCCGGGCGGCGGCATCGGCAGACGAAAACCGGCACCGAGGCCGAAGATAGATTCTGCGCAACCCGGCTGCAATGCCGGCTGGCACCTTTGCCGGGATTTCCGTAGTGTAGCGGGCATTCAATGCCGGCCCGAAGCGAAGTGCGATGCAATGTACAAACCGCCCGGGGCCATTCCATCATGGACACATCATCATGAAGAAGTTCGTCACATCCGTCCTGCTGCTCCTGGTCGCCTGCCCCGCGCTACATGCAGCCAGGACCGTCTTCAGCGGCAGGCTGCTGGGCCACGACAATCAGCCGATGGCCCGGGCGGAAGTGCATCTCGCGACAGGCGAGCGGCTGTCGCCGTTTACCTCTGCGCGCGCGGACTCCGACGGAACGTATCTGGTGGAGACCGATCGCACCGGACTGATCTACGTTCAGTTCAGCGGCGTCGATCATGCATCCTATACCGTGCCGGTGATGGTGAGCGAGCCGCACGAGATCAACATCGATGTCGTGCTCGGCACACACATCTTCGGCACGGACTACGCGGCCGTGACGATCATCGGCGACTTCAACGGCTTCGCCTTCCGAAGCGGCCGGCCGCTCGCCAGACAGAAGGATGGGACGTACTCGATCACGATGCCGGCATCCGGTGAATCGTTCTCCTATCAGCTCGTGTTCCCGGGCGACGGCACGGCCGCCGGAGGCAGCTTCAGCGCAAACGGAACCGCGAGCGAACGCTACGCATCGGACCAGCAGGGCGACTTTCGTTCAGTAGTGACGCCGGCCAACGGATCGGTAACGATCACGTTCAACCCCGCGAAGCTTCCGCCGCCGGGCCTTCTCCCGGCAGCCAAGATCTACGATCGTTCGGTGGAACATGTCAGTTCGCTGATTCAGGATATCGGCAAGCGCGGGCAGCGACTGAACGCATACCTCGAGGCACAGACGGCGCGCGGCGAGACGCCATCGCCGGAGAGCCTGGACTGGAGCGGCGAGGCCCAGGCGATCGCGATGCGGGCCACCAGGGTGCCGGATCGCGAGATGCGCCGGGCCCTTCTCTACAGCTACCTGACGCTCGCCGGGCTTGGCTACCATCAGCTCGATACCGGGCTGGTGCAGCTTGCGCTCGCGGAACTCGGGCCGACGTCTCCGTACTGGTCGCTCCAGCCCGGTGTGCTGAGCGAAGTGATTTCGAGCATCGGCACCAGCGAACGCAACGAGGCGTTCCGCTGGCGGTTGATCCGCGAACATCCGGATACCGTGGTCCGGGTGGAGGAGATCGCCGCAACGCTTCGCTCCATCTCCGCGGCCGGCGAGCCGGAGCGCTTTCGCTCCTACTTCGACTATCTGACGACGTCCTTCCCGGGTAATCGCGAGGCAGGCTACGTGCGCTCCGAGCTCGATCCGGACGGGAAGACCCAGATCGGCCATGCCGTCCCTCCCTTCTCGCTGGTTTCGATCGACGACGGAACGAAGATCAGCAATGAGACGATGAAAGGAACTCTTTACCTGATTGACTTCTGGGCGACGTGGTGCGGCCCGTGCGTGGGAGAGATGCCGAACCTGCATGCCGCGTACGACAGGTATCACGCGAAGGGATTCGAGATCGTCAGCATCTCATTCGACCGGAGCGTTGACGACATAGCGAAGTTCCGACAGAAGAAATGGAAGATGCCGTGGAAGCATGGCTTTGCCGAGGGGGCGTTCGGCGGAGCACTTGGGAAGGAATTCGAGGTGATGGGCATTCCGAAGCCGATCCTCGTGAATGCGGCCGGCACCATCGTTGCCACGGAGAATGACCTGCGCGGCGCGAACCTGGAGAAGACGCTCGCCCGCCTGCTTGGAGCGAAGGCAAACTAAGTACTTGCGAAGACGCATCCTGCTATGCTCTGAAGAGCACGTTGGGCCTGAGTTCTACTCCGGCCCCATTCTTCCGATGACGATCGCGGAGTCACACTCCGCGATAACAGACCGCAGTGCTATCAGGAAGCAATTCCCTCTGTACGTAGTGGACTGTAGTGACGGAAACGCACGTACCGATCGCCGGCGGATGCACCGGTCGCGGATGGGCGGCGTTGCGACCGGCGTTCAACGGGATCACTCTCTGGAAAGCCGCACGGCGTGCCGTTTGCAGCTCCATCAATCATCTTCTTCCGGCCGCCAGGCCGCGGAGCGGCGCACCGTTCCGGCGGTGTATGCTCCCCGGCCGTCGGCCGGCAGCCGGGATCACGGTTCGCGCACAACCAATGGTGCATCGATAGAGCCCCAGTCCCTGAACTGCCGGAGCGCCGCAGGTACATCCCATCCTTCTCCCCTCCCACCGCTGGTGAGTCGGATATATGTATGCCCGAACGAACTGCACCGAAGGCTCGCCTGGGCCGGAGCGGGTGATGCCGCGGGCGCACTGGAGGAAGATACGCCGCGCCTCATCCTCCGCTGCGAGCACCAATGCTCCCGGCTGATATCACGCGGCACCGGACCCCGGGAACTTTCGGACCGGGATCCGGTGCTGCTGTCAACTGCTGCGATACGGGTCGCCTACCGTACGTTTATCAGCCGGTAGGTTCGCGCCTCGCCGTTGACCGAGAGTCGCGCAAAGTACAGTCCTACGGGGAGCCCCTCCGCATTGAACTGAAGGTCGCGCGCGCCGGCCTCGAGCGGGCCGTCGATCAACACCGCCACCTCGCGTCCCAGGCCATCCACGATCGAGAGCCGCGCATTGGCTGCCCGGGGAAGCGCCACATGCAGCGTGGTGGAGCCGGTGAAGGGATTCGGCGCCCCATCGATGGAGATGGCCGTTGCAGCACCCCCCCGCTCATCGTGCGAGCCGCCATCGTCCACGGCGCTCGGCTTCGGCTTCACCAGGATCAGGCGCACCGTCGCAGTCTGCCCGTCGTTGGTATGGAATGTGATCGTGGCCACACGGTACGGCACCTCGGCGTTGCGGGAAACATAGATGTAGTCCACGAGCGTCGAGTCGCCGGAGGCCAGGTCGTGCGGCACCGTCGGGCTGATCACGGCGAAGCTGTCGTCCGGTGTATCGGTGACGGCATTGATCAGCGTGACGGTGGTGGCTCCGCAGGTGGTCAGGTCCAGCCGCTTCTCCCCTTCCATCGCAGCGCGATACGTATCGCCCACGGCCAGGGTATCGATGATGGTGACGGAATCCTTCACCACACCGCGGTCGTACGTGATCGAACTGAAGTGAAGCGAATCCGCGTACCGGATGGTATCGGTGAGCGAGCTGAGGAAGCCGAATCCGGACGGCCCTCCGATCGCGTGAAAGGTCAGCGAGCACTGTGTGGTAAAGGCCGCCGCGGTGTCGTGATAGTAGATGGTTACCGTGAGATGCTTGTCGCCCGCGGACTTCGGGGTGAAGAAGAAGCTGTTGAAGAAGACATCGCCGGGGTTGAGCACCTTCTCGTTGATGTACTTCCAGAGAACCGGGTTCAGGTAGCGAACATCCGATCCCACGATGAAGTTGGCGTAGAAGTCCGTGGTATCGCCCGCGGCCAGGGCGGAGTCCACGGTGATCACGGTGGAGCCGTGATTGATGAGATCGAACGGAACCGAAAGTTCGTCCCCCTGCGGGGTGGCGTTGCAGAACACGAACGGCTGGTGCCGTTCGTACGAGGGGACAATCAACTGCGCGCGCGCCGGGACGGCGGCCAGCACCACGATCGAGAGCAGCAGTACTACGATAGCTGTGTTCTTCTGCATGTGCATTGCCTGGTCAATGAGTGATCCGCATCATCGATGGCTGGACCCATGTATGTACGGAAAGATAACGAGGGAAAGGGTCAGCATGCACGCCGGCCTTTCTGGAGCCATTGCGTAACCCATTACCGCTGGATATGTTACGGCATGCTTGGTGCTCATACATCGATTGCCGGCGGGATCCACCGCGCAATCTCCCGCTCGCGGGTTTTCAACGGAACCGCGCTCCAGATATTCTCCAAGAACAACAACAGATGGAGCGCACCGGATTTCACGCCGGAGCAGCTCGCGGAGTGGCATGCGGCCGCGAAGGACTTCCCTCTCTCGGCCATCGCCATCCACGATTCCTACCTCATCAATCTCTGCTCGCCGAACGATGAGACATTCGCACGATCGCTCGATGCATTCGTGGACGAACACCGGCGCGCCGGGCAACTCGGCATACGGCTTCTCAACTTCCATCCCGGCGCCGCCTGCGGCCAGCCGGCCGGCCAGGCACTGGATCTGGTGGCACGGCAGATCAACCGCGCGCACAGCGCCACTCCGGACAGCAACACGATCTCCGTAATCGAGACCACGGCCGGCCAGGGCTCCACTCTCGGCTGGCGCTTCGAGGAGATCGCCGCCATCATTCGGCAGATCGACGACAGGAGCCGCATCGGCGTCTGCCTCGATACCTGCCATGTCTTCGCGGCCGGTTACGACATCAGCACCGAAGCCGGTTATACCGAGACGATGGAGCAGTTCGAGGAGATCATCGGACTGAATCATCTGGTGCTCTTTCATCTCAACGATTCCAAGACGACGCTCGGATCGCGCGTGGATCGTCATGAACATATCGGCCGCGGCCGGATCGGCGAGACCGCATTCCGCATGCTGATGGCCGACAGACGATTCATCTCGGTGCCGAAGGTTATCGAGACGCCGAAGGGACCGGACCTTCGCGAGGATATCGAAAACATCACATTGCTGCGCAGCTTCATCCCGAAGGATATGCAGACCGCAGATGTGTGAGCGAGCCCCGGAACAGAATGCACGTCACCCATGGATGATCAGGACTACAACCTCCACCCGGCAGACCGGGCAGACGAAGGCGGCGCGGCCGGCACCCCGGAGCAACACGAAGGTCCGAAGCAGCACGAAGGCCCGGAGCAGCACGAAGGCGCGTCTCAAAGCGACGAGCGAACGTCCGCCGACCCTCAGGCAGCCGAGGCCGCCAGGGATGAACTTCGAAGGAAGCTGCAGCAGGAGCGCGCGCTTCTCAACGAGCTCCGCCTGAAGCGGCTCCAGCGAACGGCGGAGTACGCCCTGCTCATCTCGATGCATCTCTTCTTCCTGCTCGCGTTCCACAGCTTTTATCGCTGGTGGATGGCGTTGTTGCTGGCGGCTGCGACATTCGGCATGAACTTCCGGCTCACGCAGTTTCGCGAGGAGCGGCGCACGTCCGCGCCCGGGAACCGCAAACGGATCATGGCGGACGCTTTCGAATCGATTCTCTTTCTCGTCTTCATCGCGGTCCTCTCAGCCGGCGGCCTCCTTCAGCATCTGCTGGATGTGACGGACCAGGAGTATCTGGCCTATGTGTCGGCGCTGTTGACGGGAGTATTCCTCGCGGGCCTCGTTGGGGAGATCTACTGGCAGGCAAAGCACTTCAGCCCGCTGGACCGCGAGCGGCGGCGGAACTACATCGCGAACCTCAAACGCACGATCGTTCTCCCCTACACGATTTCACGCCGAAGGCACAACGGCCACGGGGCATAACCGGCCGCTGCCGGCACGCACGGCAGACCGGCCTCTGCGGCCGCTGAAGGAGATATTGTGGGGTCTTTGTAATCCGGCGATATGCCGCGCGTCCAGAACTCCCCCTTTCTCCCTATTTTTGTCGCTTATGAGTATAGAGGATTTCTACGTTCAATCATTGCGCGACAGCGCCGCGGTAAAGGAACGAAGCATCGAGGCATGCCGTGCCGCGACGCTCCGTGCCGTGGAGATCATCAGCGATGCCTACCGCAACGGCGGCAAGGTGCTGTTCTGCGGCAACGGCGGCAGCGCGGCGGATTGCCAGCATCTGGCAACGGAGTTGATGATCCGCCTCAACCACGACATCCAGCGCCCCGCACTCGGCGCCGTTTCACTGGCGACCGACCCCTCCAACATGACGGCCGGCGGCAACGACATCGGCTTCGACAATGTGTTCGCGCGCAACGTGGAAGGGCTTGGCAGAGCGGGCGACGTGTTGGTCGGCATCTCCACCAGCGGCCGCTCCCGCAACGTGCTGGCGGCGGTTCAGACGGCTCGCAACATCGGCATGCATACCATCTGCCTGCTTGGCGGCGATGGCGGTGTGTTGAAGGACACGTGCGATGTCCCCATCATCGTTCCTTCCACCGATACCCAGCGCATTCAGGAAACCCACATCGTGCTCGGCCACATCATCTGTGGCTCGGTGGAACACACTCTCTACGGCAACCCATGATCAAGCGTCTGGCTGCAACGCTCGTCCTGCTGACCACGCTCGCACTCCTCCTCTCTCCGTGGGATCCGGTGCCGAGCGCGGCGATCGCGGCAATCCCGGCCATCGACAGCACGCAGCAGCACGCGGCCCTGACTGCCGCGGACTCCGCACGTGCGCTCGAGAAACTGGCCGGCGACATTCGCGCGCTGCTCACGATGCCGGAAACCAGGAACGGCAAGGTGGGCGTGGAGATTCGTTCGCTTGTCTCGGATCACTCCCTCTTCTCTCTCAATGCCGACGCACCGCTGACGCCTGCCTCCAACACGAAGGTGGTGACGGCGTTCACTGCGCTCTCCGAGCTGGGCCCCAACTACTCCGTCAAGACGGTGCTGGCGGCGGAGGCGAAGCCACAGAACGGTGTGCTGAAGGGAAATCTCTACGTGAAGGGATATGGCGACCCGCTTCTCACCGTGAACGATATCGACCAGCTGGTGGATCAGTTCGTCAACAGCGGCGTGAAGCAGATCGATGGTAACGTTGTTGGCGACGGCAGCTTTTTCGACAACAAGACGGAACGCGTTCAGTACAGCGGCGACAAGGACGTTGTTGAACCGCTCCCGCCGATTGCCGCGCTCACGCTGGACTATAGCGTCTTCACGCTCGTCATCTCCTCGCCGCGCACGCCCGGCCTCCCCTGCAACGTTCAGACCATTCCGCATTCCGCGGGCTTCGAGATCGTGAACAACGCTGTGGTGGCGACACCCCGCGCCGCACGCTCCGGGAAGCGCGGGCGCCATCATGCAATGCTGCTCCCCGGATCGGGGAGGATGACCACGGAGCGGTTTGGCGACGAGCCGGCCGATACGTGGGGCACCTATCCGCTCAACCAGGGGCGCGGCAGGCATCAGGCTCCCAGGCAGACCGCCCGCCCGGCCGGCCGGAAGCATGCGCCGGCGAAGCCGGCCAAGGGAGCGGCGACGCGCACGGCACGCGGGCATCAGGCGGAGAAGGCGCCGAAGGGGCGCACGGCGAAGGCCGCGCGGGAGGCACGCGAACGCACGGCGAAGGCCCATGCGGTGAAGGAGACCCGCCATGTGGTGGCAGCCGCGAAGCCAGCGCCGAAGCAGGCCGGCGCGGCGGCCAGGCAGAAGCCGAACGCCGCCGGGAGTGCGAAGGCCGATGCGCCTGCGGTGGATCGCGGGCCGCTGAAGATCACGATGACCGCCGGGGAGAACGGCCGGCAGGTTATCACGGTCACCGGCTCCATGGCACCGAACCGCACGGCGAGCTATCGCTACCAGATGCGGAACGCACCGCTGGTGATTGCCGGGATGATCTACGATCGCCTCCGTTTGAACGGCATCACCATCAACGGCCAGGCGACTGCCGGCGTAACGCCGGCGAAGTACCGGACACTTTCTGAAACGGGAAGGCCGCTGATCGACATTCTTCGCGTTGTGATGAAGAACAGCAATAACTTCCTGGCCGAATATGTGTTCAAGATGATTGGGGGGGCGGCCGGCGGGCAGCAGGAGACGGCGCAGAAGAGCGTGCAGAAGATTCAATACCGGATGACGATCAACCGCATCCCGTTTGAGCGCTGTCTTATCAATGATGGCTCAGGGCTCTCACGCGCAAACTGCCTGACCGCTTCCACCCTGGTGGGCATCCTGCATGCCGCCTACAACGACAAGAAGATCTTCGAATCGCTCTACTCGGTGATGTCGATCGCCGGCGTGGACGGAACGCTCCGGCACAGAATGCGCGGCACGTATGCGGAGAAGAACGTTCACGGAAAAACGGGCACGCTCAACAATGTCTCCGCTCTCTGCGGCTACGTGACCACGCGCGACGGCGAGTTCGTCTGCTTTTCGATGCTGATGAACGGCGGCAATCATGGCCTGTACCGCTCCGTGCAGGACAAGGTGGCCGCGCGCCTGGCGGCATTCAGCTATCACGATGCATCGCCGGCCAAGCCCGCCGCGGCAGACGACTGACGCTTCGGCGGCAGCTTCGGCCGCCGCCGGAAGCCGTGTCCGCCGCTCATTCCGGTGGGAAAAATCAATCCCGGGAGGGCAAATACGGGCGCCGGATTATCATAAATTTCTGTAACGGTATGGCCACGCTGCAGAAACCACTTGACAGATTTGGCGAGTGTGGTGATATTTGCAGGTGCTCAACATCCACGGATACCTCTCCCATTCGATCTCTGGAACTCCGTCCTCAGGTGTGAGGGTCAACAAGAGCTGATCTTCGGCTCCAAGTGTGGTGGTACGCGTTCGTTGGCGTTAATTGCAGTAGCTGCTTCAAAATCCTGCCGGGCGGCCTCACGCGCCAGTCTATCCCCGAGTGGCTTTCCAACAATGACGTTGTAGCTGAGACCGTGCCCCACGGTATCACGAAGCGTTGCCCTCCCGACTCGGTCCGCGAACAGATTCAATTGTGAATGCCGTCGGTCTAGACTGCGTGGCGCTCCCCCGGCGATACGCTGGTCCGAAGTACGGCGAACGCACATCCAAGTCATGAGCGTCCGTGCGCGAGCAATCGCCTCAGCCGTTTCGATATCCGAGCAGAACGTAGCACAGTACATACACGATCACAACATCATCTCCCTACGAGGATCATTCAAGCATGCCCACATTCGATGACGCTGGGAATCCTCAATTGCTTGATCTCGCCGAACTGAAGGCGAAGAGGATTGCCGAATTGACCGAGATCGCGAAAGATCTCAATGTACCCGGATACAGCGATTACCGGAAACAGGAACTGATATTCAAGATACTCGAGGCCCAGTCGCAGATGCAGCGCCAGGAAGGGCGCGACAACGGCATCAACTTCTCCGAGGGTGTGCTTGAGGTTCTTTCCGACGGCTACGGCTTTCTTCGCTCGTCCGACTACAACTACCTCCCCTCTCCAGACGATATCTACGTTTCGCCCTCGCAGATCAAGAAGTTCGGGCTGCGTACCGGCGACTGCGTAAGCGGCCAGGTGCGTTCGCCGAAGGAAGGCGAGCGTTTCTTCGCACTGCTCAAGGTGGAGCAGGTGAACTACCAGTCGCCCGATCTCATGCGCGATCGGACGATCTTCGACAACCTGACGCCGCTCTACGCCAACGAGAAGCTGGAACTGGAGACCACGCCGGGTGAGTATTCCATGCGCATCATGGACCTGCTTGCCCCGATCGGCAAGGGACAGCGCGGCCTCATCGTTTCGCCGCCGAAGTCCGGCAAGACCGTTCTGCTGCAGAAGCTTGCCAACGCCATCAGCCGCAACCATCCCGAGGTGAAGTTGATCGTATTGCTGATCGACGAACGCCCGGAAGAAGTGACGGACATGGAGCGCTCCGTACAGGCGGAGGTTATCTCCTCCACCTTCGACGAGCCGCCCGAACGGCACGTGCAGGTTGCGGACATGGTGCTGGAGAAGGCAAAGCGCCTGGTGGAAGCAAAGTACGACGTGGTGATCCTGCTCGACTCCATCACCCGTCTGGCCCGCGCTCACAACACGGTGGTGCCGCACTCCGGCAAGATTCTCTCCGGCGGTGTGGACGCCAACGCACTCCACAAGCCGAAGCGCTTCTTCGGCGCGGCGCGTAACATCGAAGAGGGGGGGTCGCTCACCATCATGGCCACCGCCCTGATCGATACCGGCTCGCGAATGGACGAGGTGATCTTCGAGGAGTTCAAGGGAACCGGCAACATGGAAATCATCCTGGATCGCCGCCTGGCCGATCGCCGCATCTTCCCGGCCTTCGATATCATCCGCTCCGGCACGCGTAAGGAGGAACTGCTCACCGATGCGGCAGATCTGAACCGCATCTGGATCCTTCGCAAGGTGATCAGCGACATGACCCCGTTGGAAGCCATGGAGTTCCTCCTGGACCGCATGCAGGGGACCAAGGTGAACCGCGACTTCCTGAAGGCGATGAGCTCGTAGACAATGGTGGAATGATCAGATCGTGTAGCGCAACGGCGCGTGTCGGAGAACGGCACGCGCCGTCGTGTTTATGCCCCCGCTCCATGCTCCCCGCTCCACGCCCCCGCTCCACGCTCCCGCTCCACGCTCCACGCTCCCGCTCCACGCTCCCCGCTCCACGCTCCATGCTCCCCGCTCCACGCTCCCCGCTCCCGCTCCCGCTCCATGCTCCCCGCTCCCGCTCCATGCTGCGTCGGTTCGCCCGCACGGTTCACCCGGGGAGGGTGCCGGGCATCCGCGCGGCGCGCGATGGTGGTTTCTTCCGGTCATTCTTCGCATTTTCGCCGTCACATTTCCATTGCCGTTCGGCACATGGAGGTCCGGCGCGCTCCGTATTCATCCTCCCGATTCACCCGCTCTTCCGTGGAGTACGTACATGAATCTCCGTCTTCGTTCCGCCGCCACCGGGCTGGCGCTCTTCATCGCATCGGCACTGGCAGGTCCGTTCCATACATCGGCACAACCGGCCGCGGCACAACCGGCCGCGGCACAACCGGCTGCGGCATCGCCGGCCGGCGTCAACGGCGTACGCTCCGCCGGTGCAAGCTTCATCAGGAACTGCGGGCAGTGGCCGGCAGATGTACTGTTCGGATCGCGCGCTCCCGGTGTTGACCTCTGGCTCACGCGCGCCGGCATCCTGTTCGATCTCTACACGCTTCAGCCGGCAGAGGCCGGCGGCGGCACGGCCGGTGGCACGACGTCGCTTCGCAGCGGAGCCATGCGCCGCACCGGCTGCATCGTAGGCCTTCAGTTCATCGGCGCATCCAACGGAATTGCGGCCCGGGGAATCGGGCGGCTTCCGGGCGCATTCAACTATCTGACCGGTCGCGACTCGTCGCGATGGGCACGGAATGTGGAACGGTATTCCCAGGCCCGGACGGAGGAGATCTATCCCGGCATCAGCGCTGTCTTCTACTACGAGGCCGGGCGGCCGCGATACGACCTTGCCGTTGCTCCCGGAGCGGACCCGGCACGTATCGCGATGCGATACACCGGCGCGAAGTCCGTGACGGCGGAGGCGAACGGCGATCTGGTGATCGCAACAAGAGCGGGGAACCTGGTGCAGCATGGCCTGTACGCCTACCAGCGCATCGGCGAGAAGGAGATGCCGGTTGCCTGTTCGTTCACGGTGGATGCGAAGGGCCTGGTGAAGTTCACAGTGGGCAGCTACGACCGCTCGCATCAGCTTGTCATCGATCCGCTTCTCTACTCCTCCTTCGTCGGCGGCAGCGGCGACGATGGAGCGTACGCCGTTGCAGTGGATGCATCCGGCAACGCCTACATCGCCGGCTACGCCGCGGCATGGTCCGCCCCGCCCAGCGATTCCTTCCCGAGAACCGTTGGCGCGTACGATCGCACGTTCAATGGCGGTACGGTGGATGCGTTCGTGGCGAAGTTCGATTGCGTCAGCGACACGCTGGTCTACTCCACAGTGATCGGCGGCAGCAATTTCGAGGACGCGCGCGCCATCGTGCTGGACAATCAGAACAATGCGTACGTGTGCGGCTTCACCGGCTCCAGTGATTTCCCCACCACGGCATCCGCCTACGCCAGGACCTACATCGGCGGCCTGAGCGATGCGTTCGTGCTGCGGCTGAATCAGAACGGATCGGCGCTGGACTTCTCCACCTACATCGGCGGCCTCGGCGCCGACGGTGCCTATGCGCTGCGTCTCGGACCGGGAGGCGATATCCGGGTGGCCGGCTTCACGCAGGCCGCGGACTACCCGGTAACCCGCGGAGCGTACGATACAACGTTCAACGGCGCGCCCGGAGACATCTTCGTGAGTTCCCTCAGCCTGAACGGAAGCACGCTGAACTCCTCCACCTACGTTGGAGGGAGCGGCAACGATTCCCCCAACGGCATGGTGCTGGATGCCGCCGGGAACGCCTACGTGGTGGGCATCACCTCCTCCACGGACTTCCCGACAACCGGCAATGCGATCGACAAGACGTTCAACGGCGGAGCGAGCGACGTGGTTGTGTTCAAGCTGAATCCGGGCAACACCGCGCTCCTCTACTCCACCTATGTTGGCGGGAATGCGGAGGATATCGGAAGCGATATCGCGCTCACGTCACTGGGCGCGATCACGTTCTGCGGTTCCACATCCTCCCACGACTACCCGACCACACCGAACGTCTTCCAGCAGGCCTATCGCGGCGGCGCGTCCGACGGGTTCGTGAGCCAGATCGATCCAACCGGCAACACGCTGAACTTCTCTACGATGCTCGGCGGCCCGAGCGACGACTACGCCTATGGCCTCGCGCTGGACGCGAGCGATCACCCCTACGTCTGCGGCACCACCGTCTCCGACAGCTTCCCGAGCACCAACGACGCCTACATGCGCACGCACATGCAGAACTCCTCGGACGCGTTCATCACGGAGTTGAGCGCCGGCGGCACGGACCTGGCATACTCCACCTTCATTGGGGGCGGCGATCGCGATGTGGCCTACGACATCGCCTTCACCGGCAGCAACGTGGCCTACATCACCGGCCTTACGAAGTCGCTGAACTATCCGATCACCGCGCACCGGTATTCCGACTCGCTGGGCCGCACGCGCACGGGCAACCAGGAGGTGCTCTCGTACGATGCGTTCATCTCGAAGCTGGACCTGCGCAACGTCGCCATCCTCTCCCCAACGCGCCCGCAGTTGATTTGCGGCGGCAGCACGGTGCCGATCCAGTGGTCCAGCCCACGCCTCCACTCCGTCAACATCCAGCTTTCGCACGATGGCGGCGCAACCTATCCCTCGACGCTTCAGACCGGACTGGACGGGGCGACGGGGGGATGGAACTGGATAGTGCCCGGCAGTCTGGCTCCCGGAAGCAACTATCGCATTCGCGTGATCGATGCCGGCGATACAACGGTCTACGGCGAATCGGCCATCCTCATTGCTCCCGCGCAGCCAACGTTCACCACGCAGCCGCAGGCCAGGGTGCTCTGCCGCGGCGAGGCGTTTCAATTGACGGCGGAGGCAACCGGCACCAGCCTCCACTATCAATGGCTGCAGGGCGGCGCGCCGATTCAGGGTGCGACCCGCACCACGTACGACGGCATCGCCAACGATACCGCCAGCTATTCGCTGCAGGCCACGGATACATGCGGCACGGTTGTGCGGAGCGCCATCGTGACGGTGACGTTCCACCCCGGTCCCGTTGTGACCGGCACACCGCAAAGCACCTCCGCATGCACCGGAGCATCGCAGACATTCACGGTAGCCACGAGCGGCGTGGCGGCCACATATCAATGGCGATTCAACGGCACGCCGATCCCGGGAGCAACGGGGGCATCGTACACCATTCCATCGGTGAAGCAGTCTGATGCCGGCTCCTATACGGTTGCCATCGCCTATGCGCCATGCGAATCGAAGCCGCTGGTAACCGCACCGGCGGTGCTCACCGTGGGAAGCATCACCATCGCATCCGGTCCGGACGATCAGCACGTACAGTTGGGCCAGGCTGCGAGCTTCAGCGTCTCCGCCTCCGGAAGTTCCGGCCTCTCCTATCAGTGGCGGAGGAACGGGCAGGCGATCCCCGGAGCAACCTCCAGCACATATTCGATCGGGGCCGCAGCAGTTGCCGATACCGGTACGTACGACGTCGTCATCACCGGCCCCTGCACGGCGATCAGCACGGGAGCTCGCCTTCTGATTCAGGGCGTCGGCGGCGTGGAGAGCCAGGGCGCGGCGTTCACCGGAGTGCGTATGACGGTGACGCCGAATCCGGTGTCGGGAACGGCGGCCGTGCATATTCAGGAGGCCGGCCGGCTGCACGGCATGCCCGGAGCGCGGCTGGAGCTCACCGATGCGCTCGGCCGCACCGTGAACGATCTGACACCCATGCTCCGGGCCGGCTCCAACACGGTCACGTTCAACACGGACGGCCTGCCGGATGGCGTTTACTACTGCCGGGTACGGTGCCGCGACTGGAACGGCATCGTTGTGCCGGTTGTGGTTGCACGATGAGCTCATCTGCGCGTGCCGGGGTTCGAGCTCCGGCACGCGCAGCCATGTTCCGGCGTTACGAGACCGACGGATAACCGGCTGCCGCACGCAGCGCAACCGATAGCGAACCACTTGCCATGCTCCGCACATGATCCCTTCTCGCAGACGCTTTCTCCGCCTCGCAGCCGCCGGCACCGCAGCCGTGGGGCTTACGGGCACGCGCCTCTTCGCCGGGAACCGCATGGGAACCGGTATGCCGGCCGTTCAGGGATCGCCGCAGGCTCTGCGGATCCCGCCGCCGTTCGCCGGCGGCACCCTCACCGCAGGCGTGACGCAGCAGAATGTGTGGCCGGATATCGCGACGGAGGTATGGACATACGGCGGATCGTACCCGGCACCGACCGTTCGCGTGCGATCGGGCGAGCGCTTTACCGCGCAGTTCACCAACATGCTCCCGGACCACTCCAACATTCACTGGCATGGGTTGCTGAACCCGCACACCATGGACGGCCATCCGAAGGATGTGTTCGAGAACGGCGCCTCGTACACCTACAGCTTCACCGTGGCGCAGCGGGCGGGCACCTACTGGTACCATCCGCATCCGCACATGATGACCGGCCCGCAGGTCTACCGGGGAATGGCCGGGTTCTTCATCGTTGCGGATGACGAGGAGGATACGCTCGGGCTTCCGGCTTCGGATTACGACGTGCCGCTCCTCATTCAGGACCGGAGGAGTGAGGCGGGACGCCAGTTCACCTACACGTTGGACGACGCCGCGCAGCTCGACGGCTATCTCGGCGACGAGGTGCTGGCCAACGGCACGCCCGATGCATTCCTCGAAGTGGCGCGCGGGCTCTACCGCTTTCGCATCCTCAACGGCTCCAACGCGCGCGTCTACCAGCTTGCACTCTCGGACAACTCCGCATTCCACGTGATCGGAACGGACGGCGGCCTGCTGGACCGGCCGTACGAGGTGGCGAGCTCGATGCTCGCTCCCGCGGAACGCCTGGACGTGCTGATCGATTTCTCCCGCTTCGCCATCGGCGACTCCGTGACGCTGAAGTCGCTCCGGTACCAGGGCGGTTCGGGGCGGCAGCAGGGTGCGGAGATGGCGATCCTGCGTTTCGATGTGAAGCGCGACGGCGGCAGCGGCGCCTCCATTCCCTCCACGCTCGCCACCATCGAGAAGCTGAATCCCGATGCAGCCGTTCGGCAGCGTGACTTCAACCTCCGCACGGACGACGGCTCGTCGCCGCCGATGCACATGATCAACGACCGGATGTTCGACATGGACCGCATCGATGAGACGGTGCACCTGGGCGATCTGGAGGTGTGGTCGTTCACGAACGCAACGCTCTATCCGCACCCCATGCACCTGCATGGCGCGCAGTTCCAGGTGATGGACCGCAACGGCAACACCACGCTGGAGCCGCGCGACATGGGATGGAAGGATACGATCTATCTCCCGCCGTATTCATCGGCGCGCGTCGTTGTGAAGTTCGGGCCGTATGCCGGCGTCTACCTCGTTCATTGCCACAATCTGGAGCATGAGGATCACGGCATGATGCTCAACTACGAGACCACGTTGAACGATTCCGGTGTCGAGGCGGAAGATGGTTCCGTGATGCGGCTGGACCTGTGGTAGCGTTGGGTGAACGAGTTGGGGCAACGTGTTGCGGGAGGGCGAATGCGGCGCACAGCGAAATCATCGGGCGCACTCAGATGCGCTTGCGGCACTTCGGGCATTCGGGAACGGTCCCCTCCCCCTCGCGAATACTCTCCACGCTCCATGTGTTGCCGCAGTGCGGGCAGGGCGTGTTGATCGGCTTCCGGCTCGATGTGAAGCGGCACTCGGGATATCTGGTGCAGCCATAGAAGACGCTGTTGTAGCGACCACCCATCCGTTCCACCAACGCTCCCTCCCCGCAGGCCGGGCAGTGCACGTCCAGCGGGATCGCCTTCGTCGCGGTGCAGGCCGGATAGGTGGAGCATCCGTAGAACTCGCTCCCGCCGCGTCCGCGCCGCCGCCGCATCGGCGCGCCGCATGCATCGCACAGCACGGCATCGATTGCCGCCGGGGCGGACCGCCGGGCCGGAGCGGCTCCGTTCGATGCATCGTTCCCACCCATCGCAGAACCATTCCCGCTGCCAGCAGAACCGTTCCCGCCGCCACCAGAACCATTCCCGCCGCCAGCAGAACCGTTCCCGCCCACCGCCGGCACCGGCGCGGAGCCGCGCCCCATGTCGATGCCGAGCCGCGAATACCCTGCAACGGCGCGCGCGCCGCCGCGGCCCGCCGTACGGAGCGACTCCTCCAGCGGCTTGTAGAAGCGCTGCATCACTTTCACGTACGTTGCGCTGCCGCCGGCGATCGTATCCAGCTCACCTTCCATCTTCGCCGTGAACTTCACATCGAAGAGGGCGGGGAAGCCGTGCACCAGAACGTCGCATACCTTCATCCCCAGCTCCGTCGCGTGCAGCTTCCGTTCGCGCTGCTCCACGTAGCCCCGCTCCTGAATCGTGGCGATGATTGCCGCATACGTGCTCGGGCGCCCGATCCCCTTCGCCTCCAGCTCCTTCACCAGCAGGCTCTCCGTGTAGCGGGCCGGCGGCTTCGTCTGGCTTCCCTTCGTCTCGGCCTCCTTCAGGCTCAGCTCGTCCCCCTTGCGAATCCCCGCCGGCAGAATCGTCTCCAGCTCGCGATCCGCATCGTCGGCTGCGCGGGCGCCGGCAGCACGCCGGCCGCGCTCCTCGTCCTCCGGCTCCATCTCCGCATAGATCTGCATCCAGCCGTGGAAGCGGGTGATGCGGCCGCTTGCACGAAACAGAAACGGGCCGCCGCCGATCTCCACCGTTGTCTGGTCGAACACCGCCGGCGCCATCTGGCTGGCAACGAAGCGGCTCCAGATCAGCTCGTAGAGATCCGCCATCTCCTTGTCCAGATGCCTGCGCGCCTCCTTCGGTGTGATCGTGATATCCGCGGGGCGGATCGCCTCGTGGGCATCCTGCACGTTGGCCTTCGTCCGCTTCTTCGCCACGGCCGCCGTGCGAGCCGCTCCCTGCCTGGGCGCGGGGAGATACTCCTTGCCGTAGTTGCTGTAGATAAACTCCTCGGCCGCGGCAACGGCCTCCTCGCTCACGCGGGTGGAATCTGTTCGCATGTAGGTGATAAGCCCCAGGCGCCCGCGCGTGGTTCCGAGATCCACCCCTTCGTACAATCCCTGCGCAAGCTTCATCGTTCGCCCCGGGTTGATCTTCAGCCGGCGCGATGCCTCCTGCTGCAGCGTGGACGTCGTGAACGGTTGCGGCGGATTCCGCTTCATCTCCTTCGTGGCGAGCGAGGTGATGGCATACGCCTCGCGCATCGCGCGATCGCGCAGTTCCTCCGCCTCCTTCAACGTTGCGATGTACGATGGCACCCCCTCCTTCTCCCGATCCACCTGCGAGCCCGATGGGTTGCGCAGATCGCGGCCGTCCGCACGCACCAGACGCGCAACGATCTCCTCGTCGGCGGCAGTGAAGAAGTGGCCGATCAGGTTCCAGTAGTCGATGGCGATGAAGGAGTTGATGGCGCGTTCGCGCTCCACCACCAGGCGCACCGCAACCGATTGCACGCGGCCTGCCGAAAGGCCCCGCGCCTCGCCGGCGAAACGCCTCCAGAGGAAGGGGGAGATCTTGTAGCCGATCAGGCGATCCATCACGCGCCGCGCCTCCTGCGCCTGCACCATCGCGCCATCGATGTCGCGCGGCCGGCTCATTGCCGCGGTGACGCCGCTGCGCGTGATCTCGTTGAAGAGGACGCGGCTGATGTTGGTGTTCTCGTCGCGAATCGCCTCGGCGATGTGGTGCGCAATCGCCTCCCCCTCGCGATCGGGGTCCGTGGCAAGGAACACGCGGTCGCACCGCGCGGCAAGCACGCGCAGGCGCTTCACTACCTCCTCCTTCCCGCCGATCACCACGTACGTCGGGACGAACCCGTTCGCGATGTCGATGGCGAGGCCGTCGCGCGGCAGATCGCGAACATGCCCAACGGAGGCCTCCACGATGTAGTCCGAGCCGAGATACTTGTTGATGGTTTTCGCCTTCGCCGGCGACTCCACTATGACGAGCGACTTTGACAACGTGAGGGTCTTGGATCGTTTGGTGCCCGGCCGCTCCGGGCTGAAGGTCATGGCCTGATGTGCGGATCGCCTGCCGGAGACGGAACGTTCACGCCATCGTCGTGTGAGATGAACCGCAGCGAATCGGAGACGGAGCGAAGGTTGGCCGCGAGGAACCCTGGCTTCACGATGATCGATTCAAGCGAATCGATATTGAACCACTCGAACAGAAGAGGCGTTGCCCCCTCGCTTCCAACGAAGCGATCGCCGCGATCCGGCACGCCGGTCTCCGGAGGGAACTCCACCAGGAAATAAATGCCGAGCTCGTGGCAGCGGCGCCCCTGATACGTGAAGAAATTCTCCGCCACCCAGAGCGGCCGCACCACGCGCGGCTCCGCTCCCATTTCCTCCACCATCTCGCGCCGCACGGTCTGCTCCGCGCTCTCCCCCATCTCGCACCGGCCGCCCGGCGGCGACCAGAACCAGTCATCCTCCGTCTTGTGAAGCAGGATACGTCCGCCCTGCAGGGCAATCGCCACCGCGCGGTATTGAAATACCCGATCGTCCCGGGAAATGGTCAGCATCTGATTCATGGATGAGTAAGATAGCATGCCGGGGATGTTCGTTGTCAGCGGTCAGTTGTTATTGACATGTAAGCCGATCGGGTACGGATCAGGCTCAACCTCAACGCCGGTTCCGATCGCAGCGCTGTGCCGGATCTCCTCCACATGAGCGCTCCCGTCCGCGAGTGCGACGCGGGAATGCAGGATGGAGTGGGCCGCTCTCCCAAGGGAGCGTCGGGACGTGGAGCGCCCTGATGCAGCCGACGGGTGCTTCCTCCGGAGACCGCGATCGGAGGCTCGCCGGTGGAACCGTTCCCAATCATGGTTACTCCCACGGACTCCGTATCTTGGCAGGCCTATGAAGAACGTATTGATCGTTGCCTACTACTTCCCGCCGTCGGGTGGGCCGGGTGTACAGCGGGTGTTGAAATATGTGCAGTACCTGCGCGAGTTCGGCTGGGAGCCCACGGTGCTGACGGTTCGCGACGGGAACTTTCCCGCGCGCGACGAGTCATTACTGAAGGAGATTCCCAACGGTGTGCGCGTTATCCGCACGGAGATCTTCGAACCGTACGATGCCTACCGGAAGCTGACGGGGAAGGAGAAGGGAACGGCGATCGACGTCAACACCATCAGGAAGGAGGGGGCGAAGATCTCCATGTCCGAACGGATTGCGGAGTTCGTACGCGCAACGTTCTTCATTCCGGATGCGCGCATCGGCTGGTACCGGCATGCATACCGGGCGGGCCTCGATGCGATCGCCAGGTACGGGATCGACGCCATCTACAGCTCCTCCCCTCCCTACACCTGCGCACTGATTGCGCGCGGGCTGAAGCGCAGAACGGGCCTGCCGTGGGTTGCAGGGTTTCGCGATCCGTGGACGCGCTTCATCACGACGCCGGACCGCTGGGCGATACCGGCGGCGATCGACCGCCGTCTGGAGCGCTCCGTGTTCACCGAGGCGGACGCCGTGGAGGTTGCTTGGCTGGGCATCCGGAAGGATGCGCTCGGGAAGTATCCATCGCTCGACGCGTCGAAGTTCCACCATCTCCCGAACGGTTTCGACAGCGCCGACTATCCGGTTGTGGACGCATCGACCCGTACGGACAATCGCTACACCGTCACCTACACCGGCTCCATGTACGGCCGCCGCAATCCCGATGCCTTCCTGAAGGCCGTGGAGCTGCTGGCGCAGCGCGGCGACATCGATCCGGCGAACATCCGGCTTCGTTTCATCGGCCGCTTCGGCGACGAGGTGATGCAGATGTTCCGGAGCAGCATGCTGGGGAGCGCCATCGAAGTTGTGGGGTACATGGCGCACCGCGAGAGCATCGCGCAGCTTCTGCTTGCCGACGCACTGCTGCTGGTTGTGGACGAGTGCGACGAGAGCGACGAGGTTGTGCCCGGGAAGGTATACGAATACATCGGCTCCGGCCGGCCGTTGATGGCGATAGCGCCGGAGAAGGGAGCCATCGCCGATCTCGTGGCCGAGACCCGCGCCGGCTTCGTGGCGCATCAATCCAACATCGAGGGAATCGCCCGCGGCTTCCTGGGCCTGTATCGCGCGCATGTGAACGGCGAGCAGACGCAGGCTCCGAATACCGAGGCGATCGCGCGCTACGAGCGGCGCAACACCACGGGAGAACTGGCGCACCTGCTGGAACGCATCAGCACTCGCTCCTAGCCCGCACTCATCGTTTTCTAATCCGCGGCAAGTCGCTATCATTGCGCTTTCCGCCAAGCACGCACGCCGCATGCGCGCCGGTTCATCGGCCTCCAGGCGGCACACCTATCCGACCTACAGAGCGTTTATGGCAACAAACCGCAGCACCCCGGCGCGACGTCCGAACACCACGCGCCGGCCGGCCACGCCCAGAACCGATTCCCGGTCACCTCTGGACAAGATCCCGGAGAAGTATCTGACGCCGATCTATATCGGCCTCATCCTCGTCTCCCTGCTCGTCTTCTTCGGCGGCGTGATCTTCACCGGCAAGTACTTTGCCACGAACGACAACATCTCCTGGCTGAGCTTCGTTCCCTATCTGGATCAGATGGCGGCCAAGGGGGAGCATCCGTTCTGGCTGCCGTATATCTTCAGCGGCATGCCCGGCTTCGCCGCATACCTGGTCACCGGCGAGCGTGCATGGGATATCTCCATGTGGCTGCTGGACAAGATCGAGCACATCTTCGCCTTCGGCAACTTCTGGCTGATGCGGGTGGTGTTCTTCTACTTCATCTACGGCATCGGCATGTACCTGCTGATGCGGACGAAGCAGTTCGCGCGGTCCACATCGTTCTATGTGGCGCTCGCCGCGATGTTCAGCACCTGGATCATCGTCTACATCATGATCGGCCACAACACGAAGATCGGCGTGTTGATGACCTTCCCCTTCGTCTTCATGTGCCTGGAGCGGCTGCTTCAGCGGTGGAGCCTGCTCTACGCCGGCCTGCTGATCCTGGTGGTGCATGTGATGATGGAACAGAACCATCCGCAGACCGCCTTCTACGGCGCCGCGGCCGTGGGCATCTACATGCTGTTCAAGGGAATCGAGAGCCTGATGGCCGCCAGCGGTAAACAGCTTCTCCGGTTCGGGACGACGGTCGGCGTGCTGGTGGTCGCCGGATTGTTCGCATACGGAATGGGTCTGGATCGCTACAACGCCATCAGCGAGTACACGCCCTATTCCACGCGTGGCGCCAAGGCGCTGGTGCAGGACAAGGCGGATGCGGACCAGCAGGAGGATGGCGGCCACGGCTACAAGTACGCCACGGACTGGTCGTTCTCTCCCGAGGAGACGATCACCTATCTGATTCCATCCTACTACGGCTTCGGCAAGATCGATGTCAGCGGCCCCGGCATCGAGCCGCAGAAGGCCATGACCTACTGGGGCCAGATGCCCTTCACGGACGCCGGGCATTATGCAGGCATCGGCGTGCTGCTCCTTGCGCTGCTGGGCATATGGGCCTACAGGCGAAACATGTTCGTCTGGTCGCTCGTCGCCATCGGGCTGTTCGGACTGGTTCTCTCGTTCGGCAAGAACATGTCGTTCCTCTACGATCTGTTCTACTACCACTTCCCGAGCTTCAGCAAGTTCAGAGCTCCCAGCCAGTCGCTGGTGCTGCTGGAGTTCGTGCTTCCGATACTCGCGGGCTTCGGGCTGCACGCCATCGTGATGGCCCGCAACGGCGAGAACTGGGAGCGGGCCGCGAAGAAGCTGCTCCGCACCACCATCGTCTTCGGCGGCGCAATGCTGCTCGGCTTCCTGCTCTTCACGGCGATGAAGGAGTCCTACATGCAGTCGATGACGGAGTCCGTCACGGCGAAGGGAGCGCAGGATCTGTTGCAGTTGAAGGACGTCATCTACGGCAACGCATCCACGGACTTCCTGCTCACGATTCTCTTCGGCACCGGCACGCTGCTCGTTGCATGGCTGTACGTGAACCAGAAACTTGCGCCCGTATTCTTCACCGGCATTCTCTTCGTGGTGCTGATTGCCGATCTGTGGCGCCAGGACTGGCGGCCGATGGAGGCTACACCCTGGTCGCAGGCCACGGCGGTATTCAATCCAACGGATGTGGATTCGTTCCTTGCGCAGGACACATCGAAGTACCGCATTCTGGACCTCACGGCGCCGGGCCCGAATTTTCCGGCGCGCCAGCTTCACGAGCATATCCTCGGCTATCACGCGGCCAAGATGAGGAACTATCAGGATCTGATGGACATCGCCGGCAACGGCAACTACGTGACGGCCACGCTGGGGTGGGATATCCTGAACACGAAGTACGTAATCTCCCCCACCAACGATCCGCGCGAATTGGACAAGGTGTTTCCGGGAGCATCCGAACAGTTGAAGCCGGTGTTCACCTCGAAGGAGAAGCAGACCTTCGTCTTCGAGAATACGCACATGCTTCCGCGCGCATGGTTCGTCAACCGCGTGGACGTTGCCGACGCCAGGACGACGTTGGAGAAGATTCGCGATCACGCGTTCGATCCGCGCGATGTGGCCTACGTGACCGCTCCGTTGAAGGAGCCGGTGCAGCCGGTGGGATATGTTCCGGCGGCGGCGCAGCATCACGATACGGCAGCCGCACCGGCACATCCGGCGGACTCCGCCGCTGCGCCGGCCGCTGCGCCGGCCGCTGTTCCGGCTCCCGCGGCCGCCTCCGGGAAGGGAAGCGCGAGCGTTGCGAGCTATGATGCCAACCACTTCACGCTGAACGTGGAGGCACCGGCAACGAACTTCCTGGTGATCAGCGAGATTCATTACCCCCCCTCCTGGAAGGCAACGATCGACGGCAAGCCGGCCGACGTGATCCAGACCAATTACGTACTGCGCGGCCTGGTGATTCCGCCGGGCAAGCACACGGTGGAGATGCACTTCGAGAGCGCCGGATTCCAGACCGGCAAGACCGCCTCGATGGTGCTCAATCTGGTAACCTTCGGCATCATCGGTGCGGGCTTCTGGATGCAGCGCAGGAACCGCACGGCCGGAACGGCTGCGGAGCCGGCGGCGGACGCAGGGCCCGACGGCCAGACGGCCGCCTGATCCACGGCGGACGGCACATTCCAACCGGGGCGATTTGTCCGTCGCATCAGCGCGGAGAATCGCCCCGATTCATTCATGATTCAAACCCGCCTCGAGGATGGGCCGCGCAGGTCCCGGTGGCGGACGATTTTCCCAACGCCTAGAGAACGAGCAGCAGACGATGAGCGGAACCCCGACGGCAATGCCTCCCGCGCCGAAGCGCGGTGCCACGATCGAACTTCATGCGGAGAGTGCCGCATTCGAAGGAGGATGCGTTGGCCGCTACAACGGCATGGCCGTGTTCGTGAGCGGCTGCGTACCCGGTGATACGGTGCGCGCACTCGTCACGAAGACGCGCAAACGCCACGCCGAGGCGCGCACGCTGGAGGTGATCCAGCCCAGCCCCTGGCGCGTGGAGCCGCGCTGCCGGCACTTCGGCGACTGCGGCGGCTGCAAGTGGCAGAACCTTGCGTACGGCGAGCAGCTGCGCTGGAAGCGCCAGCATGTCGTGGACTCGTTTCAACGCATCGGCGGACTGGAGAATGTGGAGGTGCGCGAGACGATCGGCTGCGCGGAGGAACTGTTCTATCGCAACAAGATGGAATTCTCCTTCGGCACGCAGCGCTGGCTTACGGAGCAGGAGATCTCCAGCGGTCTGGAGATGGATCGCGCCTTCGCGCTGGGAATGCACGCCGCCGGACGATTCGACCGCGTGCTCGATATCCAGGAGTGCTGGCTGCAGTCCGAGCTGAGCAACCGGATCCTTCGCGCAACGCGCACGTTCGCGCTGGAGAACGGCATCACCATCTACGACACGCGCTCGCACGAAGGGCTGCTCCGGAATCTCGTGGTTCGCACGTCGCGCGCAACGAACGAGACGATGGTGATTCTGGTGACGAGCGATGATGCGGACGACACGGTACACGCATACGCTGCAATGGTGCGCTCGCTCCTCCCGGAGGTAACCACGCTGGTGCAGGGGATCAACCGGAAGCGCGCGCAGATCGCCTTCAGCGAGGAGACGCGGGTACTGTTCGGGGAAGGAACGATCACGGAGCGTGTTGCGGGGAACCGGTTCACCATCTCCCCCTTCTCCTTCTTCCAGACCAACTCGCTCCAGGCCGAGCGGTTGTACGAGGAGGCGCTGGCCGCCGCGATGCCGGCCGGCAGCGAACACGTTTGGGATCTCTACTGCGGAGCCGGCACCATCACCCTGGCGGCCGCGCGGCGCGCCGGCTCCGCGCTTGGAATCGAGTTGAACGAGGGGTCCGTGACCGATGCACGCCGGAACGCCGTTGGCAACGATATCACGAACGCACGCTTCATCGCGGGCGATCTGAAGGCGATCATCACCAACCGTGCGGAGCTTATCGGCCCGGACCAGCCCCCGCCGGACGTGGTTATCACCGATCCGCCGAGAGCCGGCATGCATGAGGATGTGGTGCGCGCGCTCCTGGAACTGGCGCCTGCGCGCATCAGCTACGTGAGCTGCAACCCCACCACACAGGCACGCGACTGCGCGCTGCTCGCCGAGCGCTACACGGTGGAATATGTTCAGCCGGTGGACATGTTCCCGCAGACCTATCACGTAGAGACCGTGGCGCTGTTGCGAACGATATGAGACGTTGTTGATGCGTGATGATCCGTGGACACGGCACGAACGCAGCCGATGGCTCGCCGATGCGCGGCTTCGAGAGACGGGACCGCACCGGGATTGAAGCACCGAACAGTACGTGCGGCGCGCGTACCATTGGCAGCAGGATTCTCCGGATGCCGGTGCGCCCCGTGGCGGTCCGTTCCCTGCACGATGCCTGCCCGCGGTTCGGCCACGGAGGGAGCGGCACCATCACTCATACCCCATACCTCGATCTTCCCCGGCATCAGTCCACGAACGCCCAGTTGACACCGAGGTAGATGCCGCGCCGGAATATCGGATAACGATACATGGTGGCGAACTCGCTGGAGAGGAGATTGCGCATCTCCGCGCGAATGTAGGCGGTGCCGATGCGTGCCTGCGCGTAGATGCTCCAGTTGGGGAACGGCGGCCGCTTGCCGGCATAGGTGTTGCCGGCGAGCGAATAGAACTCTCCGCTGTAGCCGTCGTAGGCCACCAGGCCCGGACTGCTGAGGTACTCCAGCGTTGTTCCCACGCGAAGGTCCAGGTTGCCGTCAACCAGCACCAGCGGCGCGTAGAGATCGGCTGTCCCATGCAGCAGCGGGAAGGCGCGATAGTCGGTGGGCTCCATGGTGGCCACCAGATGGTTGTCCAGCACCAGCAGCGCAATCGGAAAGGCGAGCGACACGCCGGCGCCGGTCACCGTATAGGCCGGCAGCGTCACGCAGTCGTACGGTTGCGCCTGCCGCACGAAGAGATCGATCGCCGCATGCGCGATGCCGTTGCGCCACTCCACTTCCCCCTCCCCAAGCGCGCGCGTGTAGTGATCGTCCAGCGTGCGGATGCTGTCGCCGGGAACGGCCCCGGCAGGGCAGTCGGAGCCGGAGAGCTTCACCGCGTAGCGCGCCGTGAGCCGGAGGGAGAACGAATCCCCCAGCGCGAACACGCCCTCCCCCGCAAGGTGTTGAAATGCCAGGGTGCCGACCGTTGAGAGCTTCATGCCGCCGCGCAGCATCAGGCTGCCCCCCAGGGGAATCTCCACCAGCCCGCCGAACTCCGAGTGAAAGCCATTGGTGGAACTCTCCTCGAAGATCCCGTTCCCGAGCAGCCGCAGCGGTCCGAGCGGCAACTGCAGACCGAGCCGCAGCCCGATGTTGCTGCCGCTGCTGCTGTAGGGTGCGAGCTCCGGTCCGCCGGAGGAATCGAACGTATGCCTGCCGAACGTTGCGTAGAGCGCGGCGTCCACGCGGATGGCGGTATCCGGAATGCCGATCGCCTTCCCCGGAGCCGCCGTGTCCGTGACGGTATGGCTGAACGGGTACCACCGCGCCGCCAGCGTGAGATCGTGACGAACGATTCGCTCCTCCAGCGACGTGTTGACCACGGTCGCGAGGAGCGGAATGCTGCTCGTGGTATCGTCCAGCCCGCCGTTGAGCCCGCGGGTGAGATCGGTATAGAATTCCGTGAGCGAGAGCGTGAGATTGGTTGAGGCCTGCAGGCGGAATGCGCCGCGCACGCTCCATCCATTCGCGACCTGATTGCCGCCGGGATAGACACCGTCCGTAGTCAGATAGCGCAGGCCGAGCGCGAGGCCGGCGTTGGCTCCCACGTTGCGGGCATAAGTGACATCGGCATTGTTGGTGCCGCTGGGCTCCTGCGAGTACCAGAGCCGCATGTAACTCCCGGCCACATCATAACGCGGCTCCACCATGTTCACTGCGATCAACGACTCGCCGTTGCCGAAGATCGCCGCCTTCACACCGCGCAACAGTTCCACCCGCTCGATGAACTCCAGCGGATAGGTCTCGAGATCGTAGGCGCGGCCGTCGTACGATGCCATGGGCCGCCCGTTGTAGGAGACGCTGATCGAGCGCGGCGATGAGCCCGCATAGCTCAGGCTCCGCACCAGCCCCGGAGCCCCCATGGACATCGGATAGGCCGGCAGCCGGCTGGCAAGCGGTTCGAATGCGGTAGTGTAGCGATCCCAGATCAGATCGCGCTTCGTGATGATGTCGGAACCGGAGGTGACCGTTCCCTCCGTCAGCGCACCGAGCGGTTCCCCATGTTCGCGCGCGAAGTGGCGGGAGACAGCGGGCCTGCGGGCGGAATCGGCACGCACCGTATCGCGCTGGGCCGCAACGGCAGAATCCACATGCGCCGCCGCGCGCGCGGAGTCGCTGGGGGGGGCCTCCTGCGCGTGCAGACGAACTGTCATGAATGCCAGCGCACAGCATACAACGAGAACGGCACGGCCGAGAAGCCGCGCCGCGCGATGTGCTCCGGAATTGCCGTGAATCATGGCGGCGATACTACGCAGAGCGCCGGAGGCGTGCAAGTACTCCGCTCTCTCCATCAGGGCTTCCGCCCCGTTTCGCGGAAGCGTTCGATGGACTCCGTCACGATCTGATGCGCGTACTCCACGGACTCCCACCCCTTGAACAGCGTCTGCTTTCCTTCCAGGTCCTTGTAGACCGAATAGAAGTATTCGATCTCCACCAGCTCGTGCGGCTTCATGTCGTCCAACGAATTGTAGTGATGGTACCGCATGTCGTTCTTGGCAACGGCGATCACCTTGTCGTCCAGCTTCGTGCCGTCGATCATCCGCATCACGCCGATCGGTCGCACCGCCATCAGACATCCGGTGAAGGTTGGGTCATCCATCAGCACCAGGATGTCGAGCGGGTCGCCGTCCACATAGAGCGTGCTCGGAATGAAGCCGTACGCTGTTGGATAGTGCATCGGGGAGGCGAGCACGCGGTCCAACTCGAAGCAGTTGTACTCCGGGCAGTATTCGTACTTGTTGCGCGAGCCGCGCGGAATCTCGATGATGGCGTTCAGGATGTGCGGCACATCGCGTCCCGCAGGGATGTCGAGATAGGATATCATTGGATTGATCGGATACATCGTAGCCGGCAGCGTACTGCCGGAAGAGCGTTCTGTTGCGTGCGTTCAGGAACGATCGGCACCGGATGCGGGAGCATCCCCATCACGTTCGGCAGTGCCTCCGTCTCCCGCGCCGCCGCTCCCGGCGCCGCCGCTCCCGGCGGTTCGGTCCGGAAGCAGCAGTTCCACCGGCGTATACCGCCGGTCCTGGATGCGCAGGCGATCCACGGGAATGCCGTTCACCATGTGCGACTCCACGATCTCCTCCACATCGTCAACCGTGATGCCGCCGTACCAGACGCCGTCCGGATAGACCACTGCCGAAACACCGAACTCGCAGGCATCCAGGCAGCCGGAGACATTGGCACGCATACGCCCGTGCAGCCGCCGCTCCTTGAGCGCCGCCTTGAAGCGTGAGCGCACCTCCTCCCCTCCCTTCTCCCTGCAGCATCCACGCGGATGCCCGGGCTCGCGTTCGTTCACGCAGACAAATATGTGTCGTTCGTAGCGCACGGAATCGGTTGTTGGTTCATTGCCAGTTGCCAATCGTCAGCCGTCAGCGGTCACTCATCTGTGGACAATGTATCACCAGCTGACGACTGACTACCGGCTCCTGATCAGGCCCTGCATTGCAGAGCGCATTTCATTCCTTGTGGCACGCCGCCCCGTCCGCCATGATGATCAGATCGCCCGGAAGCGTTCCCCGCTCTCCGAAACGATCGGTCATCAGGTATTCGAAGTCGCGCGTCATGTTGTACAGCCCGATCTTCTCGTAGTCCGCCGTGTAGTAGCCGATCTGGTCGGCGATCAGCGGCAGCGCGCGTTCCACAGTGTCGTTCAGGCAGATGCGGGCGCGCACGATCTCACCGCTGAAGCCCTTGCAGACGAAGACGTCGATCGATGTCTCGACTCCGGTCATGGCTTCGCTCCGCCGCGCCGGTGCTCCTGCTCGTACGCCCGCTGCACGCGGTCCGCCTCACGCTTGAAGAGGGGCTCAGCGATGTCGATGAAGGCAATAACGAAATCCTCCTCGGACTTCGTGTTCTCGAAACGCGTCCGCGCCACAACGGTGTCCTGATGGTCGATCACGGAATCGGCCGTGCGCGACTTCACATACATGATCTTCAACCCGAGATGCAGCGAATCGCCGACGCGCGTAACCGAGCCGGCCACATACCGGTCCACGCCAACGTTGTAGAGTGCCTCACGCTCCAGGTCCTCCACGGCGGAGTAATCGTTCACCGCACCAACACCCACCAGCCGCAGAAGCTGATTGCGCGACTCGTAGTCGAACGCCACCAGTTCCGGGAAGTTCAGGCGTGCAAGTTCGCCCAATGCCTTCACCCCCTTCGTGCTGTGCGTCTGCCGGTACAGCCGCACCTGCCCGAGGAGCGAATCGTTCGGGATGGTGATGTTGGAGATCACGAGCGGCTCCGTTGCTACGGGGAGATCCGGCCGGTGCTCCACGCCGAAATACTTTCCGAGCGACTTGCGCACGGCATCGAACAGGGTCGGCCCCAGGAACATCGTGCCGGACGTATCGCGATAGCGAATCAGGCTGAAGGAGAGGTCGCGGTAGATCAGCCGGCCGCTGGCGGGCTCCACAATGCGGAGCTCCACGGCGAGCACGCCGCCGAAGCGGGCCACACGTGTGAGGATGGCGCCGTCCAGGTTCAGGCGCCGCCCGAGCTCGGCCAGGGGGATTCCGGTCTTCCCGCTGGCCACATAGGAATTGGCGAGCGAGTCGCGATAGTTGATGGTGAGATAGCGTGCAGCCGGGATGGAGTCCAACGTGGCGCGAAGAGCCTGATCCACGAAGAACTCCGTGACCAGAGCAGCACTGTCGCGAGCCTCGGAGCGGGCAAGCACCAGACGCATCGGCCGCGCGGCCGTGTAGGGTGCGGCGTGCGAGGAGTCCGATGTCCGGCCTCCTCCTTCACCGGTTCCGGAAGCGCACGAGAAGAGAATCACCAGCAGTGCGGCGGCCAGCACCCAGAGAAGAATCTGACCGAGGGAGCGAAGCTGTAAGGCCATCGACATCGAGTTCGTGTTGGCAGACCGTTGCATCGAAGAAGTTCAACAGGCCGGTAATGCAGTTCTCAAAGATACAATGCCGCCGCCGAGACGAATGTGTAATTCTACATCGGTCGGGTTGGTGGTTCGTGCATGCGATGGCGTACGGATGGCTCCTGCAGTTGCTTGGGGTCTACCAGTACGTGGTGGTGACGACAACGTCGCCGAACACTGCGGCCTGGCAGCTCGCGCGTTCGTTCGGAGCGAACTGCTGCCGGGCAATCAGCCGTTCCTCCGGGCGCTCGATCGGTGAAAGGTTCTCCCACCCTTCGAGCACCTGCATCCTGCACCAGGAGCAGACTGCAAACCCGCCGCAGGACTGGGCTACGGGGAGCCCGGCTTCGCGCGCGGCATCCAGCAGGAGCGTTCCCTCCGCAACACGGAGCGCGATGCCTTCCGGCTGGAATCGCACCGTATGCGTTCCTCGCAGTCTGTGAACGAAGCCGAAGAGATCTTCCATGGAACCACCCCAACGCTGTGCGCTATGCAGAGACCGTGGTGCCGATCGGCTCCCCCTTCATCAGGCGCTGGAGGTTGCCGGCCACGGCCATGTCGAAGACGAGGATGGGAAGGCTGTTCTCCTGGCAGAGCGTGATCGCCGTGAGATCCATCACGCGCAGGTTCCGCTCGTGCACCTCGCGGTACGTGATCGAGGTAAAGCGCTGTGCCGTCGGCACGGTCTTCGGATCGGCATCGTAGATACCATCCACGCCGTTCTTCGCCATGATCAGCACCTCCGCCTCGATCTCGATCGCTCGGAGCGCAGCGGCGGTGTCCGTTGTGAAATAGGGATTGCCGGTGCCGGCCCCGAAGATCACCACGCGCCCCTTCTCCAGATGGCGCACGGCGCGGCGGCGAATGAACGGCTCGGCAATCTGCTCCATCTTGATCGCCGTCTGCAGGCGCGTGATGATGCCGCGCCGCTCGAGCGCGTTCTGCAGTGCCAGCGAGTTGATCACCGTGGCAAGCATCCCCATGTGGTCGCCGGTCACCTTGTCCAGCCCCTCGGTTATCGCCTGCACGCCGCGGTAGATATTCCCTCCGCCGATCACGATCCCGATATCCACTCCCATATCGCGTACGGAACGTACCTCGTCGGCGAAGATATCGAGCTGCCGTGCGTCGATGCCGTAGCCGGCATCGCCCATCAGCGCCTCTCCACTCAACTTCAGAAGAACACGGCGATAGCGGGGAGTGTTGTCCATGGCGGTTCCGGGTTGGCGTTGGGTCGGTATCGATTGGTCCAATGGCATGTCGGGCGGCAAAGGTACGAAAAAGTCCCGCAGCGCTGAGCACCGCGGGACTTCCGTTGATTGCACCAACTGCGCTCATCCGCTCCGAACCCGCATGAATACAGGGCTGGAGCCGGATGCTCGATACGTCAGTTCTTCGACGCCTCGCCGAGATTGTAGCGAAGGAAGCTGATCACCGTGAGGTCCCCGCCGATCTCCTTGGAGACATCGGCCAGCACCTCGCGAATCTGCTTCGTGGAATCCTTCACGAAGGTCTGCTCCAGCAGACAGGCATCGGCGAAGAACTTCTCCAGGCGCCCCGTGATGATCTTCTCCGCGAACTCCGGCTTCTTCCCCTCGTTGATCACCTGCTCCATGTAGATCTCCTTCTCCTTGGCCAGCACATCCTCCGGCACGTCCTCACGACGGACGTACGCCGGATTCATGGCGGCCACCTGCATCGCGAGATCGCGCGGCAGTGTTCCGGTCTTCGAAGCATCGCCCGTTCCGCTCATCTCGATCAGCACGCCGAGCTTGTCGCCGTTGTGCACGTAATCGGAGACGAAGCCATCGGTGGCCAGCACGCTGAAGCGCTTGATCTCGATGCGCTCGGAGAACTTTCCAAGCAACTCGTTGAGCCAGGTCTGCACGGTCTTGCCGTCGATCTCGCCCGCGAGCAGATCATCCGTCGACGCCGGCCTGGTCTCCAGCACGTACTGCGCAAGCTTGCGCGTAAAGGTGCTGAACTCCTCGTTGCGCGCAACGAAGTCCGTCTCGCAATTCACCTCTACGATCGCCGCGCGATGATGATCGTCCGAAATGGCGGTGGCAACCACGCCCTCGTTGGCGGCCTTGTCGGCACGCTTCGCGGCGGTGGCGGCTCCCTTCTTCCGAAGAATCTCGATGGCAACCTCCATGTCGCCGTTCGACTCGTCGAGCGCCTTCTTACAGTCTGCCATACCCGCGCCCGTACGATCGCGCAGGCTCTTCACATCCAAAGCTGAAATTGCCATACTCTCGGTGTTATCTATTACAGCTCCCGCCAACGTCAGCCTGCGCCTGTCTGCCTGCAGGATCGTGCAGCGCACAATGCCGGGAACTCTTGTAGGGTTGATTACGAAACGATTAGCCCTGTGCGGCCGGAGCTTCCGGCTCTGCTGCAGGCGCAGCAGGTGCGGCCTCGGCTACCGGCGCGCTCTGCACTGCGCCCTCGGCGGCGGCCCCCCCAGTGGCGGCGGCCCCCCCAATGGCGGAGGCTCCCTCAGCGGCGGCTGCTCCCTCAGCGGCGGCGGCTCCCTCGGCGCCCGACGTCTCCGCTCCTGCGGGCGCATCACCGCGGCGCGAACGCGTGCGGCGGCGCGTGCGAACGTTCGCATCGTCGCGTCCCTCGGCGCCGGCCTCCTTCGCCTCACGATCCTCCGCGCTCATCTCCTCCATCATGTGAGCCTTGGAGACCTCGCGGCCGTTGGCGACACCGTCGGCGATCACCTTGGTGATGAGCGCGATCGTCTTCAGCGAATCGTCGTTTGCCGGGATCGGGAAATCCACGTCGCGCGGGTCGGTGTTGGTATCGACAATCGCGATCACCGGGATGCCGAGCGTCTTCGCCTCCTTCACCGCGAGATGCTCCTTGCGGATATCGACGATGTAGAGCGCGCCCGGAAGGCGGTTCATGTCGGCAATGCCCCCCATCACGCGCACCAGCTTCTCCTTCTCACGCGAGAGCATCAGGCGCTCCTTCTTGGTGAGATTGTCCGCCGTGCCGTCGTTCTCCATCTTCTCGATCAGTTGCAGGCGCTTGATCGACTTGCGGATCGTGGCAAAGTTGGTGAGCATGCCGCCCAGCCAGCGATCGGTGACGAAGTTGGCGCCGATGCGCTCCGCCTCGGCACGCACCACATCGCGGGCCTGCTTCTTCGTGCCGACGAACAGCACGCGCTTCCCCTCGGTTGCGATACGCTCGGCGGCGTCGTGCGCCTCGTCGATGAGATGCTGGGTCTTCTTGAGATCGATGATGTGGATCCCGTTGCGCTCCATGAAGATGTACGGGCGCATCTGCGGATTCCAGCGGCGGGTCAGGTGACCGAAGTGAGCTCCTGCGGTGAGGAGATCGTCGAGTTGTACTTTCGGCATAGTGTGATAGAACGTGTTGTGTTGAGATGCCTCTACCTCCGTCATCTCCTCGCGCTCACCCTGGCAGGGCCTGGGCACACACACGGGATCGGGAGGTATGTGTTGTTGCATCGGGGCCGACGGAGCAGTGACGCCCGAGCGGCCATGCCGGATGCGATGGGGTTCGTGCCAGAATACAGATTGCGGACTGTCATCAGGCGAGACAATCCGCAATCCACAGAGTTCGAACGCTGCCGATGGTACGCGGATGCCGATTGCGCGAAGCCGCGCACGGCAACGCCGCGCCGGGGCTGGTTAACGCTTGCTGAACTGGAAGCGCTTGCGGGCCTTCTTCTGGCCGTACTTCTTGCGCTCCACCATGCGCGGGTCGCGGGTCATGTGGCCGCCGCGGCGCAGCGCCGACTTGAGCGTCTCGTCGATCTCGACGAGGGCGCGAGCGATGCCATGACGAACCGCACCGGCCTGGCCGGCATGGCCGCCGCCGTGAACATTTGCATGGATGTCGAAACGATCCATCATGTCCACTTCGGTGAGCGGCGAAACCACGACCTGACGGTCGAAGCTGTCCGGAAAGTAGTTCTGGAATTCCCGGCCGTTCACTACCACCTTGCCGGAGCCAGGGGTGAGATAGACACGCGCAACGGCGTTCTTACGGCGGCCAACGTTGATCGAATGTGGCATTGTCCAGTGCTGTATTACTTGTACTTGAGTTCCAACGTCTGCGGCTGCTGAGCCGAATGCGGATGAACGTCACCGGCATACACCTTCAACTTGGTGATGACGCGGCGGCCGAGGCTGTTCTTGGGAAGCATGCGGCGCACGGCGATCTCGATCACGCGCTCCGGATGCTGCTGATTCATGTCCCGGAAGCTGGTCTCGCGAAGACCGCCCGGGTATCCGGTATGATGATAGTACCGCTTCTGCTCGGCTCGCTTTACGGCAAGGGAGATCTTCTCAGCGTTGACCACAACGACGAAGTCGCCGCAGTCCACATGCGGTGTGAAGATCGGCTTGTGCTTGCCGCGGAGGATGGACGCAATCTGCGAAGCGAGGCGGCCGAGGGTCTGGCCGGAGGCATCCACCACCCACCAATTCCTCTGCACTTCCGGCGCCTTCGCCGAGACCGTCATCTTTTCTGGTGTCATGTCAGTGTTCGGAGTATTGAATCGCTGATTCTTCAGTCAGAACGGCAAAGATATGTTCCACGGGGGATTCACACAACCATTGGGCGTCCTTTTGCGGGCCCGAATTGTTACAGGAGGTCAATCGTGAGGCGTCCGTCACGCGGCGAACGGACCGTCCGCTCGCGGAGGTATGATTCCGGAGCCTGCATCCTACAGGATCTCCAGTCCTGCGGCGCTCCGAACGGCGGCAACCACATCGCCTGCGGCAACCAGCCGGCTCGCGACCTCCAGATCGGTATGGATCACCCGATCCTCGTCCAGATGGGGAACCTGCGAGCGAAGAAGCGCATGCGCCGCGGCAACGCCGGCTCCGGGTTGCATCGGCGCGTGGAAGTCCAGACCCTGCGCGGCGCAGAGATACTCCACCCCGAGCACGGAGGCAAGATTGCGCGTCACCCTCAGCGCCTTCTGCGCCGCGATGGACCCCATGGAGTTGTGGTCCTCCTGGTTCGCCGAGGTGGGGATGGAATCCACGGACGCCGGATGGGCCAGCACCTTGTTCTCGCTCACGATGGAGGCGGCCGTGTATTGCGCGATCATATAGCCGCTGTTCAACCCGCCATTCGTTGTAAGGAAGCGGGGGAGCCGGCTCAGCGCCCCGTTCACCAGCCGCTCGGTGCGCCGCTCCGAGACATTGGCCAGCTCCGCGGCCGCGATGGCGAGGAAGTCCAGCGCGAGCGCCAGCGGCTGGCCGTGAAAGTTCCCCCCTTCGATCGGCTCGTTCGTGTCGGCAAAGATCAGAGGGTTGTCCGTGGCGGAGTTGATCTCGATCGCGAGGACGTTCATCACGTAGTCGATCGCATCGCGGCTGGCGCCGTGGATCTGCGGGATGCAGCGGAGCGAGTAGGCGTCCTGAACGCGATCGTCGTGGAAGCGGTGCGACTCGCGTATCTCGGAGCCGGCCATCAGCGCGCGCATGTTCGCGGCCGCGAGCCCCTGGCCGCGATGCGGGCGCGTGGCATGCAGCCGGGCATCGTAGGCACGGTCCGTCCCCTTCAATGCCTCCACCGAGAGCGCGGCGATGATGTCCGCCGTACGCGCGAGGCGGAGCGCGGAGTGCACGGCGATGCATCCGTAGGCCGCCATCATCTGCGTGCCGTTGATCAGCGCAAGCCCCTCCTTCGCCCCGAGTTGAAGCGGCGCGATGCCGTGCGCGGCAAGGGCCCCGGCGGCCGGCACGATGCTCCCATCCTTCCAGACCCGTCCCTCCCCCATCGCGGCCAGCACCAGATGCGCCAGCTGCACCAGATCGCCGGAGGAGCCAACGGAACCCTGCATCGGCGCAACGGGAACAACGTTGGCATTCATCATCGCAACCAGCGTCTGCACCGTCTCCACGCGGATGCCGCTGAACCCCTTCGCCAGCGCGTTGATGCGGAGAAGCATCATCGCACGCATGATGGCCGGCTCCATCGGCTCGCCGGCCCCCACACTGTGGCTCCGGATCAGATTCTCCTGCAGCCGCGAGAGGTTGTCCCGGTCTATCACCACGTTCGCGAACTCGCCGAACCCGGTCGTGATGCCGTAGACAACGGCTTCGCGCTCCACCCAGTCGTCCACGACATCGCGCGAGGCGCGCATCCTGCCGATCGCCTCCGGCGCAAGCTCCACACGGAGATCGGCCTCGTACGCCGCGCGGGCCACATGGTTGATGGTCAGGCTTTCACCGTCGAGAACAAGGCGCTCCATGAAGGTCGATGGGGATGCTCGTGAATGGAACTGTGGGAACGACACGTCTCCGGGAATGCGATTCGCGGCCGCATCCGCCGGAGACAGTGCAGGGTTGGATATCGTGTGCGCCGCTCAGGCCGCGGCGTGAATGATCTGCGTAAACGCCGCAGCGTTCAGTGAGGCGCCTCCAACAAGGCCGCCGTCGATGTCCGGCTGCGCGAACAGATCGCGCGCATTCGTCTCGGTAACGCTGCCGCCGTAGATCACCGATACGTCCGCCGCGGCGGGGCTTCCAAACATCTCTCCCAGCTGACTTCGAATGAAGGCATGCACCTCCTGCGCCTGCTGGGGGGTGGCGGTATTCCCCGTGCCGATGGCCCAGATCGGTTCGTACGCGATGATGCAGGAGCGAACGTTGAATTCGAAGATGCCGTCGAGCGCTGCGCGCAACTGGCGGCGCACCACCTCGAACGTTCTCCCCTGCTCCCGCTCCGCGATCGTCTCGCCGATGCAGATGATCGGCTGGAGATTCGCCCCAACCACCGCGTTCGCCTTGCGGCAGACGTCGTAATCCGATTCGGCAAACATCAGTCTTCGCTCCGAGTGCCCCACGATCACATGCGTGCAGCCAACGGAGTGGAGCATCCCGGTGGAGACTTCCCCGGTGAATGCACCGCGCGGCTGGTCGTGCACGTTCTGCGCGCCGATCCGTATGCGGCTTCCCGCCACCGCATTGGCCACGATCGGAATCACGACGAACGGCGGACAGAGCACAACGTCCGCATGTTCGGGAAGATTGGCGGAGCCCGCACCATGCATCACCGCCGTGGCGAGTTCGGCGCCGCTGTTGCGGTCCGTGTTCATCTTCCAGTTGCCTGCGATAACCGTTTTCCTCATACTGGGGCCTCCAGGATTTGATGTCTGACGGGCATTCAACCGCATGGCGCTCCGGTTACTCCACCGGGATGGTGCGCCCGGAGACGTTGTAGATCTTGTAGTTGCGCAGCGCCTCGTCGCTCTCGTAGCCGGTTCCCTGAATCATCCGCCCGCGCATCCGGTCCACCACCTTCACGAAGGCATCGGAGTGCAGACGGCGCGTGCTGTTGGTCCACTGCAGGCGGTCGGTGTCCACGGTGGTCTTGGACCGCTCGCTGTTGACATGCACGTTGCCATAGGCCACCATGTCGTTCGTCCGGTCGTCCACGCGCGCGCTGTCGGCAACCAGAATCGCGTTCAGCCCGCCGTCCGGACCGTAGAACTCCACATAGACGCCGCTGTCCAGCAATGTCTCCAGGCGCTGCGCATAGCGGCGTGCATGCCGAACCTTCAGGCGCGCCTTGAGCACGGTGGAATCCGTGAAGAGGATCGATGTGTTCCACGTTTCATCCTCCGGCGCATCGGCCGGGACGAATGCCGGGTTCTTCGGCCGGTGATCGTCCTCGCTGCAGCCTGCTGCCGCGACCGAGAGGAAGAAGACGAGAACGGCGAAGGCGAGGAACCACTTCATGGCTTCAACCCCGCTTCGATCAGATCGTGAAGATGAACAACGCCCAGCAGATGCCCGCGGCGGTTCACCACCGGAAGCTGGGTGCGCTTGTTCCCCTCCAGCAGCACCAGGGCCGCGGAGCCAAGCATGTCGGGAGGCGCGGTCATCGGCGAAGCGGTCATCATCTGCCCGGCATTCATCGAGTAGATATCGGCCTTGCGCTCCAGCAGGCGCCGCAGATCGCCATCGGTGATGATCCCAAGCAGGCGCTCCCCGCGAGTGACGAGCGCAGCACCAAGGCGCTTGCGGCTGATCTCCATCACCACCTCTTCAAACGGAGCGGAGGTTGGAACTGTTGGCATCGCATCATCAACCTTCATGATATCCTCCAGCTTCAGCAGCAGGCGCCGGCCGATCGTCCCTCCCGGATGCGAGGCCGCGAAGTCCTCCCGCGTGAAGCCCTTCCGTTCGTAGAGCACCACGGCAAGCGCATCGCCAAGGGCAAGCATCGCCGTGGTGGAGGCGGTCGGGGCAAGGTCGAACGGGCAGGCCTCGCGCTCCACCGTGCAGTCCAGCACCACCGCGGCGGCGCGGCCAAGCAGGCTCTCCGGGTTGCCGGTGAGCGCGATGATCTTCACGCCGAGCCGGGTAAGCGCCGGCACAAGTTGCGTGAACTCCGGCGTATCGCCGCTCTTCGAAAGAACGATGGCGATATCCCCCGGCCGCGCCATTCCCAGATCGCCGTGCAGCGCATCGTTGGGATGCATGTAGTAGGCCGGCGTGCCGGTGCTGTTGAGCGTTGCGGTGATCTTCTGCGCAACGATGCCGGACTTGCCGACGCCGGTAAGTATCACCTTCCCCTTCGCCAGCCGCAGCAGATTCACCGCGCGCTCGAAACGCGCGTCGAGCCGGGCCGAAACACCCTCGATCGCAGCCTGCTCGATGGCAAGCACCTCACGGCCGCGCTCCAGCAGATTCATCTTCTCTCGCGCCATCAGTGCCGGCTCCCCTCGCTGTGCTCGCGAAGCCAGCGATGCAGGCCGGCACAGGCGGCGATGAACTCTTCGGCACGTTCCAGCGGAAGCTGCGTGGCGGCGTCGGAGAGTGCCTGCGCGGGATCCGGATGCGTCTCGAAGAAGACGCCGTCCACCCCGGTTGCCACAGCAGCGCGCGCAAGCGGAAGGATGAACTGCGGCTGCCCGCTGGAGACGCCGGCAACGCTTGGAAGCTGCACGGAATGGGTGGCATCGTAGACGATGGGAACGCCCGCCTCGCGCATGATCACCAGCGACCGCATGTCCACCACGAGGTTGTGATAGCCGAACGTGGTGCCGCGTTCGCAGAGCATCACACGGCTGTTCCCGGCGGCCTGCGCCTTCGCCACCGCATGCCGCATATCCTCCGGCGCCACGAACTGCCCCTTCTTGATGGTGACCGCCCTGCCGGTTCGCGCCGCCGCCTGGATCAGTTCCGTCTGCCGGCAGAGGAACGCCGGGATCTGCAGCACGTCCACGTAGTCCGCCGCCAGCTCCGCATCGGCCTCGGTGTGGATATCGGTGACGGTGGGCAGACCGTTCGCGGCACCGGCCGCGGCAAGCAGTTCCAGCGCGGTGCGCTCTCCGATCGTCGTGAAGGAGTCGCCGCTGGTGCGGTTGGCCTTCTTGAACGATCCCTTCAGGATCAACGCAACGCCGTGCCGCGCGGCAATGCCCGCGAGATGTTCGGCAACGGTGTGGATCATCTCCTCCCCTTCAACCAGGCAAGGACCGGCGATGAAGAAGATGTCGGAGGCAAGATCGAATGAGCCGATGTGCATAGGTCCCAAGAATACGATAACCGGGCGCGATCGTGCAACCACCGTCGAGAGTTGCAGCCGGCAATGCCCTGAGAAGCCGCCAAGAAAAACTCCCTGACGGCACGTTCGCCCTCAGGGAGTTTTCGTGAAACGATGCTCTGCTCAACCGGCGATCAACGGCCGCGCTCGCCGACTGCCGGCACCAGCGGATCGGAGCCGCGGAGCACTTCCTCGCCGTCGCTGATACCGTCATCATCGGTATCGGCACGCAGCGGATCGGTGCGGCGTCCCGGCGTGAGAATCTCCTGGCCATCGCTCAGGCCGTCGCCGTCGCTGTCCGGGTTGAGCGGGTTCGTCTTGTACGTATTCACCTCCAGACCGTCGCTCAGGCCGTCGCCGTCGCTGTCCGGGTTGAACGGATCGGTGTGGGTGACGTTCAACTCCAGCCCGTCGGGAATGCCGTCGCCGTCGCTGTCCAGTTCCGGCGTGAAGAGATTCTCCCCCTTCTCGATGAGCTCGTCGCCGAAATGAAGTGAGGGGGCATAGCGAACGCTCAGGAACGGAGTGGTGCGGTTGTCGCCGCGCGAGGGGCGATAGAAGATGTGCTCCAGATACTTCAGGCCGACCTCGATATCGAAGTTCCTGAAGTTCCGAAGGATCAGGCCGCCGTTCACATCCTCGCCGGCAATCTCGAGATGCGCGATGTAGTCATCGAAGCGATACCGGAACACGAGCAGCGGGTTCAGGCCAAGATCGTGCAGCCCGGAGGTATCGGTCCGCTCGTTGGCGAAGCTGTAGAAGAAGTTCAGGTACTTGGAGATCGGGCCGGAGCCGGCGTACTGCCCGGAGCCCAGGCCGATGCCGGCACTGAAGCCCTGGCGGGTAACGTAGCGAACCTCACGCTGGTGCTGCGGGATGCCGGGAAGCATCTTCATGCCGCGCACGTAGGAGTTGGTGTCCAGCGGAGGCGTACGATAATTGCTGGTATCGACCAGACCGCGTCCCGCATAGTTCGTGTCCACCATCGTCTGCATCGTTACCCAGGTCTCGAGGTCGTTCCCTCGCAGATCCGGATAGGCCTTCTGGAGCACGGCGCGCATTTCGTTGCTGTCCAGCTTGCTGCCGAACCAGTATCCCACCACGATGCTGAAGGAGTTCTTCGGGGTGTAGATGCTGTTGTCCGCCTGCAGCAGCTTGAGCGGATTGAAGTCACGATCGGCCGAGAAGATGCCTTCCCAGCCCACCGATGCGCTCCAGCGGGAGGAGTCCGTACCGAAACCGGTTTCGCCGATTTTCGGATTCCAGAACAGATAGGGAGAAAGGGAACCGGCGCGTGAATACGTGAGGCCGAGACGAATCTGCCACAGATCCACCGATACCTTCAAACGGCCATCGAATGAGGAATCGAATGCGACGTTGTGGTCCGCCTCAACGGGATCGAGCTGGCTGCGGAGCGGGCCGGTTACCGAGCCGCCCACCATGATACGCCAGTCGTGATATTGTTCGAAGACGTGACGCAACTCGAAGACCTGTGCCCTTGCAGAAGGGGCGCAGCCAACGAGCACCGCAACAACCGTTGCCACGGCAACGGCAGTGCTGTGCGTCCGTTTGCACATACGTACAAGGCTCATGCGAAATCCACCATGCATACGGGAAAGTGCAATGCCGATGTACCCCAAGCATCATCGGCATCAGCGGCGCATCGTGTGTCCTCGATACTCCGCGGTACGTTCCGGCAGTAACCGGATGCGATTTGAAAGGTGCCTCCGCCGGGAACGGGCTGCAGCATCGGCCGCAGGCCGCGCAGCGCTTCGTGGACGGAAACCCCGGGAGACGGCACTCGCGCGCAACTCCGGTTCGAACGCCCCCCAATGAACGTTCGCTCCAGCCGCGCGGCCGTCGATATCGTGATGTGTGAACGTGACGAAACCGGATTCGCCTCGGCTCGACGTGGTATTCAGTGGACCGTGTCGTGCGAGTTCAACATCAACCTGCTCCCACCGAAACTGACATCTCCCGATTCGGCGAGCAGCGAACTGACAAGCTCTTTCACCTCCGGCACGCCCAGCGCCTGATAGCCGCCGTGTTGCGCGCGATTGATGATCATCTCGAACTCCCCCTCGTTGAGAAGGCCGATCTGCATCATCAGCAGCAGGTATCCATAAGCTTCGGTACGGAACAGCATGCGCTCCGTCTCGTGCAATATGCGAAAGGACCTCGGTGACCTGGTGGCGTCTGCCTCTGTGCCGAAGACCGCACGGTCGGCAATCCAACTGAACGCCATCCCGATTTCAGCATCGGTGTATCCATTGGAGGCCAGACCCTTCACGTCTATCGACTCGATTGGAATATCCTTGCGGATTTGGTTGATGAGGTAAAGGATGATCTCGATAATCCTCTCATTCATTAGTTCGCCCATGAATAGGCCCTGTCATGCAGGACCGTGACCAGGTCATCCTCCCTACTCCTCGTCGAAAACGAGGCCGTTCGATGGACATCGCCGACGTGAGGGCATCATCAGCCGGTGCGAAGATAGGGTGAAGATGTCATTCAGTCAACGTAAAGGGATGCGGCCCCGAACTTTAATCATCAGATGAAATCACGCTCAGATAGCGGTCCTCGAGGCTCCTCATGGCCGCCCGCTCCGCCTCGGTGGCATCGTCGTGGCCGGCGAGATGGAGCGTGCCGTGGATCGCAAGGCGCCGCACCTCCTCGTACAGCCCTACGCCGAATTCGGCCGCCTGCTCCCGGGCGCGATCCACGCTGATGTAGATTTCCCCCTCCAACGGATCGTTTTCCAGGGGAAACGTGATCACATCGGTGTAGTAGTCGTGCCCCAGATGCTCGCGGTTCATGCCGAGGAGTTCCTCGTCGCTCACCAGAATCACGCGCACCTCCCCCCGCCCGATCTTCTCACCGCGCAGCGTGGCGGCCACGCCGGCGGCGATCGGCGCACGGCGCAGGCGCGTGTTCGGATGCGCGTTGATAATCGTAATTGTATGCTTCATGCAGGATCGAGCGCGGACAGAGAACGCCGAAGCCGCACGGCCGGCCGGGCCGTCGGCAATCGCTTCCAGCGATGCGTTACTGCAATGAGAGATTCGGGAACCGCAGGCGTTGCACTCCGGGAGGGGCCGGGAAGCCGTTCACCGAAGCCGCAACGAATCAGGAAGGGATGTTCTCGGCAAGTGCAAGCTGCATTGCCGCCAGCAGAAGCGCCGGTTCGAGAGAGCTGAAGTCCGAGGCAAGCGTGGCACGATTCACATTCGCGAAGAGCGAGCACGTACCGGATGCACCAACAACGAGCCCCGAGATACGTTCCCCTTCCTCGGCAACGAAGATCACTTCATCCGGCTCTACCGGAACGAAGCGGGCAACATCGTGCAATTCGAAGTAGCCATGAACGGTATGTGCGGAGAGCACCAGCGACCCGGCGCCGACGGGCGTAAGCGTGAGAACGATCGATGACGCGCCCGCGCCTCCGCCGATCGAGAGAATCGTCTCGGCGCCGTTCGACTCACGACGCGCGCCCAGGATGCCGGCGATGGCATCGATGACATCAGGAGTAAGCTTCACTGCTCCAGCATTTGAGGGCTATGAATGCGAACCGGGTGAGGATTTCCCGTCCGCGAGTGAATGCACGTACCGTTCGATACGCGAGGAATATAGCCAAGGTGCCGCCCTCCGCAAAATCGCCGGAGCGGCCGGCTCCCCGCCGGACAGGGCCGCAGAGTGCCGCACACCGTTCCGGGCAACCGAACCGAGGCAACCCGGAGCGGGGTTCGGCACCCGTAGATGCAGGCCTCGCCGCCGCCGCGAGCACTCCGGCCGGACCGTCAGGAGAGCCCACGCGGCTCAACTGCACGTGCTGCATACGGGCGGCTCAGCATGCGTACATGTCGGGCCGCCGATCGGCGAAGAGATCGTTGAAGGCATTGAATGCCTTCCCGCGCGTTGCAGCGGGATCGGCTTCGGCAACGATTGCCCGCGCCTCCTCCGCACCGGCGATGGAGAGAATCGCACCGTTCATCCCGACGATCCGGCTCTCGCCGGTGAAGCGAAGGGTCTCTCCGTTGCTCGTCTCCTCCCCCGGGCGGTTGGCGGTAACCACGATCACCTTGTTCTCGATGGCACGCATCGCCATCGCAGGGCCCCAGAGTGCAGCCGCGGCAACCAGGTTCGAGGGGTGCGCGATCACATCCGCGCCGCGCAGCGCAAGCGTGCGCGAGGATTCGGGGAATCGCCAGTCGTAGCAGATCATCGTGCCGACGCGATACCCGGCCCACTCCACCACGAAGAAGCCGCTGTCTCCGGGCTCGAATACCAGATGCTCCTTGTAGAACAGATGCGTCTTGCGATAGACGCGGGCGCTTCCATCGGGAAGCGCGATCAGCGCCGCATTGAACAGGCGGTCGCGCGCGTCACGTTCGGCGAAGCCGCCCACAACAACGGTCTGATGCTCCGCAGCATAACCGCGCATCCAGGAACAGAACGGGCCGCGCTCCGGATCCTCCGCAAGCGGCAGCAGTTCCTCCCGGTCGGTGAAGAAATAGCCGGTGTTCGCCAGTTCCGGCAGGACGAGAAGGTCAGCGCGAACGGTGCGCGCCAACGCATCGATCGTTGCAATGTTGTTCTCGACGCCGGCACGAACCGGCGAGTACTGAATCGCCGCCAGTGTAGTCATGTGCGATAACGCTGATCGTTGCTCACGCTGAAACGCGGCAGGACGTGCCGCATTCACCCAATCCGCAAGGTAGCCCTTCGGCGGGCAATCACAGCACGATCGCTGCAGGACGAAACGCCAGGGCGAAACGCCTGCAGGCCGGGCGCCGCTGTTCATATCGGAACACGATACATCCATGCATCCATCTCAACCGATGCTTCGACACAGCATCGATTTCCTCATGCATCACTGGGCAGAGTGCGCCCAACGTTCGGCAATTACAAAAATTTCATCGCTTCGTTTATGGAGACCGGTACCGGACGGGCGTAGATTGCGCCCCCTTCGTTGAGCACCCCTGCCCATGCGGCACCAATTATCGCAGGGCACAGGCGGCTCCCCGGCCGCCGAGTATGGCAAGGTCACGCAACACGGCCTTCGCCAGGTTCAACCCCAGATGTACCGAGACTCGATGAAACGATCCGTTCTCAGATACACCGTGGCCGCGCTGTTGTCGATTGTGACGGCCGTGGTCCTCTTCCACACGCTGGGCCGCACGCCCGCACGTGCAAGCTCCCCGGCCGTGCTGCCGCTCCCTCCTCTCGCAGTCATTGCGGACTCGCTCCGCAGCGTCAGCTCCGCTCTCGACAGCCGCATCCGTCTTCTCCGTCATGAAGATGCATCGCTCGGCGCCCGCATCACCATGCCCGTTCTCAGCTCCACCCTGAGCGCCAATGCCCGGCTCTTCGTGGAACCGAACGGCAACGAGCTGCCGGTAACGCCGCGCAGCGATGCGTTCGAGCTGAACAATCGGATCGAGCGGCAGCAGAGCTACATCGACGCGCTCAACGCCGCCATCGAACGGCATCGCGAGATGCTGAACGCGCTCCCGACGCTCACGCCCTGCAACGGCGTCTTCACATCCGGCTTCGGCATGCGCGTGCATCCGATCAGCGGCGTGGAGAAGATGCATACCGGTGTGGATATCGCCGCACCGCGCGGCCGCCCGATTCACGCCTCCGGCGACGGCGTGGTCTCGTTCGCCGGCGTGCGCCACGGCTACGGCAATGTTGTGGAGATCGATCACGGCTACGGCTATCACACGCTGTACGGCCACGCCTCCGCGCTGCTGGTGAACGTTGGCGACACCGTGCACCGCGGTGACCCCATCGCACTGGTCGGCTCCACCGGCGCCTCCACCGGTCCCCATTGCCACTACGAGGTGATAGTGGATGACACCCAGGTGGATCCCGCACCGTTCCTTCTCGTCTCGCCTGTCGCGGATCCCGAAGCCCCGGCTGCTCAGCGGGCGGCCCCGGCCGCCGGGAAAGAGGGGCATGCACACGGCAGGGGAAGGTCTCACGGCGGCCGGCATCATCACCGGCATTGAGCCGCGCCGCGGCTTCGGGTGATGCATCGCCCGCGCGCGCGCCGCACTTGCAAACGTTTACGCACGCGAAGTCCCCGCTGGATCTGCATCCGGCGGGGACGCGTCGTTTCATGGCATGCGGCCCCGCCCCTCCACCGCTCCGAATGCCTATATTGTGGCGCTACGGCGGGAGCGGCCCGCACGGCGTCCGCAGCCCGCATCATCCAATCCTCTCCTTCCTCTCGACAGCAGACAATGCAGAAGATTGCCCGCGCACTCCTGAGTGTTTATGACAAGACCGGTATCGTTGAATGTGCCCGCGAGCTGGCGGCGAACGGCGTGGAGCTGATCTCCACCGGCGGCACAGCGCGCGCGCTGCGTGAGGCCGGACTTGCCGTGGTGGATGTAAGCGAAGTGACCGGCTCGCCGGAGATGATGGAGGGGCGCGTGAAGACGCTGCATCCGAAGATCCATGGCGGGCTGCTTGCGCTGCTGGACAATCCGGAACATGTTGCAGCGATGCGGGAGCATGGAATCGAATCGATCGATCTCGCGGTGATCAATCTCTACCCATTCGAATCCACGATGCGGAGCGAAGGGGCCACGCACGAGGAGATCGTGGAGCAGATCGATATCGGCGGCCCGGCAATGGTGCGCGCCGCCGCGAAGAACTACCGCTTCACCGCCGTCCTCACCAGCCCGCAACAGTATGAGGGCGTGCTCGCCGAACTGCGCTCCAACGGCATGACGCTTGGCGACGCCTCGCGCCTGAGCCTGGCAGCGGCGGCGTTCGCGCATACGGCCGCCTACGATCGCGTGGTGGCGGACTACTTCGCGGCAACGCTGGCTGCAGCCGGAGAGAGCGCCGAGAGCCATCCGGCCTCCCCCTTCGGCGCGAAGCTTTCGATCGGTCTGCCGCTGGATCAGGCGCTGCGCTACGGCGAGAACCCGCATCAGCAGGCGGCGCTCTACGGCAGCTTCACCGGCATCTTCCGGCAGATTCATGGCAAGGAGCTGAGCTACAACAACATCGTGGATATCGACGCCGCCGCGAAGCTTGTTCTGGAGTTCGAGGAACCGACAGTGGTGATCATCAAGCACACCAACCCGTGCGGTGTCGGGAGTGCCGCGACGCTGGCCGAAGCCTGGCACAAGGCGTTCGCTACGGATGCGAAATCCCCGTACGGCGGGATCGTGGCGGTGAACCGCCCGCTGGATCCCGAGACGGCCGGCATCATCAACGAGATCTTCACGGAGGTGGTGATTGCGCCGTCGTTTCCGGAGGAGACGCTGGAGCTGCTCCGCCGCAAGCGCGACCGGCGGCTGATCGTTGCGGACTACGAGGCGCTGCGCGCATCGTTCGGCACGGAGGTAAAGTCCGTCGCCGGCGGCGTGCTGGCGCAGACCTCGGACGCCCCCCTCTTCGACGAAGGCAATCTGCATGTTGCCACGAAGCGCAAACCGACGGAGCAGGAAATGCGCGCGCTGATGTTCGCATGGCGCGTGGCGAAGCATGTGAAGTCCAACGCCATCGTGTATGCGTTGGAGGACCGAACGCTCGGCATCGGTGCAGGACAGATGTCGCGGGTGGACTCCGCCATCACCGCTGCACGGAAGGCCGCGCTGGCCGGACTGGATCTCGCGGGCTGCGCCGTTGCGTCGGACGCGTTCTTTCCCTTTGCCGACGGCCTGCTGGAGGCCGTGGAGGCCGGCGCAACGCTGGTGATCCAGCCGGGAGGTTCCATTCGCGATCAGGATGTGATCGATGCGGCCGATGCGAACAACATCGCGATGGTCATGACCGGCATGCGCCACTTCCGGCACTGATCGCAGGACGCCCCGGTTCGATCCGGATCCGAACTCGAAATTCCGATCCGGAATTCCGGCCGTTCAGAAATTCGCGAGAACCATCTCCGCGGCGGAATACGTCGCGCAGGCGGTTGTGCGCTCTCAGGCGGATATGTACGCGGCACAGCGGGACATCCGCACGGCCCACCCCGCGGCACCATACGATCTCCATCCTCCTGCCGGAAGTTCGGACGCCGGCGGAGAATTCACCTGGCGAAACGCCGCGAGCAGGACTCCGCCTGCACGGCGTGCGCCCATGGGGTGCCCCGATATCCCATCACGACAAAATATTTCTCCGCGGACCGTGAGATAGCGTGAGCACGTGGCGGGCCTGCCCGGCAGCAGGCGGCTCCAGCCGCTCCGCCGAATAATTGCCCCCATATACTCTCATATACTATCAAATCACGTGTGAGACTCCGAATGGCGGTGATGGTGGGCCCGGTGAAATTCATTACTGCAGCCCGGTGAAATTCACTACCGCGGCCCGGTGAAATTCATTACTGCAATAGTCGCCGCACGACGATGTGAGGGATTACGCGGCACTCATGACCCATCTATCACCACCCATCACTCCTCCTCCTTCATGCATGCGTCGTGTGAAGATCGGTGTTCGAACGAAAACACACCTCAATCCTTCTAGCAAAATCCCGCGTCTCTCCGTTGATAGAAGTGCGACATCATCCGGACGTATACCGGAAACAGCCGGTGATGAGAAGGAGGTGGCCGCTGGAGGATCAGATGGGAAGGATGTTCTTCCTTTCATCGAGGGATGAGAGAACCGAATCGATCCGTTACTCGCAATGCGAGAGACGGCATCGGCTCCGCTTACCACAGGTCTCTTCATCATGTTTCCGAACCCACATATATGGCACATCATGACTTCAACAACGATGCCGCACGGCCGTCCGATCAACCCCGTCTTCATTTCCACCTATCCACCAATGCGGTGTGGCATCGCAACGTTCACGCATGCTCTGGTGCGAGCCGTGGGTGAGCAGATCGGGAGGGATGCCGTGGCCGTGGCGGCAATTGGAGACGAGAGGAGCCGCCGTCACTTTCCACCCGAAGTGATTCGAACCTGCGTTCGCGACAGCCGGCAGTGTTATGGAGAGCTGGCCTCGTTCATCAACGGGGCACCGTATGATGTTGTCTGCCTGCAGCACGAGTTCGGGATCTTCGGCGGCGACGAGGGTTCCTACATCCTGGACACTCTGCGGGCATTGCACAAACCGGTTGTTGCAACGCTTCATACGATACTCGCCGATCCGGCGCCCCACTATCATCGGCGCCTTCGCGAGGTGATCGATGCGTGCGACGCCGTCGTGGTGCTGACACCCCACGCAACCCGCATCCTGGCGGATGTATACGATGTGAAGCAGGAGAAAATTCGGTTGATCCCGCACGGCATCCCGGACGTTTCCTTCGAGGATCCGGAGCCGTTCGCGCGCAAGATCGGCGCCGAGGGACGACTGGTGATCATGACATTCGGACTGATCGGTCCCAGCAAGGGAATCGAGGAGATGATCGAGGCGATGCCGGCGGTAGTGCAGCGCCATCCCGAGGTGCTCTACATGATCGTCGGCGAAACGCATCCGGCAATCGTGGCATCGCAGGGGCAGGCCTATCGCGATACGCTCACCGAGAAGGTGGCGAGGCTGGGCCTCTCCAATCATATCGTCTTCCACAACCGCTTTCTCTCGGACTCCGAGTTGCACAAGTATCTGAATGCGTGCACGATCTACGTAACGCCGTATCCGAACCGTGATCAGATCTCCAGCGGAACGCTTACGTACGCGGCGGGCATGGGAAAGGCCGTCGTCTCCACCCCCTACTGGCACGCACAGGATCTGCTCGCCAACGGGCGCGGCGCATTTGCCGACTTCAGGTCGCCGGCGTCGTTCGCGGCTGCGATCAACGACCTGATAGAGAACCGGGAGAAGCGTGAGGAGATGCGGCGGCGCGCGTTTCAGTTCGGCCGTCGCATGCGGTGGTCCAATGTGGCAAGCAACTATCTGGAACTGTTCGCGGAGGTGTCCGCCGAACGATCGCCCATGAATGTTTCGATGGCATCGCTTCACAACTCCGTCACCGTGGGGTCGCTGACAGACCGGGTGCCGCGGCTGGGAAGCGGCCATCATTGATGGAAGGAGGAACAACATGCGTATCGCAATGCTCGCCCCGATTGCGTGGCGTACCCCTCCGCGGCACTATGGCCCGTGGGAACGTGTCACATCGTTGCTCACCGAGGCTCTGGTTGCCCGCGGGATCGACGTGACGCTCTTCGCAACCGCGGACTCCCGAACCAGCGGCCACCTGCATGCGGTGGCGCCGGCCGGTTACGAGGAGGATCGCTCGCTCCCGGTGAAGGTGTGGGAATGCCTGCATATCTCCGAGGTGTTCGAACACGCTGGTGACTTCGATCTGATCCACAATCAGTTCGATTTCCTTCCGCTGGCATGGAGCCATCTGGTGGCCACACCGGTGCTGACAACCATCCACGGCTTCTCCTCGCCGGACATACTCCCGGTCTATCGCAAGTACAACGGCACCACGTACTACGTGGCGATCAGCGATGCGGACCGCGATCCGGAGCTGGACTACGTGGCGACGATCCATCACGGCATCGACGTGGAGAACTTCCGGTTCGTTCCGAAGCCGGACGCCGACGCGCATCTCCTCTTCTTCGGACGCATTCATCCGGACAAGGGGACGCATCGGGCGATCGAGATCGCACGCGCCTGCAACCGGAAGCTGGTGATTGCCGGCATCGTGCAGGACGAGACGTACTTCCACGACATGGTGAAGCCGCACATCGATGACACGATGGTGCAGTTTGTCGGAAGCGCCGGCCCGGGGGTGCGGAACGCGCTTCTCGGCGGCGCAACGGCGCTGCTGCACCCGATCAGCTTCAGCGAACCGTTCGGGCTCTCGATCGTGGAGGCGATGGCGTGCGGCACCCCGACGATCGCCTTCAATCACGGAAGCATGCCGGAGTTGATCGACTCCGGACGGACCGGGTTTCTGGTATCGAACGTCGAGGAGGCCGCCGATGCTGTACGGAAGATCGAGACGATCGAACGGAGCGCCTGCCGCGAGGAGGTCGAGAAGCGCTTCAGTGTGGAGAGGATGGCGGGTGATTATATCGCCGCGTACGAGTGGATCCTGACCACGCACAACCCGCGCTCGGCGATGCGTCTCACCGATGACCATCGGACGAGGTTACTGATGGAGGGATCGTGGTGAACAGACCGATCATCTCGCGATATGCCGGCAATCCGATTCTCACGCCCGCGGACGTCCCCTACCCCGTTGTTACCGTGCATAACGCCGGGATGGTGAAGCATCACGGACGCTACATGATGCTCTTCCGTTCGCATCGCCGCAACGGGCGCTCGGTGATCGGCCTTGCCGAGAGCGACGATGGCTATCGCTTCACCGCGAGACCGGAACCGTTCCTGGTGCCTGCGGCCGATGGGATCTTCGCCCGGTACGAGGAGTACGGCGTGGAGGATCCGAGGATATGCGCCATCGACGGAACGTATCTCATCACCTACAGCGCCTACTCGCGCCACGGCGTCCGCGTGGCGCTTGCCTCCACCGATGACTTCGAGCACGTGAAGCGCATCTCCGTGATCACGCAGGCGGACTATCGGAACGTGGTGATCTTCCCCGAACGCTTCGGCGGGCGCTATGCGCGGCTGGACCGCCCGCATTCGGAGATCGCGCCGTGGTCCATCTGGATCAGCTACTCGCCCGATCTGATTCACTGGGGCGATTCGGAGGTGGTGATGAGCCGAGAACAGTATCACTGGGACGAGATGAAGATCGGCCCCGGCGCCACACCGATCCGGACCGGCGCCGGATGGCTGCACATCTACCATGGCGTCTTTCAGACCATGGCCGGTGCAGTATACCGTCTCGGCGTTGCGCTGCACGATCTGAACAACCCCGCGAAAATAATCGGTGTGGCGGATGACTGGATTCTGCAGCCCGATGATCCCTGGGAGATAACCGGATATGTGTCCAACGTTGTCTTCACATGCGGTGCAATTCACGAGATCGATGATACGGTGAAGCTGTACTGGGGTGGTGCCGACAGTGTGATGTGTGTGGGGACGGCGTATATCGATGACCTTGTGAATCTCTGCCTGAAGCACCCGCGCGCTCCGCTGTAGGCTGCAGCGCCGGACGGCGCGGACGGCCGGGCAGTTCTGCCCGCGATTGGCTGTTCACATATCGATCAACGTTCAATGGACCACACTCCGATCATCGAGAACGCCGGCCCGGAGCTTGCCTCGCCAACCCCAGCCGCGCAGCCACTGAAGCGGCGCACCGAACGCTTTGCGCCGCAGCATACCCGCATCCTGACGAAGTTTTTCTCGCCGGGCGGGCCGTCGCGCATGAGGAATGTGATCGAGCGCGTTCTCGGGCTCAGCCAGGAGGATGTGGTGCACGAACTGGACATGGTCTTCACCGACTTCGCACATCGCCACCGCAGGTTCACCGAGTCGCTGCTGCGGCATTACCGGCAGGTATCGGGGCTGATTCCGGAGGGGACGGAGGTGTCGCGCGAGCGGGAGCTGCTGATCGGCTCCTACTTCACGCACGAGTATTCGGTGAGCGCCGCGGCGATGTTCAACCCGTCCATCGTGCCGCACTTCGACCAGAGCGGGCTTCCTCCGGGCGCCATGCGCTTCATCATGAGTTTCCGTGCAACGGGCGAGGGGCACATCTCCTCCGTGGAATTCCGGAGCGGGATGATCGATGCCGGGGGCGATCTGCACTTCGACCCGGCGAGTTCCTTCATCGAGATGTCGGAGGTGATGATCGACGAGTCGTTCGACAAACGGCTTTTCGGGTTGAAGCTGCGGGAGATCGGCACCGATCAGGAAGTGTATGCAGCCATTCTGGACAAGCTGAACGATGAGTTTACGCTGCCGCAGCTGGAGGAGGCCATCCGCTCCATTCATCGGCCGCGCAGGCGCATGAATGCCGGCCAGCGGGAGGCGATCGAGGCGGTGCTCTGGCTGGCAGCATCGAATTACACGGTCACCTTCCCTGCCGAACACGATATCTCGGAACGCGTGCTCTTCCCCATCTCCGAAAGCGAGAGCCGCGGAATCGAGGATGCACGATTCGTGCGCTTCGTGGATAACGACGGCACCGCCACCTACTACGCAACGTACACGGCCTACAACGGCATCCGCATTCTTCCGCAGCTGATTCAGACAACGGACTTCGTCACGTTCAAGATCCTCACGTTGAACGGCGAAGCCGTCCAGAACAAGGGAATGGCGCTCTTCCCGCGGCGCATCAACGGCAAGTACGCGATGCTGGGGCGCCAGGATGGCGAGAACCTCTACGTGATGTTCTCGGACCATATCCACTTCTGGTACGATCGCACGCTGCTGGCCAGACCGCACCGGCCATGGGAGTTCATTCAGATCGGCAACAACGGCTCGCCGCTGGAGACCGAGGCCGGCTGGCTGGTGCTGACGCACGGCGTTGGCCCGATGCGCAAGTACAGCATGGCCTGCATGCTGCTGGACCTGGACGATCCCACGAAGATCATCGGCCGGATGAACAGCCCGCTTCTGGCGCCCAACACGGAGGAGCGGGAGGGCTACGTTCCGAACGTGGTGTACACGTGCGGCGCCATGCTTCACAACGACGTTCTGGTAATTCCGTATTCCATGTCCGACTATTTCTCCGGCATCGCAACGATTCCGTTGGCGGACCTGCTGCGCGAGCTCGCGCGATGAGGCTCCGGCGGAGACGGCATCCGCCGGTGAGCAACCGATCTTCTCCGACAACAGCAATGGTGAATCACTCATGAACGCATCGACTGAAGAAGGGAAACTGCTGGACCGCCTGATGGCGGAACTCCCCCCTCTCAACGTCCGGCATCTACGGCGAATGACCGACAGCACCGGCATGCTGCAGCACGCACGCTTCGGCGTTCCGGATCGCGAGCACGGCTACTGTGTGGACGACAACGCGCGCGCGCTCGTGGTGGCGTGCTGGGGCCGGGAGCTGACCGGGAGCCCGACGTTCAACCCGTTGATCGGCACCTATCTCGCCTTCCTCAACCACGCATTCATCAATGCGGCGGGCCGGTTCCGGAATTTCATGACGTATGAACGAACCTGGCCGGAGAGCGCCGGCAGCGAGGAGTCGCATGGGCGCGCCATCTGGGGCCTGGGCGTTGCATCCGTATCGGCTGCAACCTGCGGCGAACGGGCGCTCGCCGAACGGCTGGTGCATGAAGGAACGAAGGAAGTGGAACGGTTCACATCGCTGCGCGCCTGGGCCTTCGCGGTGCTCGGCCTGGATGCCTATCTGGAGGGCCACCCGCATGAACGGCATCTCGAGGTTGCAATGAGCACAATTGCCAACATGCTCCATCAACGGTTCTCGATGGTGGAGACGCAGGACTGGCCATGGTGCGAAGAGTATCTGACGTACGACAATGCAGTGATTCCGAGGGCGCTTCTCCTGAGCGCCTGCCGCCTGAGCGACGACGCCATGAAGCGGACTGCGCTCCGCTCGCTCGGATGGCTGATCGACCTGCAGACCGGCCCGGACGGCCATCTGACCCTCATCGGCAACAACGGCTGGATGTGGCACGGGCGGGAGGAGGAACGCGCGCAGTTCGACCAGCAGCCGCTTGACGCTGCCACCATCGCCCTTGCCTGTGCGGACGCCTACCTCTGCACGCGGGAGATCGAGTGGATCGAACGCATGGTGCGTGCCGTGAAATGGTTCACCGGGCACAACGACGTTGGAGAGGTGGTGTACGATCGCGCATCGGGAGGCGGCTACGACGGCCTGCACTCAACCGGCGTCAATGTCAACCTCGGCGCGGAGTCCACACTGGCCTGGCTGATGACGCGCATTCGCGCGGAGATGCTGGCGCGCGCGGTCCGGAGCGAGGGCCGGAATGTTGCCGACGCAGCGGTAGAACGTCGCGAACCGACAACGGACGGCAACGGCAATCATCATCTCTCTCGATGAAGCAGACGCCGTACCTGCCTGAGCGTGCGGGTGTTGGCGACGTTTGCGGCCGTGGCCCACGCCCGGCGCGCCTGCTCCACGCCCCAGCGCATGTACTGGAGGTTGGCAACGGAGTGGGCATCGGTGGAGATGGTGATGGTTGCTCCCTTCTCGATCGCGGCACGGCATGAGACATCGTCCAGGTCCAGCCGTTCGGGCTGCGCATCCACCTCGAGCATCACGCCATGATCGATGGCTGCGCCAACCACCTCGTCGAAATCGAACTGTGCGCCGCGGCGCCTGCCGATCAGACGTCCGGTTGGATGGGCGAAGATATCCACGGACGGATGCTGAAGCGCCCGCACGATGCGCCGGGTCTGCTCGCGGGGTGAAAGATCGAAGTGCGAATGGATGGCAACCAGCACCACGTCCAGCGCCTGCAATGTTCCATCGTCCAGATCCAGCGAGCCGTCCGCGAGGATATCCACCTCGGCCCCCTTCAGCGCCTGCATCTTCTTCAGCCCGGCGTTCAGGGAATCGATGCGCTTCATCTGCCGGAGGAAGCCCTTGCGATCCAGCCCGCCCGCAACTCGAACCGACGGCGTATGATCGGTAACCGCGAGATAGGAGTAGCCCAGCTTCCGGGCGGCTTCGGCCATCTCCTGGAGCGTGTCCCTGCCGTCGCTGTCGGTTGTATGGCATTGCAGATCGCCGCGGATATCATCCAGCTCCACCAGAACGGGAAGCCGGTGCTCGCGCGCGGCCTCGATCTCGCCGCGATCCTCGCGCAGCTCCACCGGAATCAGAGGCAGCCCCACCGATTCGAACACCTCCTCCTCCGTTCGCCCCGCAATCCGGCGCCTGCCGCGGAAGACGCCGTACTCGTTGATCTTCAATCCCCTTGCCTGTCCCATCTTTCGAATGGAGATGTTGTGTGCCTTCGAGCCGGTGAAGTAGTGAAGCGCGGCGCCGAAGCTCTCCACGGCAACAACACGCAGATCCACCTGCAATCCGGAGCGGAGCCGTACGGAGGCCCGTGTGGATCCGCGGGCCAGCACCTCCTCCACTTCGGGATAGGAGGCGAGGCGATCCACCACGGCATCGCCGTTGCTGCAGGCAACCAGAATATCCAGGTCGCCGATGGACTCGCGGCATCGCCGGAAGCTGCCGGCGATCTCCGCCTGCTTCACCCCGGGAGCCGCACGGAGGTAGTCCAGCAGCAGCTCGCCGTACTGCGCCGCAACCGGACGGAGGAGCCGGTGTTCCTCATCCCGATGTTCGGCAAGCGACTCCAGAATCTTCTTCTCCATCCGTTCGCCGAACTCCGGCAGGCGGCGCAGGCGCCCCTCCTTCGCCGCATGTTCCAACTCCGCGAGCGAGCTGATATGCAGCCGCTCCAGCAGCGCCCGGGCACGCCTGGGCCCGATGCCGGGAACGTCCATCAATGTCGCCGCGCCGCGCGGCACCTCCTTGGCAAGCTCCTCCAGCACGTGCAGACTTCCGGTGCGCGCTATCTCCAGAATCTTGCCGGCCAGGTCCGGACCGATTCCCGGAATTGCATCCAGCCGGGCGGCGGCGTTCGCATCGTCCGGAGCAATCGGGCGAGCGAGGTCCTCCACCGAGCGTGCGGCATTCCGGTAGGCCCGCACACGGAACGGATTTGCGTTCTGAATTTCCAGGAGATCGGCTGCCTCGCGGAGCAGCCGTGCTATTTCCGCATTTGCAATCGGCATCGCGGTTTTTGGAAATGGCTGGTTTCAATGGCCGGCCGCCGTGCGCATCCCCACAGGCTGTGCCGTCGGAATATACCGACGAATCACTCCGCACGGTGCCGGGTAATCTGCGCGTATGGAAGGCTCCCCTCCCCGGATCATCCCTCTCCCTTCCTCACTAACAGAACGCGCGCCATAAACGTTTGGTCAGCGAGGCCCGCGCCGTTCGTTCGCGAAATCGGCATGCCTACTGTAAAAACGTTGCGGCTCTCACCGGTCCTCTCCCGCCGACTCGATCCGAGCCCTCCACGCCGCCAACGCACGGCTGCCGCAGCACGTGGACGTGCTGCCACATCACGAGTTCCACGCTCGCCCGCCGCTGCCTTTCCGGTACACGAACAGCGGCGTTGCATGCAATGCAGGGTCATCGAGATCACCGGCTGCCGGAAGCGCGTGAATTACCCCTGCACCTGCGGCGGAACGGGTGTTGCAGCCCGCTACGCATCCGGGCGATCCTGACCGGCGGCTGAGCGTACTACATGACTGCGGTGCGTCCGGCTGCCGATGCACGGCGGCTTCGGCCGGGCAATATTCCGGCGCCCCCGAGAGAATACCCTGGGGCGAACAAGAAAATAATCGTCCCCCGAAAGCAGTCCCTCGATCGTCGATCTTCCGTTCACTTCTCAATGAAGGACCCAACATGAATGTGCAGGAAATCATGGTTCGTGATGTGGCCACGTGCAACCCGGGAACGAACCTTGCGGAAGCCGCATCACTGATGTGGCGATATGATTGCGGATTACTTCCGGTCGTGGATTCCGACAACCGGGTGCTCGGCACGATAACCGATCGGGATATCTGTATCGCCGCCGGAACGCGCAATGTGGCGCCATCCGAGATCAGGGTGGGGGAGGTGGTCTCCCACGACGCGCATTGCTGCGAACCCGCCGACGATCTGGCCAATGCCCTGGAGGAGATGCGACGCGAGCGCGTACGCCGCCTCCCGGTCACCGACGATGACGGTCACCTGGTTGGCATTCTCTCGCTGACCGATGTCATCAAGCATGCCTCCGAGGCCAAACACGGCCAGCAACCTGCCGTAACGTATGCCGGTGCCGTGGATACGCTGAAGGCAATAACCACACCCGCGCAACCGATGGATGCAGCCGGCACGAACAACGCCGGGATAGCCGGCAACGAACATCCCACGAGCTACAACAATATTACCGTCGGCCGTCGCGATTTCGACGAGTGACCCCGACGGCAGCGCGGACGCGCCACGGCCGGTGGAGGTCCCCGCCTCCGCCGGCTTCCCGCAATGGTGGATTGGAATATTCGATATCGAATGGTGGAAAATGCAGGGCTGTTGCGGCAGCCGTTCACCGGATGTGCGCGCGGGCCAGACACCGGAGCTGGAAACCCGAGACCGAATTCTCCCGCTGCACCACACTCCGATCGATCATCCCCAGCATCCGGATCGCATCACGATACGCTGGTCTACAGAACTCCCGAAGACGGCTCCGCGACAGTGGACATCATCTATTATGATGACGACGGTCAGGAGATTGGAAGCGAAAGTGTGGATATCACGGGTGAAGATCCTCCGGGCAGAGCCCTCTCCGGCCTGCATGGGATGGACAAGATTGCCGCAGTGATGGGAGCGCTGACGGCGAGTCCGAACCCGACAAGCGGCGTTTGCGATCCAGGCTTCACGCTGCAGACCGCGTCGGTGGTGGATCTGGATCTCGTGGATGCGCGGGGCATTACCGTTGCAACGGTGCTGCACGGCGAACATCTCGCAGCAGGTGAACATCACCGCACCCTGGACCTCACCTCCATCAGCAGCGGAATCTACATGGTGGCGCTGCGGGTGAACGGCGTTCCCTCGGTGCTTCGTCTCGAGCTGACGAAATAGCGATCGCGGAACGGATGCACTGTACAGGCCCGGAGAGCACTCCTCTCCGGGCCTTGAAATTTTACAGCCGTTACAACAGAAGAGATGAACGTTGGTGAGGGGATGAACGGAGGCATTGAGCCTCCAACGCTCCTGAAGGACGAAGACTCGATGCCGGATCTCCCTCGCGCGCGATGGATCAATGGTTCCGGGAAGAGAAATCGACAAGAGGCGAAGGTGGCAACCACCACTCAGGCGGCATATCGACATGCACGGCATGGATGCTTACTTTGGGCACCTACTGACAAGCTCATTGATAGCTAAATGGCAGAGCATGTCGGAAGCAACCAAAAAGTACCCCCGGTTTCTTCCGATGACGTTTCGTCGCACAGCGCAACTCGTACCGCAGCGCGGCGATCCTCCCACTGCAGATGTTGCGTAACTCCACGTGCTTCAGGTAACGCCAGACACCCTCATCCGGATTCACTTCCGGTGCATAAGCTGGCAACTTCTCCAGATGAACCTGGCCCTTCCCCTCGTTACTCAAGTACTTTTTGACGACTGCAATAACATAGCGCCGACCGAACCGGAGGAATGGATGAGCTGTGTTTCCTCTGGTCAAGTATTCAGCCACAGATTGCCAAGAATTGCCCTCATCTGTTGAACGGAACGCGCCCTTACCAGTCCCAAGCAGTAGCAGCGCCAACTCGCCAAAGAGCATGACAAGTATTGAATTATCAGGCAAGCCCATGCTAATTGGTTCCCATGTCATGCCCTCATCTGACGAACGACGCATATTTCCAAGCTGAGTGCCGGCAAAGACATAGCGACCATAAACACTAACAACCGCATAGGCCGTGCTGTCGGTGTTGGGTATTTGACGCCACTGGGATGCGGCGTGATAGGTTACACCGACATCAAGCAATAAAACGAGCGCTAAGCCAGTTAGAGCTCGCATTCGCATGTCTACGATCATTTGCAATCAGGCTTTGTGTGTTAGGGCCACTTCATACAACGATAATCGTATTCCGCTTTAACAATCAGCTCACTCAATCTATTATCGAACTGCCAGGTATCAACAATCAGATGTGCGAGTCCAGGCGTTTCCACTTTCACTCCGATGTCCAGACTCTCCAACATTTTATGTAACCAGAAAGCAATAATCTCTAATTCGCGTTTAGTTGAAACGCTTTGCACGCCGTTAGCTAACTTAGCCAGTTCAGCCTCAACTCCTGCTAAAGCAGCTTCAATTTGAAGACGATTTTTTTGCATTCTCTGTTCAGTCATGGAAAGATCAGGTCGCGTTTCCAATCGAGAATATATTTCTGCAATTGCCCGCCTGGGAAATATACCCCTTGAGGTGCAGCCGTGCCCTCCAAAATGGGGCTTCACCCGATCGAGTGGGTTACTGCGTAACATCGGGCCTGGGATAAAGATCAAGCCCGCCGAGGTGGAACATAATCGCGGTGCGAAAACGATGACGATTACGGAAGCCGCAGGCGCGGGCTTTGACTCGCTGAATGCGACTATTCATACTCTCGGCTGCAGCATTGGTTCGCTTCAACACGATAGCATTAATGATCCCCCAGAGATGTGTCTTCATCGTTGTTGCGACCTTCCTGATTGGCTCCAGCCGTGAGCGTTGAGCCCAGCCGAGCCAACATTTCCATTGCTTGAGAGCCCAC
>DASZRW010000058.1:0-46827 GCA_035549015.1 Kapaibacterium sp. (SeqCode)
GCGTGCTTGCAACGTTGAAGCGTCGCGGCGTCGAGAGCATACCAACGGCGCTGGCCTCAGTGATTGCGACTGGCGTAATGCCACAGCCTGCCGGCAAGTAACCACTGCCGTGACACCTCACTCCGTCGCTAATCAATTACACCCATAATTAACCAAGCAAAGTAAGTGTCCATAATATACCTGTTCACCATCTCCAACGATGCCCATCTGCCCTGCTGAGCGATTGCGTGACTTGGTGCACCGTTGTAGGCAGCATTCGTAGCCAGACCACTCCTCAACGAATGCCCACCGAACTGATCAGGGTCAAGCCCAATCAACTCACAACACCGTTTCACAGCCCTAGCAACCCCCCTGTCACTCAGCCGATCCGGCAACAGGTTCCCATGCCGGTCAACACCTCGAAAGAGGGGCCCTGAGATGATTGCTGCAGCACTGATCCAACTTTTCAGAGACCGAACTGGACAGGTATCAGCTTTAGATCCCGGCTCGTGTCGGGAGCCGGACCGCTCTTCAATAATCGTGATGTCATCCCGACTCGCATCGGGATCCGGACCGCGAAAAAAAAGCCGCGAATTGAAAAATCAATTCGCGGCTTTTCATTATCGGCTCGCCGAGCGGATCACCCCTCAGCGCCCGTCGTTCAAGGTCCAGCGGGGAATCTTGAAAACAGAGGAGGTGATCACCGGAGTCCCGGTCAGCAGATAGGACGCATAGGCAAGCTCGTTCGCCGTCGGTGGACGCCCGGGCGCCTTGTTCTGGCAGTCCGGATTTGCCAGCCCCGGCATATTCCCGGAACTCCAGTATTCATCCCAGCAATTCTTCAGGCCGGCCGCACCGTTCTTCGCATCCTGCCCCCACCGTCCGCCGAACAGCAGCCACCAGATCGCCCCCGGATCGGCACTCGCCGTCTTCAGCCATCCTGCATTCTGATAGGAGATCACTTCCTGGCCGTCGAATCCATACCCATGGAAGATCTTGCTCGCGTCCCTGCCCTGAGCAGTCACAACCGGCGTCTCACTATCGAGAAGCTTGTCCTCCTTGTAGATCATCTGCCCGGTTCCGAAGACACGGATGATATTGTAGTAGCATTCCTCCGCCGAGTGCGTCGGGCGCGCCAGACTCGTACAGAAATACTGGAAGATCGCGGCGGCCAGCCCCACCTTCACCGAGACGCTGAACCCGAAATAGGCGCGCGCCTTGATCGCCATACGGAGCGCGTCCGTGCTGTCCGTGAGACACGCGGAAATGTACACGAAGCTCTTGCTGAAGTTGGCCTGCTTGGTGGTGCGAAGCCACTCCCAGAATTTCGGCATGATCCCGATGGAATAATGCAGCCCCCCCTTCGCCAACATGCTCTTCTTCACACCGAAGGCACAGATCGTCCTCGGGAACGCCTCCGTGCCACCACCATATGTCAGCAGGTCACCGTACCCGCGCGCCTTGATGGATGTCTCCTCGCGGCTGAACGCCGGCCGCCACGATGAGTCCACGCCCAGGATGGTGCCGGTGGAGACCGATCCGTCATCGCCGCCGTGCGATATCACCGTCACGAATCCCGGACTCCGCAACCGCCCCCCTTTCCCGGGGATGAGCGCCTCGATGATGTTGGAGACACTGGCATCGGCATCGTTGAGCCGCTGCACCGTGTAGCCGGCGCCGGTGAGGGTGGACTCCATCCCGCTCGTGTTGTAGAGACCTCCCCATGCGGACTGAACCTCCTCGGTGGTCTGCGAGCCGGTCCACCGGTTGTAGAAGCTCTGGTCGTACCAGATGATCCCCTCGCGATCGTTATCGAACGGCGCGATGAAGAGCGCGGTCTTCTCCTCCGGATCGTTGGTGCCGTCGTGCGGCGAGGCGGGATCGAGATGAACCCTGGGATCGCCGGCCAGCGTGGAGAGGGTGAGCGGAACGCCGTCGCCCCGAACCCAGCCGAAGAGCTGCAGGTTCAGATAGGGGCCGTTGTCGAACTGAAGCTGAACCCCGTTGGCCATCTTCTGAACGCCGGTGAGCTTCGGGTCGCCGAAGAGGGAGCCCCTGGCGAACCCGCCGGAACCGGCCTGGCCCGCCCGCGCACCGATCTGTATCATCGCATTCGTATACGCGGTCACACGGTCCAGTGCCTGATCGGTGGGGAGGTTCTCCGCGAGCGTGGCGCAGTTGAAGATCACACTCAGGTTCTGCTCCACCGGCACCCGCGCGCGCTGCCACTGCGACGTGCCGGCGTCGGTCTTGAAGACCTTGAACGGCATCGTCACGGTTGCCTGTGATGTGTCGATCGTGAACGATACGTCCGGCTTGAAGTCCGCGTCGGTGAACTTGAGCGAGACCTTGCCGCCGGAGACACTGTAGGAGCCTTTGTAGGCGATCGCCTCGGTTGCACGCGCCAGGTAGAGATCGGCGATGCCGTTCGGCTCGAAGAGCATGACCACATCGACGCCGTCGCCGGCCTTGCCGCCGTCCGAGTCCTTGATGTGATAGAAAGTGAGCGGGATGATCGCATCGGCACTGCCGGTGTTCCCCTGCGGAGCGGTCGGCTGGTTGGACTTGCAGCCAATGACGACCGCGGCAAGGAGGATCGCCGCGAGTGTACGCATGAGCGTAGAGTGCTTCATGAGGTAGTTCGCTTTACGTGTACGATGAGGACCTGGAATGGGGATGAAAGATAGGGATTGTGCGGGGAGTTGTTGCAGCCCGCGTTGCCGGCGCCAGCCGGCGGTGCACCTGCCGGTCTGCTGCGTGCCGCCCTGTGAGATGGTGACGGCAGGAATTACCGAGGTCTCACGAACACCCGCCTGGAATGCGCCCGCCTCTGCAGTGGGATCGCCGATTGAATTTCAATTGGAGCGCCGGCGTTCACCTGCAGGGGCGAATCACTCCGCTGCAGACTGAATGTTCAATGCCGGGCATATCTGCCGATGGGATACCGCCACGCGGCCTGGCACCCCGGTCGGTCGAAGCGTCGATTCCCGCTGGCGCACTCAGCGGCACGTCCCGTTCGGCACACATGCCGATGCAGGCGGCGCATGTGGAACGTGGCCGGACGGTCCGGAGCTCGCGCTCACAAACAGCGGGCCGCCTCTTCGCCGCCCTTCTTCATCGCTCCCTATTTCCACACCATGAACTTCTCCACGAGCGCCTCGGTTGGGGTTTCCAGCAGAAGGAAATACGGACCGGCGGCCATGCCGCTCGCATCCAGTGTCAGGGTGTAGTCGCCGGGATTCGAGCTTCCATCGGCGAGCACGCGCATGCGTTCGCCGAGAGCGTTCACGAGCGTGAGCCTCGTGGCACCACGTTCCATCACCGTGTAGTCTATCACGGCGCTCCGCCCGGCCGCATCCCCTTCGCGCACCGCAAGCCTGGCGCGCGCGGCGGAAGCAAGCAGGCGGGTTCCGCCGGAGCGGCATGTGGCCACGCCGATGCTTCCTCCCTGAAGCGTCGCATCGATGCCGCACGTTCCCGCAACCTGGAAGCTGTCCACCGCCACCGCCGTGCGCTCGGAGTCACCGAGCAGCACGATGAACTGCATCTGCGCCAGCAGGTCGGATGCGCCTACCACGCCGGTGACCGTGATCACCCTGTCGTTCCCCTGAATCGTCCCCACGGGCGTATCGCCGGTCGGCAGCAGAAGCGTGCGGTTGAAGCGAACCACGGCACGGTATGCATGCCCGATCAGTGAATCGCGCCCACCCGTGACGGTGAGAAGCAGCGGAACGGCCACGGTGCTCCCCGGTGCAATCTCCGCTGCCGGCGTCTCCGCCAGCACGGAGGCACCGCTTACCGGCAGCGTTGCGGTGATACGGATGCTGGCCGCGACGTCGCATGCGCCGGTATGTGCATGCACGGTGTAGAGGCCGGGCGCGGTGGCATGGTATGTCCGGCCGGTTGAGCCGTCCTGCCATTCATAACTGCTGAAGCCCGCCCCGGCATCGAGCAGCATATCCACGGCACCGCAGACGGATGTATCGGAACCCAGGCTGATTACCGGCGAGCCCGCCGCAATCACAACCGTGTCGCTGCTGCTGCTGCCGCAGCGGCCGTGGACTTCCACCCAGTATTTCCCCGGCTGAACGGCGGCGAGGCTGCGGCCGGTGGAACCGTCCTGCCAGCGATAGCTCGCGAAGCCCGCCCCGGCATCGAGCGTGATGACGCTTCCCGAACAGAGCGTGGTATCCGGTCCCAGATTCACGGCCGCGTTCGTATCGCCCGGGAATACCTGGATGGTGTCGCGGGCAATACAGCCGCCAGACGTGGTGACCTCCACCCAGTAGATGCCGGGGCCGCCGGCCTGATAGGTCTCCGTGGGGGTGCCGTCCTGCCAGCGATAGCCTGCAAAGCCAGGCCCGGCATCGAGCGTGAGCGATGTTCCGGAACAGAGCGTGGTGTCCGCCCCGAGATCGATGCGCGCACCGGACCTGGCGATGAGGATGCTGTCCGTGAGCCTGCCGCAATTGTCCACCGCCTCCAGTATCACCCAGACGCCGCTGGTGTCCTTCAACCGCACCGTCACCACGGTATCGGCGGCGGAGACGATCTCGCCATTGCCGGCCACTCTCCAGGTGAGCCCGGCACGCGAACAGGTGCTCATGGTCGCCGAACAGGTAACCAGTGAATCCGCCAGGCATGAGCTCCTCGGTCCGTTGATCACCACGCCGCGGGAGTAGTATCCGGCGATCACGCACGGCAGCCCGCGCCCGGCGTTGCGCCCGTGCAGGCCGATACTGTTCTGTTGAAAGCCGCACGCGGGTTCCGGCTGATCGGGCGCGTTGATTACCGAGAGGAATGGCGTGTAGCGCGAGGTGATGTAGATGCGATCGTCCGGCCCGAGCTGAAGGCAGGACATCTCGCTGGACGTGCCCACCACGGTCCGCTTCGACGCGCGGATGGCGGCGGCATTCGGAGCCGCGAGATCGTACTGATAGAGGTTCTCCGAGAGCAGATTGGACACATACAGATAGCGTCCGCTGGGGGAGAACTCCATCGAGTAGGCATTGCGGATCTCGTCATGATCGGCAAGCACGATCGGATTGCTCACGATGCCGGTGTGGTTGTCGAAATCATAGACCACCACGGTGGGGTCAACCGCGTTATTGCCGCGCAGGCAGCAGAGGCGCTTCCCGTCGCGCGAGAACTTGAGACAGCCGAAGATATTTCCCGCGCCGGCGGAGAACGGACCGATGGCGGAGATCACCGGCGAGGTCTGCAGGCCCGCACGCGTGAGCCGGAACGCCAGGAAGGAATTGTTGAACATGCCATGCGTCACGATCCAGATATCGCCGCAGTTCCCATGCATTACTGCTGCCACCTGCTCGGCCACGCTGTCGTGCAGCGTAATATTCTTCGCCGTCACGCCGCCCAGGCCTCCGTCCAGCTTCATATCCACAATGGAATAACTGAGAACCGGCGAGGTGTTCAACCAGTCGGACGGTGTGAAGAGATAGTACTGCGATCGGCTTCCCGGAAGCGGAACGATCATCGCGGACTGCGTGGAACCCTGCGATCCGCCGATCGAGGTGCCGTTGAGCATCACCGCGTGCATGCGGTTCCAGATGGTGACCCCGTCCGTGTAGAAGAGCAGGCTTCCATCGTCATCGCACATCGTTGCCACTCCCTCCTCTGTTGCGAGGGCTCCATCGTCGAGCGCAACCGGATTGCCGCTGTTGAAGTCAAGACCGGCGTTGAACCCGAAGTACCAGATGTTCCAGTTGTTCGGGTTCGGGCAGCCGCCGGCCGCGCGCGCAACGGCCGGAACCGGCGGCGCTTCATCGGCCGCGATTCCCGACACCCGCCGCGTTCTGCCGGCTTCGCGGCCCGGCAGCGCATGCGGCGGACGATCAATCGCCGTCGCATGGGCCGATGCGGCGGAGTCCCCGCCATGAAGCAGGGGATCACTCCCGTGGGACCTCGGTACGGGCACGGCTCCGCCTCTGACATTCCCGCCGCCTCCGTTCTGTATCGGCTGGCAGCGGAGCGAAGCATGGCATGCAAACGTGATGAACAGCATCACGAGATGGTGAATACGGACCATGACGGAAACGCGATAGAGTATGCAGGCGCCGTGCGTGGTGGCGTTCGCGGGGAATAGAACGAACGCAGCCATCGCCCTGCCGTTGTTCACGGCACGCCGTTGAGAGCAATCAATTGATGAGAGGGATATGTATGGCCGGGGAATAACCCGATGGGGATGAATCGGGCAGCCCCATAATGGGACAATCGCGGCGAAATTGCAAGTCGGTTCAAGCAATTATTTCGCAATACGATCATTCTCATCCTCATTTTTCCGCTCCTGCGTGCGCACCGTATCGAATCACCGTGCCGATCCGGCAACGGAGCACGGCCCGCACACCCTGCCGTACGGGGGATGCGGAGCCAGATATTTACCAGGCTCGCCGGCAATGCAGCGCCCTGCGTTCCCGGTGGGGGGGCGCTCCCAAAGAAGCGTGAAGATTCCATACACTCCTCTCCTACCGATGGGACCGCCGCTACGCGGCTCGGCATCGTGGCGTGCAGGAGCATGGCCATCTTCCACAAGCGCCGCCGGCGGGAACCATCGTAGAGAGAGTCCGTCCCTGAACGACCAGAGCGCCGCAGGTGCCTCACATTCTCCGCTTATCCTGCAGCGGGTGAGGCAGATATATATGTGCCATGGCGCGCCTCACGACCGGCTTCATTCTCAAATGAAGCCCCGGAACAACAGGGACCTCACTGCACCGTCGCGGGCAGCGAGGTCCCGTTCTCTTGGGAGATGATTATCTCTTCATCTCCAGGGCCGGCAGGCGGCCCGTATTGAACGCCGTTCTACAGCGTGAAGGATATCCGGTTACGGAATAACGAGGCTGCAGACGGTCTGCCCGTCATCAGCGCCGCTGGCGAGGTCCAGGGTGATGAGGTATAGACCGTCGGCCCAGTTATTGGCACCATTCGGCAGAAGCCTCACGAGGTATGCCCCGGTGGGGCCGCTCGCGGCAACGGAGTCGATAACCACCGATGCGCCGCCGGCTCCGACAATCGGATTACCGATCGTGAAATTTCCGGCGACAATTCCGGCAACGCCGTTGCCGCTCGTGTCGGTTACCGAAAGCAGAACCGCCGCCACATTCCGATTGCCGTTGGCGGCAAGGGTCGGAGCCGTGACGGCCACCATATTCAGTCGAGCCATAATACTCTCCCAGGTATGAATTGAGTTGTGATGGTAATTCTCCCGCCGCACCCGGGCCCAAATGCGGCACGGCAGGCAGATGATCGATGTCTCGCCACGATACCGGACCGGCATGTGCATATGCAGCACCGATACCGGCACGCGGATTTTTCAGGGGGAATCAGGGGGATACGATCCGTTTGTTATCGAATCGAATAAATATTTGCGTGTGATGGTGAACCGCCATCAAATATACGGCGGCGAGACGGGCGGGCGCAACCGTTTTCTGAATGTCGCCTTCCTGCCATGCATTCGGGTATAATCCTGCCACGTGGGCAAACGCGTGCAGCCGACCTCCTCATGCCGGTTGTTATTGTACGATACCGAATGATCATGCATGTCGGCACGGCACCGTGGTGGACGCGTCGGCGCGAAAGCGATCCGGATTTCAAGTCGAATTTCCGATTATCGGAAGAATTCTTGCCTCGATCGCTGTTGAACAATTGACGTGTGCGGAAAAGCGGGTTCCCGCGGGAAAGCCGGTTCCCTTGAAGTCCGGCGCACGAGCCGGGAATTTCTCCGGCATCCGAAGTCGGAGTATGCAATCATGATTGCCAACAGCACCGTGCCGGAGGTGTGGGGCAGGCAGGCCCGCCAGGTTCCGAGAATCGCTCTGCAGCACCGGACGCGCCGGAGTCGCCACAGCTTCTGCGGAACCGCACTCCGAACAGGATCCCCCCGGCTCATGCCGGCGGCGGCCACCGTACTCGCGGCCCGGAACCGCACAACGGTGTCGTCCATGGCGGATGTCCCGCATGGCGGATGGAATCCGCGCCGTGCGATCTCCGCAGGCTTCGTAGCTTCCACCAATCCCGATTATCCGGTCCGACACCGATCCCGCCCCGTCATGGTGAAACGCATGGTGTACCCGAAGGAGCTCTTCGACCTGCAGTTCACGTTTGCAGAGCGGGTCCGCGCACTCTCCGGACTGCCGCTCGAACGGGTACTGCTGGACTACACCAACTTCTATGTCCGGTTCGGTCTCGGCCGTACCTTCGACCCCCAGCACCCGGCATGGCAGGCCTATCTGGCCGGGCTTCGCGCGGCGCACGACCTGCGGGAGTGGACGTATCGCTTCTACCTCAGGAACCCGGAGGCGACCACCGCACCCGATCTCGCGGCAACCTTCGGTTGTTTTTCCTACGCCCTCGAGAGTGCGGATCGTATTCGGATGCATTTCCGGAACGCGGAGACGGAAAGCATTTCCCCGCTGAGCCGCGCACGCATGGACCAGCGGCGCGCGGAGCTGACGGCGCTCTTCAGGCATGTCAGGGAGACGGCAGGAGTGAACATCGTGGTGGTTGGTGTTTCGTGGCTGTACAATCTCGACGCATACCGCCGTCTCTTTCCGCCTGCGTACGGCCTCTCCGCCCGTGTTGCCCGAAACCGGTTCCGCTCGATGCCGCTCTGGGGACAGTTCGTGGACCATCGTGGCCGGGTCAGAGGATCCAGGGCTCACCCGTTCCTGCGATCGCTTGCCGAGCATTCAAGCCCCGCCTCGCTGGATGAATGCTTCCCCCTTCAGGCGCTTACGGTTGAAGCTCCGGTGGAGCAGTTCTACGGCTTCTATGGTGTCTAAGTACTTGCGAAGAAGTATCGTGCTATGCTCCGAAGAGCACGTTGGGCCTGAGTTGTACTCACAGGTCCTATTCTTCCGATGAAGATCGCGGAGTCACACTCCGCGATAACAGATGAACTGCACATTGGGCCTGAGTTTTACTCAGGCCCCATTCTTCCGATGACGATCGCGGAGTCAAACTCCGCGATAACAGATGAACTGCACGTTGGGCCTGAGTTTTACTCAGGCCCTATTCTTCCGATGACGATCGCGGAGTCAAACTCCGCGATAACAGATGAACTGCACGTTGGGCCTGAGTTTTACTCAGGCTCTATTCTTCCGATGACGATCGCGGAGTCAAGCTCCGCGATAACAGATGAACTGCACGTTGGGCCTGAGTTTTACTCAGGCCCTATTCTTCCGATGACGATCGCGGAGTCAAACTCCGCGATAACAGATCGAAGTCCTATCAGAAATCAATTCCCTCTGTACGTAGGCTCGGGCGCACAACTGCTCCACACGGTCACGCCCTGGAGGGGTTCGCCGCCCCCCTCTCGCTCTCAGTTCCGGCTCCCTGCCTTGCAAAGTGCCTGCCGGCAATGTGTCTGCCGGCACCGGAGCACTCCTATGCCGACTGATGCACCTCGATGATATTGCCTTCCGGATCCTCGAACGTGGCCGCTCGTCCAAATGGGACATCTTCAATCGCACCCACGTCCACCTGTCCCGCACGAAGCCCGGCTACGACATGCTCGATATCATCAACGTCAACGACCATGAACCACTGGCTCCGATCCTCACCACGGCTTTTCCGCCCGCTGTACAGAGCCAGTTGAAAATCGGTGTTATCCGAGAGGGAGAAGAAGGCATGACTCTCCTCATCCGAGTACAGCAGACGCAGCCCCAGCACATCCCGATAGAAACGAACCATTGCGCTGAAATCGCATACCGTAATGAACACATGACTGACTCTCCCCTTGGACAGGGGACCATTGCCCGTCATGAGCGTACTCCCTTATTGATCGACCCACATTCATGCAGCTGACAGTACCGGGCAGGTTCTCCCGTTGAACAGGGGCATCCGCATATGGAGGCATTCAACAGTACATTCGTACAACGCAGGACGCAATGGACATCGGAGCCGGCATCTCGGCAATCTGCGGATACTGCAGCGGCCGCCATCGCGCGCGCGCATCGGCGGAGTTTTCGAAGCAAAAAACTTCTGGCCATCGCAGCAGCAATGCGACGGCTGTTGCCGATCGCCTCTGCGGTACGCCCGCACTCCCCGCAGTAGATGATTGCACCTGCCGGAGGAAGCCAGGATGCGCCTCCCGTCCGGTTGAAAGAAGGCTCGCCGTTCAGCCACTCGATTAGCATTCCGAGTCCGACACCGTCGCGTAGGAGGTGCATCCCAACAGATCGCCGATGTCCACATTTGCCGGCCCTGTTCCTCTTTCACGGCAGGAGGTCCCGGGCCATCGTCTACGCCCCGGCTCCTCCCGCTTCGATGCACAGCATGCATCGCATACCGAACTTCATTTCAAAAGAGAGCAGAACCATGACAACAACGATTCGCAGATCAATTGCCGTGGCAACCGTCGCGGCGTTCGCCTGGCTGACGATGTTCGCAAGCACGGGCACGGCATGTTCGCGCGTCAAGGTTACCAACAACCTCAAGTGCGATCTGCAACTCTGCCTGTACAGCCTCACTGGTGCGGCTCCGCAGTGCTGGAGCATTCCGCAGGGGGGCCCAACCACCATCGTCTTCCCCGCGGGCTTTGTCCCGGCCGGCGCGGTGAGCGCTGCAGGCACGCTGTTCCCGTTCAACGGGGACGGATGCACGGATTGCTTCACGTTCACGACTGCAGGCGTGGTTCCATGCTGCGGCGTGGTCTGCTACGATCCCGATGCCTGCAGTATCACCATCAATCTGTGCACGCAGGCACATTGCAACCCCTGAGCGAATGCGTGCGGCATGCACCTTCAGCGCGGCTCCGGCATCGGCCGGGGCCGCGCCTGCATCATGAGCAGGCAACGGAATATCGGAGCGCGGCGCCCTCCCCTTCCAACCCCAACGCGCCACCGTGGTTCGCGCTTCGAGGATCAGCACGGCAACGGCCCCCGTCGCCTCCGCCACACACACGATCATCCATTGTTCACCCTCCTCCCACCTCCGCTTCATCTCCCTCACTCCGGATTTGGAGGCTCGGGAGGATATCTCCCGTAGTATATTCGCGCGCAACACACCGGCATCCGGAGTTCGATCGAACTGCCTGCAGATTGCGGATCGCGACATCATCGCATCCGTCCGGAGGCCCGCGCAACGAGTAACGTTCCCAGCCTTCTCATGGCCGCACGAAAAGCCTACGCAGCAACGATGACCGCCGCATGCTGGCGCGAACACATATGCGGCGCCTGCGGCTGCACGTTCCGGGCGCTGCTGGAGGCGAGCGCCACAACCGATTATGCCACTCCCACCGAGGCAAGGCTCGCGGCGCTAGAGGCCGCGGAGAAGCTTCTCCAGGAGGCCGTCGCCGTGCAGCCCTGCCCGTCGTGCGGGCTGTATCAGCCGGACATGGTCGCCTATACGCCGATGCGGACGCACCGGAAATGGGCAACGATCACCGCCGCCGTCATCCTGCCGCTCGCGCTCATCGCCGGACCGCAGTCAGCCGGCGGCATCATGGCGGATCTTCTGACGATTGCCGTCACCATTCTCTGTGCCGCGGCTGCGTTCGTGCATATCCGAACCGCGCTGCGCAATCCGAACCATGACCTGGCTGCAAATCGTGCCGCAGCAACCAGGGCAATCGGTGCCGGATTGATGGAGACGCTCGCGCCGGGAATCCCGAACCCGGCAACGGCGAAGCAGTGGCGTTCCCGTTACCGCCTGGAGCGTCTGCTTCTCTGCGCGGCATTGATCCTCGGCATCGTGCTTACATCGGCCGGTGTGCTGTTCGTGCACGCACACAACTGGCCGGTGAACGAACATGCGGACCCGGTGATCGCCGGTCCCGGCGACGACGTGAAACTGACGATGACGGAAACCATCGCGCCGCTGGAAGGATTGTGGCGCGCAACGGCGAAGGCTCAGGTGGCAAATGCCGGCGAGCTTGGGCTGGCCGACAGCGCGCTGCAGGCCGTATCCAATCACGATGTATGGCACGAAAGCATCTCGAGGGATTTCTCCCTGTTGACGCGTGAGGTGCAGCCATGGGCAGTCGTTACGCTTCCCGGCACGAACAGGCTGGCCGGCAGGCGGGTCTGGATACAGGTGGATCTCGCCGCACATTATCCCGATGCATCCGAGGGCCTGGCATTCCACAACGCGGATACGGCGTTCAGCGACACGTTCACGCTGCAGCTCGCGGCGCCTCATGCCGCACGGGACTCCGTGCTGGTTCGCATCGGGGGGCTTGCGCTTGGGAGTGCAATGGTGATCGGCGCCGGATATCTGCTTCATCGCCTGGCCGTTCGCGAATCACGTCTGGCACTTCCGGCGCGAACGATTTCACTGCACGATAATCCGGTTTCGCCGGAGGAATAGTAAACCACCGATTTTGCAGGTGCGCACATTTTTCGGATGGTGGTTGCGATGCCGCACAGGACGTCGTAAACCAATTGCGGGATTCGTGCTCCGCGGTTCGGATGGCAGGGAAGGAATGGAAGGAACGAGACATCATCGCCGTTCGGCGCCGTACGCTCACACTTCATCCGGAAGGAACGGGGTGCCGCCGTTCAAATTACAGTTGGGGCCGCAACGCTCACCTGCAGGAGAGCTCGCTCCTGGAGCTTGAACAGTCCGCGTTGGGCATATCTACCGGCGGGACGCCGCCACGCGGCTTGACATCCCCACCGAAGCGTCGACAACTCTCCGCAGGCGCCACAGGGGCAGGCGATCGGCAGACGCCTGCGCGTCCGCGGGATGAAGAGGCGCCGCAGGCGCGCCCCGATCGGCTCGCATGCCGTTGCGGGTGAGATATCCGGAACACGGTTCGGCTATTCGGAGCTCACACCAGCACACCGACGTGCGCCCGGCGGCGCGGACAGCACCGGCGCCGATGCATTCGATCTGCTTGCACGGCACGAGCGGAAGTACCCCTGCGCAGTGCTTCCACGCTGAAGTACGGCCGGTATATTCCCATCGGCCTCTCGGACGACTGCCGCACTAAATGTTTCGCATTTTTCATCGCGATCTTGACTTCAGCATGTACGCATCTGTATCTTTGCCCACCCCGTCACACACCCCGGCGAAGCTGTTCCCCCAGCCAAACCGAATTCCCCAGTGTAGCAGCAATAACGACCTGTCCAGTCACTTTCGGTCGTGATATAATTTTTCCTTTCCAGAAAGGGAAAAAGCATATCCCCATCCCCATCAGGCCGATCTGAATAACAGGCAGCAGCATTTGTCGTGTGCAGTATGCACAACGGCACGGCTGGCGTATTCCCGCATCCGAAGGTTGCAGCATTGTTTGGCGCCGGGTTCTTCGCCTGTGCGCCGGGGAATTCCATACCCGTATGCCTTCGCGCGAGGGTGACATGCATCGCACGGTCCGCCGGCCGTACCAACAACAACGAGATTAGTTTCGAACACTCTTTTCATCCAACGCAGGGGAAGCACAATGTCTACGTTCAAGCAGGACAATCCGTTGCTGGCCTCACAGCTTCTGGAGGCGCTCAGCAGACCCGAGGTCGCGAGCATCATTGCAAGTACCATCGCCAGCCGGCTGGGGGTTGGGGCGTCGCCGATTCCGGAGGAGGACGCAGTTGCGCGGATCGCCAGCATGGTCGCCAGCCGACTCGGCATCGCCGCAGCATCCGATCTCCCAACCGCAAACGTGGATCAGGTTGCATCGAGTGTAGCCAGTCGCATTGCCAGCCTGCTCGGCGAACGTCTGGGATCGGTGGCGAGTCCGGCCAATGACTTCCCGGCGTCGCTTGCAAGCGCGCTGGCCGAACGGCTTGTCGGCACGGCTCAGGCATCTCCCGTTCCCGGCTTCGCCTCCGTGATCGCGAGCGCACTGGCCAGCCGCATTGCCGGCCCGATTGCCGCTGCATCGGTTCCGGAGGCCGGTGCGGGCTTCGCAAGCCTGGTTGCCAGCGCTCTCGCAACACGGCTTGGATCGGTGGCAAGCAGTGCGTCGCAGATATCGGCAGCAAGCGCAGCCGTCGATCCCCTCACGATCGCCAGCATGATCGCGTCCCGCCTCGGCTTCGCCGCAAGCGGCATCTCGTCCGTGTCCGCGGCAAGCGGGCAGAACGATCTCGCATCCACGATCGCCAGCATGGTGGCATCGCGCCTCGGCGTCGCAGCAAGCGGCATCTCGCCCGTGTCCGCGGCAAGCGGGCAGAGCGATCTCGCATCCACGATCGCCAGCATGGTGGCATCGCGCCTCGGCATCGCCGCAAGCGGCATCTCGCCCGTGTCCGCGGCAAGCGGGCAGAACGATCTCGTCTCCGCGGTCGCCAGCATGGTGGCCTCACGCCTCGGCTTTGCGGCGAGCACGATATCCGCCGCGTCCGCGTTGGATGGAACGAGCGATCTCACCGCCATCATCGCGAGCATGGTTGCATCGCGCCTCGGCTTTGCGGCAAGCGGCGCAGCATCCGCGGCAAGCGCTGCCGCCGATCCGATCGGCGAGCTCGCCAGCATGATCGCATCGCGCCTCGGCTCTTCGGCCGGCGTTGCATCCGCTGCAACGGGAACGAGCGATCTGGCGTCGGCAATCGCAAGCATGGTGGCCTCACGGCTCGGTTATGCGGCAAGCGATGTCCCCCCCGTATCGGCGGCGAGCGGACCGAACGAACTGGTCTCCGCAATCGCAAGTATGGTTGCATCGCGGCTCGGCTTCACTCTCGCCAGCGCCCAGTCGCCCACGACGGCGGCCAGCCCCATCCCGTACTTCACCGAACTGGTTGCAAGCGCTCTGGCCCGGCAACTCGTTGCCAGCGCCGGGACACCGTCGGTAACGGCAGCATCGATTGCCGCGGATATCCTGGTTCGCTCCACCGGCACGCAGGCCGGTTCGGCGATCGCCTCGGACGCCGCGCTCTCCATTGCAAGCGTGCTCGGCAACCGGCTCTCCTCACCGGTGAGCCCGTCGCTGGAGGACGTGCAGCAGATTGCACAGACGCTCCGCACGTTCGCGCAGAAGTACACCGTAGCCCCGGCCAGCCCGATCCCGACGCATGAGGAGAATCTCGGGAGCCAGAATCCGCCGAAGCCGAAGGCATGATCGGCGAATCACATAGCAACGTTGCCGCCCGCGACGGGGCGGAGAACATGGCGCATGCCAACGGCGCTCATGCCGACGCACCGGAGGGGCACAGGGCCCCGCCGATGTACCAGGCGCCCACGCACGAACGCTTCGCATGGCTGACATCGCCGTTCGCTCCGATACCGGGCGAGCGGCCGTCGCCGGAGGAGGCGAACCAGGCCTGCGCCTTCCTCGTCGAATGCTGGCAGCAACTGCCAACCGCGCTTCCCCGCTTCGAGGCATGGCTGGGGAAAGGTGGCCCGCGCCCTCCCCTGTTGAAACGTGCACGCGCGAGAGAGACGGCGGTGCGCACCTATGCCAGGCTCCAGAATCTGCTGCTGGAGCGGATCATCGATGAGGTCGATCGTCGGCGCATCCCGTACGTGCTGTTGAAGAGCAGTGCTCTGCGGTGGTATGTCTACGATTCCCCGCTCACACGCTGCGGCATGGATATCGACATCGGCGTGGGGAGCGACGATCTCCAGGAGATGCAGCAGGTGCTGTACGATCTGGGGTTCGTGCAGGCGCAGTGGAATCAGGCGGAGCGGCGGTTCGAGGGTGCGGACCCATTGCTCCGTGCGCTGGTGGAGATGGTCCACTACGAGCTCGGCTTCCTTGTGCGGCGCCAGCGCGTTACCGGGCTTGGAGCGGAAACCGAGCGGCTGATCCACTCGCAACTGGACCTGAGCCCGAACCCGTGGCACCTGGACGAGAACGGCGAGCTGGCCTGCTATGTGGTGGTGGATGTGCATCACGGCATCTCGCGCGAGGTACGCGTGGATACGCTGCTGGAGTCCCGCCGCCGCATCGTGACATCCGCCGGGGAGCGCGCCGTACCGAGCGATGCATGGACGCTGTTTCATCTGATCTTCAAGATCTACTGGGAGGGCGTTCACGATTACGAGAACGGATTCTATCAGTATGGCGATCTGTGCAGGCTGATCGGGCGCGTAACGGCGGACGACGTTGAGCAGCTCCGCTCACTCCTGAGCCAGTACAACATGAACGCCGGCGCCTACTACGTGCTTCGGCGCATCACCTCCGATCTCGGAACACCGCTGCCGCCGGAGTTGAACAGTCTGATGATGGAGAACGCCACGCCGCCGGAGGGAAGGCGCCCCGGCGAGGAGAACGACCTCGGCGACATGTGGCCGAAGCTCTGGGGACGACGGTAGAGAATCGATCCCCGGACCGGTTCCTCCGCGCCGGAGGTGAACAGCACGATGCATTCATGAAGCATGCCATGAACATAGTGGACGATGCAGGCCGCGAGCAGTATGCTGCCGCAGGGTTCCTGCGTCTGGAGAACGCCGTGCCGGAGCAGGAGATCGAACGCGTGCTCGCGATCGTACAACGCCTGTTCGCACAGCGTGCCGGCCAGAGCCGCGGCGACTTCCTGGACCTTGCCGGCGACGACTCCGATGCCGAGCGCGCCGTGCTGCCGCAGATCCTGATGCCGGTGAAGTATGCGCCGGAGCTCGCCGAAGGAACGCTGCGCCCCTGCGCGGAACGGATTGCCCGTGCATTGCTCGGCGAAGGACTTCAGTACGAAGGCGAGCATGTGATCGCCAAGCCGCCGTTCGGTCCGGCCACGCCGCTGCATCAGGATGAAGCGTTCTGGAGCGAGACGGTGGATTACACGAGCCTCAGCATCTGGTTCCCGCTGCATCCGGTGAGCGCCCGCAACGGCAGCATCTGCTTCGTTCCCGGCTCGCATACACGCGGCGTGCTGCCGCATCACAGCGTGGACAACGATGTCACGAAGAACGGGATCGAGATAGACGGCGCCGGGACGTTCGCACCGGTTCCGATGGAGCTTCCCCCCGGCGGCGCAACGGTTCATCATTGCCGTACGATTCACGGTGCACTGGCCAACAGCACCGGCGAGACGCGCTACGCCTACATCTTCGGCTTCGGGCTCCCGGCCGTGCCTGCTGCAGATCGGCGCAATCATTACTGGCTTCACGAGAAGCGTCTGCTGCGCGCGGAGCGGGCACGCACCGAACAGTTCGAGCTGACGAAGATGCGCCCGGAGTTCTAGCAGCCCGTTGAACAACGTCACCGGCTGCGTTGGCCTTCACGTCCGCCCACTACGGCGTCCTTCCTCCACTCCCGACGGATGTGGTGATGGGCTCCCAAGTCATGTACATGGAGATAGCGAATGTTCGTTGGATACATCGAGCATCTTGACCAGGACCGGGTGGGAGCGCTGCAGTATCTGTACGTCTCCCTCTCCAACATCTGCAACGCACATTGTGCCTACTGCGACGTGCACTCGCAGCCGCCTCCCGTGCGGCCGTTCGATCGCGATGACCTGACGCGAATCTTCGGCGACGCGCGTTCACTCGGCTGCGGCACAGTGCACTTTCTGGGCGGCGGCGAACCGTTGGTGGCGCCACGGTTCGCCGATGCCGTGGGCGCATGCAACGATCTCGGCCTGCACATCGCCATCACCACGAACGGCTCGCATCTGGCGCGGCGTCTCCGCTCCGAACTGCGCGGGGCCGTTGTGGACATGATCATCGTCTCCATCGACAGCCACCGAAGCCAGGAACACAACACCATCCGCGGCATGCGCCGCCTGTGGGAATGGGCGGTGGAGGGAATCGCTACGGCCCGCGAGCTTACCCCGTCCACGCACCTGGTGGTGAACCACGTGGTGACCGCCTCGAACATCCGGCTGCTGCCGGAGTACATCGAGTGGGCCGGCGGGCTTGGAATCAACGCCATCAACCTGATCCCGGTGAAGGACTCTCCGGACCTGGGTGCAACGCTGGAGCATGTGACGTGGCTGGCGGAGCACTTCATGGAGCTCACGCTGCAGGCACGCGCATACGGCATCGAGCTGCTGTGCGAGGTGGAGGATGTGATGGAGTGGCGGAGCCATCTGCTGGGCACTCCGGGCGGCCGCGAATACCGCTGCGCCTTTCCGGAGCATACGCTCTACATCGACTTCCCGACCGGCTCCACGTTCCCCTGCGACTGCACCATTCATCGCGCACCCGCATCCACGTTCGACCTCGGGAACATCTGGCACCAGCCGCTGAGCGCGATCTGGGGGGATGAGCGCATCCGGAACCTCCGGGAGGTGCTCGCCTCGCCGTGCGATCCCGGATGCAAACGCGACTGCGACTGGAACAACGTGCGCACCAACCGGCAACTGGTTACGGTCGGGTCGTGATCGCGACCCCGGCCTGGCCGAACGAATCATCGATCCGATGACGAACACATTCCCACACGGCAATCGGCTTCTCCAGCGGGCTCACGCATCGATCCCGGCAGGCATCGTCGGCTTTCACAAGCTGATGGCCTCGCCGGAGTATCCATCGTTCCTGGAGCGCGGGCACGGTGCACGGGTTGTGGACGTGGACGGCAACGAGTACATCGACCACGTGCTGGGAAAGGGTCCGGTGATCCTCGGGCACGCGCATCCGGGGGTGACGCAGGCGGTGATCGAACAGGCGGAACGCGGTTCGATGCTGGGGCTGACGCAGGCGGTGCAGATAGATGTTGCCGAGCTCCTGCTCGCCGCATTCCCCGGCGCGGAGAAGATCCGGTTCCACAAGACGGGATCGGACGCATGCTCCGCCGCGGTACGCCTGGCGCGGACGTTCACGGCCCGGCGCTGGATTCTGAGCAGCGGCTATCACGGATGGCACGACTGGTGCAACACCGCGGACGCCGGAGTGCCGGCATCGACTGTCTGCTGCGCGGACTTCGCGTACGATCTCGATCGGCTCGAGATGCTGCTGGATGAGCATCACGGTGACATTGCGGCGCTCTTCGTGGAGCCGCAGCCATCCTTTCTGGAGCCGGGCTTCTATGCGGAGCTGCGTGCGCTGGCCGATGCCGCGGGCTGCCTGCTGATGTTCGACGAAGTGAAGACCGGGCTTCGCCTCCCGCGGGGAAGCGCGCAGGCCGCAGCCGGCGTCACGCCCGATCTGACAACGGTGAGCAAGGCAATCGCCAACGGCTACTGCCTCTCCGCAGTGCTGGGCCGCGCGGAGTTCATGGACGTTTCTGAGCGAACCCATATCTCCACGACCTACGACATCGAGGCCATACCATTCGCAGCCGCGCGCGCGACGCTGCACGAACTGTTGAACACGGATGCGTTGAAGCGCATCGACGCAATGGGGTGCAGCGCAGTGAACTCCTTGAACGCGCTCTGTGCGCTTCACGACGTTGGCGCACGGGCGTTCGGGCCCGGCGCGATGTTCCGCATCGGGTTCGCGGACGCCGATGCCGAGACGATGTTCTACGTGGAGATGGTGCGGCGCGGCGTTCTGATGTATCCGTACGACAATCACTTCATCTCGCTGGCTCACGGGGCGGATGAACTGCAGCAGACAATCGCAGCGGCCGACAATGCGTTCGGCCTGGTGGCCCGCGCGTTCCCGAACGCACCTCCGCACGGCGCCGTTGCGGCGTGGGAGATCGATCGCTTTCAGAACCGGAAGGGATACCTGCGCAGCTCGGCAGGCCCGGACGGCCGGCGATCGCGGCGGGCCCGGACTGCGCAGGCAATCGAGACCGAACGGCTTCGAGGGTAGAGCGCGGAGCGTTCCGTTCGGGGCTCAACGAATATCTCCATGAACATATCGTGCACTCGACAGGAAGAAAGCGTTATGGATCATTTGATACTCAGTCTATCGCCGGACCGATTCAAGGTGTTCTTCGCATGTCCCATCTCGATGTATATCGATCCGGTGACGTCGCGTCTGAACGCCGGCTACGAACACTTCATCCGCACGGTGCACGGCGTGATCGGCGAGTTGAGCGATGAAACGTTTCTCGCGATCGAGCGCGAGGAGTGGGGCGCGAGCATCCTGCCGTCGCAGGTCTGCACGCCGCTGGACTTCGTCGAGATGCAGCGATGCGATGTGGTGGTTGCCTATCCCGGGCGATCGTGCGGTGTGCCGGTGGAACTGGGCTGGGCGACGGCGCTCGGCAAACCGGTTGTTCTGCTGCTCCGCGACGACGAGGAGTATACGCCGGTGATTCTCGGATTGAAGAATGTTCAGGGATTCCGTGTACAGGAGATACGGATGCACGCTGCCGGCGATGCGGACGCGTTCGATCCGGACCGCATCACGGCCGATCTCAGGAGAACGCTCGGCGCGCTGGCGCGGGAATGGCGGGAGGGGAGAACGATGCACGCGGGCGATGGCCGCCGCCATGCCGGGACGGAGAACGGTCTGAACCGGGTCGCCCACTCAACACAGGACGCATGACGCATGGAAACGATCGAGCGCGAAGTCCGGTTCCATAACCACGGCATGCTTGGTGCATGGCTGATCGGCGAGGAGGAGATCGAGGAGTGCACGGAGGTGCTCCGGAGCCGCTCCCCCTTCAGGCACTACGGCATCGATCTGAAGCACAAGGCACGCACGTTCGAGGCGGAGGCGGCCGCTGCGCTGGGAGCGAGCGGCGCGCTGGCGGTGAACTCCGGAACGTCCGCCCTCTCCTGCGCCATGGCCGCGCTGCGCCTGTCGCCGGGGGATGAGGTGATCGTTCCGGCATGCACGTTCGTTGCCACCGCCAACGCCGTTGTACTCGCCGGCGGCATTCCGGTGTTCGCGGAGATCGATGGCTCGCTCGGCCTGGATCCCGAATCCACGGCGGAGCGGATAACGCCGCGCACGGTGGGGATCATCCCCGTGCATCTGCAGGGCATGCCGTGCCGGATCGGCGACATCGTGAGCCTCGCGCGAGCGCGCGGGCTCTGGGTGGTGGAGGATGCCGCGCAGGCGTTCGGCGCATCGGCGCAGGGCCGGGCGCTCGGGACCCACGGCGATATCGGCGTCTACAGTCTGCAGGCGCACAAGACGATCACCTGCGGCGAGGGAGGCCTGCTGGTTACCGACGATGAAACGCTGCTGCGCCGCGCACGCGCGTATCAGGACCAGGGGGGCCTGCGCGAGGGGGACGACTATCCAACGTGGGATGCGCCGGAGAGCGGCTTCGGCCACAACATGAAGATCAGCGAGCTGCACGCCGCCGTTGCACTGGCACAGGTGCGCAGGCTTCCCGTGATCCGCGAGCGGATGCGCGCCCTGCATGCGCTGGTTGCATCGAACGCCGATCTGGGTGGACGCATGATGCGGCTGGACCACGATCCCTCCGGCTCGCTCCCCTACGCCTTCATCCTGTTCGCCCGGGATGCCGGCGATCGCACGCGCATCATCGAGCAGTTGGACGAACAGGGAATCCCGGCGGATGGTCTGTACGGCGAGGCGATCTATCGCCTGCGCCCCTTCGTACGCTGGGCGAACGGCGAACACGTTCCGGGTCTTCCGCATCCCGAACTGCGTCCGGAGTTCCGCCCGTGTCCGCGCTCCGAGGAGCTGATGCAGCGCATCGTTCGCATTCCGTTGAACCCGGCATACGAGCCGGAGGATATGATGATGCTGGCGCGCATGCTCACGGCCATTCTGCACAACGCATAACCATTCCACGAGGGGAACCATGCGACCACTGATCGTACTCGATGCCGCGCCGTTCTGCTACGGCCCCGTCTCCACGCTGATGGCGATCGTGGATCACATCCCCCCGGACGCGGCGGACCTCGTGCTGCTCGCATCCGGAACGGTGGCGGAGTTCGCGGTTCCGTACGGCGACCGGTTTCGCGTTGTTGAATGCGACACCGAGAAGCTGGAGGATCTGGAGCGGATCGCACCGCTGCTGGAGCAGTGCGACCTCTTCGTTTCGAACACCAACCCGCCCGCCGCGCTCTTCGCCTGCCGGCGCGGCTGCCCGACGATCTACGTGGACACGCTCTTCTGGATGTGGGACGAAGTGGATCGCGAGATCGCCGAGTCCGTGCTGATCTATGCGGCACAGGACTTCGATGGAATCGGAGAGAACCGCAGGCGCATCGGATCGCACATCAGGAACTTCCGCGTGGTAGGTCCGCTGATCAGCACGCCTCCTCCCGCTCCCGGCCACCGTGAGAATCGCTGCATCGTGAGCTTCGGCGGAATGGAATCCAGCCTGACGATACCGGGAACAACCAACCGTTATCCGTGGGTGATGACGAAGCTTCTGCTGAAGGCGCTGGATCGCGTTGAGCCGTTCGACAACATTCTCTTCTGCGGCCGCGGGCCGGTCATGGAGCAGCTTGCAGGCGAGTTCGGACGCCCGGATGCCGAATTCCGCTTCGTTGCGCACAACGAGCTGATCGCGGAACTGCAGCGCTGCCGCATGCTCCTCCTCTCGCCGGGGCTCACCGGCTGCTTCGAGGCAGCGGCGGCCGGCACTCCAACCGTGCTCCTCCTCCCGCAGAACTACAGCCAGCAGTTGCAGGCCGCCACGTTCGCCGCGGACAGAGGCTGGCCGTTCGAAGGGAACGACTGGAGCAGAATCTATCCTTCCGTGAACTTCCCCCGTTACATGCCGGAGGCCGAGGCAATCGCCGGGCTCAACCAGGTTATCCGCAACTTCGAGGCCGACGCCGACGCGCAGGAGCGCTATGTGAACATGGTTGTGGAGGATATGCATGCAGCAACCGGCCGCCGCAGCGGCCACACGATGCGCTCCGGCGCGGCAGATGTTGCGGAGATGATCATGCAGGTTCTTGCGGCAGGACCGCTTCGTTCGCGAACGCACCGAGCCGCAGCGGGCGCCGCGGCGATGGAACCCATCTGAGCGCGCACCTGCGGTCCGCAGGCGGGCGTACGGCGCACGCCGTGCAACCCGGCCCATGGCAGCAATCTCCTCGACTCGTGGAATGCATCTCCCATTCAATCACCGGAACAGCAGCACAGGCCTGATGCTTGGGCACTTCCGCGAGATTGGAGACTGCGCGATGCAGGCGAACGTCCCGGAAACAAACTCACAACGGCATGCCGCCAACCGATATCATCGACAACGGCACAGCAGTACGCGCAGGGGAGGCGCCGGCCCAGCCACGGCATGTGGACGAGGTGATGCGCGGCGTGGAGCAGCGGCTGAGCACGGAGTTCGGCGTTCGCGATCCGCTCATGGTGCGAACGGCGAGCGAGGGATTTCTCTGCACGCTTCTGGCGCTCGGCATCGGTCCCGGCGATGAAGTGATACTGCCGGTCTCGATCTGCCACACGATGATCAACGCAACGCTGCTGGCGGGCGCAACGCCGGTGCTGGCGGACTGCGACGAGCAGATGGCAGTGAGCGCCGAGGCGGTGAGGCTCGGGATCACCCCGCGAACGCGATGCATCGTGGCCCATCATCCGTTCGGCCGTGCGGTTGATCTTTCACCGCTGAGGGCGGTCGCAGCGCGATCCTCCAACCCGATCGTGCTCGTGGAGGATTGCGCGCAGGCGCTCGGGGCCGCACTCGACGCACCGGTTGGCCTCTTCGGCGACGTCGCGCTCTTCTCCTTCGCCGCACGCAAGCCGCTGGCGGCCGGAACGGGGGGAATGGTAGTGGTGCACGGCCGCTCCCCGCACGACGATTCACTCCGCGCCCGCCTGCGCCATACCGCACGCATCGGCACGCCCGGATATCCCGATGAAGAACTGCTCGGCTGGTTCTCCAGCCCCTCCCCATCCGACGCCGCGATGTTGCTGGAACATATCGATCGCTTCCGCGGCGATCTGCGTGCGCGGCTGGACGTCGCGGCCGAAGCGCTGGCCGTGCTGGCATCCTCCTTTCGCGTCCTCTCCTCGGAGAACCTGCACCGGTGGCCGCCGCGCAGCGTGTTCCACCGGATAGTCGTCGACCTGCCGACGCGGAACCTGCCCGGACGCTACGAGAGGATCATGCGCCGGCTGGATGTGATGCTCTCCCCGGCGGCGCGCAGGGTTGTGGAGAGCGGCATCCCGCGCGCGCCGTTCGAGACGGAATATCTGCGGGAGCGATATCGCCGCGCAGGGCGTGAGGATCTGTGCGATCCTCCCGGAGTGGAGTTCCCGGTGTGGAATTCGTATCGCTGGCGGTATGCGTACCTGCGTACCGACGCATCGGTATCACGAAGCGATATCCTGGCCGCATGCCGCGCGCTGGTCCACGCCATCAACTCCAGCGAGGATTGAATGCCGCACGCATCGAGAGATGAACGTCTGGAGGGATGGCTCTACGACTGGGAGAACAGCCTCACGCTGGAGCGGCAGAACCTGGACATCGATTTCTACCGTATGCTTGCCGCGCGGCGCTGGCAATCGCCCGTCGACATCCTGGAGTTCGCCTGCGGCACCGGCAGGGTGGCGCTGCCGCTTGCACGCGCGGGGCATCGCGTGCGCGGCGTGGACAACTCCCCGAGCCGACTGCTTGTTGCCCGCGACAAGATGGAACCCGGCCTCGAGATCGCGTTCGAATACGGAGACATGCGCTGCTACGATGGAGAAGCAGCCTTCGATCTGGTGCTGATACCGTACAGCTCCTTCCTGCTTCTCGCATCGGATGCCGCGCGCATATCGTGCCTGCGCTCGATACGGCAGAGCATGAGGCCCGGCGGGCTCGCCGTAGTCGATCTCTCCCCGAACTTTCTTCACCATCCGGAGACCGAACGCGCTCCGGAAGCGTACGGCCTCTGCGCCCCCCTCAATGCGAGGGTGGAGCTGAGCCACACGGTGCGCCAGGACTATGTGCAGCAGATCACGAGGATCCGCAAATGCTATCGCATCACGTCGGCGGGGGGCAGCGTGGAGGAGTTCGCGACCGACGAAACATGGTACACGCTGAAGGTGCTGGAGATGCGGTGGCTGGCCGGGCAGAGCGGTCTGCGGGTCGCGGACATTCTCGGCACGTATCACGGCGACCCGCTGCTGCGCGACGGCGAGTATCAGACATCGGCATACAAGAACATCTATCTGCTGGAAGAGGCATAGCCATCATTCCGAACGCTCCCGGTGCACGGCGCACCATCACACGATACGGGACAACAGTCATGCCGAGCGGCACATCATCCCCAACAGTTCGCTATTCGCTGGTCACTCCCTGCTACAACGCCGCCGGCACGCTTGGGCGTCAGCTTGCGCTCCTTGCCAACGAGCGCGTCGCCGCGCCGTGGGAGATGGTGATCGTGGACAACGGTTCCACGGACAGCACACTCGCCGTGGTTGAGGCCTATGCCGGTCGCATCCCGAACCTTCGCGTCGTGGACGCGAGCAACGTACCGCGCAGCATCGCACATGCCCGCAACACCGGCGTTGCGGCGGCGGCGGCGGATCGGATTCTCTTCCTCGATGCGGACGACGAGATCGCACCGGGATGGCTTGCCGCGATGGCCGGCGCCCTCGAGACGTGCGGGTTGATCGGCTGCCGTATCGACTACGACAGGCTGAACCGGAACTGGCCGGCAAGCCGGAGTATGGAGCCGCAACAGTCTGGACTTGCGAACGAGTACGGTTTCCTTCCCTATTGCACCAGTTGCGGCATGGGAGTCTGGCGGGAATATCACGACGCCGTTGGCGGGTTCGATCCGATCTACCGGCGGCTGGAGGATATAGACTACTGCTGGCGCGTGCAGCTTGCAACCGGCATAACGCCCGGCTTCGTGCCCGCCGCCGTACTCCACTACCGGTTGCGCGGCACCAGCGAGCGCGTGTTCACGCAGTCCGTGGATTGGGGATTCGATGAAGCGTATCTCTTCCAGCGCTTTCGTCCGCACGGATTCTCCCGCCCGACATACTCCCCGGTAGGCTCGTGGGAGCGGGCACAGGCGCTCGCCGACGAACTGATCGGACAACGGGATCTGCTCAACGACGATCGCGGGCGGTTGCAGTGGTGGAAGTGGGCCGGGTATTTCGTGGGATCGATGGAGGGCTGGGCGGTGTATGGTGCGGACGATCGGGGCGCGAACGCCGGTGCGATAGGGGATGCGGGCCGGGAACGCGTGGAGAGCGGGCTGGAGGCGTTCGCGAAGGTCATCCAGGAAGCTCTGTAGAGCGCGCCGCGAACTCCCGCATCGTTGCCAGGCTGATGAGCGTTGCATCGAGCGTGTGATGTTCCACGATGATGGGCCGGCCGGAGACGCCGAGCCGCACCAGTTGCGCGGCCAGGCGGGCGTTCCGGTGGATCCACTCCGGAGTCACCGGCTGGTGAAGATCGGCCGCGCCGTCGTTGGCATGCAGATGCACACCTGCAACACGCGACCGCACGGCCTCGAGGAAGTCACAGGGGGGCACCAGCGGATCGATCGCGGCATGCCCCGTATCGAACACCATCCCCACACGATCGGCCGGCAGGGCCGCAAGCATGCGGAGGCATTCATCCGGAGTATCACCCAGGTAGCTCTTCATGCAGGCATCCGGAAGCCGCTGCGTGTTCTCCAGTCCCACACGAATCCGCATGCCGGCCGTCCGTTCCAGCACCCGCCCCACCCCCTCGATCCCCACCTCCAGGCGATCGCCCTTCTTCGCACTCGACCGGCTGAACCCGCACGTCCCGAGATGCACCGAGAGCCAGCCGGCGCCCAGCCGTTCGCCGAACTCCATCTGCTCCACAACGATATCCACGGCCGTCGCGCGGATGCGGGCGATCTTCTCGCCCAGATTCACGCCGGGATAGGAATGAAGGCTTGCACCGAATCCCTCGCTCCGCAGAAGGCCGGCGAGTTCGGCGGCGCAGACGCGATCGTGCAGCATGCCGCCGGCATCGATATCGGTGATGCGCATCTCCAGGTGCGAGGCCCCCTGCTCGCGCAGCAGCACCAGCAGATCGCGATCGATGTGCGTGGAGGTATGCGAACAGCCGAGGATCATGAGCCATCCTCCGCGTTCATCCGGAAGGTCCGGTTGCCGATGCTGTTCTGAAGCAGGAAGAGAACGTCGTCCTCCGCCGTGTACTCCAGGCAGCGGACGTCGTTGTAATGCTCCTCGATCAGCGTACATGCGGCACGCAGTTGCCGGTAGGCATCGGGATTCACGTCCGGCATCTCGGAGAGATCCTGCTGCCGCGGCGACATTGTTCCCCCCAGCGCCATTCCCTGCCGTCCGCGGATGAAGTGCCCGTAGTCCATCGGCAGGCCGGTATGCGGATGGCGCGTGTAGCACATGCCGGTGAGCGAGCGCGGCGTGAGATTGCCGAACACCATGCGCTGCACGATCACCGTGGCCAGCGGCCGCCCCGCCTCCGTCCGTTCCTCGCGCATCAGATAGTCGTAGAACGCCGTCACCAGCATCCGCATCTGATGCTCCAGCGGACGATCCGGAAATTCGTGCGGCATCTCCAGATGAAGGAACGCATGAAACGCCTCCGCATGCGCCGCGCAGACGGCGCGGAGTTCCTCGACGAATGCATCGCCAACCGCATGCGCCCGTGCAGCCGCACTCCCCAGCGGATTCAGGCCGATGTTGAGGACCGAGTCCGGAAATCGTTTCGGCTCACCCCGTCTCGATTTCATTCCGCATCGAAAGGAGAGAAGTGGAACGGGCCCATCGATACTCTCCTGGAGCACGCAGATCTCCCCGCACAGATCATCCAGCAATGCGGTTCGGTTCTCCGCATCGCGGTAGCGTTCGTACCAGCCGGGCGGAACAATCAATGCCTCCGGCACGCGAAGCCCAAGGCTCTCCAGCTCTATCAGCCCCATGGCCTTCTCACCGAGCGCCCCCGGGTTAGCGTCCGCCTCAAGACCGTAGATCCTCACACGTTCCGATGCCGGTTTCATCATGGTACCTCCTGCGCCGCGAACGAACGTTCCGCCGGGTGCTCGCTCCGTGGCTGGCTGCAGCCGCGCACCGCCGCTTCCAATTCTGCCGGGAGATAGAGGCGCCGCAGATCGGGAAGCAGACGCGAGAGCGCGCCAACGCACGCCGGCCACGAGAACGCCTCGCGATCGAGAATGCGCAGATAGGTCACGCGCAGCGCACGCCGGCCGGGGCTCGGCTCCAGCGCAACGGCGCCCAACAGGCCGCCACCGGACCTGAACGCGATCAGTTCGCCCGGGCAATCGGCCACGGCAACACGGAGATGAAATCGGTCGAGCGTGGTTGCGCGCAGTGCGGTAACCCCCTCCGATGCGGCGTGGCTGTATGCATGCACCTGCACACAGCGAGCGCGGCGGCGATCGCGGCCCGCGGCTGCAAGCCGTGCCGCAGGAAGAAGCAGCCGGCGCTCCAGCGGCCCCGGCATGTCCTTCCGCAGACGGTACCGTTCGGGACTGCCGTAGAGAAGGGGACGGAGCGGCGCGCCGAGCGCCTGCAAGATTGCCGCCGCGGCAACGCTCATTCGTTCCGCGGCACCGGGCCGCAGCTCGATTCGCACGCGATGCCGCGGCACGCTCTCCCTGCTCCAGGATGATTTGAAGCGATCGTTCCGTCCCCAGAAATCCACCATCTCCACTCCCTCCGCTGCAAGCCGCTGCAATGCCTCGGCCATGATCACCTTCCCCGGCATGAAGTGCGCGGCGTGGTCCGCATAGGTCCAGATGGCGAAGTAGGCGGTACGCTCCATCACGAACGCGATGATGAAGGCCACGGGCTCCGCCTCCACCTCCAGCACGAACAGCCGCACGGCACCGTTGCGCGCAAGGCGCTGCATGGCATGCGAGAACTGCACATCCTCGCGATCGCTTCGGCACATCGCCCCGCCGCGATCAACCTTCCAACTCCCGGCGTCAACGCGGAGCATCGCCTCGATGCCCCGTTCCAGATCGGGCCCGGAGTGGTGGCACCGAACCACCGCCGATGCCGCATCAACGCGAAGCCTGCGCCGCGCCTTGCGCAGCCCTTCGCGCGTGTTCGCGGAGAGCCCGGCATTGAAGGCATCCCAACCGTGGCGCAGATCCACCATGACATTCTCATGCGTCAGCCGCTTCGTAACGCGCGCACCCTCGGCATCCATCGCCCCGATGAATGCCCGCGCCGCCTCCCATCCGAAATCGATCTGAACCAGATCGAACACCGCCCGCCGGTATTCGGCGCGCAGGGCACGTACTACCTGAACGGCATGCTGATGCGAAGCGGAGACAATGAAGAGCGGAACGATCTCGCACACCCCCCGTATCCGCACCCCCCTCCCGCGGCGCCGTTCAACGAAGTGCGGGAAGACGGCAACCAGCCTGTCCCCGCACCAGACGGCGAGCATCCTCAGGTCGCGACGGTTCTCGTACCGCCGCAGTTCGCCATACGTCCAGGCGGGAACGGTTGTCGGCGGCTGCGGGCATGCGGAGGCCGCGGCGGCATCCTCCCATTCCCCTTCGAGTTCGAGGAAGCCATCCAGACTCCGCAGCAGGCGATGACGATATGGTTCGTGCGTTGGCATCGGTTCGGCGCACGGCCTCAGGTGTAGTAGTACAGGATGGGCCGGTACTCTTCCGGCCGCGCGTGCCAGTGGACCTGGAAATAATGACGGCGCTCGCCGCCGAAGCTCTGGAAGAAATTCTCGATGTCCGGCAGCACGGACCCTTCGAAGTCGAATGCATGGAGCCCGCGCGCATGTGCGAAGCGGATTGCATGCCATATCAATGCAGCCGGAAGCCCGCGCGGGGCATGCTCGCGATCGAAATAGGAGAGGAGATCGTAGGCCGTGTGCGAATCGTACGCAAGGAACAGAGCGCCAACCGGACGGCCATCGCTGAACGCAACGAACGGCTGCCCGCAGTCCGCGGCAACCATCTCTGCAATCAGGCCGCGCCACGGCGCAACGTGATGCGGCGGTTCGTAGAAGAGCGCCGCATCGAAGTCGAACCAGCGCAGACCGGTATCGGCAACGATATCCACTGCCGAGGCGCGCCGGATGTGATTCCGCACACCGCTCTCCATCCCCTCCCAGATGCTCTGCGTGGACTCCAGCGAAAGCATGTATGTGTAGCGCAACTCGAGATTACAGTGCGCCTGCTGGTACGGCGTCATGTCGCTGATGGAATGATGCAGCGGAAGCACCAGCGATGCATAGCGCCCGCGGACTGCATCGATCAACGCGGCCAGCATCGCACGGCGGGTGCGATCGCAATAGACGCGACGGCCGTTGGAGCGCTCCAGCACCGGCGCCCAGTACGGCGCGATATAGGAGCTCCGTTCCACATGGAGCGCGCCGTCGCGCCCGGTTACCGGCAGCGCATGGCCGGCTACAAGGCGATCGCCGGCGAAGACGCCGAGTATCTCGACACGCCCGGCATGCCGCAGATATGCCGTTCGCGAGAACAGGGTTCCGTTCTCCGCATCGGCAACGAACCGATCCCATCGTTCCATCTCATGCGGCTCCAGAAGCCGCACACGGTATCCATCACTCATGCTCTCGATCCATTACTCCAGCCCGTAAACATGACGATTCCAGGCGCGGCCGCCCGTGCAGGGGGAAGCGGTCCCGCCGGCCCATACTGCCATCACGGAGAGATCGCCACGGCGCGTCTCCTTCCCCCCGACATGTCGGGGCCACGGCGATCCTTCCCTGGTGCCACGGCATCGCGATGGCGCGCGGGAGACGTTGCCGCGTTCGCTCGCAACGACGATGCGTGAAACAGATTCCGTCTTCGCCGGACCCCGGCAGAGTCGGGGCCGTGGCCGTCCATCGCGGCATTGCAGGCCGTCACCCGGAAGCGGCGGCCATTCCATCCTGCACCAGCGCGAGAAGTTCGCGCGCCATCCGGCGCGGGTTCGTTCGGCCATGCAGACGCAGCACGTGAAGTGGAGCGGGCTCCAGCGGTTCGCGCTCCGCGCCGCCGCCCGCGCCGATGCCCGGGGGCAGATCGTAGCGCACCATGTGCCGTGCCAGGAGGTCGACGGCGTCCTGCTCCGGCCGGCGGGATGTCTCGATGCGATAGCCGCCGTCATCCTCCGCGCGCAGTTCAACGATCGCGGCCAGGCGCAGGCGCGGCGGCACCGGAAGCCGGCAGGCCTTCAGATGAGCGGCCTTCAGGAAGTCCCCGGGAGGGAAGCGGAACTTCCCCGCATAGTGATACTGCGGATCATCGCCGTACCGATCCATGAGATCCAGCAGGCCCTTCAGACTCTCCCCTTCGAACACGAGCGGGAGGCCGGCCGGATCCAGTCGATACGTGCACGGCCACCCGGCGGCGAATATCCCATCGCCATCGCGCCACACGAACAGCCGATCGCTCGCCACATATGCGGCCCCTTCGGCGAGCAGAGCGGTAACCAGCGTGGTCTTGCCGCTCCCCTTCTCCCCGACGATCGCCACCGCCGCATCACCGGCTGCCACCGCGCCGGCATGCAGCACACGGCCCCCGCGATCGGCAAGTGATGCAAGGAGGAGAAGCCGCGTGATTGCATACACCGTCTGCACAAGCCGGTCACCGGACACGCCCTCCGCCGCCTCGATCACGATCGAGCGGCCGGCCGGGTTGAAGTATGCGGCGATCGCGGCATCGGCTTCATACATCCGGAACGCGCCGCCACCGGCCGGCACGATCCGCGATGCATGCCCCGCAGTGCCCGGCTCGGCCTGATACGGCGCGCCTTCTGCATTGCCCGGGAATACGACATGCGGCACGTACCGAACATCGATGTGCCAGAGCCGGCGCCCCTCGCCATGGAGAGGCAGTGGGAGATAGTGCGGCAGCAGATAGGCCCCCAGCCTGTCGTGAAGCAACGAACTATCGCGGCTGGAGCGCGCCGCAATCGCAAGGGCGATCTCGATCCCGGACGGGAGCAGATACCGGCGCACCTCGCCGGTTGCATCGTTCGCCATCTACCGCGTCCCCTGCACCACGTGATGTCCGAAGTAATAATCGAGCAGCGTGTAGTAACGGATGATCTCGTGGTTCACCTGCTCTGCGCCGTAGACCTCGAAGAACAGGGCGCGATATTCCTCGCCGAGATTGAACGAGACGCTGTCCGCCATCGCCATCAGATCGCGATGAGGATCGGCGGAGCCGGCGATCCCCCAGTCGATGAAGCCCACGATGGACTCCGGATCGATGATGATGTTCGGCATGCAGTAGTCGCCATGCGTGAACGTGTTCTCCACGATCATTCCCTTCCGTGCGGCCAGATCCTCATACACCTCCTCCGGCGTGCGCCCGCCGGCATCGGCCATGAAGCCGGCGCGATCGATCTCCCCGGCTTCGATGCGGCGCTTCGCCTCGCGCAGTTCGGACTCCAGCGTGTTGCGGAACGGGCAGTCCTCCAGCGGCACGGCATGAATGGTGCGCATCCCCTCCACGATCCGTTCGATCAACCGCCGTGGCTGGTTCTTCCAACGCTCGTCGGAGGATGTGGCGCCGTGCAGTTCGGAGATCAGCAGATAGGAGCCGCCGGCATCGCTCCACCAGCCGCGCACCTCCGGCACCGGAAGGCGGCCGGCAAGCCACACGAGCCGCTGCCGTTCGGCATCCAGATCCTCCATGGAACCGGCCGGCGCGAACTTCAGATAGTATCCCTGAGCGCGCGCATCCTGAATGTGGTACAGTTCGGTGCCGAGCCGAGCGTCCGGACGACGTTCGATAGCGGCATCGTTCAGCAAGCCCGCGAGCTCCGCGGGGAGAAGCGTTGCATCCATTGATTTGTAGTTGGGGAAATGCGTCGTGCTGACGGCGGAAAACGGGGGAGAGGAATCTATCCCCCGCGCCGGTCAATTCCAAACGTATGGTGCGGTTCCGGCAGCATCGCATTCACCATCGATTCATCGCCGCACCGCACGGCCATCCTATCGATGCTCCTCCACACCCACCTGCCGGCACATCTCGAGCACCGGGCATGAGGAACACTTCGGGGAAGTTCCGGTGCAGATATGCTTGCCGAACGGAACAAGGAGTCGGTTGATCTCCACCCGGTATTCCTCCGGCAGCTTCTCCTCCAGCGCGGCCAATGTCTTCTCCGGCGTCGCCGCCCTCACGTATCCCCAGCGATTCGTGACCCGATGCACGTGGATGTCTACGCTGATCAGCTTCTGCCCGCATGCGATGCCGAGAGCAAGGTTGGCACACTTGGGACCGACGCCGTGAAACGAGAGGAGCGTCTCCCGATCGCACGGAAGCCGGCCGTTGAACTCCTCCAGTGCACGGCGCGCGATGGCGTGGATCTGTGCGGCCTTCGCCTCGTGGAATGTGCTCGCTGCAATCAGCTCATCGATCCGCGCGGTCCCGAGTGCCGCCATCTCACGCGCGGTACGGGCATGCCGGAACAGCCGGCGTGCCGTGACAACGGAAACCTCGTCGCGCGTACGGACGGAGAGGATGCAGGCCACGAGCTGCTCGAAGAGCGAGACGTACCCATCATCATACAGCTCGAACATCGCCGCCTTCGCGAAGCTGCTCACTGCGCGGCGGATGCGGCGGAACATCTCGTCGATATCAATTGCACGTTTCACGGAATACCCCGGTCAGGTTTCTGCATCAACGGAACGGCAAGACACAATGAACGAAGCACCTGCACATCATCGGAAACGTTTTACGCCACAGGAAGTTATCCTGCCGTGCATCGGTGAATCGTCCAATGCCCGAAAAAAAAAATTCACTGGCGCATCGCACCAATTTACTCTTGACACCGTTGGACCAGTCTCATATTTTAGGGCTGAGACCATCACTCCGCTATTTCCCTCGTTAATAGCCACTTGATGGCCACGGAGCTGTGGCGATTGAGCGCCTTGCCGATGTCCGCCGCAGGAGCAGCCGGACATCGCTGCCACCATACCCTCACAATTGAATACTCGGAATTCTGCGACAAGCCCGGCATGAGGACGTCGCAGCAGCCGTAGGCATGTCCGTTGCCGCCAGGAAATACCTGGCATATTGATCACCATACATCACAGGAGGAACAGATCATGGCCTGTACAACCCAGGTTCTGACGCTGACTGAGCTGTTCAATCTCATGGGAGCGAACTCGGACCTCGCGACCGCGTTGAAGGCCGATCCGGGAGGCGTAGCATCGCATTTCGGCATCACCCTTACAACGGCTCAGATCAACAGCATTCGTGCAAACCTCGACGTGACACAGGTAGCCACCTGGGCATCCCAGGTGAACTCCTATGCCGCGAAGGTCGAATCCGGAGTCGGCGTCTGATTGCCGAATCCCACATGAGACATGTCCCGTCCGGCTGCGTCGTGTACCACGACTACCGAGGCAGCCGGCGGGCATCATGCCATCGCTACCGCACTCCAATATTCCACAACAACCATCGCAACCATGATTGCCGATGCATTACTTCTCCGGCCTCACGGCAAGCGGACCCATGGCAGGATATTTTCGATGGAGCAACTCGGCCTGGCGTATCTGGCCGCCGTTGCCCGGGCAGATGGGTTCAGCGTCGAGATCATCGACGGATTTCTCGAGCCCGAACGTTACGACGCCAAGCTCGCGGCGATGCGCCCCGGTGACTACATGCTGATAGGATATCCGGTGTATCAGGAAACCGTACGCCGCGTGGCATCGGACGTTCGAACTCTTCGCGAGCGCGGCATCACGACTCATGTGACCGTTGGCAACTATCTGGCAACGCTGCATGGGGAACGGGTTCTGGAGGATTATCCCGAATTCGATTCGGCGATACGGGGCGAGGGGGAGTATGCCGTCACCGAACTGCTGCACGCGCTTCGTGGCGACCGGCGCCCGGAGGATATTGCGGGCCTCGTTCACCGAACGGATGGCGGGATCGTCGCGAATCCGCCGCGGCCGAATACCGCCGATCTCGACACCATCCCGTTTCCCTCGCGCGACACGCTCCCGCTGGTGCTGAAGGCCGGAAATGCCCCACTCATTTATTCCAGCCGCGGATGCAACGCATGCTGCGAGTTCTGTTCGGTTCATAAATACTACAATACATCGCCGGGCGGACGCTGGCGCGGACGTTCGCCGGCGAACGTCGTGGATGAAATTGAATTCCTGATGCGGACCTTCGATGTCACGGAATTTGCGTTTGCCGATGAACAGTTCATGGGGCACGGCGGCTCCGGTCGCGATCGAGCCATTGGAATTGCGGATGAAATAATCCGGCGGGAGCTGAAGGTTCGCTGGTACATCGAAACGCGATCGGCCGACGTGCTCCCCGCGGTGTTCGGACGTTTGAAGGAGGCCGGCCTCGCTTCCGTCTTCATGGGAGTTGAATCCGGTTACGATCCTGCGCTTCGCGCGCTCCGGAAAGGCCTGCTGGTGCTCAACCACATGCAGGCCATCAGAACGCTCCTGGACCTGGAGATATTGCCGAGCATCGGGTTCATCATGTTCCGCCCCGAGTCCACATTCGACGAACTCCGGTACAACCTGGATTTTCTGGAGGAGATCGGATGCGGCGAACTGACCGCCCTGGCGACTATTGCCAAGGTGTACACGGGAACAGATCTGGAATCCCGGCTGCTCGGCGAGGGAACGCTGCAGGGAGACTACAGAAAATATCAGTGGATATTCCAGAACAGCGGCATGAAGGATTGCTGCACGTTGTTCATGGAGAACGCCGATCTGTTTTCCCTGATGTACAACGAATTTGCCGAGATACGACGCAGTGGATCGTTGTCGTTCGCGGAGTGCCGTTCCCTGCAGCGTTTCATGAATCATGCTCCTATCGCTATATTGCGCGACGCCGTGAATACCATCGAGCGCGAGGCCTGTTGTTCCAACGATCTCCGCTCCGATGTCCGAACCCGCCTGCTCGACGCAGCCCAGGAATTTCTTCGGCTCCTCCGATTTACGACGGCAATTTCGGAGGAACGCGTTGTGGATGACGGATTCAGGCTGCTGAATCCAATGGCGCTCTGCTGATCTCCTTATGCGAACCAATGTACATAATCATCGTCTCCGCCAACAGTGAATGGCAAAATGCGGTCGAGATTCTCGCTCCGCAGCGTCTGCACACTTCTCCGTATGGCGAATGGTTCGAGTATGAATCCGCATGGGAGTCGGTAATCGTTGTTCATGGGGGATGGGGAAAGATCGCCGCGGCCGCGTCCGCACAGTACGCGATCGATCACTGGAAGCCGCTGGCGATTCTGAACATCGGCACGTGCGGCGGCCTTGCCGGCCGCGCGGCCGTTGGCGACATCATCCTCGCCGAGCGCACGGTGGTCTCCGACTTCGTTGTCGAGATCGGCAGCCTCGACGAAGAGGAGGCAGCCTACGTCACCATGCTGGAACCGCCCGCGCTGCTCCGCACCCGCCTCCCGCTCTCCGTCCTGCAGGGAACGATCGCCTCGGGCGATCGCGATGTTCAACGCAGCGACGTTCAGCGTCTCGTCGACCGCTACGATGCGCTTGCGGCCGATTGGGAGTCCGCCAGCATCGCCTTCGTGGCGAAGCAGAACGGCGTGCCGTGCGCCATCCTTCGCGGCGTGAGCGATGTGGTGGGTGAGCACCACGCCGATGCATACGACGGCCGCGATCATGCATTCCACAACGGCACGAGGGCCATCATGCAGCGCCTTCTCGGCGAGCTTCCGTCGATCCTGGAGGCCGTGGCCACCACGCTGTAACCGCTCACGGGGGCACCACCACCCCACCACCGGTCGCGCGCATTGTATTCGCGCGCGCATGAGCTCATGCCCCTTCACTACGCAATCATCTCCTCCCCTTCACCCACTCCCGGTCGGCGTGGCAGTACCGGACCTCGTCGCTGAATCACTGCAGCTGCGAGCGCCATCTCTCGGACCACTGTAAGGCACGGTGTGGTTGCCGGGCCGTTGCCGGGCGTACCAGGCTGCCCAGGGGAACCATTCTGTTGGGCACCTGTTCATTGATGGCGAATCCGAATCCCGGCCCGAACCTCTGCATCCGTTCCGGTGGGGCATGCAACATACGGTAGGGCGAGGATCTCACTGGTGATGCGGCCGACGGATGCCGGCTTCCCGGTATCGCACGCTCAGATTGAAACATGAGCGGCTCGTCGGCAGTTGTCGGCAGGCCGTTCCCCTCCTCGCTCGGGCGCACGTTCGGTGAACGCATCTTCCTTCACCTCCCTTCCCGTTGTACATTTGGCACGCCCCCAGCCGCGATCGCATGGAACCCCGGCCGTCCATCAGCCTCGCGGTACACGACGGCCGCCGCCTGATTCACGAACGATGGAGACGATGTGGAAACCGCGAACCAACACCCCCTGAGCAAGGTGCCCGAGGTCACGCTCCTTTTCTGGATCATCAAGATCGCCGCCACAACGCTCGGCGAAACCGGCGGCGACGCGGTCTCCATGTCCATGGATCTCGGCTACCTGGCTGCCACCGCAATCTTCGCAGCGATCTTCCTGCTCGCCGTCGGCGCGCAGATCAAGGCGGGGAATTTTCATCCCGCCCTCTACTGGACAACGATCATCGCCACAACCACCGTGGGCACAACGCTCGCGGACTTCGCGGATCGTTCGCTCGGCATCGGCTATGCCGGAGGCTCCTCCCTGCTGCTCGCACTGCTGATCGGTTCGCTCGCGATGTGGCATCGTACGATGGGATCGATTTCCGTAGATACCGTGAACTCGCCTCGCGCCGAACTGTTCTACTGGGTCACGATCATGTTCTCGCAGACGCTCGGCACGGCGCTGGGGGACTGGATGGCGGACGATGCCGGGCTGGGCTACATGGGAAGCGCAGCCGTGTTCGGCGGATTGCTTCTGCTGATCGTCGCGGCATATTACCGGACACGCATCTCCCGCACCGCACTCTTCTGGGCCGCGTTCATCCTCACACGCCCGCTCGGCGCGGTGGTTGGCGACTTCCTGGACAAGCCGCACGATGCCGGCGGCCTCGCGCTCAGCCGCGTTGCCGCATCCGGCGTGCTCCTGGCCTTCATCGCCATCTGCATCGTGGTTTTTCCTCAGAAGGCTGCGGGCCGCAGCCATTGAACCGGGCACGCAAACGCAACGGTATGCTGCGGAGCCGATCATTGAAACACCATGCGAATTTCACGAGGGATATCGGAATGCCGACAGACAGAACCGAACTGCGGAACATCGACGAATACATCGCGGGATTTCCGAAGGATATTCAGAAGATCCTGAACGAAATTCGCGAGACCATACGAGAGGCGGCTCCCGGCGCGGAGGAGGCGATCAAATATCAGATGCCGACCTTCACACTGAACGGCAACCTGGTGCATTTCGCGGTCTTCAAGAAGTACATTGGATTCTATCCCGCTCCCCAGGGAGTTCCGGAGTTCGAGAAGGAGCTGGCAGGATATGAGGGGACGAAAAGCTCTGCACACTTTCCGCTGGATCAACCGATTCCGTTCGGCCTGATCCGGAAGATCGTCGAGTACCGGGTGCGGAGGAACGCGGAGCGCTCGAAGGAAAAGCGTTAGCAGGGTGCGGAAATCTTCTGTGACCTCGGGCGACGGGGATTCGGGCGACTTCAATAATTGAAATCGATAATTGGAAATTCCGGAGCGCGTTGCGGCTCTGCACCCCGGATTTTTTCTTTCTGTTCAGGCAGAAAGAAGTGCGTCGGCGCCCGTCGTTCAGCAGAGCACCGCGAACATCGGAGCCCTGAGCACTGACCTTCCGGTGGGCAGACCGGTTGCACGTGTACGTTCCGCGGATGCCGGCGGCTGCCATCATGCCGGTGATGCGGCCGTAGCGGACCAACGGGATACGGATGTGAACCACGTGGCTTGAGCCACGCCATGGAGTCTGCGGACGTTCCAGGCACAACGGGCGGCCGCATTCATCGCGCACCGCCCGTACGTACCGATCGTGCATCATCTCCAAGCCCGGTTCCGTCATATGCCGACGGAGGTTGCGCCTGCCGATGCGGCCCGGTCCCGGACAAACCGGCGAGCCTCACTCACCGAGAGCAACCACCTTTTCTCCCTCCACCTGCACGGACACACCCCCCGCATATACCCACAGCAGGCGGTTCGGTTTGCCGGCGACCGCGTACACGCCGTCCGGTTCTCCCAGCGCCATGTGCACCTGCGCGGCGGACATGCCAACCAGCACGCGCCGGTCATCGATCGCCTTGCGGATCTCGGCGGGCCACTGGCGGATGGTCTTCGGGCTGACGTCGAGGAAAGTGTCGTGGAAGCCATTGCTCTTCTGCAGATCCCCCGCAACGTTCGTGTTCGACATGTGCACGTCCACATACCCCTCGCTCCCGCCCGGAGTCCGTACGATGAAACGAACCGGCTGCTCGCTGCCGGCTCCGGCCGTCACATCGATCACCTTCAACTCCGTCTCCTGCTCCAGCGCCGTCATGGAGGAGTCGTTCTTCACGTTCGCGATCACGAAGGGATCGGAGCGTGTCCACAACGTGGCTCCCCTGTATCTGGCCCGTGCGGAATCGATGTCATCCGCAGGCCCGACGCCATCCAGCATTTCAGCATAGATCTTGCCGGCCACGGTGGCGCCATCGCTCAACCGCAACGTAACCTGCGGGTACTTGTCGCCCGTCACGGAGGTTACCGTTCCAACCTTGCCGACGAGGGCATCGTACTGGCGCTGGCCGGCGCCTTCATCCTCCTGGACGCCGAAGGCCTGATACCCATTCACCCGAAGCTCCTGCGACATCGGAAGAAAGATCAGGCGCCGGCCCACCCACTCCTGCAGTGTCAATGTCTGGAAGGGTGTCTGGAGCCGCTCGCGGTGCGCGCTCTGGGCAGCCGCAATGGTTGTGACCGTAATCAGCAGGAAGAGAATCGATGCTGGGGTGCGAAGCTTCACTGGCATGTTGTTCTGTTCAGTAGTTCATTGAGTGAGGAGGCCCGCGGAACGTTCCGGCCTGGGCTTCGTTTCGTGGAGACGCCGCGCATGGAATCGCGGATCGCGGCCATCATAACCGCATCCCGCCGAACGCTCACGCACTCGGGCAGGATGCAATACGAGGGGCGCCAAGTTAACATCCCGGCGCCAACGGCAATGCACGTGCGTACGCGGAAGGGATCGCGGGCCGCACGTACCACTGCCGGCGAATACAGGATCTCCGCGGCACCACGGGCATGCATTCTTTCCCGAGGAAGCAGAGAGGATCGTTTCGATCACCGTACAGCTTCAGCAAATAGCGGTGGGCAGGCACAGGCGAGCGTCGGCGGGCCATCCTGCCTCGCGTTCCATTCGATCCATGACATGCTTCGGAATGCCGGTAGCTGACGGGGCGCCGAGCATCCAGAGGACGAACGGTGTTCATATACGGCGACGGAGGAGACCGGCGTGAGCCAGAAGGGATCGATCAATCGACGATGCGGCGAAGAGGGATGGGAGAAAGCGTGGTGGTAGAATAGTGGCTGCAAAAACGGCCGGCGAACACACCCGCACACCGCTCGCGCAGCGATACGCATGTGCCCGCCGGCATTGATTCATACGATGCCATTGTCCTGGTGACATCGCATTTCGTATTGGAAGATCAGCTTACGCGCATGCACACGAGCCGCTCGAGCTGGCCTTGGCACGATAGATAACGCGACCGTTCGCATCCTTCCCCTCCTCGATTCCATCAACCGAGGACTTCGCCTCCTTGTACTTGCAACTCTGCTTCACGTCCGTGCAGGAACCGCCGCACTGTGCCGCCGCCAGGCGACGTGCCGTTGCGAGCGCATCGGCGGCAGCCTCGTCGCGGGTGTAGAACCAGTCCCCCTGGATTCCGTTTGCCGAAGCCGAGGCCGGCCCGCACTCTGCTGCAAGATCTGCGTCAACTGCATCAATAGCCATGGTGTACTCCTTTCGTTGAGTTGAGTGAATGGGAACCGGGTACGGGCACCGTGCCCGCACCGGAATAATCATGATTCAACGATCTGGCCAAACAATATTCCCTGCGAGCGGCGAACGCCCCGCATGGCTGATACTGATTGAGATTGCACGTGGTAGTTCTTCCGAATTATCCCGTCGCGGCGATCAGGCCCGGCGCACTGGCCGGAGGTGAAGCCGATCGCATCCATCGAGAGACGCTGCGCAAATCAAACCCGGATGCGCGCAGCCGATTTCGATGAAGGCAAATATTCGCCTCGGGAATTTTCAATAACCGACGCAAGATACGACATCAATTCCGGCGAGGTCAAGTCTACATAACCACAGCAGGACCGGCACACCAGCGCGCAGGCCGTGCAGCGACGGGAATGCACGGGAAATCGCGATCGCGCGAAGCCTTCTCCTCGGGATCCCCGAGAATTTCATGCGGATATCTCGCGAACCCGGGAACGATGCCGTGCATGGGAATGTGCGCCGCGGCATCGGGATTTCGCGGCGGCCTGAAATCGCGCCGCAATATTGTACCGGACTGCAGGCACCGGGCATCAACTGTGCTCACGTTCGTAGAACTGCAGGCAGACGCCGCCGGGAACGATCATATGGAACTCCCGCCTTCCCCACGGTTTCTTCTCCAGCGGCCCGACCCGGACCGGGACATTGCGAAATTCCTCGTACAGTGCGTCGAGATCGGAGACGCCGATGCTGAAGCTGGAATTATCTCCCCACTCCCTGTTGTTGTTGCGGAGGACGTTGAACGCAACCGCGTCGCGTGCAACGCCGGCCATGTTCTCATCCTGCCAGATGATCCTGAACCCCATCTGCTCGGTGTAGAAGCGGATTGCCTCCTCGAAGTTCTCACCGCTCGGTATCATCGGCGTCGCCGAGATGAATGCTGCCTTCATGCCCATTTCGTTCGAAGTGAATCTGGAGTGAGGCGTCCCGCACGCAACGAATGGCGTCGCAACAGGATGCCGGCCCGAATGTACGGACGCGTTCACGTTCATGTGTGACGCATCGCCTCATCTCCCCGTTCTCCGGATCCGGAGCCGCTTCCGGACCGCTTCCCGTTGGCCCCGCGCCATCAATCGCAGGCCTGCAGGTCGCTGGCCGGAAGCAGGCAACGGGTTCCGCGTGCGGCCGGGCACCATGGGCAGCGATCGCCGCAGGGCCTCGCACACGCAGTGCGCGAACGCCTCCCGCTCCCTGCTGTTGGCGGAACTTGTTTTGCGCGCGTCGATCTTTTACCAATCTTTGCGACCGCTTGCAATACGATCGGCATGTGCCGCGTACACCCCCCGGCTCCGGTCAGTCCTTCCAAACAACTCTTCTCAGGAGTATCCCAGCATGACGACTCAATGGATGCGCGCCGCGGGCGCAGCCGTACTTCTTGCATTGCTTGCCGCAGGCTCCGCGCACGCGCAGAGCGACACGAAGAAGGTCACCATGGTCAACAAGACCAAGTTCAACATCCACGAAGTATATCTCTCGCATGTCAGCAAGGAGACGTGGGAGGAGGATCTGCTTGGACCGAAGGACATCATGGAACCGGGCGACAAGCTGGAGATCACTGTCTCCTGCGGTGATTGGGACGTGAAGTTGGTCGCGGCCGACGGCTCCACCTGCGAGGTGCGGAACGTGACGATCTGCGATGCCGATGAGTGGGATGTCACCGCGGACTGCGGCTCGTAGCCGCGTCTCCCGAGCGTCGCCGCGATGGGCGCGATCGATAGGAACCGAGCCTGGAGGCCCGCGACCGAAAGGCGCGGGCCTCCATCATGTTTCAAGCGGGCCGATACACCGCACCCGCAGGCCCGGCATGCATGGGAGAAGCATCTACCGCCCAAGGAAGAGAATCCGGCCGGTTCTCTGGAGACTCGATCCGCTGCAGACGCGATAGAAATACGCCCCCGGCGGAAGTGTAGCGCCGGTCTGATCGCGTCCATCCCATACCGCAGCCGCTGGGCCGTCCTCGGAGGGATCGCCGTCGATGCGCCGGACGAACGATCCCCGGGCATCCATCAGATCGATGGTGACCGGTCTCCCCGCGGATGCACTGTAGTCGATGACAACGGACTCGCGGAACGGATTCGGCACGGCGCGATCCGCATCTTGCCGCGTGAGGCGATCCGCGCCCGCGCCTTCCACGCCGGCAGCTCCATTGCCGTTCGCGGTGTCGTACGGCACACCCGTTGTATCGATCGGCATGCCGGTGGTGTCGTGATGCAGCACCGCGACCGTATCGAACGTCATCACCATCACACCATAGTCCACCACCTGCCCAACCACATCCTCGAAGAGCGGACCGCCGGCTCCCGCCGTTGTCATATCCACGCTGTCGGTGAGATGAAAGGCCCGGTTCATCGGGATGCGGAAGGAGCCGCTACCGTACTGCACGCCCGCCGCCGTATCGAACGCCCACGGAAGAATCTGATGATCGATCCTGAGCGGGTTGATTGCGCCGCCGCCGCGCACACCGCTGCTGAAGAAGCCGCGAATGAAACGGAACCAGGAGTAGTGTACCGTCACCGTGTCGTTGCGCGGAGCACTGACGGTAACGGGAACGTCGAGCTGCGTGGATATGCCGGCGGTTGCCGTCCAGGTCAGCACACCGGAGTGCATCACGTGCGCCGAGCTGTACCAGCGCAGCGTAAGGCGGCTTCCGCCGTTGCCGGAATCGACCAGTTGCGCAAGGCCCTGCGCACGCGTCGGGTTGGTATTCTGATAGGCGGATGCCTCGGACCGCGCCATCCAGGCGCTCACCACCCTGGGATCGCCGAGGGACTGCACCTGCTGGCTGGAATGCGTAGTGATGGTCACCGGTCCGTTGTCCGGATGGTCGCCGGCTGCCCGCGTCAGTGTACCGAGCGTCACGGATGCATCGTGACCGCTGTGAAATACGGTCTGCGCCGGCAACCGTGCGGCCAGAATCGCCGAGGCCGCAAGCACCGTGAGATTGGCCGCCAGACGGCGGCGCACGCTGTTGTTCGTAGGGTTCATCATAACGGTCTCCGTTGTTCATGTTGAATGTTGATTGATTCCGATCAAGCATGCATTCAACATGAGGCGGAGACCTAAAGAACCCTTAAGGGGAGTGGAGGGCATGCCGCGCAACGGCAAACGGCGGCCGATGCGGCCTGAAGTTTCCGGTACGACACCCGCCCCACTCCGCATCCCCTCCACTCATTCGAACACCACCCGATACCCTGCCGGAAGTCGTGGCACCAGAAGCCAGGACATGTAGCTCGAGATGCCTCGGCACGGATTCTCGCGCCGTTCCAGGATGTGGCGGTAGCAATGCGCACTGTCGTCGCGGCAGACGGTGATGTTGAATATATGCCCGGCACCACAGTTGCCGAGCGTGACCCAGCAACCGATCAGGGTGTACTTCTCGAAGTCGAACGTTGGAATTGCGTTCGTATCGCACACGGCATTGTAGAGCACGAAGCGATCGTGCAGCTCCGCCGCGGTGGTGACAACCAACTGGCCGTGCACAAGCAGGGTCCTGCCACAGTGAGGCATCTCCACTTCCCTGCAGGGTAGCGTGTCCCTGCACGGCCGGCCGGCAATGGAGTCGGCGGGCCGTTGCGCATACGCAGGCAGGGCAATGATCAGAAGTAACGGTACGATCCATTTCATGGCGACTCCGGCATCATGGGATCCTCGAGCGCTACATCCTCGGGCGCTCACGTGCAGCGCGCAATGTCCGGGTCAGGCGAGCGAGACATCAACGCTCTGAAATGACGAGCATGATGCTTCACGTAACATGACGCAATGACTCTTCGCGAGCAGCTCGCACATCCGTCCGCATGAAGGTGGTGACGTTCGGATCGCGACCGGATGGGCATTCGCGGTCGGTGAATCGACGGTACACGATGATGTACTGTTGACGCGCACATGGAGTTCATACCTTTCATCGTTGCCACCGCACATATCGGCAACCCCGCGTAGACACGGCGATCACCTGGTTGCGTTGGCCGCTTACAGCTGATCCTCCGGCACGTTTCACCCCACCGATCGATACTCATCCGCAATTGCGACGATTGCCCAAACTCATACTCATATAGAGAATCCCCCGGCTATCTCTCAATATCATGTTCATCTGGGAGGGCTCGGTCATGAATCAACGATCTCGATTTCTTGCGACAGCCTCCAGGGTCTTGCGACCCTGGCTGACATCTGTCGCCCTTTCAGGGCTTGTGGTTCTTCGAGGGCATCCTGCTCCAGGGTCTTGCGACCCTGGCTAGCTCCTGTCGCCCCTTGCGGGGCTTGGCATCACACCCGACACACGTTTCCAGGGGCTTGCACCCCCGGCTGATACCTGTGCCCGTTCAGGGCTACCGACACAGCCGCTCAACCCGTTACCCAGCGTTTACGCCCTGGGCGTTCCACCGTCGTCCGTTCGGGACGAGGACTATCCGTTGAAACGGTCAGTGCAGAGGAATACCCTGACTCTGTCGGGGGTGAACTTCGCGCGACGATCGCCGATGGGGCGGTGCCGGGGAATATCCCGACACTGCCGGGGTCGAGTTTCTCGCGAAGACGCCCGAGGTATTCTCGCGCCGGCATTGCGAGCGCGGCAACCGGTCCGGCATCGATAGGCCCCGGCGGATCTGCGCAGGCGGGTAAACGTTTCCGGGGAGCCCGGCAATGCGCCGAACTCCCCGGATTGAACATGACAGCAGATACGGCAACAACCGGAACGCAGCAGGCTACTGTTTTGTGAAGAGCGCGTCGTTCACCGGTGCATTGTTATGCAGTTCCGTGATCGTGTCGGTCCAGGAGTCGTGGAGCGTGGACCACTTGGCCGTATAGGGCACCTTCACGCCATCCACCATGCGATAGTCCGAATACTCCACCGAGAACGGAATGGAGCCGAGGGTCAAGTGGAATTCCACGTAGCGCCGCACCAGCAATCCGGTGGCGGCATCGAAGTACAGCCGCTCGCTGCTTCTGTTCCGCTTCGCCTCGATCACGAACAGATCGTGATCGCCCACATGCTCGCGTCCCAGCAGGCGTATGCCCGTGTAGGACTTGCGGATGTCGGAGGCCGGGAAGAACTCCGCCTCGCGAAGAAGCTGTTCCAGCTCCGCGTTGTTCGGAACGTTCGGCGGACGATTTCCGAAGACCATGCCGGCCGTTGTTCCATCGTACCACATGATGCCGGTGCCGCGGCGCGCATCGGATGAGGTGGTCACGGACCGGAACTTGTTCGGCAGCTTCTGGAACACTTCAACCGTGGCCGTAGTTCCGCCGGCCTGCACCTCCGACGCCTTGATCGTGCGCGTGCGGATCTTTCCCATGGCGGCTTCGCCTCCAAGCTCGCGAGTGTATCGGTCCAGCACGGCGTCGGCGGTTGTCGTGGAATCCTTCTTCAACTCCATCGCCACATCGAGCCGCCCCCAGTCACCCTGTGCGAGGGACGGCACCGCAACCGGAACCGGGTTGCCACGGTGGCAGGAATAACAGGTAACGGTTGTGGTTCCGAAATTCTTCGCGTTGATATCCTCCGTCATCAGGATCATGCTGCGCGCCGTCTTCTTGGCCGGCTTGTCATCCGATGCGAAGTCTCCCTGCGCATGGCAGAACCCGCAGCGAACCCCGAGCGATGCGCTGATGAAGGTCATCGTGCTGGAGACTTCGGACGCGGTCATTCCGTGCAAGGTCTGGATGTTCCTGTAGACCTTTTCCGCCGGCATGGAGCCGCGGTCCGTGGTATCCGTGGGAACCGGATCTGCAAGCGCGAACGATGCATGGCGCAACCACGTTGTGCCGGCCCCTTCACCCGATGCATCCGCAGCAATGCCTGCATGAGAATGCCTGCCGGCGGGAAGATTACGTTCCGCGTACAGGCAGCCGGTGATCAGGATGACTCCGAGCGCCAGATAGGCATACCAGATGCGTCTGCTGTTCATTGATGTTAACCTCATGACCAATGTCTGAACGATGTCCGATGGAGTATCGGTGAAAACGGGGCCGTGACCTTGAAACGATCGAGCCTGGCGGCACGCGGCCGCAGCGCAGCAGGGTACGGGCCTGCGCGACATCCTGCCGCGAATGTTGCAACACGAATCGAGTCGGACGCGAATCTAGGCAGATGGAAGCAATTCTCCCGGGTACTTCGTTCGCTGCGCACACCTCTTCACGTAGTTTCCAGACAGACACATCGCAACCCGCAGCGTCCCCCTCCTACCTCGCAGCACGACCCTCCTACCTCGCAGCACGACTCTCCTACTTCGCAGCACGACTCTCCTACTTCGCAGCACGACTCTCCTACTTCGCAGCACGACTCTCCTACTTCGCAGCACGACTCTCCTACTTCGCAGCACGACTCTCCTACCTCGCA
>DASZRW010000059.1:0-73324 GCA_035549015.1 Kapaibacterium sp. (SeqCode)
CGTGTTCGAGGAACTGGATCAGTGGCTACGGCGGAAGCTGCGCCGCATTGTGTGGAAGCATTGGAAGAAACCGAAGACCCGCTACCGGAAGCTGCGAACACACGGCATCGCACCGGATCAAGCCCGTCGCTCGGCCTGGAATGGCCGGGGACCGTGGTACAACGCCGGAGCGAGCCACATGCACCTTGCCGTCCCAACGAAGCGGTTGCGCTACTGGGGTCTGCCGAGTCTGCTCGATGAGCATCAACGTCTTCAGAAACTCTAACGAACCGCCGTATGCCGAACGGCACGTACGGTGGTGTGGTAGCCGGGGGAGGGTGACCTCCCCCGGCTACCCGATTCCCGCTTCTCTTCACAGTTGGAACTCAGCGATGCAAGCCGACGCCGATCGTACCCCGAACAGATTGATTCACGAGAAGTCACCCTATCTCCAGCAACATGCCTACAACCCTGTTGACTGGTATCCATGGGGTGAGGAGGCGTTCGAGCGTGCCCGGCGCGAGGAGAAGCCGATCTTTCTCTCGATCGGCTATTCCACCTGCCACTGGTGTCACGTGATGGAGCGGGAATCGTTCGAGGACCCCGGGACGGCGCTGCTGATGAACCAGCTCTTCGTCAACATCAAGGTGGATCGAGAGGAGCGGCCGGATGTTGACCAGGTGTACATGACCGCGGCGCAGGCACTCAACGGAAACGGCGGCTGGCCTCTGTCGGCATGGTTGACGCCCGATCTGGTTCCGTTCTACGTGGGCACCTACTTTCCTCCACGGCCGGCGTTCGGCCGGCCCGGTTTCAGCGATGCACTCCGCTCGCTCCACGATGCCTGGACCAACGAGCGGGAGAAGGTGGTGCGCACATCGCAGGCAATTCTGCGAGCGGTGGAGAAGGGCTCCGTGATCGCTGCGCCGGCGTCCGAGCCGCTTCCGCTGGATCCGATCGTGGAGAGATGCCTGGAGCAGCTGGAACGGAGCTACGATCCCCGTCATGGCGGGTTCAGCGGCGCTCCGAAGTTCCCGCGCCCGTCGATCCTGGAGTTCCTGCTCCGGTATCATACCGTGCACGGCAGCAAGCGCGCCTTCACGATGACCCGCGATACCATGCACCGCATGGCCTCCGGAGGAATGTACGATCAGCTTGGCGGGGGCTTCGCCCGATACTCCGTGGATGCCGAATGGCGCGTCCCCCACTTTGAGAAGATGCTGTACGACCAGGGGCAGCTCGTGGCCGCCTGCGCGGACGCCGTTCGCGTTGAACCGGATCCCTTTCTCGAAGGAATCATCCGCCAGACAATTGCCTATCTGGGGCGCGACCTGATGAACGCCGACGGACTGTTCTATTCTGCCGAGGATGCGGACAGCGAAGGAGAGGAGGGAACGTTCTACGTGTGGACGCTTCGGCAGCTTGCGGAGCTTCTCACGGAGAATGAACAGATTGCGATGCAACTGCGGTACGGGCTTACGGCCGAGGGAAATTTCGAGCACGGTCGCAACGTCCTCCATACGAGCGCGTCCATCCAGCAGGTGGCCGCCCGCATCGGTATTACGGTGCCGGAGGCGGAGGACCTGCTTGCCGGCGCGCATGCCAGGCTCTTCGAGGCACGAAGCCTGCGTCCGCGGCCCCACCGCGATGAGAAGATCCTCTCCTCGTGGAACGGGCTGATGCTGTCCGGGCTTGCGCGTGCTGCAATGGCGCTCGACGCGCCGGCATACGCTGCAACCGCACGTACGGCTGCGGATCTGCTTCTCGGCTCCATGGTCGTCGATGGCCGCCTGATGCACCGGCTGAAGGATGGCGAGGTGAGGATCGACGGCTATCTGGATGACTATGCATTCCTTTCGGCCGGGCTGCTCGATCTCTACGAGGCCACGTTCGAAGTGCGATATCTCCGCGAGGCCGATCGTCTCGTGCGCCTGGCCGGGACGCTCTTCTGGGATAATGAGTCCGGCGGGTATTTCATGACGAGCGGCGCCGATCCAAGCGTGCTTGTCCGCTCCAAGAGCGATCACGACGGCGCAGAGCCTTCGGGCAATTCGGTGATGGCGATGAACCTGCTCCGCCTCGGCAATCTGTTCCACGATGAGGAGCTTCTCCTGAAGGCGGAGCGGACCATCGCACTCTTCATGGCCCGTATTGCCGAGTATCCGATCATGATGCCCCTGATGGCTGCCGCTGCGCTGATGCAGGCCCAGCCGCCGCGCCAGATCGTCATCGCCGCGTCCGCCAACCCGGAGGAGACGGCGCACTTGATCCGGCAGGCACGGGCACGTTATCGTCCGGGCACGTCTCTGCTTCTGGTGCCGCACGAAGGGCTTGATCCCTGGCTGGCCGGACGCCTGCCGGCGCTGGAGGGGATGGTTCCGCTGGAAGGCCATGCAGCAGCCTATGTCTGCGAGCGCTTCGTGTGCCAGCGCCCGGTGACCGAACTCGTGGAGTGACCGGCGACGGCGAACCCCGATGCGACGTTCCGCCGATCGATGTGCCGATACCTGGTGGTGTCGATGTCTCGTGGCGACAGTACATATCGTGAACCGACATGAATAGTGGAACTCTGCTGCTGGCACTGCTTGCTGCGCTGATGGTTGCGCAGCAGGGTGTGCATCCCGGAAAGAAGAAGGGAGGCCGGGCGGACAGGAAGCCTGTTGCGATGAAGATCGTAGACAGCGCAGCGCTTCGAACCGGGATTGCCGGTGAGGTGGTGATGCGCCCAACCAGACCTGTGGAGGCGGACGGCGTTATTGCCACGGCTCCGCTTGCGGGAGCCACCATTCTTGTTCAGGATGCCGACCACGGTGTGCTGGGGAAGGTGACCAGCGACAGCGCCGGCCGCTTCTACCTTCAACTTCTTCCCGGCACGCATTATCTCTATCCGCAGGCGCTCGGCAGGAAGATGTTCCCGCATCCGCTGGACTCGAAGCGCGTGTATGTGAACGAAGGGAAGGCCGTGCACGTTGTGCTCGAGTACGATACCGGCATTCGCTGATCTGCTCGAACGGGTCCGCCGGCGGTAGTGGAGTGCTGAACGGATCCGCGGTGTTGGTGCCGGAATCCGGTGCGTCTTAAGTTGCACGTTCCGACGGGCGCCGACCGACGGGCGCCGAAACCGGCGTGGCCGAAGCCGGCGTGGCCGGTCGGCATGCAAGGATGCGTTTCATACTGGAGAGCAACATTCGTCGATGCCTGGTACATCCATGAGTTCCACCGGAGATCCTGCCGCCAGCGGCATACAGGGTGCGGCAGTGGCCGGGGAGGCGCTTCCCGTCAGCGTCTGCATCGTGGCGTACAACGAGGCGCCGAACATTGCGGAGGCGATCACGCCAGTGATTGGATGGGCCAGTGAGGTTGTGGTGCTCAACTGTGAAAGCACGGACGATACCGCGGAGGTTGCGCGCGCGGCCGGGGCGGTTGTGTTCGACGTCCCGAACGTTCTCCCGGAGATCAACAAGAACATCGCCTTCGAGCGTGCCCGGAGCGAATGGGTGTTCAGCCTGGATGCGGACGAGGTGGTGACCGAGGAGTTGAAGGCGGAGATCGCGCGGACGATTACCGCAAACCCTGTTGAGAATGGTTTTCGTATGCCGCGCCGTAATCATTATTTTGGGGTCCCGCTCACCTACGGCGGGCAATGGCCGAACCGGCAGTTGAGATTGTTCCGCCGCGGCCGCGGCCGTTTCCCCGGGATCGGTCCGCATGAGGTAGTGGCGATCGATGGAGCGATCGGCGAGTTGTCATCGCCGATGGATCATCACCCATATCCGACGTTCGACGTCTGGCTGCGCAAGTTCGATTTCTACACGCGCCTCGGGGCGGATGTGCTGGCGCAGCGCCAGGTTCCGTTCACGGTACGCTCGATACGCCATCACATGATCTGGCGGCCGTTGCGACGCTGGTTGGAACGTCTGTTGCTGCAGCGTGGTCTGCGCGACGGAGTGCCCGGCATCTTTGCCGCCACGGCCGATCTCATCACGAACGTCGCCTCGTTCCTCAGGTACTGGATGGCGTCGCGGGGAGGCTGATCGCCCCCGAAAGTTTTACATTCGCCCCACGGCCGGTTCTGCGGGGCGATACACCAACACGTCGCAACGTCCCGGACGGCGGCCCGCCACGGTTGCTCCCGGGGAAGTGCACGTGATCCATTCAGAGTTCCGGCTATTCCGTGCCGCTGGGGCCTTGGCCCCGGGAGTGCAGCTTCGGGATGCGGGAACTGTAAATCACAACCGCTGAAAAAGAGATAGGGACATGAATACTCCATCGGAAAAATCGACGTTGATGTTCGCCACGCTTGTGTCCATGTTCAGCACGCAGGCGATGATGGCCATGGGCAAGCTGGCCAACCCCGCAACCGGAAAGGTGGATCGCAACCTTCAGGGAGCGCAGTTCATGATAGACATGCTGGAGGTCGTGGACGAGCGCACGCAGGGGAACCTGACAAGCGATGAGGCGCGCATGCTCTCCGCCGCGTTGAGCGATCTGCGCCTGAATTTCGTGGCCGAGATGCAGCGCGATGCCAATCCGGCATCGCCGGCGGCGGACACGGCGCCTCCCGAGTTGGATGCGGATGGAACGCCCGACAACGTTGCCTGAGCGCTCCTCGTACCCGGGCGGTCCCTGTCGAAATCAGACGGCGGCCCGCCCGCAGGGCTCGCGACACTCGGGGACGGAGAAGCACCAACCTCTTCACCAGCTGGAGACTGAATGGTCGTAGGTATCATCGGAAATACGTTGAAGCCGGAAACCGAGGCAGGGATTCGCCTGCTTGCATCGATCCTCGAGAGACGGCGGATGCCGTTCATCCTCGAGGAGTCGCTCCCGGTGACGTTTGGTGGACTGAAGGGTCTAGCAGAAGTAGTCCCGGCCGAAGCCATGCGAACCCGTGCTTCCGTTGTGGTTGCATTTGGCGGCGATGGAACGATGCTCGGTGCCGGCCGTCTGCTTGCCGGATCCGGAGTGCCGCTTCTCGGTGTCAACCTCGGAAAGCTCGGCTTCCTCGCCGAGTATTCCGTGGACGATCTGGATCAGGCGATCGGCGAATTCGTTGAGGGGAGTTGCAGAATCGTGGAACGAGCCCTTCTGGAGGCAACGTTTCCGGACAATCCCGATCTCGCGCCGCTGCTCGGCCTGAACGACATCGTGATAGACAAGCGGGACGTCTCGTTGATGCTTCGTCTGGAGACGCGGATCAACGGCGACTATCTGGGCACCTACAACTCGGACGGCCTGATCATTGCCACGCCGACCGGGTCAACCGCCTACGCCCTTGCGGCGGGAGGTCCGGTGGTGGTGCCGAGTGCACACGTCACGGTGATCGCTCCCATCGCTCCGCACATGCTTACCGCGCGGCCGGTGGTGGTGCCGGACACGGCGTTGATCGAGGTGCGGCCCCGTTCGCACCGGCATGAGGAGGACGTTCGCGTCCTTGCCGACGGCCAGAACGCACGCCATCTCCCCATGGGCGCGCGTGTTGCGGTGACGCGGCATCGCAACGTCGTATGCCTTGTGAAACGATCGGCGACAACATATTTTGATGTCCTCCGCGCAAAGCTGCTCTGGGGAATCGAGCCCACGTTGAATGCCAAGAAATCAGGCTTCGAATGACGAAGCGAAGGAGATGAACAGACAGATGCGTACGCTGCTTACATCCGCGCTGTGCGCGCTTGCCCTTGTGATTGCCGGGTGCAACGATTCGCCCACGTCCACAACGGTGACCAAGATCGGTACTTCCTCCATCGAGGAAATTCAGGCCGTGCCTGCCTACAAGGCGTGGTTCGATATCGGGTACAACGGATATCCGCTTGCCGTCGACTCCAGCGCGTTCGATGCCGCGGTCTCCACGATCAAGGCGGAGTTCAACCCGGATGAGCACATGGTGGTGATGGTGGTGAAGCCGAACTGCGGCTGCCAGATCACTCAGGTGTGGATGCCGCGTGTTGCAAAGACTCTCGATGCAGCCGGCATTCCGCACGCGAACGTTCTGGTGTTCGTCACGGACTCGCGGCTTACCGGCGTCGATACGCTGAACACCCGCTTCAACACCAAGATCACGACGGCTCCTGTCTTCATGATCGTTCGCAAGAATGCCGTGATGGACAACATCGATCCGGTAACCCTTCCGGCAAACCGTCCTATCGAGCAGGAGATCGCAGCCGGGTTCGGCAAGCAGTGATGCCTGCCGGCGGGTAGTGCACAACGCTCCTGGAATAATGCAACGGGGCCTCCGCAATTGCGGAGGCCCCGTTCCCATGTCTGCCCGGACAGTCGGGTATCGAACGAACGATGCCGGCGGTCGCAGCGAACGGCGTGCGCCGGCATCCTTGCGCCGGCGCCCCCTACATCACGCGCACCGGTTTCTCCTTGGCCGCCCATGAGGTAAGGATCGCCTCCGCGCGCTTGAAGTCCTCCGGCACCGTGATCTTGATGTTGTCGAGCGATCCATCCACAACCTGTACCCTGGCTCCGTAGGCCTCGACGAGCGAGGCGTCATCCGTTCCCACGATTCCGCGCAGTGCCGCATGCCTGTATGCCGAGGCGAGAAGCTCGCGCCGGAATCCCTGCGGGGTCTGCACGGCCCGAAGATTGCCGCGTTCGATCGTCTCGGTAACCCTGCCGTCGTCATTGACGCGCTTCACCGTTTCGGTGATCGCCGTCGCAGGGACGGCGGCACCGTATTCGTTCGCGGCGCGCAATACACGCTCCACCATTGCACGCGGCACACAGGGCCGCGCGGCATCATGTACCAGAACCAGTTCCGGATTGCCTCCGAGATCGCGCAGCGCGTTGGCGATCGAGTACTGACGCTCCTCGCCTCCCGGGACGAATCGCACGTGGGCGATTCCATCGGCGCACTGCTCTGCGGTCGCGCGCCAGGTTCTGTCGATCGCAATCACGATCTCCTCGCATTCCTTCATCGTTGCGAACGCACGCAACGTATGTGCCAACACCGGGACCCCGAGCAGCTCCACGTATTGTTTGGGAATGTGCTGCCCGCTTCGTGTACCGCTGCCTGCCGCCGGTATGATCAACGCAAATTTCATGGCTGTTCGTTTTGTTGAAATGGACCGCTCAACAACGTAGACGTGTGCCAGTTGGAATGATCGAGGGGCAGGGGTGATGTCATCCAGACTGCGTTCCAGGGACGGACATCCTGGAATCGTGTGTGTAAGATCGATCCGGAACCCTGTACGACGTTGTAAAAAGAAGAAAACATCAGGGTAGTTCCGGCATGCCGCCGGTGCCCGGAGCTACTGAGCGGCCGTGCCGTGTGTGCGGGCCGTGCAGCAGACGATGTTGTTCATCCGTAGTTCTATCTCAACACATATCGCCCTGCCAACGTTACAGCGCCGTGGGGGTATTCGCCGGGACCTTCATGGCGAACGGCATATCCTCAGGCTCCGGTGCCGCCCGGGGGGCGTCGTATTGCGGATCCGAGACCCAGCTTCCGTGCCAGGCGCGTGCCAAGCACCACGCCTCCCACGGCCTCGCACAGCACGATGACGGCGGTGAGATCGAGCGCATTGGCGGAGCGATTGAATATCGGCATCCCGATGAGCCAGGCGATCACGAGGCTGACCAGGATGGAGACCGCAGAGGCCACTCCTACAAGGAAGAGCCACGAGCCGAGCGGGCGTGCAAGGAATGCCGCGTTCCGGCGGCGCATCGTTACCACCGCGGTCACCGTGGCCAGCGAGGCCTGGAGCGAGGCCGGGATGGCGACCGCGAAGACCAGGATGAAGATCGAGATGAGGGATTGAATCATTCCCTCGCTTCCTGAAATCGACGGAATGATTGCCACCACTGCCGCTGCTGCGGTTGCGAGTGCGGAGAGAATGCACGCCCCGGCAACATTGCGGAGGTAATCGAACGGGGAACGGAACTGTGTCAACTGATTCATCACAGCGAATATAGATGGTCCGGATGAATTCATTCGCTCACTTTCACGCCGTACATTTGCCTGCCGCTTGTAGATTACGCGCCGTGATGAAGCAGTTCCCCGCAGCACGGGCCGTTGCCCGCACCTGTTTTCCGCCTGCCGCACTCCTGCTGATGGTGCTGGCCGCATTGCCGCGCCCGCTTGCGGCGCAGGACCTTCCGTCTGCCGCAACGCCGCGCGGACTGGTGTTTGCATTCCTGACGGAGACCGCTTCACATCTCGATTCGGTGAACCGCACCGCGTTCCGCAACCGTCTGGTTGGGGAGATGGCGCATACCGATCCCAAGAGTTTCAAGGGATTGGTGCCTGCCGGCACGCGGCTCCGGATAGACTCCATCCCGAACCTCCGGCCCCTGCCGGACGGCACGCGCCGGGCCCTGGCCTATGTCACCGTTGATATCAGCGGCGAGCGCGAGAACTGGTCGGTCTTCTGCCGCGGCGATTCCATCTGGAGGATCGAGGCGCTGCGCCGTTTTCCCAACCCGATGCAGCGGGCACAGATAAAGCAGTCGCTCAGGACGCTGGACACTACCACCTATGCCTATCGTACCCTTCGCTCGGAGCTGGCCCATTCGCTCTGTTCCGACGACAGCCTTCGCAGTCTCTTCCGCCGCGGGCGCACCGATGCGTCCCGTCTGGTTGATCTGCTCCGGCGCGGCAACCATTGGAGCAGCATCGCGCTGAACGAGGTGGACTTCGGGAAGCTGGAGGAATACCGCGAGCTGGATGACGACATCGAGCCGAGCCAGTTGATCTTCTACACCCTTGACCGGAAGCTTCTGCAGGGGCTGGAACAGCAGCTGGGACCGGTGAGCATCGAACGGGACTCGCGCAATCCGGACCTGGTCTATCTGGTGATGGGAACGCTGGAGAAGCAGACGTTCGGCTTTCTGAACGCGCCGGATCCAACGAAGCTTCCCGAGCTCTCACCGGATGGCTTCATCGTGCTCAAGCCGGTGGACAAGGGGTGGTGGCTGTACAAGCGCATGCGGTAGCGGAGTGCCGGACGGCATCATTCGCATCGGCGGGCGCTTCTGAAATCTCCCACTTCGTCGTACTTTTACAGTCCTGCATCCGATTGGTTGGGAGAGTAGGATTTCTCGTGGCGGCGGTGCTATTGTTGTGGCTTTCCCACATCGGCCCGCGCTCACGCGCGTCTTCGTGCCTGGGCCAATCAGCAACCCGACTTCGTCATTCGTAGCCGAATACATTTATGCCGACAATCACGATCGATGGCAAGGTGATCGAGTGTGCCTCCGGAAAGATGATCATCGAGGCAGCACTCGAGAATGGCATCGATGTTCCCCACTTCTGCTGGCACCCCGCACTCTCGGTTTCCGGCAACTGCCGCATGTGCCTGGTGGAGTTGGAGAAGACGCCGAAGCTGGCGATTGCATGCTCCACCGTCGTGGCCGACGGCCAGGTGGTTCACACCAACAACGAGCGCGTGGTGAAGGCCCGCGAGGCGATCATGGAGTTCCTCCTGATCAACCATCCGCTCGATTGCCCCATCTGCGACGAGGCCGGGCAGTGCAAGCTGCAGGACTACGCGTTCGAGCATGGCCGCACGGCCAGCCGCTTCAGCGAGATGAAGGAGCACAAGGACAAGCGCGTGCCGCTCGGTCCGGAGGTGATGTTCGACGGCGAGCGCTGCATTTCCTGTTCCCGCTGCATCCGATTCGCCGATGAGATCGGCGAGCAGCCGGTGCTGACATTCGTCAATCGCGGTGACCATGTCACCATCGACACCTTCCCCGGCACGCAGCTGGACAATCCCTACGCAATGAATGTAGTGGATATCTGCCCGGTGGGCGCGCTTACCTCGCGCGACTTCCGGTTCAAGGCGCGCGTGTGGGACATGTCCTTCAACGACAGCATCTGCCCCGGCTGCGCGCGGGGCTGCAACATTCAGGTGGGCGTTCGCAACAACGAGATCCTTCGTCTGGAGCCGCGCACCAACATGAAGGTGAACGAGTACTGGATGTGCGACCCTGGGCGTCTGGGCGAATTCAGGTATGTGAACGAGAATCGTGTTGCCGTTCCGATGGTGCGTGAGGCGGAGGGCTTCGCGGAGTCGTCGTGGGATGAGGCATACCAGCGAGTCACCACGAAGCTGCGCGCGTTGAAGCCGGCGGAGATCGCATTCATCGGTTCCGCCTACGCCACCTGCGAGGAGAACTATGCGCTCGCGAAGTTCGCGCGCGAGGTGGTGGGGACGCCGAACATCGATCTGGTGCCGCACAGCGATCCCGCCTTCGCGGACAACCGCCTGCGCGTTGCCGATCGTACGCCGAACACGCGCGGCGCCCGCGAAGTGGGTGTTGCTCCGGACAAGGCCGGCCTGGCGCTCGACGCCATCATCGCCGGTGTGATTCACGGCCGCATCAAGGCGCTCTACCTCCTGGATCACACACTCCCTGTGAACGATGAGCTGGCGGCCGCACTGGCGAAGCTCGATCTCCTGGTTGTGCACGCCTGGAACATGACGCCCGCTGCCGACGCGGCGCATGTGATCTTCCCTGCCTCCACGTATGCCGAGAAGGAGGGAACGTTCGTGAATGTGAACGGGATGGTGCAGCATTTCATCCCCGCGGTGGTCACGCGCGAGAACGAGCGGATCATGGGAATGCGGATGTCGCGGCTGGACCGGTTCGGTGCGGAGAACGATCGCTGGACTCACGGCCTGCGACGCGACGCACGCCCGGCATGGCAGATCGTGCAGAGCCTGGCGAAGGCGTCCGGTTTCAACTGGGGCTTCGGATGGAGCGAGGATCTCTTCGAGGAGATGGCGAGAAAGATTGCGCCGTTCCGCTCCATGACCTACGAGATGCTGGATACCTATCGCGGCGTCGAGCTCGGCAGGGGCGATCGCCCCACGCCGCACGGCTTCACCTACGTTGCGCACAGCCTCCGTCCGCAGACCCTTGCGGAGCACGAGGTGTAGCAGCCCCGGCACGTTCGGCTCCGGATGCCTCTCTGCATCTCCGGTGCGCCGTTGCCTGCATGCCCTGCGGCGCTGCATGAAGCGCCCTTCCCGATAGCCATCGGATATCGGGTTCGAAACCTACAACCGACGTTCAACCATGGAATTGATAGACGTTATCGTCCTCGTCGTCAAGATTCTCATCGTTCTCCACATCTTCCTGATCGGAGCGGCATATGTGGTGCTTCTGGAGCGGAAAGTCTCCGCATGGATCCAGGACCGCGTAGGCCCGAACCGTGTGGGATGGCGCGGCTCGCTGCAGTCGTTCGCCGATGTGTTGAAGCTGGTGCTGAAGGAGGATATCGTTCCGGGGCATGCGAACAAGTTCTTCCACTTCCTCGCGCCGGTGATCTCGATCGCCATTGCGATCTCCGTCTGGGCGGTGATTCCGTTCTGCTCTCCGTTCACCGTGTTCGGAGTGGAGATCCAGCCCACGATCGCTCCCAATCTCAACATCGGCATCCTGCTCCTGCTGGCTCTCTCCTCGCTCGGCGTCTACGGCATCACGCTCGCCGGCTGGGCCTCCAACAACAAGTACTCGCTGCTGGGCGGCCTCCGCTCCTCCGCGCAGATGATCAGCTACGAACTCTCGATGGGGCTCTCGCTGATCGGCATGATGCTGGTGATGGGTTCGGTGAATATCACCACCATCGTCGCGCAGCAGGGTGGCTACTGGTTCGGCTGGCTTCCGAAGTGGAATATCTTCGTGCAGCCGGTTGGATTTCTGATCTTCCTGGTTGCAGCGTTCGCCGAGACGAATCGCGCGCCGTTCGATCTTGCGGAGGCGGAGCCGGAACTGGTTGGCGGCTTCCATACGGAGTACACCGGATTGAAGTTCGGCCTCTTCTTCCTCGCCGAATACGGCAACGTTATCCTGATGTCGGCGTTGATGACCACGCTCTTCTTCGGCGGATATCATCTGCCGTGGGTGGAGGATCTGCCGTTCTTCAAGGACCACACCGGTCTGCTTGCGCTGGCACAGTTCGGAGCGCTCTTCGTGAAGGCGCTCTTCTGGATCTTCTTCTTCGTCTGGGTTCGCTGGTCGATTCCGCGCTTCCGCTACGACCAGCTCATGAACCTCGGCTGGCGGGTGATGTTCCCGCTTGCGCTGCTGAACACCGTGATCACGGCCATCGTGCTCGCGGCGATGAAGTAGGTGCGCCAACGGCGCGGAACCAATTCCCGGAACAACGTTTTTGCTCGATACATGGCTACCAAAACCGTAATCGCCTCCTCCACGAAGAGGATGACATTCTGGGAGAAGCTCTACCTCCCGGAGATCGCCAAAGGCATGGGCCTTACGCTGAAGCAGATGTTTCAGCCGAAGTTCACCCGCGAATACCCCGAGGAACGCTACGAGCCGGCCGCCAGCTATCGCGGCCGCCCGGTGCTGGTGCAGGAGGACTACGGCGAGCGGTGCGTTGCGTGCGGGCTCTGCTCGCGCGTGTGCCCCGCCATCGCCATCGAGGTGCAGGCTGCCGAGACTGAGCAGGAGAAGGAGCGCTATCCCTCGCTCTTCGAAATCAACATGCTCCGCTGCATCTTCTGCGCCTTCTGTGAGGAGGCCTGTCCCGAGGAGGCGATCGTGATGTCCAAGGACTACGAGCTCACCTTCCGGCGGCCTGAGGATGCAATCTTCGGCAAGGACAGGCTGCTTGTTCCCGTTGCGAAACTGCAGGACCGCCTGGAATACCTGCGGCTGTACAAGGGATAACCGTTCGCTTCCGGCAGGCGCTTGAGCAATCGTTCACGCACGCTGTGCAACGCGTTGGCCGATGCATGAATGAAACGATGCAACGGGGCATGCCCCGGCACCTCGAGGGCTCCGAATGTTCGGGGCCTTCGTTGTTCGTGGTGATGGATTCGGGACCCGATCGGGTGGATGATACGTGCGGTGCCTCCCGCGCCGTTGAGGCCATGAACAAGCATATGATGCCATGCTTACAACCGAACAGATCGATGGAGCGATTGTCGGGCTCCTTGTGGGGGATGCGCTCGGCGTTCCATACGAATTCCATCCGCCCGGGAGGATTCCAAGCCAGCATCTGATCGAGTTTGCACCTCCTGCCGGCTTCTTCCGTTCACACTCCGGTGTTCCAATCGGAACCTGGTCCGACGATGGTGCGCTCGCACTCTGCCTGCTTGCCTCGCTCGTGGAATGCAACGAACTGAACGTGGATGACCTTGCGTTGCGGATGACACGCTGGTTGAACAGCGGATACATGGCCGTGCGCAACCAGGTGTTCGATGTAGGAATCGTGACGGCTGAGGCGATCGAGAGCTTGGATGCCGGTGCCGATCCGGTGCGCGCCGGCAGAACCGATGTGATGAGCAACGGGAATGGTTCGTTGATGCGTGTGCTTCCGCTTGCGCTGTGGCACCGGGGAAGCGATGCGGAGCTTGCGCGCGACGCGGAGCTGCAGTCTCGTCTTACGCATGGGCATCGCCGGGCACGCCTCTGCTGCGCACTCTATGTGCTCTGGGCCCGCCGCACGGCAGCCGGCGCTGCCGATCCGTGGTTCGATGCCGCCGATACGTTGATGGAGATCCATGCGGATGATCCCGAGGCGCTCGAGGAACTGGAGGATGCGATTCGTCCGTACGAGGAGCGTGCAGTCAACGGCAGCGGCTACGTTGTCGATGCGCTGCACTCGGCACGGTGGGCCGTTGAACAGGGGCCGTACGAGGTTGTGGTGAAGGCGGCGGTCTCGCTCGGGAACGACACGGATACAACGGCGTGCATTGCCGGCGGCATCGCCGGTCTGCGCGACGGCATCGATGCGATACCGTCACGCTGGAGGAATGCATTGCGCGGCCGCGAGATACTGGACCCGCTGCTCGAGGCATTCCATGCACAACGATCGGCCGTGTGATTGCCCTGCAGATACTGTCGCTCCGTGCATGGCACAGACGGCCGCAGGGTGCACCATTGCCGGCGGGCCCGTACCACCGTCGTTGACGGTCTGCGGCATGGCCGCAATTCAACAGGCCCCTACAGCCCCGCGAGAAACGTCCCCAGATTTGCTCCGGTGTCCAGCTCCAGCTTCTTCCGGATGTTGTACTTGTGTGCGTGGATGGTGCGGATGGAGGTGTAGAGCAGATTGGCGATATCCTTCGTGGAGAGGTCAATCCGCACGAGCGAGCAGACCCGGATCTCCGTTGGCGTGAGCGAGGGATAGCGTTCCGCCAGCGTGTGCACGAAGTCGTGATGCAGCGTGCCGAGCTGCTCCTCGAAGCGCTTCCAGTCCTCGTCACCGTGCTTGGCGCTCTCGATCTTCGAGAGCATTTCGTTGATCGTGGCGCGTTCATGCTGCCCGCCTCCCAACAGCCCGGACACCTGCGCCTTCATCTCATCGATCAGCTCCTTCTTCTGCACCAGGTTCAACGCCATCGCCGTGAGCTCGTTCTGCTTCAGCCGCATCTCCGCCTCCAACTGTGCCGTTCGCAGGCGATACAGCTCGCGCTCGCGTTCGGCCTTCTCCAGGTCGAAGCGAACCTGAATCTCCGCCAGCGCCTTCTGCCGTTCCTCCCCTGCGATCTCCTCGCGCAGGCGTGCATGGCGTTTGAAGTGAACGAGCGCGCGGGTGGGGTCGCCAAGCGATTCGTACGTGCCGGCGATCGCGTGGTGCAACTCGTGCTGCAGATGTGGCTGGTCCAGTTCGTGCGCGATGCGCAGCGCCTGATCGAACACGAAGAGCGCCTCCTCGTGTGCACCGAGACGTGAACGGATGCCGCCGATCGCGAGCAGCGCGCGGGCCCGGAGCGCATCGTCCGATCCCGAGTCCAGCAATGCGTACGCGCGAACCGCAAACCCGAGCGCGATATCGTCGTGCCGCAGCTCGCTCTGGATGCCGGCAATGGCCATCAACGCGCGCGCCACATTCTCCGGATCGCCCAGCGCCTCGTAGATCGCTATCGAGCGCAGCGCGTGCTCCATCGCCGTCTCCAGGTTGCCGGCCGCATGGTACAGGTCGCCGAGCGCCGTGAGCGCGCGCACCTCCTGATAGCGGTTGCCGCTCTCGCGGAACGCCGCGATGCTTCGGTTGAGACAGTCGAACGCGGCATCGCGATTCCCCACGCGGCGATACAGCGTCCCAACCGCAAGGAGTGCCGCACCGGCTCCATCCAGATCGCCCAGCCCCTCGCGGATTGCAAGCGCTTCGAGTTGCAGATCGAGCGCGAGCGGGAAGTCCCCGATATCGGCGCGCATGGTTCCAAGCGCTGCAAGCACGGCGCTCTCATGCGCGGCAAGGCCGTGCTGCCGTGCAGCCGCATGTGCCGATCGATACCACCCCAGTGCCTGCTGCGGATCGCCTGCAGCGGCGAACGCGTCGCCAAGCATGGTGGCGGTGGCAACCTCCCCGGCATGATCGCCAAGCTCGCCGAACATCTCGTGTGCCTCACCGAGATGCCGTACCCCGTCCGCATGACGGCCGGACGCGATTGCGCATCGCCCCTGCCAGCGCGTGAGCTCCGCAAGCGCCTCGGCATCGCGAAGCTCCGTTGCCAGCCGTACGCCGTTCCCGGCAAGCCCGAGGGCGTAGTCCGGATCGTGCGCGGCCGCCTCCGCAATCGAGCCGCGTATCGTCTCCAGGCGCCGCGCGGAATCGCGCGCCATCCGCAGGCGCTGCTCGATTGCACCAACTACCTCGTGTTGCGATGTGCTGATACCTGCCCTCATTGCTCTCTGAATGGAATGGCATAATATACGGCCCCTCTGTATCCAGCCTCTCCCTCAACAACCAGGATGAATGCCATGGACGAAAGCATCGCAGTTGGAACCACGTCGCCAACCATTATCGTTCCGGTTCCCTCGGGGAGCGAGATATTCGTCTATACCCGCTTCGTGGGCACGGGTGCGAAGTCCGTGACGATCACGCCCGACACGCAGCCCCCCATGGTTGTCTCGAACTGTCCGGAGAACATCACTTCCAACACGTACTCCTTCCGGAACAACTCCTCCTCCTCGATCAATATCACCATCGCGTCCGTTGGCTATCTGGTGCCGTGCGGCCAGGCGCCCATGGCACAGGCGTCCATGACGCCGATCGCCGCTTCATGGTGCAGCCAGGACGGCAAGGTGGGCAACACCCTCTACGGCATCGGGCCGTCGCCGTACCAGGATACGATCGGGATTACCGTGGTGGTGCAGATCGGCGTCCCCATCAACGCCGTTCCGTAATAGACATTCGAGCACCATCCTCGATGCCGGTGCATCGGTATCCGTGCACTCTTCTACGTCTTCCGGCAGGGTGTGTCAGCCGTCGTGACACTCTGAATTCAGGCTGTCCGTACGGTTTCGGCATTGATGCTCCGAAGCCGAAGAACGTCGTTGTGGTTGGCGCCAAGAGTCTGCTCCATCATCCGGATGGCCTGCTGCATGAGTGACTCGCCGGCCGCCGCATCACCGGCGGCATGCAGTGTCCATCCCAGGCGAAAGGTGCTGTTGATCGTTTCAACATTGTCGTCTCCAAGCGCGTAGCGTCGTATCTGCAGCGCACGCCGAAAGAGCGTAATCGCCTCCGGCATTTCATCGCGGCCTCGCATGACTCCGGCGAGATTCGTCACTGCCACTGCCACCATCGGATGATTCGGGCCCAGCGTTCGTTCGTAGATGCCGATCGCCTCGCGATACAGGCGGTCGGCATCCTCCGTGATGCCCTGGCTGTGAAGCGCGAACGCCATGTTCGTGATGTTCGATGCCGCCTCCGGATGCTCCGCTCCCAGCGTTGCCCGGTTCAGTTCGAGTGCCTGCGAGAAGAATGCATGGGCCGCCTGGTGCTCGCCGGTTGCCGTCCGGACCGCGCCGAGCGTGTTGAAGACCATCGCCATGAGCAGCGGTTCCCGCGCAACATGTGCGTTGCAGAGCGCCAGTGCCTGCTGCAGTTCCTCCTCCGCCTCGGCGAAACGTCCCACGGCATAGAGCAGGGCGCCGAGATCCGCCATGTTGCGCGCCACGTCGGGATGATACTCCCCGAGCGAGCGGCGGCGAACCGCGAGGGCGCGCCGCGATGACTCGATCGCCTCGTCGCTGCGGAAGACGTGATACAGGAGGGTGACAAGCGTATCGAGCGCCCCCGTCATCTCCAGCGTATCGCCCTGCCCATCGCCGGCGCGCATCCGCAGCGAGCGGCGGCAGAGCGCCTCGGCATCGGCATAGCGTCCGGCCTCGAAGAGAAATCGTGCGATGGCATCGAGCGTGGCGGGAAGCGCCGACGGATCGGCCGTGCGCTCGTATTCCTTCAGACTCTGTGCGTACGCAGGGCCCATCTCCACACGCTCGCCGATCTCCAGCCAGTAGTCGAGAAGATCGTACCCCCCGTCTGCGCCGAGAAGCGTTGTGGCGATCGGAATCGATTCGATGCAGGCGGCAAGCTCCTCCCGGCGCCCGGCCTGCAGCCACTGCCACGGCTCCTCGAACGCCCGGCGTGCGGATACCGGTTGCGACCGGAAGAATGTTGCAATGCGCACGTGCACATCGCCGGCCGCGTTGCCATTCTCCGCCGCCAGATATCGCGCCGCCACGGCATCGCGCAGATAGTCGTGGTAGAAGGTGAGAAGATTGTCGCGCTGAATCAGATGATGATCCATCGCCGTGAGCAGGAGATCGAGCCGGCCGGCATCGGCGCCGGTGATCGCGTGCAGCTCGGCGCGGCCCAGCCCCTGGCGCGACGCCCTGATAAGCGTGGCGACGTCGCGAACAAGCGCCTCGCCGTGCTCCGCTTCCAGACGGCGCAGCACACGGTCGAACAACTCCGTGAGATTGTGCGCCTCCAGATAGTACTCGATGCGATCGTTCACCTCGGCGCTCGTGCGGGCGCGCCGCATCTCCTCCGCGCCGGTGCGGAGGAAGAGTGGCGTGGCGCCCGCGCTGCTCTCGGAGAGCCTCGTGAGCTGCGTGCCGGAGATGGTGCCGCCGAACTCCTCGATGTAGCCGCGCAGCACCTCACGCCGTTCGCGCAGCGTGAGCGGGCGTACATCCAGCTCCGGCCATCCGCGAGCGCGCAGCCGCGCAAGGCTTTCGCCTCCGGTGGTGGAAACGATCAACCGCACCTTCGGCTGAAGATATTCGGGCAGCCAGCCCAGCGACTGCGACTCCAGGTCCAACTGGTTCAATGCATCGATGGCAAGCACAAGCTCCTCGTTCTGCACGTTGGCCAGCCAGACCGGAAACGCCTCCTCGATCTCCGCGCTTCGTTCCGGCAACGCCGTCTCCAGCGCGTACCGTTGCCGGATCTCCTCCATCACGCGCCGCATGAGCGCATGATGGCTGCCGCCCCCCGTTCCGCAGCCAACGTAATGTTCGATCACGAACGCGTCCGGATGGCGCTCGCGGTAGCGGCTGCACCAGTGTGCGATCAGCGCGCTCTTCCCTCCTCCTGAAACCCCGGTGATCACCATGCCCGGATTGCCGCCGGCCTCTCCGCTCCCTTCCCGGTGCGCCTTCCCCTGCTCCTCCAGATGCCGGTTGAGGCGTGCCACATAGTCATCCACATCCAGATAACTCCGGCGCCGCGTGAGTGCGTAGGCCTGGTGCGCTCGACGCTCCGCTTCGATTGTTCCGGTACTCTCCATCGATGAGAGCGATGCCTCGATCACCCCCATGAGATCGTTCTGTATCCACCGCGCAAGCACTTCCGGTTCGGCGGCCCGCTCCCGTACGGGGAATCCGCTCCTCCTGATGCGTGCCTTCAATGCGGCAAGGCGTTCGGCGCCCGTCCCGCTTCCGGCGTCGAACCCCTCTGCGTCAGCCGCGCGTTCCGTATTCGCGCCGATCCCCTCCTCATCCTCCACGATGTAGAAGAATGCCCGCGACTCCATGGGCGGATGTCGAAGCGCGCCTTCGATCATCAACATCTCGAGCAGCCCCATCCCTTCCTGCAGCGCTCCGTGCAGCCACGGGTGGCGGAGAAGCAGGCCGGTATTCTCCACGTCCGCATGTGTGGGAACCCATCCGTACGATCTCCCGGCAAGCCCGAGCAGGATGGGCCGTTCCCGCTGCAGCAGATCGAGCGCGAGTGCCAGGCGTCCCCCGTGCGGCATACCGGCCCGCGATGCCGGGCTGCAGGGATCGATCACCACGAGTTGTGCCTCCCGCTCGCGGCAGATCCGTTGGAGTTCCGGAAATGTCTGCGTGAGAAGATGGTCCGGAAGCGGACCGGCTTCATCGCCGGAGCGGGCGAGAACGATCGTGATGGTTGGATGGGCACCGGTTGGTTGCATGTGTCGGAGCGCGGACTCTCGGGGAAATTGACGACGGTTCGGCGAACGTGGGAGGGAACGGAATGTCCGGTGGGCCGGGTGTTCCGCTGCGAACTTATGGGAAATGTGCGCGTTGTACCAGAGTCCGGGAAGGGGACGGCGCCGCAAAGCCGTTGCACCCGGATGTGATCATATGCCATCCCGGCGATGCTACCAACCTTTCACAGAGAGGCGGCGGTTTTTTTGGCTGGTATTCCAGCCGGATAGCAGGGGCAGAAGTCCCCACGCGAGGCGATTGCGGCGGCGGCATTCATCCGGATTGCGCCGCCGGAGTCACGGAGATGGAGCGATGCGGGGAACACGGTCATCGATTCAATTGTCGATCCCATTGTGATGATTACTCCGTCTGAAGAAATCGCCGGCAACGGGACGCCGCGCCCTGATCCGGCATCGACGCTCGGTGAACTCACCGCGCTCCGCGCATCGATGGCGCTGGCGATGAAGACGTTGATGGAGGTTGGCTACTCGGACTTCTTCAACACGCCGTCCCGTCTGAAGAAATCGGAGGATACGCTCTACCTCATGTATCTCGCCGTGCGTTCGCCGATCGCCGCCGATCTCTGGAACCACGACGGCAGCGTGCGCTGCATCTCGTGACGCCGGTCACGGCGCCGGAACGTACGCGGGCCGGACAACCACTCGATGGCGGTGCCCGGCCCTGCGTTGCTGCATGCGCCTCGCGTTGTGATGTGAAGCTTCTATTTGAAGTCGCTCGTGGCTCCGGCGTGAACGCACTTCACGCCGGGGAACTCATAGGTTTTGCCATCGCCATCGAACACCCCATTGATGTTGTAGAACTGGTCCACCGTTGGAAGGTCGCCGGAGTCGAATGTTCCGGCCGAGAAGACGCCGAAGGAACTGTACGTTCCGGTTCCCTTCACAAGCCTGCCCGATCCCTGGATCGGGTTGACGTAGACGTTCGAGTAATGGCCTTCGGGATTTGGCATGGGTTGAATCTCCGTGGTTGGATTGGTTCGTGATCTGTTCTTCGATCGATGTTCCGAACGGCGTGCCGCGTGGGAGGACCCTTCGCGACACGGCGCATCGGTTCCGTTGCTACAGGCATTCCTTGATGCAGGTGAATGCGGCGGGGCCGGCGCAGAGAAGCCAGCACGCCGGATTCGGGCCGCACAGCACGCAGCCCAGGGCGGCGGCGCCGCATTTCAGGATGCAGCTCAGGTCCAGCATCGGTGCGATTTCCTCGCGCCGGTTCTGTGTGATGCGTGACGATCGGTCGATACTGTTGCCGGCAGAGAGCTTCGGAATCTTCATGCGATACTCCTTCGTGGTATGAACGTTGATGGTGGGGGTCCGTTCTGCCGCTACGTGATCCGCCCGTTCAACGATCGCCACGCCCCGGCACGAGGCCGGGACGTGGATCGATCATTGCGAAGCGCACATGGGCGGTAACGTATCGGCGCTTCGAACCATGTCCGCGGTTGCTAGCTCAGGCAGCGGGTAATACAGCCGATGGCAGACGGACCCGCGCACGTTGCCCAGCAGCCCAGATTGGTGCCGCATGGCAGACACTTCAGCACGCCGATTCCGCAACCGAGAAGACATGTGATGTTGATCATTGCAGTGATGCTCTGTGCCTCACTGCGCGAGGTGGTACCGGCCTGTACACCGCTACCGTTGCGGACGCTGCGGTCCGCGGAAAACCGAGGCAACTTCATGGCCTACTCCTTGGGTTTGATTGAGTGTATGATGAGTGGGGGGGATTTATCCGATGCCGTAGTATCTCTGGAATGGAGCGTTGATGAACGGGAACTGGCCGGTTACATCCACGCTGCAATACCACTGCTGCACAAGTCCGGTTTGCAGGCCGGTGAAGGAGAAGATCACGTCGAGCACCTTGTTCTTTCCCTGCACGGCGGAAGGGGCTGTGCGGATGCCGGTCAGTGAGTACGGCTCCTGTGTCGGGAGCTCCGATGTCGGCTGGCTCTGAGAAGGATATCGGAGGTTGTAGACCTGGGCATATGCCGATATGTATTGCAGCACGACATAGTTGATGGCGCGCTGCGGGTCCGTGTTGCCGGCATTGATCGCGAACCCGAACACCTGCGCGAAGATCGGCAGGACATTCTGCGGAGTGCCGTTCGTCAACTCGGTGATGGCACTCAGATAGCTCTGGCTGGAGGCGATGTATACCTCCTTCGCCGTCAGAACGGGAAGCCCGCCGCCGACGCGACCATCGTCCGGAAGAGCCGTGCCTTCGGTTCCGCGAACGATGCCCCAGATCAACGAGCCCACGTCCGAAAGCGTGGGATCGTACAGCAACGCCACCAGATTCTGCAGCTCGTAGTTCGATTGCGGGTGGATCACATATACATCCGTGTTCCCCTGCTGAAACAGCCACGTCATTTCACGAGCGATGTACAGATTGTCCGTCTGTTTCAGATACCGTGCCACCAACCAGTCGATGTTCCTGTCCTGATCGGACTCGTCCAGTGTTTGAAGGAACTCCTTCTCGAGGCTGAGTGATGGAAACCGAGCAGCGATGCCGCCTACCGAGAAGACGTTCACCGCCGGAGCTGCGGCCTGCGCGCCGCTGCCGGCCGTAGCGTTCGCTGCGGAGGTGCAGGAGCAGTACGGTGCGATCTCGGATTGCATCGCGTAGTGTGTGATCGCGGTCATGCCGAGGCCTGCCTGCCACTCGCCTGCAAGGCCGCGCGCCGGTGTGCTGCCTGCAATCGTGCGAAGACTGCCTCCGGCCGTGAGTTGTGGTAGATTCATGATTCTCTCCTGTATCGAGCGTTGATGTCGAGTTACGTTGTCGCGGAACCTTGCTGGCTGCGCATCGCGGAAGCGCACGCGAAGGCGCGCCGGCCTCGGGGCCTTTCTCCTGAGCGCCTGCCGACGGGCATGAATGGCCCCAGCCCTATGCCTGCTTCTCGGATGGCACAGCCTGCTGCTGATTTGAATGGCGGTAGCGGCTTGGCGGCACGGATGATGTCTGCTTCGCGATCGCGTTCGCTGTGGGATCGGTGCTGATGAAGATCGGCTCCTGCGGAAGCGTGGAGATGTACCACTGGGGTTGTGACTTCTGGGAGCCGTTGCCCAGCCTGCCGTTGCTTGTGCCCGAGTAGTCGTAGGCGTGGTCGCCATAGCCCTCGTTCGCCCGCCAGTTGTGGCGCAGTCGCGCGACAACCGTTCCCTCGGCCGTTCGGATCGTGAAGTTGCCGGAGAAGTCGAAGTAGTTCAGGCGGCTGAGATCCTCCTGCCGTATGATGCCCTGCCAGATGCGGACATATCCCAGCGAACCCCTGAAGTAGTTGGTGATGGTTGCGCAACTGCGGGTCTCCTTCCATGCGCCAAGGAGGGCAGGCCCCACGATGAACGGCTTGGACGTCGCAAGCGGCTTCGTCTCTCCGGGAACCGCGGCATTCACATAGAGCGTTGCAGCTGCCCCGTCCATCGTGATCGCGACATAGTACCAGGTGCCTGGGGTGAACGTCTCCGTGAACGTGAGCGTCGTTGGGCTGCCTCCATCCACCGTCAGCTCGAGGTTGCTGCCGTTGAGCCCGATGCGGAAGCTTCCGGCGCCGCTTTCGCCGTCGTCGGCAAACAGCGACTGCTTTCCTTCGAGACGTTCGGCATAGAACCAGATCTCCACCGTGATCCTGTCGATCGCTTCGGCTTCCGGAATCTCCACGAGGCTCTTCTCGCCATCATAGCGGAGCACGGAAACTCCCAGCGGGGCATAGCGCGGAATTGTTATGGACATAGTCATCTCTCCCATGTATTGAGTTCGTTATGCACGTGATGGTGTTGGCTGTTATGGATGTGGGTAGTACCGGGCAAGCGGCCGTACCAGGAACGGGAACTGCCCGGTGACGTCCACCTTGCAGAACCAGTACACCGGCTCTCCCGTCTCGCGGTACTCGTAGTGGAAGATCACGTCCACGATCCTGCGTACGCCCTGTACGTTCGCGCCGTGCACGGAGACTTCCACCAGCGAGCAGGAGCGGTAGGGATCGATCGGTATGGCGCCGTCTGCGGCCGAGGACTGAACCGAGACAACGCCCCGGAGCATGTTCACCGCCATCTGATACAGATCCGGATAGCGCAGGATGATGTAGTTCAGTGCACGATGCTCGTCGGTCTCGCCGGCGTTGTCGCCCAGATCGAGGAACTGCTCGAAGATGTACTTGGCCGTGGTGGTGTCGGTTCCCGTGCGCTCGGCGATTGCGGCTACGAATGCCGTCTCGGTGAAGCTGTAGATGTGATTGGCAACCACCAGCGGAAGCTGCAGTCCTGCGCAATAGTCCACCGGCGCGATCGGTCCGCGCGGGCCGATGATCACATCGAAGCGGCGGTCAGAGGTGCTGATCGGTTCCAGCCCGGAAACCATGTCGTACAGTTCCACATAGGAGCGCGGCTTTACGATGTAGGCGTCCACACTGGCGCCGGAGTTGGAGCCGTCGATCTGCAATACCCAGCAGACCTCGCGGGCGATATAGAGATACTGCCCCTGGCTCAGAACCTCGTACGGAAGCTCACCGTTGGGGAGCCAGTTGCGGAGCGAGGAGACGGCGAAACCGAATTCCTTGGAGAGTCCCGGTGTTGGCTCCACCGTCCGGAGCGATCCGATGGCATAGATGAATCCCGGTGCGGCCGGTGCCGCCTCCGCTGCTGCGCCATTGTTGCCGCCGCAGGCACAATCGTGCGGAACGATCGTTACCACTGGCTGCGCGGACTGTGCGATGGTTGCAAGCGATGTGGATGCCGGCGCCGCATGCGAAGGGGCAAGCACGGCCAGCGACTCCAACTGCGATGTTCCGGCCTCGTGCAGGACAGGTGTTTCTTCCATGATGGTTATCCTCTCGGTCTAGGTGTATGTGTTGTTCCGCGCCGTGGGCGCAGGAGTGATTACAGCGATTGCAGTGCCGCGAGGCTCGCGGCCGCGTTCAGCGTTGGCGGAACGATGCTGCGGCGGCGTATGCCGGGAATCAGCAGAGCCCGGCGTATCGTGGCGGCCGTTGCCGATGGCTTCACCGACCACAGAAGCGCCGCGGTTGCGGTTACGAAGGGAGCCGCCACGCTGGTGCCGCTCATCGTGGTGTACCCCTGTCCGGGAACCGTACTGAGCACGCCGGTGCCGGGTGCCGCAAGCCCGCGCCGTCCGATCCAGGCGCCGAGGTTGCTCTGGCGCAGGAGCGATCCGCCGGCGTCGCACGCCGCCACCGGCACCAGCCAGGGATGGTCGAACAGATCCGCCCGTCCGATTCGCCCGTGATTTCCCGCGGCAACAACGATCAGCACGCCGCTGCTGCGGGCGCGGTTGAAGGCGGCTGTGAGTGTCGGACTCTCTTCGATGGCGGTGCTGTTGGCGCCGAGGCTGAGGTTGATGATCGCGGCTCCTGCGTCGATCGTGTCGTGGAGCGCTTCGGCGAGATCGGTGGGACGGACGGCGGGACATTGGCGGGGATCGGGGGCTTCGCAGAAGATCGTTCGCACCAGCATCGTACAGCCGGGAGCGATCGCCGGGGCCTGCGATCCGCGTTGCGCGCCGATGATGCCCGCAACGAACGTTCCATGCATGCAGGCGAAACTGCTCGGTGCCGTACAACCCGCCGGTGTGGCGGTTCCAACGGGCGATATCCTCGTCTCGCGCAGATCGGGATGTCCGGTGTCCACCGGGCCGTCGATGATGCCTACCACGATCTCCGGTCGCCCCTCGGTGAGCGATGTCAACGAATCCAGTGCAATGATGCCGGGTAACGACGCCATGATGTGTTCGCTTCCGTTTGCGCACGGCACGGCCATTGCGTGCAGCGCGCATGATTGAATGATGTTGATGTTCGGGGGTTGGGATGGTGCCGACGGGGAATGCACCTCTGCTCAGCGTTGCCGGCCGGGGAAGCCGCGTCCGTTGAACGGCTGCAAAGTTCGGACCGATGCACCCGGCACGCGTTACTGAATTCGTACGTAGCCGTATGCACTCTGCATTCCCTTTCAGCGCATGCCGGCCCGGTATGCATGGCCGGCCGGCCGCTCCGGGCAGGCGCGGCGGGGAGGCGTGGACGAGTCAAGCGATGGTGGTATCAGATATTACGTAGGCCGGGCTCCGTGAAGGCCGGCGAGGAATGTGGTGAGGTTCATCCTCGGGCTCAGGCCAAGCTTCCTGCGGATGTTGTGGCGGTGCGTATGAACGGTGCGCACCGATGTGAACAGGAGGTTCGCGATTTCCCTGGTGGAGAGGTTGATGCGGGTGAGCGAGCAGATGCGAAGCTCCGTTGGCGTCAGCGCCGGCCATTGCTGCGAGAGATGCTGCAGGAAATCCTGATGCGGCGTATCCAGCTGTCCCTCGAATGCAAGCCAGTCGCTTTCTCCCCCGGAGGCGTGGCGCAGCTCGGCGATCATCCTCTCCACGGAATCATCTCCGCTTCCTTCCTGATTCCCGGCCCGTGCCGCCCGTGTGGTGTGCTGCAGTTTCTGCAGGCGCCGCTCCAGCGTTTCAAGCAGCTCGTTCTTCTGAACCAGGCGCAGGGACATCGCAGCGATCTCGCTCTGCCGCGCGCGCGCCTCGGCCTCCAACGTCTCGGCGCGCAGACGGTAGGCCTCCCGCTCGCGGTCCGAACGTTCCAGATCGAATCGTACCTGCAACTCCGCCAGAGCGCGTTGCTTCTCGACGCCGGCCAGCTCCTCGCGCAGCGCTCCATGGAGCCTGCAATGTTCCAGCGCGCGCTCGCTGCGCCCAAGCCGGTGATACAGCGCCGAGAGCGCGGCATGCGCTTCCGCCTGTTGCTGAAGCGCGCCGGTTGCTCGTGCCAGGCCCAGCACCTGATCGAAAATGAAGAGCGCGCGATCGTATTCTCCGATGCCGGCATGCAGCCGGCCAAGCGCCAGAAGAATGCGAACGCGCAGAGCGTCATCGGAGCCGTCGCGCAACGAGGCATAGGCGCGCATCGCCATCGCGAGCGCCGCGGCGGGTTCTCCCATCTGTTCGTGAATCTCGCTTATCAGGATCATCACGGCGCAGGCGCTCTGCGCGTCGTTCAACATGTCGTAAATTGTCAGCGCACGTAGTGCATGGTCGATCGCGCGCCGAGGCTCGCCGCGCCAGAGGTCGATCTCCGCCATGCGCGTACGCGCCTCAATTTCCCCCAACCGATTCCCCGTCTCCCGACATAGAACGATGCTGCGTTCCAGCGCCTCGATTGCGCCCGGTGCGTCGTGTGTGCGCATGTGGAGCGCAGCCAGCGATGCAAGGATGCGTGCGGCCGCATGGCGATCGCCCTGCATCTCCTGCAGAGCAAGGCTTTCCAGGTAGCGCTCCATCGCCTGTGCGTAATCGCCGATCGATGCGTACAGGTCGCCCAGCGATTCGAGCGCGGCGGCGCGGGTCGCCGGGGCCTGGCTGCCGGCCTCCTCCAGCGCCGTGTGGTACCATCGATGGGCCTGCGTGCGATCGCCCGCGCCCGTGAACGCCTGCGCAGCGGCAAGGGCGCAGGAGGATGCGCTGTCGTGCCGTTGAAGCTCGGAGAATATTCCATGTGCCTCGCGGAGATCCTCCAGTGCCGCGGTATGCTGCTCCAGCCGTTGCAACGCGCAGCCGCGTAGATACAGCAGCATTGCGGAGGAGGCGATATTCCGCAGGCGTACGGAGATCGCGTACCCTTCGGATGCCAGGCCGGCTGCATACGATGGCTGCTCGCGGACGAGAGCCGGGAGCGATGCCAGGATCAACTCCAGCTTCCGCGCGGCATCGCTCGTCATCAGCAGGCGTTGCTCGATCTGCCCGGTATCCGTGGTTCCCATTTCGATCTGCATGGCGGAAATCGTTTCGGTTGCAGACTCCGGTACCGCGCGTGTTCGTGCCGATGGTCCGGACACGAGGCGCGGCGATGCCGGAGCCTGTTGATGTTCGTTCAACTCATTCCCAGGAGCGTTGCGCTATGGATTCCCCATCCACACCGGCCGGCTCTGTTGCCCGGTCGGTTATCGATTTCAAGCTCCCGGTGGCGAAGAACCAGCAGGCGTTGGTGCTGGTTCGGTTCACCGGGACGTTGGCGAAGTGGGTCTCCGTGTACTTCCCGAACCGCATCAAGGTGGTGTCCAGTTGCGAAGCCGGCACCACCGCCGTGCCCATCGTGCTGGACAATCACGGCGAGGAGCCGATGGATCTGCAGCTCGTGCCGGAATGCAGCGAGAAGGAGTGTCCCGATCAGAATCCCTCCGCGCAGCTGAACGTGATTCTCCAGTACGAATCGTCCAGCCCGATGCGCCACTGGCTGCTCTCCGCATCGGAGATATCGGAATCCGATACGATCTCCATCACCATCATCGTGCAACCCGGCATCATCATCGACCCCGGAAGCGGAGATGCAGTACGTATTCCGGCCCGCACCATGCCGTGATTCGAACTCCACATGTCCGGGAACGGCACGGCAGCCGTTCCGCGCTCGATAAATTCAACCGAACCAACAATCGAATTCCGAGGTATCTCATGCTGCAATCCGACAATCCAGCCTTCCCCGCTGCTCTGCCTGTTCCAACGTTCCCCATGGTAGGGACGTCGGACGCCAATCTGATCTGTCTTGTCCATGTCGCGTTTCTGGGGCCTACTGAAAAGGTCGTCACCTTCACTCTCGTCGGTCGCAGCGCCCCCTGGATCACCGTGAACTCCGGCGATGGTCCGTTCTGGAGCCGCATATTCCAGCCGAAGGACGGGCTGAGCCTGATAGGGGTGCCCGATGTGGCGAACTGCGCGTGGTGGTCGCCGCTCGGTGCCTGCGCCGGCAGCATATACTCCGCCTTCACCTACGGATATTCGCTCAACACCGGCATCGATCAGGATGCCGTGCTGATCACCATTATCGTGCAGCCGGGAATCATCGCTCCCATTCCACTGTAGCCGGCGCTCGATGGCGTCGTGTTACAGTGCGAACTCCATCCGGTACGCCAGTTGTGCCTGGATCTCGTTGCAGATCGCATGCAGGGAGATGATGTCCGGATGGGTTGCGCCCAGGTGCGCCTCGTGAATCGGAATGGCCCGGCTGTAGATCTCGAACGCCTCGCCCAGACGTCCCTGCATGCGCAGCGCCCCGGCCAGGCGGGTAGCGCTGCCGGCCGTTTCCAATGCGTCCGCTCCGAACAGATCGCGGCGGATAACATACGCGCGCCGCAGCAGCTGCTCCCCCTCCTCCAGCTCGCCGCTGTCGCGCAGCATCATGCCGAAGCTGGTCAGGAAGAGAGCGGTCCTTGGATGCCGTGCGCCGAGAATCCGCTCGGCGCACGCAAGCGCATGCCGGTAGTGCACGGCTGCTGCGGAGGTATTGCCCATCTGTTGAAGCGCGAATCCCAGGTTCACCCGGTTCGATGCCGTCTCCAGATGTCCCTCTCCCAGCAGGCAGCCGTTCACCGCAAGGGCGCGTTCGAAGTACATGGCTGCCTCGGCGAAGTCCCCGCGAGCCACCCGCATCGCGCCGAGATTGTTCACGATCATCGCAACCGCAGCCTCGTCCGCGTCGTTGGCGAGGCAGAGCGCCTCCAGCAGGTGGATGTCCGCCTCCGCATGGTCCCCGCATGCATGGTACATCGCACCCAGCGCGGCCAGATTGCGTGCACGGTGCTTCGCATCCATTCCAGACGCAGCTTCGCGCAGGCGCAGCGCGCGTTCGGAGACGCGGATCGCCCGCTCCCACTCTCCCGTGTGATAGAGCAGCGTTGCGTACGAATCCAGTGCCGGGAGCATCGTGGGGTTGTCCTCACCGTGAGCAGCGCCGCGCTCCTCCAGTGCCGTGCGGCACAGGTGCTCCGCCTCGGCGTAGTGCCCGGCGTGAAGCAGAAGGCCGGCAATGGCCTCGCGTGCTGCGACGAGATCCAGCGAAGGGTTCGCTTCCAGCTGGCAGGCCTGCATCGCAGTGCGATACGTTTCCACCATGCCGTACCGATTCTCCAGCGCCCTCCAGTATTGCAGCAGTTCGTACGGGTCGCCGTCGGCAAGCAGCATCGATGCCGTCCGGATATCCGCGATGGCGGTGTGAAGCTTCCGCCATGCGCCGGCATGCATTGCCTGCCACGGTATCTCCTCCACGTGGCGGCGTGCAATGGGCTGGGATGCAAACCAGTCCGCGATCCGCTCGCGGATCTCCGGGATGCGTCCGGGGCGTTCCACCAGATAGCGCCGCTCCACGGCTCTGCGGAATCCGTCGTGGTGGAAGCGGAACAGTCCCTCGTGGCCGATCAGATGGCAGCCGAGCGACGCCAGCACCTCCTCCGTCTCCCCTTCGTCCAACAGGCCGATCGCCGCGATCTCCTGCCGCGCAAGGCCGCGGCGGGCCGCCCATAGCAGGGTGAGCACCGTGCGCATCCGTGCCACGCCATGCCGGCCTTCCAGTTGTTCCAGTACGCGATCGAACAGCTCCGGCAGCGTCTCCGCCGCGAGAAGGCGATTCAGGAGAGCCGGTTCATCTGCGCCGGAAGCGGTTGCGTTCAGCCTCTCCAGTTGCGTTCTCAGATAGAGGGGGTTGCCTCCTGCCGTCCCCGCCCCGATGCGTGCGTACCAGTCGCCGTAGCGTGCCTCCCCGAACTCGCGAACGTATCGGGTTATCAGGTCGCGCCGTTGCTTCTGCGTAAGCTGCACCATGCGAAGCTCCGGCCAGGCTCGCGCGTGCAACGCCGCCAACGGTTCGGTATCGGTGGTGGAGACGATCAGCAGCACATGCGGCGGAATATGTTCAGGAAGCCAGGAGAGATCCCGGGAAGCTTCGTCGAGCTGATCGAGGCCGTCCACCACCAGCACCAGGTTCTCATGTTGAAGATGTCCCAGCCAGAGCGGAAACGCCTCACGAATGCCGGCGGCATCCGTTGGGAGCGGATCGTCCACGCCGAGGCGTTCCCGTATCTCCGCCATGATGTGGCGCAGCACCGTGGCGCCGTCGTTGCCGGCGGATGCGGCCGCCACGTGATGCTGCACGATGAAGAGGTGGGGATGCTCGCTCCTGATCCGTTCGCACCAGTATGCCAGGAGTGCGCTCTTTCCCGCGCCCGATTCACCGGACACCACCAGCCCGGCATTGCGCTCCGGCTCGTCCCTCTCCGCAGCCGCCGTTCCGGGCTGGTTGTTCAGGAAATCGTCCAGGCGCTCCAGGTATCCCGGAATCTCCATGTAGGCATGCGTGCGCGAACGCGCGAACGATCGGTGCATCCGGCGCTCCGCATCGAGAGGCGAGCCGGTGGCAGCGGGAAAGAGGCGGTTGATCAGGTCCATCAGGTCGCGGCGAACGAGGTCGAGCAACTGCTCCCGCGTATGCACTGTGTGGTGCAGCGTCTGCCCGCTGGATCGGATCATGTCCAGGATGCGCTCGCGTGCGGCGGCCGCAACGTTGCGCCGGCGCCGCGGCATCGCATCGTAGTACGACATTTCCTTCTCCGCCTGCGTACCGGAGACCGATGGAGGGGGTGCGGTGGCGTAGGCCTCCGGATGTTCCGGAGCCGGGTCATAGGGGAAGAACAACATCCTTCCGGCGAGCGCCGGGTTCCGGAGCGCGCCTGCGAGCGCCTCCATCGAAAGAAGGAACGGTGAGCCGGCAGTCCCTGCGCTGCGCCAGCGATACGGGTCGGTGCGGGCATCGCGGCCATCTGCGGCAGGGGGGCCCTCTACCGCCGGGTTGCTTCCAACGATCACCAGCACATAGATCCGCTGCCCGGTGTGCGCTGCAGGGGGGTGGTTGAAGATCGTCTCACCGTATGCCCCGGCTGTATCTGTGCCTGCAAGCTCGCACGTGGCGATATCTCCGCCGCGCGCGCGGCAGATGCCGCTCAGCTCCGGCAGCAGCGCCTGAGCCAGCCATGCTCGTTCCGCATCGATATCGCACTGTATGCCGACGATCGCGATCCGGATCAACGGGAACGCATCGTGCGGCGATGGTGCCGAGGGCTCGCAACTCATTGCCGGTTCCGAAAGAATGGTTGACACGAACTGCTGCAATCGCATGCGGCGGCCTGGCCCATGCGGTTGCCGGACATATCGCGTGCAGGGGAGTGTGCAGGCGTTGTGGGATCACGAGAGGGATGCAAAAGTAGCAGGGAATGCGCTTCATGTCAAACGGGCCGGGTAATGCCTCAACGGCAATTCCCGGCCCGTTCCTGTTGTGGTGCAGTTTCGCTGCGACAATGAGAATACTACTTGAAGTCGCTGGTCTTGCCCGAGTGGGTGCACTGTACTCCGGGGAACTCATAGGTCTTGCCATCGCCATCGAACACACCGCTGATGTTGTAGTGGTGCCCCACCGTTGGAAGGTCTCCGGCGCTGAATGGGCCGGCGGAGAATACTCCGAACTCGGAATATGTTCCCGTGCCGTCCGTCAGGTCGCCAGATCCCTGAATCGAACGAACAATGACGCGTGTGTAGTGACCGACAGGATTCGCCATGTCTTGATTCTCCTCTGATTGAAGGTGATAGATATCGGTAGCGCCCTCGGCGGCAAGTGGCCGTTGCCACTTCAGGCGCTACGTGCGAAACGGCTGCGTTGCGATGGCTGCATCCCTCCGGATGTATCGCGACGAGACGATTGCTCGTAACGCGAGTACGTGGATTCGAGGTGCGCCCGGTCGCTCAGTTCCGTTTCGCGATTCCGTAACGGCATGCCGGGAGGAGGTTGCTCCAACCGCCCCTCCGCCCGGCGATGCCACTGCTGCCACTCGTTGAGGTCGATGCGAGTTGCGGCTGCTACGATTGAACGAACGTTCCGGAAGCGCTGTTGAACTTGAGAGAGACGCTTGTGACCGTGCCACCGAACGTCACCTTGGTATAACTGGTATTGATCTGAGAGATCATCGTCTCGCTTGCGAAGTTTGCCTGCAGCCACACATAGACAACCGTGAACGGTGTGAGCGTGTCGTAGGCCTGGCTCAATACCATGTCGGCGTTCAAGGCATTGAATCCGCCCGGAACGCCGTTGATGATGGCCGGCTGCGTAAGTCCGAACGTGAGCGCCCGGTACTTGCTTGCCGGCATGGCGTTATCGATGCGATAGCTGGTGAGCGGAACGTCGGATGTGGCGACGCCCTGGGAAAAGATTGCGTTGGGCAGGAAGGTGTACGTTGATCCGCCTTCGGCCGGCGAGAATGTGCTGAGCTTGGAGATCGTGGCGCCATGCTCCACGGTGCTCGTTGCCGCGTAGATGCCGTACTGCTCCGTCCACGATACGGTGTTGTTCTCGAACGGATCGAAGCTCTGCCAGATCACGTTGGGCGCGGCGCCTCCCACCGGCTTCGCGAGCGTGATGTTCATGCCGGCAGCGCTGATAACGGCCAGTTCGGTCGGGTCGATCTGCAGTGAAAGTTCATAGTTGTTAGCCATGTCGCTTGTTCCTGAGTTGATTGATACGTGAAGAGTGATTGCTCCGGCCGATCGTGAGCGCCTGCATGCGCCGCTGTGCACACGGCTGCATCAAGCCTCGGAGTGCGCGGCCACGCGAGATGTTGAGGCGCGGCTGCATGTGTCACGATCGGCCTTGCGGTTGTGTTGTCCGTCATGACGTTCATGCAAAGGTCGCTGCACCGTGCGGCCGCAGATCTACTGAGGTATTACCGAGTTTATTCGCCCCACGCCGGGCCCTTGCTCTGCATGCGCTGCAGGGCGAACGCGCGCAATCGGGCGCAGTCTGCGGGAAGTTCAAGGGGGTGCGGCCACGCAGCCCGTTTCGTGCAGGGGATTGAAGTCGGCGTCGACATCCGGCTGGCGCATCTTCGGTACTGAACTTCTACCGAGGCGGCGCCGTTCATGAGCCGACGGCGCGAAGGAATTGCGCGGCTGCGATGCGGAACGCACGGCCCGGCAGGCGGAAAGCCGCGGCCGTGTATGGCAGGCAGGGAGCAGTGATGCGGCGGAGATCGACTGCCGGGCAGGCGGCCGTCCACCCGGGAATGAGAGGGGAGAGAGTGATGATGATTCGAGCACCCGGCCGTGGACTAGAGCGAGGCGAGGAAGGTAGTGAGGCTCACCTTCGAGTCCAGGCGAAGTTTGCGGCGGATGTTGTACTTGTGCGAGTCCACCGTGCGAACGGAGGTGCAGAGAATTGCGGCGACATCCTTGGTGGAGAGATTGATGCGGGCAAGCGAGCAGATCTTCAACTCCGTCGGCGTCAGCAGCGGGCAGCGCTCCGAAAGGAGCCGGATGAAGTCCTGATGGAGATGATCGAGCTGCTGCTCGAATATCTTCCAGTCCGCATCGGCATGCTTCGTGCTGGTGATCTCGCTGATCATCCGTTCAACCGTATCGGTGCCGGAGCGGCGGCTCTCGCCGTGCAGCTTCTCGAGTTGATACTGCATGTCGGCGAGCAGTTCCTTCTTCTGCAGAAGGTTTACCGCCATGGCCGTGAGCTCGTTCTGCTTCAGTCGCATCTCGGCGCGGAGCCCTTCAACCTGCAGGCGATACATTTCCCGCTCGCGCTCCGCCTTCTCCAGATCGAACCGAACCTGCAGTTCGGCGATTGCATGCTGCTTCTCGCGACCGGCCAGTTCGTTCCGGAGTTCCGCGAAATGGCGATAGTGTTCGAATGCCCATTCAATCTGTCCAAGGTGGTGATAGGCATGCGAGATGGCGCCGTGCACCTCGTACTGAAGACGCCGATCGTCGATCGCGCGCGCCAGTGCCAGCGCCTGATCCAGCACGAAGACGGCGTCGTCCATCGCGCCGAGTGCGGTGTGCAGGCGCCCCATGTCCAGCAGAAGCTCCACGCGCCGCGTGTCGTCGGGCGACTGGCCCAGCAGCGAGTAGGCGCGCATTGTGAGGCCCAGCGCGGCATCGTACTCATGCCGTGCCGCATGAACGCGTCCCAGCATCGCCAGCACGGTCCCCACATTCTGCAGGTCCCCCAGCGTCTCGTAGATCGTGAGCGCCCGAAGTCCGTGTTCGGCTGCGCTCTCGCCGTTGCCGGTGGCGAGATCTATTTCGGCGAGATGCCGCAGTGCGTCCACTTCACGGAGACGATTCCCGGATTCCCGGAACACCTCGGCGCTTCGGCGCAGATATTCGCGGGCGGTCGTGTGGTCGTTCGTGCGTCCGTACAGGATGCCGACCGCGGCCAGGGCATGCCCCACACCGTCGTGTACATCGCTCGATTCATACAGCCGGAGAGCGTCCAGATAATATCCGAGCGCCTTCGGGTAGTCGCCGATGCTCATTCTCAGATCGCCGATGGAGAGTGCCGCCGCGGCCTGGAGGTCCGATGCCCCGGCATGCATTGCCCGTTCGAGTGCCGTATGCAGCCAGTCGATCGCATGCGGGGCCATGCCGGCGGCGAGGTGCGCCCGGCCTGCCTGCAGTGCGCAGACGGCGGCTTCCGAGTCGTGGCCAAGATCCACATTGATGCAGTACGCCTCCACAAGGTCGGCAGCCCCCGCATCGTGATTTCCGAGAACAACGTATGCCTCGCCGCGACGGCGCAGAATGCGTGCAGCTGCCGCCATGTTGCGCGACGAGGCGGCGAGGCGATACCCCTCGCTCGCCAGGCCGACACTGTACGGCGCGGCGCCGGCCGCGGCCTCGTCGAGAAATTCCAGAATCAGATCGAGCTTCCGATTCCGATCCTGCGCCATCAACAGCCGGCGTTCGATCGCCTCGATAATTCGTTCCTGGTCTGCTGTCCCCATGATCCGTTGCCATAACGATGAAAGAATACATCCGGCACGAACGCGCGGTGCGGAGTGCGGCGGTGTTCGTCTGCGCCGCCGGTCAACTCGGTAATTCCTCAGTAGTGCGGAAGCCCGTCCATCTCGATACCATTGCACCAACCAACACCGGGCCGTGCAACGCAGCGGCCCGCCAACATCAGCCGGCATGTTTGCCGCAACCAGGAGGATCTCATCATGACAGGTGCAGGTATCGTCACCATCGAGGAACTCGAAGCGATCACATCCATTCCGATCACCGAATTCCTTCCGGACTCCTACTGCCAGATCGTAGTCGAGTCCACGTTGAACGAGACCGTCGTGGTTTCGATCGTTGATGCCAAACTCATCGCAGTCGAAGGCGACAAGCTGGCCGGCGGGGAATCGTATACAACGCGCATCTCCGGCGAGGATATGTCGCTCCAGCCCTACACGCTGAACATCCTCTCGCGAACCGCGATGATTCATACCTGCAAGACCGGCTACTACACACTCCCGGACGACGAGACGAATTATCAGATCGAACTGTGCCGCATGGTGCCGTTTCCCGACACGACAACGGACGGGCAGATCAACATCACGATCATCCTCCAGCCCACGGACATCCTCACGGAGCCGTAGCTGGTTTCCCGGGAAGTGCATTCAGGCTGCGGTTGCGGGTTCGTGCAGCATGCGCGGTCAACATTCAACGAGAGAAACAATGGCGGAACACTGGCATGCTCGTCATGGAGGACCCATTCGTGTACCGGTATTTCCCGTAATCGATCCCGGCGTCGGACTCTATGTGGTTATTCATATCGTGTTCAACGGGTCCGGGCTGAAGAGGGTGACATTCACACGCCCGGGAGAAACGATGCCGTGGCTTGTGGCGGAATTGCCGGGGACCGGTTTCTGGAATCATGTATACCGTCATCAGGATGGCATCAGCCGCCTTGCGATATCCGGAATGGACTCGATGCCGGATTGGACGTTCCTCGGCCAGAAGAAAATGACGAGCGACGGCGTCGTCTCCGCGTACACGTGCCAGTATCTCCTTGCGGAGAGCCCGCATGAGTCCGTGCTCGTCACCATTCTTCAACTGCCCGGATCGCCGGGCGGAGCTGCTGAAGCGCCGCGCCGTGTAGTGTGATGCTTCCGACGGAGTATGCACCGGGCCATGCCGCCCACGATGCCGATCGAATCACGACGGAAGGTGTCGTGGGCGGCATGCACAATAGCTTCCTTCCATGTTTTCGTGTCGATCGGATCATGCGGCCGGCAGCGCGTTCACTGCTGCTCGGCGCGCTCTTCGATTTCATCCATGATTCTGAATATCTGGATTATCTCCGGATGGTCGCCTCCAAGCACCGGCTCCTGCACCACGATCGCCTCCCTGTACAGCGCCAGCGCCTCGCCGTACCGTTCCTGCCGGCAGAGCGCACCGGCCAGGCGTGTCATGCTGGTTGCCGTTTCGATCGCATCCGGACCGAACGTCTCGCGGCGAATATCTGCGGCGCGCATCAGCAGATCCGTTGCCTCGTCAAGCTGGCTGGTCTCCCGCAACAACATGCCGAGGTTGGTGAGGAAGAGCGCAACGTGGGGATGCTGCGAGCCAAGTACGCGTTCGGCGATGCCGAGTGCCTCGCGATACTGCGCAGTTGCGGCGGCAGTGTTGCCGGTGCGCTGCAGCGCGAAGCCAATGTTCACCAGATTCGACGCCACCTCCAGATGTTCGGCGCCCAGCAGCCGCCGGTTCAACTGCAATGCATGTTCGAAGAAGCGGGCCGCCTCCTCGAAGTGGCCAAGGGTTGCCCGAAGCGCGCCGAGATTGTTGGCGGCGAGGGCCAGGATTGTGTCGTCCGTATCGTTGGCAATGGTGAGGGCGCGCATCAGATAATCCTCGGCGTCGTCGTAGGCATGCATGGCATGGCACACGGCTCCGAGATCGGCGAGGTTCTTCGCGATCTCCGGGCCGGTGATGCCGTCTCCCGTCTCGCGAACGGCCAGTGCGCGGCGCGATATCTCGATCGCCTCGGTGTAGCGTCCGGTGTGGTACAGCAATGCTGCGAGCGAGTCCAGCGTCCCCAGGGAGTCGCGCCAATCGGGCCGGCCGGCCGTGTGGTGCACGGAGAGTGCGCTGCGGCAGAATCGTTCGGCGGCCTCGTATTCTCCGGCCTGCACGAAGAACTCCGCCATCGTACGAAGCGCGGCAACCAGCGCGCGTGGCGAGGTGTCCGCCTGCCGGTATCGCTCCATGGCAGTGAAGTATGCCTGCGCCATCTCACCACGATTCCCCACAACCAGCCAGTAGTGGAGGAGCTGGTAGGGATCGTTATCCTTCAGCAATTCCATCGCAAGCGGGATATCCGTGATCGCGGCGCGCAGCTCCTCCACCTCACCGATGGCGGCGAGCTGCCACGGCAACTCCTCTGCGCGGCGGGGCGTCTCCTGCTCGGAGCCGAAGTAGCCGGCGATGCGCCAGCGCACGCGTTTCAACTCATCGCGACGCCCGAACAGATATCGCCGGTCCACGGCCCGGCGCATGTGGTCGTGATAGTAGGTCAGCAGCCCCTCGCGCTCCATGAGATGATAGTTCAGTGCCTGCACGATCGCGGCAAGCTCCTCGCGTTCGATGCCGCTGGCTCCGGCCAGTTCCGTTTCCGAGAGTCCGCGCCGCGATGCAAGAATCAACGTCAGCACCGTGCGGAGATTCTCCCGGCCGAAACGTTCCTCCAGCCGCACAAGCACGCGTTCGAACAACTCGGGGAGATCGCGTGCCGTGAGGTAGTAGTCGATGTGCTCGTTCAGTTCCGCGGCCGATCCGCCGCGGCCGCTCTCCTCCAACTGTGTTCGCAGATGCAGCGGGTTTCCTCCCGTGCTCGGCAGGCTGATGCGATCCAGTTGCGCAAGGTTGTGGCGCCTGCCGAACTCCGCAGCGTACCGGTGCGCGAGATCGCGGCGCTGCTCGAGCGTGAGCGGTTGAACGTGCAACTCCTCCCACTCGCGCTCGCGCAATACTTCCAGCGCGTGCGACTCCGTGGTGGAGACGATCACCGTTACACGGGGCGGTATGTAGAGCGGCAGCCATGCCAGATCCTGCGACTCCGGTTGAAGCTGGTCCAGCCCGTCGATGATCAGCACCAGATTCTCGTTCTGCACGTGGCCAAGCCAGAGCGGCAACGCCTTCTCGATCTCCGCGCCGTCTGCAGGCACGGCATCGGCAAGTGCGTAGCGTTCGCGCAGCTCCATCATCACATGGCGCAGCAGTGGAACATGGTCGCTTCCGGACGATGTGATGGCAACGTGGTGGAGAACGATGAACGCCTCACGACGTTCGTGTTGCAGCCTGCCGGTCCAGTATGCCAGGAGGGCGCTCTTGCCGCAGCCGGAGGGGCCCGCAACAACCAGCCCCGTTCTGCCGGAACGTTGCTCTGCGGATCTCCGGCGGTTCTCCGTCCTGCCGAACGCGAATTGCTCCAGCCGTTCCAGATATTCCGGAATCTCCACATATGCCCGCGTGCGCGAGAGGGCGAACGCCTCATGCGCCCGTCGTTCCAGCGCAAGCGGCGTGAGCGTTCTGCAGGCTGGGAGGAGCCTGTCGATGACGGCTTCGAGATCAGCGCGGATATGGGCAACGAGTTCGTCGCGGCTCTCGATCCCGTCGCGCAGCGGATGCCGGCTGGAACGAATCAGCATCGCCGCTTCTTCGGCGGCGCGCAGCGCATGTTCCGCCGCGCGGGTCTCCGGCTCGATCCCCCCATGCCGTGCCGGCATGTAGAAGAACAGCCTGCCGACGGTTGCGGTATTGGAAAGGACGTACGGCAGCAGCGACGCGGGCACAACGCCCGCACCGCCGCCGGATGCGCGTTGCCACGGAAAGCGCCTGCTCGTCTCACCGTTCGATCCGGTTTGCAACCCGGCACTGTCCGTCCCGACGATTGCAATCACATATGCATGCCTGGCCGCCACCTCATCGAGCTGGCGCTGCAGCAATGCCTCGGACTGTGCCGCCTCCGTTCCCGCTCCGGTGTCGGCGGCGAATTTCATCTCGGCGAAGTCGCCCCCGCGTGCCCGGCAGATATCCCGCAGTTCATCGAAGAGATGCATCGAGAGATGCGCACGCTCCGCGGTCACATCCCCAAGGACTCCGATTACGGCAACACGCAGACGATTCGATTGATCGAGCGGGGATGGCTCCAATGGTATACCACTCAACTCCAGCTCCTTACGGCTTGGCATGATGTGCCGTCAACAACAGGCGGTTGGCGGCCTCGCATGCAGGGGGCTGCAGGCGTTGTGGGAGAATGAGAGGACTGCAAAAGTAGCAGGGAATACGGTGGATGTCAACAATGCCGCATTGAACGCAACGCCGCGAGCGGGCTATATTGGGCCCGCTCCGGTCGGTTGTCCCTACATGTACATTCCCATGGCCATGCGCACAATGCACTTCCCGTTCATCCTCGCGTCCGTTCTTCTTGCAACCTCGGCTCCGCTTGTCTCGTGCAACGGCACGAAGGCGCCCGATGCGAAGCAGCCTGCACAGACCCCCTCTCCGGTGCAGACCCCGCCGCCTGCCGAAACGCACCAGGCGCGATCGCCGGAGATGATGCCCAGCTTCGACGAGACGGTGTTGCGCGAGTATGCGCGCCGTGCCGTGGCGATACCGAAGCGCATCACCGACAGCATCATCAAGGCGCAGGGAAAGAACATCGCGGCCGTGCAGACCGAACTGAGCAGATACCTGAAGCGCCAGGATTCGATTGCGAGGATCAGCCTCTCGAAGCAGTTCAACATTCCGCTCGATTCGATCAACGCAATCATCAACCGCAAGAACAACGCCGAGTAGCGCATGCGGAACCGCGGCCGCGATCGGCATTCACACTGAACAGCTACACATTTCGTATGACAGCAGAGGACGTTCGTGGACGTTTCTCGTGGCTCGAGTATACCGAGCGAGCCACGGCGAAGATGATGGAGATGATTCCCGAGGATGCATGGGATTTCCGTCCGGCGGAGGGATGCCGTACCGTCGGCGAGCTTGCGGCGCATCTCTACGGCGCGGAGCGGGCCACACTGCTTGGCCTGGAGCGCGGCTCGATGACGCAGGAGGAATACAGTCGCGATCAGGGGCCGGCGATTGCGGCGCGCAAAGATGTTCATGATCTGATGGAGAGCGCACGCCAGGCGCGTGCCCGGGTGCTGGAGTCGTTGACCGACGAGAGCCTGAACGTGCCGATCAAGCTCTTCTACGGCGAGTTCACGGCCGCTCAGGTGATCGGCTTCGTCTACGACGAGCACTGGCATCATCGCGGGCAGCTCACGGTCTATCTCCGCGCGCTCGGCCTCGAGCCGCCGTTCATCTACGGAGAGTAGGAGGGGCGGCGGCGCTGCGAAACGTGTGCAGGATGGTTCGGTACGGTGGCTTCGGATATCGCATCGGCAACTCCCGGCTCGTGTCACATCCGGTAGTGGAGCATAGGAGCACCGCGAAGGAACGCATGGGCCTGCGCCTTCCGTGAAGCCGGTAACAGGCGGGCCGCGCCGAACTGCATGTCCGGCGCGGCCCGCATGATGTTCAGCGGGGAGGGCTACTTCCCCGGCACGATTTCGATCACCACCGTGCGGTTGTAGTAGCGCTGCTCCGGCAGCGTGTTGTTGAACGGCGAGCGCCGCTCATCCTCTCCGAAGCCGTACGTGTCGAACGTCACCGTCTTTCCCGCCTTCGTCAGCTCCCGTGTGAGGATCTTCTGAACCTCGTCGGAGCGGCGCTGCGAGAGCTTGGTGTTGTAGTCCGGATCGCCCGTCACATCCGTATGTCCGTGGATGATCACGGACGAACCGTTCGGAATCGCCGGCGCCACCGTGTTCACGAGGAAGTTCTCGTAGGTCTGCACCGTCTTGGACTCGTCGAACTCGAAGAGAATCGAGTAGCGCACGCCGGTCTGTTCGTCGCCGGCATCGGCGCGAACCAGACGGAACTCCTGCTCCGGCGACTCCACCGTCTTGCCGTCCTTCGTCGTCAGGCTGATCCTGCTCTTGTAGCGTCCGTCGCGCCTGGAGCCGAGCAGTTCCTTGGAGTCGATGCGTGTGGATGTCACGTCGTGGAACGGACCGTAGGTCTTCGTATTCCCGTCGCGATCGGTAACCGTGACGTTCCAGAAGGCGACGTCGTTCCGTTCCGGGATGGAGACGAGGATGTCGTTATCGATCGGTTCCTCCTGCACGGAGTTGATCGTCACCGGCTGCAGCAGGTCATCCGGCGTTGCCTCGATCTCCACGCGGTAGTTCTCCGCATCCACCAGCTTCCGGTCTTCACCCTGCGTTGCGCCGGAGCCGGAGCGGTGCGCCGGCTGGGCGGTTCCCGCGGTGGTGATACGCTTGGGATCGATGCCGAAGGCAGAGACCAGATAGCTCTTCACGTTCTCCGCCATCTGCCTGCCCGCGGCGGCGTCGCCGTTGGCGGAGCCGATCAGCTTCACGGTGGCCGCGGGGTTGCGCCGCAGACGGTCGCCGAAGACATTGATCACGTTGTAGTACACATCCATCTGGCGCTGCGAGCGCATCTTCAGCGGATCGCCGGCGTTGCCCGTCTCCGCGCCCGGCTTCACGAGCTGGTCCTCGCGGAAGTCGTTGGCCGAGGTAACGCGCTTGTAACGCGCCGGCAGTTCCGTGGAGCCCTGGTCGAAGAAGACATAGTTCCGCATCGGGAAGGTCTCGTTCAGCTTGCGGCTCTCGGTTACCACATTCGGTGCGCGCACAACGAAGTCGGCGGATGGGGTCACATCGGGGGGCGGCGCCTCCGGCGTCACACTGCCGAACTTCAACTCCACGCCGGCGCGGATCGTGCTCACCTTCATTGTGTTGCGGGTCGAGGGATCGTCCAGGAGATCCTGCGTGATGTGGAACTGTGCAAACGGCGTCAGCACCATCTGCGTGGTTGCTGCAGGATCGCTGAGCGGGATATCGTAGCCCAGCCCTGCCTGTCCGCCAACAACGAAGCTGCGGATATTCGGAAAGTTGCCGCTCTGTGTGGAGGCCTGATTGTTGTTCACCACGTCGGTGAAGCCGTAGTCGAAGCTCTTCGCCACGAGGATGCGGAAGCTGGGGCCAACCATCAGGTGGAAGAGACGGTTGCCGAGATTGACGCGCACGTTCGGCTCGATGGTCACGTATGCAAGGTGCGCCGCCAGCGTCTCGTCCGTTCTGGTTGTTGCGCCGTCCACTGCCGACGTGCGCGTATCGAACCCGACGCTGCGGTTGTCGTAGCCAACCATGAGATTGCCGCCGAGGAGGTTGCCGGAGTTGTACTCCAGGATGCCGCCAAGCGCAAGGCCCAGCCCGGATGCCTTGTCGAAGCCGGTGCTGTCCGCAACGTTCGTGAGCGGAGCGTTGGTGCCGAGGTCGTGCACGGCTCCGCTGAAGAGATTGATGTTCGCGCCGCCGTAAACACCGTACCACCACTTTGGCCAGCGTTCACCGGTCTCCTGTGCGAACAATGCGTCCGAGAGCGCGAGGAGCGCGACGAGCTGCAACGCGAGCGTTGCGCCGATACGAATCGCGCGAGCGATCGGGCGTTGATACATATAGAGGTCCTCCTGATTGAGAGTAGGGATGCTCGTAGGTAAACGAAACTCCGGTGTGCAGGGTTAGCCCCTGCCGGCATGAAGCCCGGGGCAGAACTCCTCTCACGATGTATATGCGCGAAAAGGGTTCCGTTACCGCACAATCGTCAATTTCAAATGCTCGGTGCGGCCATCGTGTCGTAGTGCGACATGGTAGATGCCTGCGGGGTATGCCTCAGCGTTCCACTCCACCGTATGTGTGCCATCGGCCACATTCGTTACCAGCAGCGCCTGCCCGAGGTTGTCGGTGATCACAAGCGCACCGTTGGCAGGTGTCCCCGGCACAAGCGTTACCGTACCCGTGAACGGGTTCGGGTAGGCGCGAAGCCCCGCTGCGCCGGATGGGGTGCGTCGGCCGCCGTCGCTCACAGCGGAGGCGCTCACGAATGGAGTGGTTCCACCAACGTCGCGATATCGCGCCGCGAACTCCTGGAGATACTGATTTGCCGCCAACGAGTCCGTGATGGCGATCATGTTCTCATCGTTTCTCGTCTCGGCGGAGGATGTCCAGTTGTGCGAGCCGGTGATCACCCGGGCGCCGCTGCCGTGCCCGAACGGGAGCGCGTCAAGCACGGCGTACTTGTGATGCAGCAGGCCGTCCAGCTGCCAGTCGTACGCCTCGGCGAACGTTCCGAGGAATCCGAACTGGCTTCCGGCATCGTCCACGTTGTCGATGATGGAGCGTACGTTCACGCCGTTCGCCGCGCGATCGCGGAGCGTGCGTGCGAACAACGCATAGGTGAATGTCAGGTTCGCGGTGAGGATGGAGCTGCCGCATGCGGCCAGATGGCCATTGATCGCGCGTGAGGTGGAGTCCGTCGGCGAGAAGCGAAGTTCGAGCCGGCTGCCGTCCGCAAGTGTGAAGAAGTGCTCCGTGTTGTTCCGTTTGGCGCGGCCGAATCTGGCCGCCACGGTGTCCGGGGTGTCCGCGGCGGAGCCCCACATCTCCTGGAACTCCACCAGGTAGGCATGCGCAACGGCGGAGTCACGAACGATCACCAGGTTGTTCGCATCCAGATAGGTCTGCTGCTGCGTCGCATTCCAGCTTCCGGTAATCACCACCGGATGCGCATCGTGCGGCGCTGCGCTGCGCGCATCGATCACGAAGAACTTGTCGTGCATCAGCGGCTGTATCTCGCCCGGGGCTGCCTTCGGATTCGTGATGATGGGAATGCCCGCCTGCGCAAGATCACCGAAGCGGTTGGTGGAATCGCTCAGATTCTCCACATGGGCAATCACGCGCACCTTCACGCCGCGCGCCCGCGCAGCAACCAGCGCGTTCACCACGCGCGGCGTGTTCAGGCTGTACATCGCCATGTCGATGGAGCTCTTCGCGGCGTTCAACTCCTGAAGCGTGATCGCGGAGAAGTCGCTTCCGCCCCTGGCAGCGTTTCCCGCGGGCCATGCGAGCGAGGTGTCCACGCTCCTGTTGAAGTAGATCTCCAGTTGTGCCGGAGCGCCGATCGGATCCGCCATCAGAAGCAGAAGCGGCAGCAGCCACATTACCGAACGGCCTGGTGATATCGGATGCATGTTCATCAACGGCAAGATACACCGGCATGGAGGGGAGCGCGAGGGTTGTCACGCTTCGTTATTGATGCGCATCCGCGCCGCTTCCAGATGCTCGCCGGCGGCGAGGAGCGCGTCGTGCAGAAGCTCGCCGATCTCGCCGTCGCCGGGGAGCGCCTGAAGTCCTGCACGCAGGAGATCCGCGGCGTTCTCCGCATCCTCCTCGCGGAGCAGGCGCACGGCGATATCAACCAGCAGGCCGCGCAATGTGTGTTCGAAGTCCTCACGTGCCGCCTCGAAGAAGCGATCGTACAATCCCGGAAAGGGAACCTCACCACGCGATATCTCCATGGCCAGCATCAGTGCGCTGCGAGCGCGGATCAACTGCCGGTCGTTGGTTGCCGCGCGCGCCTCCGCCATTGCCCGGTAAGCGTCCAGGAGATCCACCTGCACACGCGCCAGGTTCAACGCGGGCACCGGCTCCTCGGTACGTATCGCATCGCGACCGATCGCATCGCGCAGCCTGTGAACGGCCAGGTTCATGGCCTTGCGAGCCCGTTCCTGATCCGGCTCGCCGCCCGACGCAACGTGGCAGAACTCCCGGTAGGAGAGTGGCCGGGCGGAGATGCTGTTGGCAACCAGCAGGCCCAGGAATGTGCGAAGGCGTTCGCCCCGAAGCGGCAGCGGGCCCTCTCCCGGGCGCGATACCCCGATGACGCCGAGCATCGATATCCGCAACGGAGCATCGGGCACATCCGCGTTGCTGCTCTCCTTCAGTTCGTACGCGCGTTGAAGCGACGCGTGCAGCGTCTGCCATCGGTGACGGGCCTCCGGCGGGATCAGATCGCCGCAGCGGTTCAGAAGGGCCGCCATGTATGCAACAAGCGATCGCTCGGCAAGCCAGTCCAGCATTCGCTCGATCGGCTGCTGCAACTGCGTGCATCGCGCGGCTGCCTGCGGCGCCAGTCCCGGGCGTTCGGCCGCCATGCGCATCAGCTCCACGCCGATCGTATGCGCCATCACGGCAGGGAGTTGCAGGATCGGTTCATGCATCATCTCCCACAGGGCTTCCACCGTTGCGGCATCGGGCGTTCCGGCGGTCAGTGCCTCCGCCATCGCACGCAGCTCCCGCGGCGCGCCGTCGTTGGCCGCGATCTCCTGCAGCGCCCCTTCGCGATCGCCGTGCATGATCAGAAGCATCGCCTGTTGGGCATACCATGCTCCCCGGCCGCCGAGCATGGTTGCCGCAATGCGCCGGGCGGCGTCGGCCTCGCCCCGCAGGATGGCGATCTCCGCCAGGCGTGCACCGGCGTTGCGCTGCAGCCGTTCCGCTGCGTGCGCCGGTGCCTCCGCGATAATCGCACCTGCCTTCTCCTCGACCGTTGCAAGCTCCGCGCCGCGGGCGGCGGCGGCCCAGAGCGGGATCATCCGGAACGTGCGCTGGATGTGTGCCTGCCCGCGGATGCGTGCGCGATCCACGACGCGTTCCGCCCACAGGCATGCAGTATCCAGCTCGCCGATCTTGTCGTAGAGCAGCGTTCCCCAGGTGAGCACATCCAGATCGTCCACGTTCTGTGCCGGATCGAACTGCCGGAGAAATTCCAGGCGCCGGCCAAGCTCCTCGGGGGTATCGAACAGCCAGAGCAGATTGGCGCCGATCTTCCGATATGCGCGGGCGCCGGCTGCGGCGTCCCCTGCGGCAATGATGGCATCCATCCGCGCCTCAACCTCCCGCCCCAGATCCTCGTGCGGGCCGGTGGGAGAAAGCCGCGCCACAACGGCGAGAAAGTCCACGGCTACCGGCGAGCCGGCCAGTTCCGGGTATCGCTCCATCACCTCGTCGAACTGCGCCAGCTCCCGCTCCGGATAGGTGCCGTGCCGGCGGATGCTCTCCCAGAGTTGATGCTGAAGCGCCCGAAGGCGATGAACCGCGAACTGCCGGCTCTCCAGGTTCGCCGTCAGTTCCATCAGCCGGTTCCTCAGCGCGGCATGTTCCGGGCCGGCGACATCGCGCGCGAGAAACTCCAGCCGGCATGCCGTGAGCGCTGCATCGAGAGCGCGGGAGGAGTCCGGGCTCACCCCTTCCCTCGTTCCGCTGAAGAGCGCCGCGGCCGCATCCAGCAGCCGAAGCCCAAGCTCCCAGTCCGCCGTAGTCTGCAGGCCTTCCGCCGCACGGACAAGCTGGGCCACCACCTCGGCGGCCAACTCCGGAGGAAGGGGGGCGGCGTTGCACTCGGCGAGGATCTGCACGGGGAGTGTTGAGTGAAGCGGCAGGCGTGCGGCGATCAGTTGTGCTATCGTCTCCACCTCCAGCGAGCGGCGCTCCGCAAGCTGGCGGTGGAGCAGCGTGTGGGTGAATGCGAGAAGTGAGGCGGCTCCCTCCCCACCCGACAGCGGCCGCCGCGCAGTTGGCGAGCCGGCGATGATTCCCTTGAACGAGAGCACGCTCAGCATGGCTGCGGCATTTCCGAGCACCGCTGCGGCGGCATCGCGTGCGAAGATCTCTCCCAGCACGGCCAGCCGTTCCGCCGCATTCAACTCCTCCTGTGTGAGATGTGCGGCAAGGCCATCGGCGAGGAAGCGGACGTGACGTTCGACAACCGCACGGAACCCGGCCGCGGGGAGCCGCACATGCCCGGCTTCGCCGTCGCCGGCGGCCACGGCGCCGGCGTTGATTGCGCCGCGGATGGCTGAGCGCAGAGCGAGCGCATTGCCGAGCGTCGTGCTGTGAAGCAGCCGTGCGTGTTCCTCATCCAGCACGGTGTTGAACAGCGAACTCCAGAGCTCCGCAATCCCCTCCATCGCGATCCCATGAAGCCGGAGCTCGTCCACGAGAAATCGTTCCAGGAGTCCGCGGGCGCGATCATCCACAGGGCGGGCGGCGCAGAGGAGAGCGATCGATTCATCCGCGAGCGACTCCAGCAGGGCCGCGAGTTCCCCCAGCGCATCGCCGGCAAGCAGATGCAGATCCTCGATCACGAGCAGCGTGGGCCGCAGGCGGCAGAGCCGCCGCAGCGCGGCGAGAACCGGAAGAAGCCTCCCCTCCGGCTCGCCCTTCAGCAGATGCCGCCCCGCTCCGGAGTCCCAGATGCTGCGTGCGATCAGCGGTGCGAGCGATGTGGCGGAATCCGGATACAGCCGGATATGTATCACCGCGCCGCCGCGCGAACCGATCCGTGCAAGCGACTCCTCCAGAAGGCGGCTCTTGCCGATACCTGCCTCCCCGGCCACCAGCATCGCGCGCAGCCCGTTGGAGTCCGGCGTTCCCTCCCAGAAGCGGACGATCCGGTCGATCTCCTCCCGGCGCTCCACGAACGGCAGTGTGCCGTGATTCAGGAAGTCCACGCGCGCGTTCGGCATATCGGTCAGGCGTAGAATGTGAACGAAGCCCCGGATGCAACCGCGCCGGAGGCTCTTTGCAACCATCGGCCGCTAGATTGGCATCGAATGTATCCCCCGTCGCGTTGCGACGAGAACTTACCGCAAATCCGTTGAACGCGATCTCACGGCTCGTTGCTGCAGGCCGGGCCACGCATGAAGGCGATCACGGACCCGCATCAATTATCCCCTCCGGAGGAGTAGCCATGAGCACACGCAGATACTTCCTGATGCCCACGCTCGCCATCGGCCTCGTTGTCCTTGTTGCATGCAGGCGCGGCGGCGCCGGGAGCACGCCGAATCCGGACAGCACGTCGGCCCGGAGCGCGGCCGCTCAGGCTCCGCAGCAGCCGGTGACCTCCCCCACGCTGGACGGTAGAACATTTGCCGGCGAGTCCGTGGAGCATGGCAGGACGGCCGCCGAGAAGGACGAGCTCGCGTTCGCCAACGGGCGGATGCATTCCAAGGGATGCGACCCGTATGGATTCGGCGACGCACCCTACACGGCAACCGCCTCCGGTGACTCCATTCACTTCACAGCAACCACCACCAGCCCGAAGGAGGGATCCATTGCATGGAGCGGGACGGTTGTGGGGGAGACGCTTGCAGGAACGTTCATCTGGACGAAGCAGGGGCAGGACCCCATCACCTATGAGATGAAGGGGATGCTGAAGAAGTGATCGCGATGCGATCGCTGCTGCGATCGGAGCGGCGAGCCGCCATGCTCCGATCGGCGATGAGGCCCGGAGTATTCCGCGCTCCCATCACGCGGGCGATCGCGGGAGCGATGATCGTGCCGGCGATGGCGGATTGCGCACCATACAGGAGAAGGACGATGAGCGACAACCATGTACCCGATGCAGATGAAACCATGAGCATGCTCCGCCGGGGTGTGGAGGGCCGCGACGCGGAACTCCTTGTGCGGCTGTACGGCATCGACGCGGAGTTGCTGATCGTGGACGAGAGCAACCCGCCCAGCCGGCCCAGGGTGCTGCGGGGGATCAATGCCATCGCGGGCTATCTGCGCGATGTCTGCGCACGCGACATGAGCCACAGCATCGAGAACGTGATCGCCTCCGGTAGTCGTATGGCGTTCACGCAGTCGTGCCGGTACGCCGACGGCACCTGCGTACTGGCGGCGAACATCGCCGATCTCGAGGATGGCGTGATCGTAAGCCAGACGGTGGTGCAGGCGTGGGACTCGTAGGCGATTCCGACGGACCGGCGTGGCAGTGCTCTCCGGGATAATCCCGGCTGCGTGTGTCGTGAACGGCACTCCGGAGTCTCTTCATTCAACACATACACGGAGTTCGTGATGTTTGTCGTACGCGACATCTTCTATCTCAAGTTCGGCGCCGCGCGCGATGCGCGGGCAGCGCTCCAGGGCCTGCGCGCCTTGAACGACCAGCTCGGTTACGGCAACACGCGTGCCTTGAACGACTTCACCGGCCACTCCTACCGGCTGATTCTGGAGTCCACTTTTGCAACACTGGCGGAGTACGAGGAACGCCTTGCCGCAACGATGGCCATGCCGGACTGGAGAGAGGGCTATGCGAAGTTCGTGCCGCTGGTGGAGCGATCGGAGCGCGAGATCCTGAGGTTGATCGAGTAGTTGCCGCAACCCGCTATCGTGCGGCGACCGGCATGCACGGCAGTTGCGGCCTGCGGTGCATGCCGGCTCGATCCCGTTGCCGAATCGAACGCGGCATCCACGCCGTACCGGCGTGCGTTTCCGGATGCTACGCCGGAGCCGCCGTGAGATCGGAACGGCGCGGCAATCCTTCCTGCATCCACCCCGGAAACGAAGCAGGGCGCCGGTTATGACAACCAACGCCCCGCTGTACATTTCATCGAGAGATCCCGAACCGTACGGCCTTACGCCGTTGCGAGAAGCCCGCTCACCGCCTCGCGCTCCTCCTCAAGCTCCTTCACGGAGGCCATGAACTTCTCGTGGCTGAACTCGTTGTGCGTGATACCCTGCACAACCTCCCACGAGCCGTCGGCCTTGGTGCGGACCGGGAAGCCGATCATCAGCCCTTCCGGTGTTCCGTACTCGCCGGTGGAGCAGACCGCCACCGAATGCCAGTCCCCTTCCGGAGTCGGGTTGAGGAGGGAGACAACGGTATCGAGTGCCGCGTTGGCGGCGGAGGCAGCGGAGCTGAGCCCGCGCGCCTCGATGATGGCCGCGCCGCGCTTCTGTACCGTGCTGATGAACGCCCCCTTCAGCCACTCCTCGTCGTGGATCAGGCTGGTTGCCGGCTGCCCGCCGATCTTCGTGTTGTAGAAGTCCGGATACTGCGTCGACGAATGATTCCCCCAGATGCCCAGGTTCGTCACTTCGGCAACCGGGCGACCGGCCTTGTGCGCGAGCTGCGACATGGCACGGTTCTGATCCAGGCGGGTCATGGCGAAGAAACGGTCGCGCGGCACGTCCGGCGCGCTGTTCAAGGCGATCATGGCGTTCGTATTGCACGGGTTGCCCACCACCAGCACGCGGACGTCGCTCGCGGCGTTGTCGTTGATGGCGCGACCCTGCAGCGTGAAGATGCCACCGTTGATGTTGAGCAGATCGCTCCGCTCCATTCCCGCCTTGCGCGGCACCGAACCGATCAGCAGCGCCCAGTTCACATCCTTGAAGCCGACGTTGATGTCGGAGGTCTGGACGATGTCCTGCACCAGCGGGAACGCGCAGTCCTCAATCTCCATGACCACGCCCCGCAGAGCGTTCATTGCCTGCGGCAGCTCGATCAGGTTCAATGAAACCGTTGTGTCGGGGCCGAACATCTGTCCCGAAGCGATGCGGAAAAGGATTGCATAGCCGATCTGTCCGGCGGCTCCGGTGACGGCAACTCGAACGTGCTTGCTCATGACGGTCTGGCCTTCGTGCGTTTATGTATGTGAGACGTCTGTAAGAAGTGGCGCAAGATACCGAAACACGGTATTGCAGCGGGAGTGATTTCGATTGCGTTCTGTGATTGCCGCACAGAGGGCGCTCCGCAGGCGCGGGGCCGTTGAATGCGGGCTACTGGCCGTTGAATGCGCGCTACTGGAAGGAGCGCCACCCGCTGAGATTCTTCACGTCGATCTCTACAACGGGGTAGCGCTTGGAGACCCGCTCCGCGTAGACCCACTCGATCAGTCCGCCGAGCGTCGCCGCGCCCTGTTCCACGCGGCCGATGGCGCAATCGCTGGCGTCGATGTCGTAGCAGAAGTACCACCAGTGGCGGGCCGAGCTGCCGATCACGTGAATCACCGTGCCGAATTCGTGGAAGTGCGTGTAGAAGCGGTTCGACATCGAGATATGCCGTTCCTCCTCCTCAGGGTCGCGCTCCGTGATAACGGCGTGCAGGTCCACATAGTTGATGTAGCAGTTCAGCACATCCACGGAGACGAACTCCAGCAGTGCGCCCACCGGAAGGATATCGTCCGTGAGAAGCGACGGCGTGTTCTGGGAGACGCGGCGCGTGAACGGCGCCGGGCGTGCAGGCTGCATGGATGCCTGCACCGCGGGGCGTTCCTGCGGTTCGGAGGGCCTGGTGCCCGGCGATGGTATTTGCTTGACTGCGCGCACGGGTTGTCTGCACGGGAGCGATGCCCGGCGCGGATTCACCGCCCTGCCGGCCGCCCATTCACAACGGCGGCCAACGCCGGGGGCTCAACATAACCAATGTGCGGAACATGGTTGGAGGGTGGGAGGTGCCGGGCAGGGATGGTGACCCCCGGGCCTGTGCTCCAAGCTCAGCCCTGTGAGCCTCTCCGGGCAGATAGGAAGCAGAGCGATAGAACGGTATCGGCGGTTGGTCGGGGACCCGGATGAACGTCGGGCAGGGAGCCCTGCATGGGCGACAGGATCCAGCCCGGGGCCTGAGCCCCGGAGGGCTCGGTCACTGCAGCTTGAACGTGAACGGTATGATGGCGGTCTGCGCCACCTGCGGCGCATCGTCCGGCAGGGGGCGCGCCTTCGCACGGCGCATCCCGGCCATCGCGGCGTTCACCAGCGCCTGATCGGCGCGCTTCACCGGTGTGATGTTGGTGATGTCGCCGTTCGGCAGCACCGTGAACCGTAGTGTGACAACGCCGGTGACGTTGGTTCCGCTCGGGTACGTTGCGTGCGGGCGCACCACCCAGCCGCGGCTGCCGAGGCCGTCCGCTGAGCCGATCCCCACGCCCGGGCCGCCGCTGCCGCCGGAGGGATGGTCGCCGGTGCCGTGCGGATTCTGCCCGTGTGTGCCGATAACATTGCTTCTGGAGGTGTCGCTCGTGTTGCCGGCAACCTTCGGCGCCTTCGGCTCCGTCTTCACCACGTGAATATTATCCGGGTTCTTCGGCACCACCGAACGCGACGGATCCTTCAAGTTGCGCGAGTGGTCCGGCGTTGCCTGCTCATGTCCCTTGCTCGACGGGCCTTCCGGGGCCTGCACGTCGGGCGAGCCGCCACCCGGCTTCTGCGTGCTCGGATGCTTCGGCTCATCCATCCGGATCTCCGTCCACACCGTGTCCATGCGTGGGCGCGGAAGATCGTTGAGCACAACGCGCGACGGGAGGTCGACATCGCCGGTGAGTGCGTAGAAGAGAATCACCGCAACGTGCAGCAGGAGCGAGATCGCAAAGGCGATCGCAAGATTTCTGTTGAACGCCTCTCTCAGCTCGGCGCGTCCGGTGCTATGGTTCTCGCTGCGGTCCATCATTGAGCGTATCGGTACGACGTTTCCTCCATGCCAGTGTATCATCACGCGCCGCCCGCAACGCCGTTACTCGGATGACGCATGTGAATGGTCCGATACCGTCTCCCGCCGTCCGGGCCCGCCGGCTCCATCCTCCGATCCTCCGTGAACCGGATCTGCCGGGCCTGCCGCTCGGCGACGGCATGCCGCGGACGTTCTACAGGGCGCCGGCCACGAACTACAGCGCTATCCGAATCCCGCCGCGGACTTCGAACCCGGGCGCGGAGTAGTTGTACCAGAGATCATAACGGTAGTTCAGCAGGTTCGTTATCCCGGCGAACGCCTGAAGATTCCGCAATACCTGGTACGATGCCCCGCATCCAACCAGTACGCGGGAGGTAAGGCGATCATCGGCGGCCGCGATTGCATTGGGGGCGCCGCTCAGCGAAGCCGATATGCCGGTCTGGAAGGCGATCGATGCGAAGAGATTGAACGATCGCGCCGCCGGATCGATAACGTAGTCCGCGCGCGCGCGCAGATCGGCCGTCGGCGTCATCGGAAGCTTCTCGCCGCCGGGCGTCGTTGCCGATTGCACCGTCGCGTCCGCGGTCATCGAAAGCCGGTCCCCAACGGCAATCCGTGCGCTTGCCGACGCTCCGGCGATATGTGCGTCCGTATACACCCAGGCCAGCGACGTCGGGCCGGCAACCGCCGCAACCACCGGGTGGTTCCCGGACTGCTGGTAGAACGCCCGAACCTCCAGCATCAGCGCGGATGTATCGCTGAACAGCCGTGCCCCCGCGGTCAGATTCACCGGAACGCGCTCCGGCGTGAGCGTGATATCACGGCCTACGTAGGGGGCCGTCATTGTCCGGTCGTCGTAGGAGGCAGTGCGAAGCTCCGGACGGAACCATGCGAAGAGCATCAGGGTTTCGTTCAGCCGGTACTGCGCCGAGATGCGCGGCATCAGGAGCGAACTGGAGCCGGAGTCCGAATGCTGGCTGCTTGCGTAGATGATTCCCCCCGCAAGCGTCAGCACCGGCGACGGATGCCACGTCACCTCGCCGAGCACGGACATCGAGGCCGGTGTCTGCGTGGGCGTGCCGTAGCGGAGCGAGGTGCTGGAGAAGTGGAAGCGAAGCGCCGCCGCGATCGTTGAGTCGATATCCGTTCCAAGTCCCAGATTGAAGCGCGGCGTAAGTGCGGAGGCGTCGCTCGATCCGCCGGACTGCTGGTCCGTTATCGAGGCGTTCACCAGCGAGAGCGCGAGGCCGTATCGCACGGCGGCTCGTTCGTCTCCCTGCATGCCGAGTGTGAAACGGTCCGCGGCGCGCGTACGGTCGAAGGGATTTGCCTCGCCGTAGAGCCGGTAGTCATCGCTCTCATGCTCGGCAGCCAGCGAGAGCCTGAAGTGTCCGAACGGCGTATCCTCTGCGCCCACGGCCACGCTGCCGTGCGCCCCGGCAAGGAAGGAGGTTGCACCGGCGCCATCGGTGTGTCCGGCCGTGTTGCGGAAGTCCACGATGCCGCCAACGTCGTAGGTGTTGCGCACATACTCGGCGCGCAGCATGGCGCGCGGCGACGTGTAGCTGCCGATGCTGGCCTCCGCATCGAGCTTGAGCGGCGTCTGGAACTCCGCGTAGCCGGGAAGCGTGCCTCCCGAGCCGCCGAGATTGGAGATGCGCTGCGCGAAGAGAAGAGTATCGCCCGCGGGAAGAACGTAGGCGGCCGTATCCAGCACCTCGCCCTTGCGGGCCTTGGGCAGCACCACGTTGCGCTTGCCGATCACCGTCACGTTCTCGAGCTCGAGTGTAGGGAGCGAGCCGGAGCCCGGGCCCTGCGCGAACGCGGGGCCGGCAATCACCAGCGCGATCAATGCTATCAGGATGCGATGTGTCATCACCATTCAACGTGGAAGATGTGCCGCGATGCGCGCTCCAGGTCGCGGCCGGACATGCGGCATCGCTGCCGGGCGTTCCGGGGGCCGGTTGTCCGTCACTGCCGGATCTCGCCTCGCTATTTCTTCAACTTCTTCAACCGCGCCTCCGCCTCGGCCTTCAGCGCGGCATTCTGCGTTGAGGCGCTCAACTGCGTGTAGATGTCGCGCGCCGCGGCATAGTTGGTAAGCTGCTCGTACGCGGTTCCGATTGAAAGCATGCCCGGCTCGGCATACTCCGGGAACGTGTTGAAATCGGTTGTCAGGCGGCGCAGTTCCGCGAGGGCGCCGGAGTAGTCGTGCGATGCGAGAAGAAGGTTCCCGCGCAGTAGAAGAGCCTCCGCGGCAACATCGTCCATGCGCCGGGCAACCACCGTTGCCAGCAGATCGATTGCCTGGTCGTTGGCTCCCCGCGCACCCAGCACGCGCGCGTAGGCAATCCGGCTCCTGTCCACGAAGAGATCGTTGTCGCTCTCCCGGTGTGCTCCGCCGGAGTCCAGCACCATCTTCAACTGCGCCACGGCGGCCGCGGTATCCTTCAACTCCAGTTGCGCGCGCGCCAGTCCGTAGCGTGCCTCGCCGATCCGCTCGGAGGCCGGGAACGATTCGGTGAAGTGCCGGTACCCGGCCGCAGCCAGGCTCCACTCGTTCTGCCGAAGCCTGAGCCCCGCACTCTCAATCGATGCCTTCTCCGCCGCGGCGCTTGTGGGATACGTGTCCAGAACCTGCCGGTAGAACAGGAGGGCGCTGTCGCGATGGCCCATGTACTCGTGTGCCCGCCCGATGCCGAACGTGGCGTCCGGTGCAAGCGTGCTGTTCGGGAAGTCGGAGAGGAGGTTTGCGAAGCGTGCCGCGGCATCGGCGAAGTTGCCGCTCTCCAGCACGATCATCGCCTTGCGATAGTTCAGTGAGTCCGGAGGGATCCGGCTCGGGTTCTTCGCCTGGAACGAATCGATTACCGCAACGGCCTCTCCCTCGCGCCCCAGCGCATTCAGCGTGAAGCGAACCGCGTCCAGCGCCTCCGGAACGATGATGCTGTTCGGATACTCGTCCAGCACGCGCCGGTAGTATGTGAGCGCGCTGTCGAACTGCTCCATGTTGTAGTAGGCGTCGCCAATCGTGAACGTGACCTGCGGCCGCAGCGCGCTGTTGGGATATGCGGAATCGAACGGCTTCAGCTCGCGGATCGCCAGCGAATCCATATCCTTCTCGTGATAGATGGAGCCGATGTTGTAGGCATAGGCATCACGAACCGGGGAGTTGGGATAATCCTTGATCAGGGTGCGGAACGTCTCCACGGCCCGATCGATCTCCCCCATCTGCAGGAAGACATCGGCCAGACGGAAACGGGCCTCCTCGTCGCGTGCTCCCTTCCCGGCGATGCCGCCGATGGACTCGTACGTCGCGATCGCCTTGTCGAACTGTCCCATCAGCCGATAGCAGTCCGCCTGGCGAATCGTTGCCTCCACCGCGAGCGCGCTCCCCTTGTTGTTCTTCACGAAGTCGCCGAAGGCAAGCGCTGCTCCCTTGAAATCCTTCTGCTGGAAGCGGGACCATGCCAGGCCGTAGAGTGCCTGGTCGCGCCAGCGCGCAGTGCCGCCGGCTTTCTCCAGGTAGACGCCGTAGTAGCGCTCCGCCTCGTCGTAGGTCCTGTTCTGGTAGAGCGCCTCACCCAGCCAGAACGTTGCATCGGCGATGTCCGCTCCCTTCGGATATCCCGCGACATAGGCGCGGAAGCGGTCGATGGCGCTGGCGAAGCGGCCTACCGTGTAGAGCATCACTCCCTCGCGATAGAGCGCACGCTCCGCGAGCGGGCTTGCCGCGCCGGTGCTGCGTGCACGTGCGAATGCGTTCTGGGCGTTCGTTGGGTCCCCAAGGGCGGCGTACGATTCGCCGAGCAGATAGTAGGAGTCCGGGCGAAGCTCGCTCTCGGGGAACTGCCGCGCCGCGATCAACAGGTAGTGCCGCGCGGAGTCGTAGCTCCTGCGGCGGTAGAACGCGCTCCCCAACTCGTAGTAGGCGTTGTCGCTGAAGGACTCGTAGGGGAGTCGCGCAAGCATTTTCTCGAACGTGGCGATCGCTCCCGTCGTATCGCCGCTCGTGATCTGGATTGCCCCGATCTGATAGGACGATGCCGCCGCGATGGAATCGATGCCGTTCTCCAGGCCGCGGAACGTGGCGATGGCTTCCGGGTAGCGCTTCGTTTGAAGCTGCGACCAGCCGATGCCGTAGCGTGCCTGCCGGATGCGCGGGCTGGCGGGATAGTCGCGAACGTACTCCGTGTAGTAGCGCAGCGCCTCATCGTGCCGTGCAAGCGCGGAGCTCACCTCCGCGAGGTAGAACGTCTGCTCCTCCTGCTGCCGGTCGCTGCGCGGGGTGAGCGATGTGAGAAGCCGGAGCGCTCCCTCGTAGTTGCCGCGACGCGCATCGATCACCCCCAGCCGAAGGCGCGCGTCCAGGGCGAGATCCAGGCCGGATGCCGGCGAGCTCAGCACGGCCTGATACTGCGCGGCGGCGGAGTCCAGCTGGTCGTGCCCCTCGTAGATCCAGCCGAGCAGATAGATGGACTCCGCAGCGTTTGGAAGACCGTTCGGCACGCGGAGCGGACCGGTTGTCAGCGTTCCCTCGTCCGGATCGTGCACCACCTGGCTGGCGTAGTGAAGGGCGGAGTCCAGCCTGCCATGATCCGCATGGATCCGGGCAAGCCATTGTTTCGCCGCATGGTACCGGAGAATGGGACGGAACGAACGGAGCGCCTCCGCGGTGTCGCCGGTCTGGTAGGCGGCAACGCCATTGATGTAGCGGATGGTGCTGGAGTAGATATCCTCGGCGTTGTAGTCGGCGAGGAATCGGCGGCTGGCCGCACGCGTGGGTTCGTAGCGGCGGATGGCGAAGTTGGCGCGAGCCTGCAGATAGAGTGCGTCCGCCATCGGCTCGCCGGATGCGGCGGAATCGATCGCCGGTTCCAACTCGGCCAGCGCCGCTCCCCAGTCGCCGTTGGATTCATGCAGCTCTGCGGCACGCACCGCCAGCATCAGCGGACGGGGTGCGTTTACATGGGGCTGCGCCGCCAGCAAAGCCGGCAGGAGAGCCAGAACAAGGGAAACCGTCGCGAGAAGCTTCACGATAGCCGAATCCATGAGCGTGGTATGCCACCTTCCGGGATGCTCTGCAGCAGGAATGCATACGGAGGCGTTGAATCTGTATGACGCAATAAAGATAAAGAATAACTTTAGAAGGATCGCCGCAAGGCCATAACCATTCGATCGTTGCGGCTTTTGTCTCTATGCTTCCATTCCCTTCCTGCTGGAGGATTCACCATGTCTGTTGCCGATACCATCCTTTCCGATCAGGCTCCGCAATCCCCCTACCTTCGCGCGCGCCGCTGGACATACAATCTCCTGTTGAGTCACGATGTTCATACGCCCACGGTGCACATTCTCCACTGTCTCGAAGCGGCGTTGATCGCGCTGAACGTGATAGCCATCGTTCTCGAAACGGTGCAGGAGATCGATGCAGTGCTCCATGGACTGTTCTACTGGTTCGAGGTTGTATCCGTGGTGATATTCAGCGCGGAATATCTCGCGCGGCTGTGGGCTTCGGTCGAGAACGAGAAGTACTGGCATCCGCTGTATGGACGCATCCGCTACGCCTTCACCTTCTTCGCGCTCATCGATCTGCTCGCCATCGTTCCCTTCTTCATGCACGGGTTCGGCGCGTTCGACCTGCGATTCATTCGCGGCCTGCGGCTGATGCGGTTGCTGCGTGTACTGAAGCTGGGGCGCTACTCGGAATCGCTCTCGCTCTTCGTCAAGGTATGGCACGCCAAACGTGACGATATCCTGGTGTCGCTCTTCGTGATTCTCCTCATGCTCCTGCTCTCCTCATCGTTGATGTACTTCCTCGAGCACGATGCGCAGCCCAAGGCATTCCCAAGCATTCCTGCCGCGCTCTGGTGGGGCGTTGCCACGCTTACCACGGTTGGATACGGCGACATCTATCCCATAACGCCCATCGGGAAGGTCTGCTCCTCCATCATCGCACTTCTCAGCATCGGGTTGGTGGCGCTTCCTTCCGGGGTGATTGCCGCTGCCTTCGTCGAGGAGTTGCATGCAAAGCGAAAGCCCCCCTCCTGTCCGCACTGCGGCCGGGAGATCGTGCACTGAAGGTTCCTGCCAAACGGCCTCGAACACCTTCAGCGGCCGTGCGCAGCAGGGGGGCCGGTTCTTGGGAGCCTCGCCTTCGGCTCGCTGTCGTTCTCGGCCGGTAGCAGGAATACATCGCGCGGAACAGGGCTTCATCCTGTTCTGCCAGAGGCACTGAATTCCCGGGCCGCAACGCTCGAACGCGGAAGCAGAACGCCCTCGCAATCGGCATCGAAGCGGATGCCGTGCGAGGGCGTTCACAACTACGGGCGATGGTATACCCGGTCCGGGACCGGGGCCAGCGTTATTCCTTCACGCGCATCTCCACGCGGCGGTTGCGGGCGCGTCCCTCATCGGTGCCGTTGTCGTCGATCGGTGCATCCTCACCGTAGCCGATCGAGACAAGGCGCTTTCCATCGACTCCCTGTTCGATCAGATACTGCCGCACGGCATCGGCGCGGTTCTGCGACAGGGTCTTGTTGTACTGGCTGGAGCCGAGCGAGTCCGTGTGGCCGGCAATCTCCGCCCTGATCTCCGGATGCGACCGGAAGAACTCCACCACGCGGTTCAGCTCCGGCTTGGACTCCGGCCGGAGATCGGATTTGTTGTAGTCGAAGTAGACAAGCAGGCGCACGGTGCCGTTGCCGGCGCGGTACAGGTCGATGTTCTTCTTCACGTCGCGTCCCTCGGCGTTCGGCGGCACGGAGTATTCATCCGAGTAGAAGATGTAGTCCGGCGCGCTTGCCGTGATCGAGTAGCGATGGCCGCGCGCAAGGAGCACGTAGTAATCGCCCGTGCGGTCATCCGTGTTGTACGTGGCCACCACCTCGCCGGAGTTCAGATCGGTGACGATGATCTTCGCGGCAACCGGCTTTCTGGTTGTGGCATCGGTAACCACGCCGGAGACCGAGACCATTGCATCGGGCGGGAACGGGTTCGGGTAGGCGACGTAGATATCCAGGTCGCCGGCGCGATCGCTGGTGAAGTATCCGTTCTTCGCATTGGCGAGCGAGATGAAGTAGTACTCGTTCGATGCGGAGTTGATCGGCGTTCCCATGTTCGTGAGCGAGCCCCAGTTGGTGCCGCGCTCGTTGCCGCCGGTGACCACGAAGAGATCGAACCCGCCGGCGCCGCCGTGGCCGTTGCTGGAGAAGAAGAGCGACCTGCCGTCCGGCGCGATGCTCGGGCTCATCTCATCCATCGGCGTATTCACCGGCTGTCCCACGTTGGTTGGGCGCGACCATCCGGAGGCCGTGCGCTGCGAGACGTAGATGTCCGTGCCGCCGGAGCCTCCCGGCCGGTCGCTCGCGAAGAAGAGCAGGTGCCCGTCCGTGCTGAGCGATGGCTGCGACTCCCACGAGCTGCTGTTCACGTCGGGGCCGAGATTTCTGATGTTGCTCCACACGCCGCCGACGAGTTTGGCGGAGTAGAGATCGGTACGTCCCTGCGCGTGATCCGCGTCGTCGCCGTCCCACTCATAGGCAGCGAAGATCATCTGCGTGCCGTCCGGCGTGAGCGTGGCGGCGCCGAGCTGCTCGGCGTGGTTCAGTGCCTCCCCCTCGCTCATCGGCGCGCTCCAGCCGCCCGTGGAGCGAACCGTGCGCCACAGCCGCTGCGAGCCGGAGCGCGAGGAGGTGAATACCAGGATCTCGCCGCCGCGCAGTGCGGAGGGAGCGAAGTCATCGTCGCCCGAGGAGTTGATCGACATCGATGTTGCCGATACGTCCGGACGGTTCGGCACCGGGGGCGTCTGCGCATGCAGTGCAGGAGTGAAGCCCACAGCGCACGCAAGTATCGTAGTGAGATAGAGTATGCGTCTCATGTTCGTTCTGCTCCTGATCGGCTAGAGGTTGATGCGAAGACCGAGCGACAACTGCAATGCGCTGAGCCGCATCGCCCCATTGATGATATCGCCGTTGAAGGCCGTGCCGGAGGCTTTCGAGTGGAAGACATCCTGCTCGTTGGCCTTCAGCAGATCGGAGAACCCGATGTCGTACGCAATCTGCGGCACCAGGCTGATCTTCTTCGTGAGCTCGAACGTGTAGCCGGCGCCAAGCTTGAGCGAGACGCGGCTGGCGAGGTTGGCGTCGTTGTCCAGTGCGCCATCCAGTTCCTTCGTGCTGTCAGGGGTACCGAACAGGAGATAGCATGCCGAGGCGCTGTCCAGGATACGATCGGTTTCGGTAACGCGATGGCGTATCGGTATCGAGAAGGTGGGCCCGAGAAATACGAACGCCTTGCCGAAGCGGAAGTTCGCCATCAGCGGCAGCGAGACATAGGTGGCCAGCACCTCGTAGCTCTTGCGTTCGGTTGTGGTGCCGAGCGTTGTGTCGCCGGTGATGGGGTTGATCATCGGGCAGGGATCCACCACGTCCGCCGAACGGCTCACATAGCGCGAGTCGTAGTCCAGGCCCAGGCTCAGGGCGAAGCGGTCGGAGAACGCATAGCCAACGGTGACGCCGAAGAGCGGGCCAACGCCGCTTGCGGAGTTGAACAGGTCCGTGGGGTTTTCGCTGGAGGTCAGTTGGCGAAATGCCGGGTTACCGTTCAGGAAGGAGTAGTTGATCCCGAGATCGAACTGCAGATACCACATGCCCGGGCTTTCGAAGTGAGGCCGTTGAACATCCTCGCCGGGAGGATCGGCCAATGCATACGACGCCGACACGAGGAATAGAATCGTCGCGAGAAGCCTTCTCATAATGTCTGTCCGTGAAAGTTGTTGAAGCTGCGGCCCGTGGGGGGCACCGCACCTGTGCGTGCGGTACGAATGAAGTTCGCGGGGAGTGAGGGCTCGCCAAAGTTAGCGCATGGACGGCAATGCGGACTCATGGTTTCATGGAATTTGTGCGCGGTTGTGAGATTCCTCTTCGAATGAAAACGGGCCGCCCGGCAAACCAGGCGGCCCATTGAACTGTGCGATTGTCTGCGCGGCCCAGTGCCGTGCGTGCGATGGCTCAGCCGTCCTTGTGCTTCACGTCGTACACGCGAAGCTCATCTCCCTTCGGCTTCTGCTGCTTTGCCGGGGTCTGCTGTTTGGCCGGTGACTGCTGTTTGGCCGGCGTCTTCGGTTTTGCCTGGGCGCCATCGGCCGCCTTCATATCCTGCACCTTCGGCTCGGAGGCCTTCGGTTCCGCGGCTTTCGGCTCGGAGGCCTTGGGGTCCTGCGCCTTCGGCTCCGCGTGCTTCGCTCCCTCCTGTTGCGGGCTTGCTACATCATGAACCGCCTGGCCGTTGCTCCCCTGCGCTCCATCGCCGTTTCCGGACGCGTCCCCAACCTGTGTGGTCGATGGCTCCTGCGGTTCGATGTGTGTCTGCTTCTGATGGATGTCGTCCTGCCGCGCGCGCGCCGCGGCAACGGAATCGAGCGGCTGCGCCTTGGCATGATGCGGCGGCACGTTCCTCCGTCCATAGGCGAACTGCCGTGTCTCCCGCTCCACGTCGTGGAAGGCCTGGCGCTCCTCGTCCATGTACTTCTTCACCGCTGCGGCCTTGTCCTGCTTCTTCGTGCCGTTGTAGGCGTTCACCATCAGATGCTCCACGCGGTTGCGAAGCTCCTGCCGCTGCGGGCGCTCCTGCACCTGCAGCCATGCCTTCTGTTCGTATACCGGCTCCATGATTGCGAGCACGGCGCGATCGTTCTTCTGCTGTGCCTCGGCGTGGTGCAGGATCTCGTTCAGGCGCGGGTAGGGATTGTAGCGCCCGAGGTCGTCGATCTGCTCGCCGGTGCGGCGCACCAGGCTGTTGACAACGGAAGCCATCTGGTCCGGCTCCGGGATCTCCACGCCGTCCACCCGTTCCAGGTTGATGCGCGGACGCATCGTCTGCGTGATGTGCGCGGAGTCCAGCGCGTTGCCGTTCTTCAACACGTACACCAGCGCCTGCGCGGTGTTGAAGTCGATGTCCGTATCCACCATGCCGAGACCCATGCGGAGCATCAGGTCGCCCTTGGCTCCGGTGAGAAGATCGGCGCGGCGAATCAACTGCGTCCGGATGAACTTCCCCTGATTGTAGCTGCGCTGCACGTCGCCAAGCGGATACGACTTGCGATGCCGCAGGAACTGCAGTGCCGTTGCCGGGTCCTTGTAGCCAAGCAGTTCCAGCACGCCCATCACCTGGCTGAACGAGACCTCCACATAGTAGTTGATCTTCTTGCCGGTGAGCTTGGAGATAGCCTTGATGAAGGTGTTGCGTCCTCTGAGCGCCCGAACGTTCGCCATGAACGCGAGATCGTCCTCGATGCCGTAGCCCGGAGCCTCCGTCCCGCGCGGCACGGACGTGATCACGGCTCCCACGGAGTCCTTCGTGCGGATGGTGATCAGATGAATCGCATCGGCATGGTTGTCGTGCGAGGCCAGCCTGTTGTCCAGGCCAACCAGCAGAATGTTCACCTCGGCGGGAAGTTCGGCGGCGCGCTTCTTGATCGATTCGTCGAACACCACCTCGTACGCCTTGTCGGTGACGGCAGCGGCCGTGGCAAGCGGCGTAGGGACCGGTGTAAGCCAGGAGACAACCTGCCACGCCATCAGTCCCAGTATGCCGAATCCCAGATACCAATGCCACCTCCGTTTACGGCGCGGCTTCTCGGTCTCGGTCGGTTCCTGTGTGTTCATGAGGATTCAAAAAAGTCGTAGGCGGCAAATATATGGAATAATGATCCAGAGATTATCCCCTGATAATACCGGGTAGTCCGCGGTGATGAATGATGAATGATGAATGATGGGTTATGGATGATGGGGGTAATGAATGATGGGCGTGGCGTGTGTGTTATGCACTCTCATAACCCATCACCCATACCTCTCCAGCCTACGCAACCACGGGGATGCTCTGAACCGGTGTGTCGTGCGGCTCCTGGCTGCAGAGCGGCAGCCAGCCGGGGCGGCCGAGCATCTTCCTGTACATCCGCGGCGGAATGGAAAGGAGCGTGTCTCCCCCCTCCATCGGCAGGCAGGTTCTGAGCGGTTCGTTTCCCGCCACTACCTTCTGCGCCCATTCCGGCTCCATCACAAGCGTCCGTCCCATCGCCACAAGGTCCGGTCCGTCGGCAAGGACGGCCTCTGCTGCGGCCGGGGAAAGAATGGACCCGACACCGATCACGGAGGTGCGATGGCGGACGCAGTCGGCAATGACCCGCGCGCGCGGGCGGCGATCCGCGTCGTCGCGCAGGCTGCCGGCGAAGTAGTCGTTGGTGGAGATATGCAGCCAGTCCGGCCGGCAGGCCACGAGGCCCTCAACCAGCTGAAGAGTGTCGGCGAGCGTGATGCCCGGATCGTCCACTTCCTCCGGCGAAAGGCGGTAGCCGATTGCGAAGGGCCGGTAGGCATTGCGGCGCACCACCTTCTGCACTTCCTCGAGAACGGCAATCGGGAAGGCGGCGCGATTCTCCAGCGAGCCTCCCCACTGGTCAGACCGGCGGTTCGCGTGGGGGGAGAAGAACTGCTGCAGCAGATAACCGTTGGCGCCATGGATCTCCACGCCGTCGTATCCCGCAACGATTGCGCGCCGCGCCGCCGCGCCGAATGCCTTTATCGTCTCCTCGATCTCCACCTCCGTCATCGGCCGGGGCACGTCCGCGCCGGGGCGTCGCGCCGGGATGTCGCTGGGCGCCAGCGGCGCGTGGCCCAGAATGGAGGCAGGGCACAGCCTGCCGCCGTGATGGATCTGCAGGATTGCCAGAGCGTGCCCCTCGTGAATCGCACGAGCGGCGCTCGCGAGGCTGGGGATCATCTCATCGCCTGCGCAGCTCCACTGCCCGTCGAACGCATGCCCATGATCGATCACGCGGCAGGCCGCCGTGATTGCCATCCCCACGCCGCGCGCGCGCCGGCGAAGGAATTCGATCTCCTCCGGCGTAATCGTTCCGTCGCTGTTGGAGGAATACGTTGTCATGGGCGCAAGCACCAGACGGTTGCGCACGGCCGTGTGCCCCGCCGTGAACGTGAGCGGCGTAAAGAGCTTCGTGGACGTGGGGTCGATCTGCACGTTGGTCCGAAGTGAAAGGCTGACGATGTATAGTGGGTCCCCGGGGTCGCCGGCGGCGGGCCGTTCGATCGGGCGGCGCAAATATCCGATAAAGTTCCCGATGCGATGCTACCGAGTTTGGTATCATCCGGTGTACGCTCACCGATTCTTCCTATTTTCGCCCCCGTTCGTCCGTCAGGGCCATATGGCCTTTGTTGAACCGGCTGCACCAAACTGCCCACAGCCCTGCAGCGCTCACCGTTGGAAGCCCAAAGGAGAATCGTTTCGTGTCGATCCTAACCGCAATCGTTCTCGGTCTGATCCAGGGGCTGAGCGAGTTCATTCCCATCAGCTCGACCGCACACCTGACGCTTGCAGGACGGGCCTTTGGTTTGATCAACCCTGCATCGCCGGAGGAGTGGACCGCCTTCATCGCGGTGATACAGCTCGGCACCCTGGTTGCCGTGCTTCTCTACTTCCGGCGCGATCTGGTGTCGATCACGCGTGCGTTCGTGGGGGAGAATCTGAAGCGCGTTCCGGTGGCCAGCCAGTCCGTGGAATCCCGTACCGGCTGGTATATCATCGCCGGCACGTTGCCGATCGTGGTGATCGGGCTGGCGCTGAAGGGATGGATCGAGGGGATGTTCACGAAGAATCTGGTCGTGATCGGTTCCAGCCTCGTCGGCCTGGCGCTGATCCTCTGGCTGGCCGAACGGGCCGCGAAGTTTACGCGCTCCATCGAAGGAGTGCGGCTCAAGGACGCGATCATCATCGGCCTGGCCCAGGCGCTGGCCATTGTCCCGGGTGTCTCGCGATCCGGATCCACCATTACCGCGGGTCTGTTCCGAGGGTTCACGCGCGAGGCGGCCGCGCGCTTCAGTTTCCTCCTCTCGATTCCTGCGGTTGGAGCAAGCGGCATCCTGGAACTGGTGCATGCGCTGAAGCAGCATATGAGTTTCGGCGTCGCGCCGCTCGTGGTGGCGACCGTGGTTTCGGCCATCAGCGGCTATGCGGCGATTGCGTTCCTGCTTCGCTATCTTCGTACGCACTCCACAGGCCTGTTCATCAGCTATCGCATCATTCTGGGTGGCGGCATCCTGCTGGCCATCGCGCTCGGGCGCCTTGCGCCGTAGAGCAGTGGGCACATCGGGTTGCGTTGCCGGCGCGTGGCCCCGGCGCCATCGAACGTAAACATTCATCAGACTCGTGGTGGTTCAAACGATATGATCAGTACACCGTACGCAGTACGCATTACGATGGTTCTCGCGGGAGCATGCATCACGCTCTCCGCCTGCACGAAGAAGGCTCCGGACGCCTCCCCGGGCAGCCAGACCAAGCCGATCGACACCGTTCAGCTTGCTCCCGGGGCCGCGAGCGCCGGATCCCTGGATACCGCCAAGCACGTGGATTCCGTCCCGGCCGTTCCCGTTGCCACATACCTTGCCACGATCTCCACGTCCATGGGGGACATCGATGTGGAACTGTACGGCAACGATGCTCCGAAGACCGTGAAGAACTTCGTGGAGCTCGCCAGGAAGAAGTACTACGACGGCATCGCGTTTCACCGTGTGATCCCCGGATTCATGGTTCAGACCGGCGACCCGAACTCGCGGGACATGAAGGATAGGAGCGGCTGGGGGCAGGGGGGGGAGTCGATCTACGGCAAGACATTCGAGGATGAACTGAACCCTGCCACGCCCAGCTTCCGGCGCGGATATGCCGAGGGCGTTCTGGCAATGGCCAATGCCGGCCCGAATACCAACGGCAGCCAGTTCTTCATCGTGCTCAGTGCGGAGGGAGCGGCGCATCTTCAACCCAATTATACTATCTTCGGCTTCGTCCGGAACGGGATGGATGTTGTGCGGAAGATCGGTGAGACGGGCCGGATGGGTGAACAGCCGGAGCAGCCAGCCACAATCAAGACAATTACCGTGAAACCTGCGGACGGCGCCACCGCGACGACGGCGGACAGGCAGCCGAAGGCAGAGGGAGTAACCGCAACCCATTCGAAGTCCGGCGAGGCCGGGTCCGGTGATGCGAAGGCCCCGGGCGTGAAGTCCGGCGAGTCCAGGCCCGCCGCGCCGAAGGCCGGTGGGGCGAAGGGGACCGATTCCAAGGGAGGTGGAACCTCCGGAGGACGCTGAGAGCCTGCGAACGGAGCCGAATGCACGCGGCTTCGCCCGCCGGCAGCGTCCGGCAACGAGGACACCGGATGAAACCGGAGGCCGCACGGCCGGTCAACGCTGGCATGCGCCCACGGCCGCCGGGAAGAACATGTGGACACTTCAGCAATCAACAGCATACCATATGAGACGAATCATCATGATGTCAATCAGCATTGCGCTCGGCCTCAGCGGCGTAGCGGCGGGCCTCGCCGCCAATGGGAACGACGGGCCGGTCGTTACCTACAAGGCCGTGATCTCCACATCGCTCGGCGATATCGAAGTGGAGTTGTACGGCAAGGACGCTCCGAAGACGGTTGCGAATTTCGTTGGCCTTGCAGAAAAGGGATTCTACAACGACATTCTCTTTCACCGCGTTGTGCCGGGGTTCGTGATCCAGGCGGGCGATCCGAAGACGAAGGATACCTCACTGAAGCATGTCTGGGGAACCGGCGGCGAGTCCATCTACGGGCACGAGTTCGAGGATGAGTTGGATCCCGCCGCTCCGAGCTATGTGCGTGGCTACGCCGAGGGCGTGCTTGCCATGGCCAACCGCGGCAAGAACACGAACACCAGCCAGTGGTTCATCTGCCTTGCCGACGTGCAGTTGCCGAAGAACTATACGATCTTCGGAAGGGTGACCAAGGGGATGGACGTGGTGCATAAGATCGAGCATGTGGACCTTGCCGGCAGCGCGCCGCGCGAGCCGGTGAAGATTACCGGTGTCACCGTAAAGAAGGTCGAGGACTGATCGTACGGCGCCGCAGGGCCGGCAGGCCCTGCGCTGCAGCCGGGATCACGGCGAATACATCCCCCGAAACGGAGCAACGAATATCAATGAACGTGATGCCTAGCAAACCAACAATTCTCATGCGTCTGCTCGTGGCAAGCCTCCTGCTTGTTGGAGTCGCGACGCAGAAATCGCGAGCGCAGGAGCCGGTCATCTCCGATTCGGTGGTGATCACGACCTCGCTCGGAAAGATCGGGCTCGTGCTGTACGGCATGGACGCTCCGAAGACCGTGGAGAACTTCGTGAAGCTTGCAACGAAGGGGTTCTACAGGGGAATCCTCTTTCATCGCGTGGTTCCCAAGTTCGTGATTCAGGCGGGCGATCCGAAGACGAAGGACAGCACGATGAAGGCCGACTGGGGCACGGGTGGCGAGTCCATCTACGGACACGAGTTCGAGGATGAACTGAACCCCAACGCGCCCAGCTACCGGCGCGGGTATGTGGAGGGAACGATCGCCATGGCGAATCGCGGCCCGAACACGAATACCAGCCAGTGGTTCATCTGCCTCGGCAATCTTTCGCTGCCGAAGAACTACACCATCTTCGGGCGGGTAACCGGCGGCATGGACGTTGTGAGGAAGATCGAGGCGGTTGATCTGGATGGAAGCACGCCGCGCGTGCCGGTGAAGATCATCGATGTCACGGTGCGGCATCTGAGTCACTGAGCCTCGTCAGCCGGGAGTACCCGGATGCGATCGCGACGGAACGTCGGGCCTGGGTTTTACTCAGGCCTTTTTTTTGATGCGGCGTCTCCTGGAGAAGTGCCGTTGACGGGCGCGATGCATTTGCTGCCGATGCCGCGGCACGCCGTGGCAGAGCGGGTCCTGGCCGGTGGCGGCGATGGCGTCGCGGCAACGCGCGCCATCACCTGAAGCGCACCGGCTCCGGAAGCACCACGGCCCGAGGCGGTACGCTACCGTCCCACGATGATCGCCGGCTGATCGAGTGCGGCCAGCACAAGTTCGCCGAGGGAGGAGATGGTAAGCCGCGCATGAACGTCGGGGAGCACATCGATTGCGACGAAGTTCTGGAAGTGGCCGTCGCGGCCGTAGGTGAAGAGGCCGGTGCGTCCGTCGCGCCGTGAGATGAAGAACACCCAGTCGTTGCTGACCGCCGGGGCCGCCGGAATGCCGGACTTGAGCGTCACCTGCCAGCGCTCCCTGCCGGTTGGATCCACGGACTCGAGTATTCCGCCGGAGGCCTCATCTCCGGTACCGGAGCCGCTCACGTAGATGTTCCCCTCGTTGTCACCCGCAATGCCGCGGGGCGTCAGAAGCAGCGGCATCCGCCACGCCGGCTTCCCCTCCGGCGTGAAGGCAACCAGCGACGGAATCTGATGCAGGCTGTCCCGCTGGGCCACAACGCCAACCATCAGCAGATTTCCCACGATCACCGGCCCCTGCACGATGCGGCCGCCGGGCGATTGCGCCCATCGCTGCGATCCGGTTGCCGGATCCAGCAACAGCAGCGTGTCCGCCAGATCGAAGCTGTTGTGCGAGATCGGCACTGCCAGGCCGATGTGCGGATCGGCGGCCATGGCATCGCTTGCCGATGCGCCGCGCCTGACCTTCCAGAGCAGGCGGCCTTCGGCATCGTATCGCATCACCTCGCCGTTCGAATTTCCCAGAACCGTTCCGGAGCCCAGCGCCAGCAGCGGTGAAGGGAGCACCAGCCCGCCCGGGCAATCCTGGGTCTGCCAGTCGCGGAGCCGCGTCCCCTCCGGTGTGAGAGCGAACAGATGGCCGCGGGTTGTGATCGCGTAGATGCGCCCGGCGGAGTCCGCGGCGATGCCGGGCATGAAGTACTCGCCGGCAGGCGCCGTGAAGCTCCAGAAGAGCGAATCCTGCCGAGCCACGGAGAGAACGGAGCCGGCATCGCTTCGCGTCACGAACCCGAAGCACGCCAGCGGCAGTTCCAGCGGCGGGCCCAGCAGGCCGCCGTGCAGATTATGGTAGAGGAACGGACGCAGCATTCCGGCGGGGCCCGGCTTGCGGTCCGAGAAGTTGCAGGCGCGGGCGGCGCCCCCATCCAGGTTGTAGGCATTGAACGCATCGAATGCCGGGCCGCCGGAGCCGCTGCAGCCGCTCCAGAGGAGTGTGAGCGCAATGAGTGCGAGAGGGGGCGGGAGGCGGAGCGAGCGGGATTTCATCCTTCAAAGATAATGAGGGGGCGCCCGGCTTGGTTCGGTTGAAACACATGCGATTTATGCTCTCTACGCTTGCAATTCTGGCTGAGCGGGTGTAGGTTGGGCCGCTGGTGTTCATAGGATGACCGCCGCCAATACACCCCGGCACGTTCGGGGTGTTCCTTCCCCCGGCCCGACAGGCAGCGGCCACATGTATCGGAACAGCGGGCAGCCCATTAATCTTCCGACAAGGAGCAACTCCCAATGGAACCGACAGGCAAGTCATCAACCGGACTCGATGAGAACGTCGCGGGCTTGATCTGCTATCTGGGCCTTATCGGTCTCATCTTCTTTCTGATAGAGAAGCAGAGCCGTCTCGTGAAATTTCATGGATTGCAATCCACCCTCCTTTGGGCGATCGTCTTCGGAGTATACCTCGTTGTCCGCTGGATCCCGTTCATCGGCTGGCTGATCGCCATGGTCGTCTACCTCGGAGCGCTCGGCCTGATGGTTCTGCTGATGATCAAGGCCTACAACAACGAGATGTTCAAGCTTCCGTTCATCGGCGATATCGCCGAGCGGCAGGCTGTGATCGGATAACGGCTTCTCTTTCAAACGAAATCCCAACGATGACAGAGCTGACACCGAGACAGGGATCGATCCTGACATTCGTCGAGAACTTCTTCAACCGATATCAGCAGCCTCCCACGGAGCGGGAGATTGCGGAGCATTTCCGGATTCATCAGAGCGCCGTTCGAAAACATCTGACGGCGTTGGAGAACAAGGGAAAGCTGGTGCTGCGGCGGGATGGCCGCAGCCGTGGTATACGTCTGAACAATGTCGCTCCCAGCGTCTCGGTCCCCATCGTGGGCACCGTTGTTGCCGGCATGCCGTTGCTTGCGATGGAAAACATCGAAGGGGCGATGATGCTGGACAAGAGCTTCGCCGGCTCCGAGGAGGTATTCCTTCTTCGCGTGCGTGGTGACTCGATGGAGGATGCCGGGATCATGGAGGACGACCTGATACTGGTACGCCGCACCGAATCGGTTCGCAACGGCGAGATCGTGGTGGCGCGCATCGGCGACGAGACAACCGTGAAGCGCTTCTTCAATATCGCGGGGCGGATCGTGCTGGAGCCTGCGAACAAGAACTACAGGCCGATTCCTGTTGACGACAAACAGGGATTTTTCCTGGAGGGGCGCGTGGTGGCATTGATCCGAAACATGGATAATTTCCAGTTGATCGGTCGCCGCTGACCCGCTCCGGAATGGCCGTTGCGGATAATTATCGATGATTATGCATGAAAAAACGGGACCGGGCTCCGCCTTCCGGTCCCGTTTCTGTTGCCACCCTGATTATTTCGGCATAGCGATTCGTTGAATTCTCGCATTTCAGCAATATTCACGGTCTACATTCCCTTCAAGGAGCCGCCATCGTCGATTTCTCCTTGCACGGTAGCGAGTCAATGGAAGATATTGTCCCGATCGGATTACTATTCCAGGTATTCTCCGATATCTCCGGCACAGCAGGGTACGGGCTCATTCAGAGCGCGTACCGCATTTCTGTGGTAGGTCTGTACCTCCGCAACCCCCTGAACTGCTTTTGGTCTCTCTGAGGCTCTGATCGGAACAACCTGATAATGCTGTCGATGGCTGCCTGTTCGGCTTCATCGGGGCCGTGCCTTGCTCTTCACCCGGCATCCGATGTTCCTTCGAACCGCAGGCTGTGCATCGATGAGCATGAACGTAGTGGCGGTGTACGGGGAGGACTGCGTTCAGGTCGGTGTTGGCGTCTCGACAGGTCCATTCGGTAATCCCTCTGCGCCGTGGCGGTTCCCGGCTCCGGTGCATTCATTAATCATCATTGAAAGGCATTGTTATGCGTACCATCTACCCACTGCTTCGCAATCGTTCGGCACGCGCCCGTTCGCGAGGTGAGCACGCATGGCTGTTTGCACTGGTGCTGTTCCTGCTCATGGGAGGCACTGCGCTTGCACAGCCGTTGAACGGCACCTACACTGTCGCCGGCGCGGCGCCGAACTACGCCACAATCGACGCGGCAATTGCGGATCTCAACGCGCGAGGAGTAAGCGGACCGGTTACGTTTGCCATCCGCAGCGGCACCTACACGCCGCCGGCCGCCGGCTATGTGCTGACGAACGTAGCAACGATGAACGCCACCAATACCGTCACCTTCCGGCCCGATGTGGGCGCAACGGTCACCATCACCGGAACGACGAACGTCGGTACGGCCACCTTCTATCTCAACGGCGCCAAGTACTTCGTGTTCGACGGGTCGAACACGATTGGCGGCACAACGAAGGACATGACCATCCGCCAGACGGAGCCGACATACAACCCTACGTTCTGGTTGTTGAACGATGCGGATCTGAACGTGATCAAGAACTGCAACCTGCAGGGGAATGCGGGCACCTCGACGAAGACGAGTTCCAGCAACGGCATCGGCATCGTCTTCATCGGCCTTACCAGCGCCGCGACCGGGAACGATTCCAACCTGGTGCAGAACTGCACGATCGGCGACCCCGCCGGCACGTACCGGAACAACATCGGCGTGGGCGTGTACGGCACCAGCGGCAAGCCGAACAACGGCAACAAGATCAGGCGTTGCGACATCGTGAACTTCGGTGCGGCCGGCACCTACGGCTACGGCGTCGATGCGTATGCTGAGCAGGCCGGCACAACGGTGGACGGCTGCACGATCCACATGACCGTGCCGGCACCTGCAGCCGTGAACACGTTGTACGGCATCTACACGGACTACTCCCCCGGCTATCCGATCAACAGCATCTTCAACGGCAACAGGATCTACAAGCTCACGTCCACCGCGGCCAACTGGACCATCTACGGCATCTATCACTGGGTCTCCATCAGCACCTCCAACACCACGATCACCAACAACATGTTCTCCTTCGCGGAGAATGGTGACCATACCGTGTACGGCCTCTACTATCAGAGCAGCACGGGGACCACGCTGATGTACAACAACAGCTTCTATATCGGAGGAACATCAACCGGGTCGCGTTCGGTGTATGCACTCTACAAGTCCTCATCGAACACGGTGGACTGCCGCAACAACATCTTCTATGTGGCGCGCACCGGAGGAACCGCCAGCAACTACGGTCTGTACATCAGCTCCACCACCGGCTGGACGCTCTCCAACTACAACCTGATTCGCGCGAACACGGCATCGAACTTCTACACGGGATACTACACGGCGAACCGGCTCACCTTCTCGGACTTCAAGACGGGATCCGGGCAGGAGGCCAACAGCATCTCCGTGGTGCCGCCGTACATCGATCCGGCCAACGGCGATCTCCACATCTCCACGCTGATCCGGACGCCGGTGGAATCGCGCGGTACGCCGATCGGCGCCGTGACCACCGATATCGACGGCGACGCGCGGAGCGCCACGACACCCGATCTGGGAGCCGATGAGGGAAGCTTCCTGCCGCCGCTGACGAACGATATGCTTGCCGAGCGGCTGATCACGCCGGCGCCCGGCGTCGTCGTTCCAGGGAATACACTGTTCGCACCGTCCGCTTCGGTGCAGAATGCAGGATCGAATGCGCAGGCGAACGTGACGGTGCGCTACCGGATTCTGGATGCCTCCAACAATGTGATGTACAGCGATGTGCAGACCATTGTCTCGCTTGCGGCGTTCAACTCGCAGACGGTCACCTTCAACACCACCGGTAACCAGAGCGGCACTACGTCGCTCCCGGCCGGCACCTACACCCTCGAACTCACTACGCAGCTCGCCGGCGATCTCGATGCTACCAACGACAGGATTACCGGAACGATCACGGCGAAGACGCCGTTGAACGGCCTGTACACCATCAACAAACTCGGCTCCGGCGCGCGCAACTACACGTCGTTCACCGCCGCGATAGCGGATCTCACGCAGCTTGGCGTGACGGGCCAGGTGATCTTCGAGGTGGCTGCAGGGACGTACGACAACACGACCGAGACGTTCCCGCTCACGCTTACCGCTGCACCGGGCATGAGCGCGGCGAACAACGTCATCTTCCGTCCCGCCGTCGGCGCAAGCCCCACGCTCGCCGGTGCAAGCCCTGCAGGCTCCGCCATCTTCATCATCGACGGCGGCAAGTACTACACCTTCGACGGCTCCAACGTCGTGGGGGGTACCGGGCGCAACTGGACGATCCGCAACACCGAGGCCACCACCAGTTCCACGTTCTGGCTCCGCAACGATGCGGACTTCAACACGATCAAGAACGCGATC
>DASZRW010000060.1:0-31173 GCA_035549015.1 Kapaibacterium sp. (SeqCode)
GCCACATCACGCACTGTTGTCTCCCTGCTGTCGCTCAGCCGAAGTGCCTCTGCCTTGAACTCGTCGCTGTACCGTTTGTTCATTGAACACCTCCGCGTGAAAAATACGCTGCGTAGTGTCCACTCTTTCGGGGTAAGATCACTTCCCGGGCTTCGGACACACAACGTATGTCTTCTCGGACTCCGTCATGTCCGTATCGGCACCGATCGACAGCATGGGACACACGGTGCTTCTTCACCACACGTATGCAACGCCGACGCTGACCGCACACTACGGCGCCGATGGTGACGAATGGGCGTTCGTGCATTCCTCCGTCGACGAAGGCGGCTGGTATCTGCGCCTGCCGGTCTGCAGCCGCACGCCCACGATGTCGCATTACACCGATGAGACGATCACAAAACCGGGATTGGCCTCCGAAGGTGGTACCACCGAGGACTTCTCGAGCCACTGGCGGGTGGAGTATCTCGGCGAGGAACCGGTTCAGGTGGGCGGGGAATCGCTGGTGTGCGCGCACATTCGTGTCACACGCGATTCCACGGAGGAAGGGCACAACAACGTGCAGTCGTGGACCAGTTCGGGAACGGTTGTCACGCACTACTGGTACGCCCGCACGGCAGGCGCGTTCGCGAAGATCCAGAACAATACGTCCGTGCAGCAGCTTCTGGCGTACTCGCTTGCACGGTGAGCAGAGCGGTGCCGTGATCTTCATGCGAGACGTCGGAACCGTATCTTCAACGCTCGCCCTGGAGCACCGAACGCACTCAAGTCATCGAGGAACAACGTTCCATGCCGACACAATCCTTCATCTACTGCAAGCTTCCACTCCTCCTCGCCGTGATCTCCGTGTGCGCCATCGGGTGTCACGGTATCCCAACCGATCCGGCGGGAACGCAGGAACCGGGGGGATGGTTCTGGCAGAATCCTCAGCCGCACGGCAACGACCTCCTTGTGGTGAAATACCTGAACGCTCAGACGGGGGTTGCGGTTGGAGACGGAGGAACGATCAGCCGCACCACCGATGCCGGAACGACGTGGCACCTGGAGAACTGCGGGACGTCGGAGATATTGTTCAACGCTGCGTTCGTGGACGCGAAAACATGGACGGTTGTTGGAAGGAACGGAACGATCCGCCGCACCACCGATGCCGGCGCAACGTGGATATCACAGAACGTTGCAAGGGTCACGAACAATTTGTATGGAATAGCATTCGCCGGTTCGAACCGCGGCGTCATCACGGGATCGAGCGGCATGCTGCTCCGCACCACCGATGCCGGCGCGTCGTGGACATACACGTCCGGACTGACAGCCTATAATCTCTACGGAGCCGCATTCGCCGATGCCGATACGGGCATCGTGGTGAGCGAGCGGGCCACGGTGTTTCGTACCACTGACGGCGGCGCAACCTGGAAGCCCAGGCGACTGGACTCGAACGACACGAGGCTGGTGGCGATTACCTTCGCCGATGCCCGGACCGGCTACATTGTTGGAACGCAGGGCAGCATATACCGCACCACCGATGCCGGCGCAACATGGTTGTCAGAATCGTACAGGACACGGGACCTCGACGGGGTCAGCTTCAGTGACGCGAACAACGGAGCTGTGGTTGGCGTAAACGGAACCATCTACCATACCACCGACGGCGGCATGACATGGAAGGACCAGTCCGTGGACACGACATTCGAACTTCACGGGGTCTGGCTTGCCGACGCGCAGTACGGCACCGCTGTTGGAAGTCACGGAGCAATCTATCGCACGTCGAATGGCGGCCAGAACTGGACTCCCATCCCCTCGATCCGGGTAACGCTGAACCCGCTCTCCGCCGTGTCGTTTGCAGGAGAGAGCAGCGGGATTGCCGTTGGAAACGACGGGACGATACTCCGCACTACGAACGGCGGCGCAACGTGGGAAGCACGCCCGGGTTGGACAACCAACACGTTGTTCGGAATCTCGCGCCTGGGGATCGATACGTTGACGGCCGTGGGGTCGCAGGGAACAATCCTGCATTCCACCGACGGCGGGGCAACATGGGCGGCGCAGCAGAGCGGGACATCCGGTACCCTCAGGGGTGTATCGTTCGCAGACGCGACCACGGGAACGGCGGTGGGCTCGAACGGCGTGATACTCCGTACCACCAACGGCGGTGCAACGTGGACGCAGCAGGCCAGCGGCACCGTCACCGATTTCAAGGCCGTCTCGTTTCTGGATGCACGGCGGGGAATTATCGTCGGCACCGGCGCGGCCCTACGCACCACCGATGGCGGGGCAACGTGGATGGAGCAGACGTCACCAAAGGAATACGGCCTGTTCGCGATTTCCCGTACCGACGCCTCGGGTGCAACGGGCGTTGGATACGATGGTGTGATTGTTCATACGAGCGACGGAGGCGCAACCTGGACGGAGCAATCGAGCGGAACCACGAACGATCTCTTCGGCGTCTCGTTCGCGGACGCGAACAACGGGACGGCGGTGGGAATCATTGGAACAATCCTCCACACCACTGATGGCGGCGCCACCTGGAAGGCGGAGATGGGGACGACCGGGCAGACACTCGCTGGGATTTCCCTGACCGGACCGAACAGGGGAACCATCGTCGGCAGCTACGGGAGCATCCTTCACCGCGCACGGTAGGCTGCGTACGGCATTCACGTTCGGTAGGCGCACACGATGGATACGCAGTGCACGTGATGACCAGTGGTGGGGAGATCGGGATCCAATCGGTGGCACCGGAAGCGCATAGGTTTCCGGCTGCCGGCTTGGCACTCCCCCGTGGCCGCTCCCTCACACTCCTTCGTTCACATGCCCGGCGCACTCACGACTTCCGCGCAACCGTATAACGATAGACGGCACCGGCCAGGCCGGCGAGGGCAAGTCCGGTACACCAGAGGAGCGTAGCTTCAACCGGATGCGTCAGGTTCCATGGCGCGTCGGGAGCAACCGGGTTGGGATTGCCGAACAGGTGGCGCAGTGCCGCCACCGTGGCGCTGACGGGGCTGTGGTCCGCCACGAAGCGGAGCGGGGCAGGCATCCCCATCGTCGGCACAAAGGTGTTGGCGGCGAACGTGAGCGGGAAGACGACGACGAAGCCGATCCCCTGCGCCGCTTCCGCAGTCTTCACCCAGAGGCCGAGCATGGTGCCGATGCAGATCATCGCGAAGGTGAAGAACGCGAGCAGTCCGAACGCACCGGCGGTGTCCATGAATCCGCCGTGCGCGTGCCAGCCGATGGCGAGTCCGCAGATCACCATCACGCAGATGCCGAGCGCGGATTCCAGGAGGCTTGCGATCGCCCGGCCAAGCAGCACGGAGATGCGCGCGATGGGGAGCGAGCGGAAGCGATCGATCACCCCCTCCTTCATGTCGCCCACCACACCCACGGCGTTGTTGATGGCGCCGAACGCCGCGGACTGTACGAAAATGCCGGCAAGCAGGAACTCGATGTAGTTGCCTCCCTGCAGATTGATTGCGCTGCCGAATACATAGCCGAACAGCAGTACGAAGACGATCGGCTGAATGGTGACGTCGGCCAGCTTCTCCGGCACGCGCGGGATATGTGCAAGGTTACGCCATGTGATGATCCCGATCTCATCGAGCACTTTGGCGAAGCCGGATGTGCGTACCGGCTTGTAATTCCGCATCGGAATTGTTGATGATGTAGAGCGGATCACTGGGGTGCTCCTTCCTGTGCGCCGCTCGCTTCGGTGCGGCCGGTGAGTTGAAAGAAAACGTCGTCCAGCGACGCCTGGGTAAACGAGACGTCGTCCAGCGAAACGCCGGCGGCGGCGAGCGTGCTCAGGATTGCGCCGGCATGCTCGATGTCATCAACGGCAATGCGCACCTCGTCCTCGGCAATCGTCGGTACGCCTGTTCCGAGTGTGCCCACGAGCGCGAGCGCGGCCTGGGGAGTGATGTGCTCGGAACCGCGAATGATCACGGTGGCCTTGGCAACCTTGGCCTTCAGCTGTGCAGGCGTGCCCTCGGCGATCATCCTTCCCTTGTCGATCACCGCAATACGGTCGGCGAACTGATCGGCCTCCTCGAGATACTGCGTGGTAAGGATCACCGTGGTGCCGTCCTTGGTCAGCGTATCGATCACCTCCCACGTAGCCGCACGGCTCCTCGGGTCCAGGCCGGTTGTTGGCTCATCCAGGAACAGAACCGGCGGTGCAAGCACAAGGCTGGCGGCAAGGTCCAGACGGCGGCGCATGCCGCCCGAGTATGTCTTGGCGATCTTGCTCGCGGCGTCCACCAGATCGAAGTGTTCCAGCAGCTCCTCGGCACGCGCCCTGGCGTCTTTGGAGGAGAGGCCATAGAGCCGCCCGAGCATGCGCAGATTCTGCCGGCCGGTCAGCAGCTCATCCACGCTCGCATACTGGCCCACCAGCCCGATGCGGCGCCGGACTTCCCGGGGCTCCTTCACAACATCGAATCCGGCAACAACGGCACGGCCCGCATCCGGTGAGAGGAGCGTGGTAAGCATGCGCACCACCGTGGTCTTGCCGGCGCCGTTCGGCCCAAGCAGACCGAACACGCTCCCGCGCTCCACGCGGAGCGAGACTCCATCCACGGCGTGCGTCTCGCGAAATCGTTTCTGCAACCCCTCGGCGTCGACCGCCCAGGGTGAGGAATCGGGGGCAACCGATCTGTTCCTGTTCATTGCATCCCCCCTTGGCACACGGCCATGCCTGCGAGGCCGGCAATCGCCACCGTGGCGGAGAGCCTGTGCACGAACGCCGCATGGTCAACAGCATGCCGTGCAGGCGAGCTTCCATGATGCCGTTCGGCGGTAATTGGCTTCCGTCTCCAGCGGACCGGAAGCATAGTGGCGGAATACCCCGCAGGACATCCGCCAACAATCAGAACTTGCGTATCTACCTCCATGAACCTTTCTTTTGGTACAACACGAATGCGATTCACTGTGAATCACGTCGCAATATATGCATAGCATGCTATGAAAACAAAGCCCCGAGAGTCATGGAACCCTGGAGCATTCCCGACATGGTGGATCAATCAGACGTCGCGAATGCTTCTCAAGGAGTTCGAGCAGCATCTGCGGCAGCTCGATCTGGGCCCGGCATACATCCCGGTGCTGCAGGCACTTGATGACGAAGGCCCGCTTACACAGCGCGAGCTTGCCGAGCGGGCGAACGTGGAGCAGCCCACCATGGCAGCGCTGCTCGGGCGCATGACGCGCGACGGACTGATTGCGCTCAGGGCACATCCAGACGACAGACGCGCCCGACTTGTTTCATTGACGCCCATGGCGCGGAAGCGGCTGCCGCTGGGAAGAGCATTGCTTATCGAAGTGGCGGAGCGCGCCACTCATGGATTCACCAAGGCGGAATGCACCACGCTGGTGTCGCTGTTGCAGCGGATGATCACGAACCTCGAGGGGCCGGCAGGGACCGAAGAGTGACACGCGCGGGCCGCATGGGAATTCCGCGCCCCTCCCTTCGATGCCGTGCATGTCGTCAATGGCGATCACGAGTCCCATGGAACGTGGCGATCGGTGCCGTAAAGGCATTGGCCGATCCCTGCGGGGAGCGATCATCAGAGGGCTGAACCGGCAGCTACAGATAGAATCGGGGGATGCCATGTTGTGGAGGCAGGCAGCCGATCGAGATATGGATGCCGTGCTCGCGATGACGTGCCGGCATGGCGAACCATAGAAGGGCGGTGGTCAATGCCAGCGGCGACTGCGGCACACACGTATGGCGACGTGCCGGGAGTGCCGACTGCCACCGCGCGCGCGGCAGCCCTCTGCCTCCTCCCCGCTTTCCGCCGCACACAATCACCTGTACGTCACGTCAGGTGCGGATGCGCGCTGTACACGATCTCGTACTTGATCCCCTCCGGGTCCTTGAAGAAGACCGCATAGTAGCCAGCGCCATGTTCGGGCCAGAGCTTCGGCCCGCCCACGATCTCCGCGCCGATCGTCACCAACTCGCGATGAAGCCGATCCACTTCCGCGCGCGACTCCGCCCTGAAGGTGAGATGATGCAGGGCACCCGGCTTCCTGCGATGGATGGTTTCATCCGCAAAGGCCTTGCGCGGCGAACTGATCGCAATTGCAAGCTGCGGATGGAGATACTCCACGACATGCATGTCGTACCGTTCCAGCCTCGCTCCCACCTTCCTGCCGACATCGAAGCCGAGCAGCGCCATCATCCTGTCGTAGAAGGGCACGGCTACCTCCATGTTCCTCACGGTAATCTGTATGTGATCGATAACCGGCGTCATGAGCATCCTTGTCCGGAGTTTCTGTGGCTATTCCCGTCGTGGTCCGTGCACTCCCCGGCGAATGGGGAGTCGGCCGGAAGCGTATGACGGCCCGGAGTACAACTCCGGGCGCACGATAACTGCTGCGGGCGAACAGATACTCCTCCCGGCAAACGCCGCAGGCACATACCATTCACCTCCGCATGCCGGGCGCTACTTCGTCACGTAGACAATCCGCCAGGTGAAGCGTGGCGGCACCCGCTCATTCGCCGTCAGCCATCCCTGCACGGCGGCCTCAACGGCCTGCCGGGCCGCAGCGGAGGGCGCGGTGCCGGTAATCACGCGTACGTCCACGACGAAGGCGATGTCATCCGGATTCTTCGGCAGCTCGTAGCCGAAGCGATCGGCGTAGGTGTCGCGCTTTGTGGTGTTCCACTGGTTGCGAAGACGGTTCCACTTGTCGGAGCGCCTGTCCACGAGGGCCTCGGTGATCTTCGCGCTCACACTATTCGCCAGATCCCGTGGCGAACCGCGCTCGGCCAGCGTCACGGCGGCATCCGTACCGGCAACGATGCTTTTCACGGAGTGCACTTCTGCGGTCCCTATGATTGCGGCGTCGATCACCGGCGCATTCGCGTCTGTCAACTGAGCATCGAGGCCGCGTGCACGCAGTTCCTGGAGATATACCGGTTCCTGGGCAAACCCCTGCTGGCCGGGAGTCCGGCCGCCGGCGTTGGGCTGCGCGGCCTGCTGCTGCGCCTTCAACTGCTTCAGCTTGGCCTGGGCATCGTCGCGCGCGGCCTCCAGTGCCTTCTTCATCCGGAGCAGATCCGCCTCCTGCTGGGTCGGCTGGTCGCCGCGGCGCTCCGTGGCCCGGACAGTGTTCCGAAGGCTCCGCGCGTAGTCCTCTTCCGCCTGCGCTGCCTTGGTGCGAAGCCGCTCGTAGCGTTGTGCAGCCTGCTCGATCTCGGTAGCCGGCGGGGGCTGTGTGACGGGCGCGGGCTGGGTTGCGGGGGAAACCGCTCCGCGATTGGCGACGTCGACCGGCGTGGGGACACTTCCAGCCAACGGATCCGCGGCGGGTCCGGCGGACCTACCGGGCGGCGGCACGGGGTCGCGCACCGGGGCCGACGCAACATTATCCGGCGGCGGCGATATTTCGTCCGGCGGAGCGACGGATCGCCCGGCATTTTGCGTGACGGCTCGCTGCTGCGCCCTCAGCATCGCGAGGTCGGTCACGGTGGCGAGTGCTCCGGCAAATGCCGCCGAGCGCTCGGTGGACCAGCCGAGATATTGATGCGTGACATGAAAGCCGAACGCGGCAATCGGCCCCTCTTCGGTGAGCGCCGGCATGGCCATCTGAATATCCTGATATGTCCGCCACCGGACAGCTTCCAGTTGTGCCTGGCCCCGGGGATAATATTCCGCGTTCACCCGGTTTTCGCAGTCGATCCAATCCGGATGCGTGCGGCTCAGTTTGGGCCACTTGAGTCCGTGATCGGAGGAACAGGCGACTTTCTCCTTGTATATCGCATACCGGCGCCGAAATTCGGCGTCATATTCGGAGCGCGACCGGAAAAGAAATGCATTATAATGATCGGCCTCGAGATCATTTTCACCGACGTCGTGCTCGCGGGCGGAAATCTCCCAACGCGTGACAACATCAACCTCATTGTCGATCGCAATTTCGTACTGAGAGAATTCGCCGGATGCGGGAAACTTCTGCGTTCGCTTCGCTTCCAGATACGCCGCGTTCAGACGGTCCAGCCGGGCCCGGCGCTGTTTCTCGTATTCGCTCATGTCCGGCACCGGCTTCTGCATCGCCCTCAAGGTGGCCTGCGTGGCCTCGTCCGGCCGCTTCTGCCCGCACACCAGGCCATCCGGATGATGCGCGTAGGGATCCGTATGGCAGCCGGTTTCAACGGGCGCGGGAGGCGCGGTGCGAACCAGAGGCCCGGCTGCGCGCGCGCGGAGAAGTCGTGCAGCGTCTGTGCGATGTCATCCCTGTCGATCTGGCGCGTCTGCGTCCCCATCAGCGCGGCAAATACGTCATCCTGGGTTCCACTTCCCGCAGTATCCGCCGCTGGAGGAGCCGGCGCCGCCGCCGGCGGGGCAACCGGCTTCGGCCGCGTGGGCGCGGGAGGCGCGGCTGCTCCATGGCTCAGCAGCCGGAGGCGTTCCTGCTGCAGCATCTGGAGCCGCATCATCACGGGCGCTGCCTCCGGCCCGAGCAGCGGTATCTGGCTGAGCTCCTGAATCTCGAACTCGATCGCAGCCAGGTCACCGGCGGTTCCATCCGGCTGGCGGAATATGGTGCGGCGGTGGATGGTTGGTGACCGGACCGATTGCGTAACGTGCGCCAGCTCATGGGCAAGCAGGCGCCTGCCGGCGTCGGACTCCGGTGCGTACTCCCCGCCCCCGAAGACGATGTTGCTGCCGAGCGCATAGGCCCGTGCCCCGAGGGCGCGCGCGGACTGCGCGGCATGCGCATCGGTACGGATGCGGACGTTGCTCAAATCATATCCAAGCCTCGGCTCGAAGAAGCTCCGGGTGCGGACGTCCAGCGGTTCCCCTCCGGAACCGATCGCACGCTGCACGTGCCCCGGGCTGTCGGAAGGGAGGCTGTCGGTCGCGGGAAGTGCATCTCGCAGAATGGTGCGGTGGCCGGCTCCGGGCATGCCGGAGGAGCGTTGAACGGCATCTCCGGTGTTCGCCGGGCTTACTGCGGCGCCATCACCGGCCGGAATCCCCAGCACCAGGCCGGCGATGCGATCAGCATCGAGTTCCGCCGGGTCTCCGGGCTGGGAAACGTCGAGGCCGGCGGCTTGCGCGCGGCAGGCGGGGCAGCCGCCTCCGCAGGCACATGCGCGCCGGAGCTGCAGCGCCGGCGTCTGCACGGCCCGGCCGGATTCGTTCCCCGTTCCCGGCACGCCGCCGCCGGCTGTGCCACCGCCGGAGCGGCTATCCGCTGCGGGGTAGAGCGCCCGCTGCATGAGGGGATTCCCGATCGCGCCTGGCAGACCGGCGACTGTGTTCATCGCAGGCGGCCGCCCGCTCTGCGCTCGATCGGGCACGGCGGAATCGGCCTGCACGGCCGGCCGGCCGGCCGGGGTTTTCTGTGCATGTGTACGCACGGTCATCTCCTGTTGCCGGATTGCTCCGGCGCCTTACTCCTCCATCTCCGTTGCCGTCACGAACATACGCACAACGGAGGGGAATCAGGGGGATGGAGGGCCCGGCGTTGGCGCCACTGCACGCCGGTTATGGCCGGCATATACCGCGCCCGGAGTACACGTTGCCGGGAGTTCCCCCTTGTTGGCCGGGAGTTTTACTCCCGGCCCCATCCTCCTGCAACGCACACGTTGCCGGGAGTTCCCCTTGTTGCCCGGGAGTTCTCCTTGTTGGCCGGGAGTTTTACTCCCGGCCCGATCTCCGAAGCTCCTGCGACCGCTGCACAGCACCCCGGGTAAACCGGGGGCGAACAGAGTGCGCCCCATCTCCATATCGCGTTACGATACAGTCGTGTTAAATCCCGATGGAGTACCCAAAGATGTACTCCCTCCGCCCAAACGTGCGATTGTAGCTTTGTCGCCGTTGATTTGCATGCTGCCGGCTGGCGCATCGGTCCACGCTGGTGTTTCCCCAACCCCGTGATGATGCTGCCTGCAACAACTCTCCATGACGTTGTCGGCATCGTTTCAGCACCCAGCACATACCTCCTCTAACACCGACTTCACTCGTTGTCCGTCGCCGCGCCGTTGGCCGTGGCCGTGTATTCGGCCGCGCAACTGCACTCGTGCGGGCCCCGCCGGCAGCGGCAGCCTGCGCGCAGCGTGGGACGGCCCGTAGCCGACGATGGCGGCAACCGATGAGAAACAGATCCATTCACGCGCCGCTGCGGCGCACGTACGGTAACGTTCCGGAGGTTCCACGCAATGCCAGCAACACTCAGCCCAACCGATCGCGACGACATCCGGCAGATGATCGCGCACGCTCTCCCGGGAGTGCCAACGCTCCTCGACTTCTCCAACGACATGCACTACCGCTTCTATCTGAAGCAGCTGGAACTGGCGGGGATCGATCGCCAGACGTACCCGGAGCAGTTCGCCGTGCTTGCCCAGAGCCGGCAGGAGCATCAGCTCAACGGCGCGCCCACGGCCGGCGACGGCTACGACTTCCAGCCCATCCAGGCGATCAGCGCGCTCGGCACGGACGATGATGTGGCCTACGACAGCTCGGCGTTTTCGTCGGTGCCGAACCAGCCATATGTGTCGCAGATGACGCTCGGCATGTACGACCTGAACGGCAACCCGATCGGCACGGCGCAGTTCGCGCAGCAGTACAATGCCGGCACGGATCTGACGGTGATGACGGCCGGCACGGCACCTCCAGCCACGCCGGTGGTGACGGCCCTCTCCTCCTATATGTGGCAGGACCAGAACGGCAATGCCTATCACGGCTATCTGCACGCCTCCACATCGCAGGCGCCCACGAACATCACCAACATCGCGCCGATGCCGGACGCATCGAAGGGGCAGACGGTAACGAAGCTCTGTCTTGGCCGCACCGGGGCGGATTGCACCTACATGCCGGCCGGCGGTTCGGGCTCCAACGTGCTGATGCCGGTTGCCGGCAGCATCACCTTCTCCTCGGACATCAGCACCAACCCGCCCACACCCAACACCTGCCTGATCACGATGGCGCGGCCGGATACGGGCCAGGGAGGCGGCTGCACGATCAAGAGTACATCCAACTTCTTCGGCGATCCGAACACGATCATCAACGGCAATAACATCACGTGGAATCTGGACCCGGCGCAGTTCCAGCCGGCCAACGGCTGTCTGACGCCGAACTCGGAGGCGATCTACACCTTCACGATCTCGCTTACGGTGAACGTTCAACCGATCCTGTTGCCGGTGTATGTCACGATCACCAGCGGCACGGTTCCTCCCTCCAACCCGTACTACCTGCAGATCCCGAAGCTGCTGGTGTTCTTCAGCTGCATCGCGGAGGGAACGGAGATCACGCTGCACAACGGAACCACCAGGCCGATCGAGCGCTGCGGCCCCGGCGATCGCGTTCTTGCAGACGCTGCCGGAACGGTGCTCACGGTGGACGGGATGTTGAAGGGAACCGAGGAGGTGCCGATGGTGCGGATCCAGACGACCCTGGGCCACAACCTGCTGGTGACCGGCGGCCATCCGATGGTGACGCCGGAGGGGGTAACGCTGGCGCGGATGCTGAAGCCGGGCGATCGCCTGGTTTCGCTGGACGGCGATGCAACGGTCTCCGCGATCACCATGGAGATGTACAGCGGCCACGTCTGGAACATGAATGTGGGGGACCGCGTGGAGGACTTCAACGCCATACCGGACACGCGCACGTTCTTCGCGGGGGGGCTGCTGGTGGGGGACAACCAGATGCAGTTCAAGCACAATCGCATTCACCGGTATATCCCGGAGTCCGTACGCTCTGCGCTGCCGTCACGGTGGCAGACAGACTTCGAGAATCACCTGCGCCAGCGCCGGCATTCCACGCCGATCTGAGATACGACGGCGAACACGAGCGGGCGCGCCAACGGGCCGCCCGCATCGGCTCCCCGTGCACCGCGCAGGGAGCGGACACGAACAGCCCGACAGGCCCGGAGGGCCGGCGCGACGGACGTACGCGACCGGCGCCGATCACGCGAAATGAATCGCCCCGAGAACAACGAAACCCGCGCCACGGAGTACCGGACACATGCCCAGCAATCTGACGTTCACCAACGTGATTTACGATCCCGGCACGCTCTATGCCGAATGGATCGCAATACTCCCCCCGCATTTCACCGGCTATCGGGTTGACCTTGCGGCCGCGGGCGGCGCAACGCAGACCTACACCGTGCAGGTTGGGAATATCACCATCACGGAGACGCTCTCCCCCACGACGGACTACACGCTCACGGTTACGGTGCTGGTGGATAATCAGCCCACGGACCAGACGGCATCGGTGGCTGTGATAACCTCGCCGCCGATCCTGACGCTGGTGGACAACGGCGGCAGCTCGCTGCTGCTGGCGTGGGCGGCCGCAAGCGGGTCCGGCATAACCGGATACCTGGCACATCTGGTGGAGGTGCTGCACCAGAGCTGGACGCAGGAGACCGATGCGGCGACGCTCACCACCACGTTCCCGCTTGCGCTGCAGAGCACCTACACCTACACGGTGGATGTGCGGGCCTCCGGCGACAACGGCGTGGTGCTGGGCCCGCCCAGCCAGGTGCTGGCGCCGATTACCACGGCGCCGACGATTACCGCTGCAAGCAACGACGTGACCGAATCCAACCTGTGGTGGGCTCCGGCGGCCGGTGACGACATCGAGGCCTACGCGGCCAATCTGCTCCAGGTTGACGGCGCCTCGTGGTGGCAGTATACCGACGGAGACGAGCGGCACGCAACGTTTGCGGTAGCGCTCGACCCGCAGTACGAATACACGGTGGCCGTGCGGGCAACCGACGCAGGCGTGATCGTGCTCGGGCCCCCAAGCGCCGTCCTGACCATGATCACCGTTCCCCCCACGCTCACGCTGGTGGACAACAGCGGAACGGCGCTCGGGCTCTACTGGGCGCCGGTTACCGGCGGCGTGGTGGATGGATATCTGGCGGCGCTGGAGCAGACCGGCTCGCAGCGGTGGACGACGTCCACGGACGCCGACACGCGCACGGCTTCGTTCGCGGTGGAGTTGATCGTGGGAGTTGCCTACACCTGCTGGGTGCGTGCAACGAACACGAACGGCGTGGTGCTGGGTCCGCCAAGCCAGGTGCAGGCGCCGATTGCGGGCGCTCCGGTGATGTCGCTGGTGGATAACAGCGGCGCCGACGTGCGCTACACGTGGAGCGCCGCGCCGGGCCTGGCCGTGCAGGGATATCTGGCGATCCTGACGCAGGTGGGGGGAAGCCTCTGGACCGCAAGCACGGACGCGGGGACGCTTACGGCCGCGTTCAATCAGCAGTTGAATCCGGCGCTTGCCTATACATCCGTGGTGCGCGCATCCAACAGCGACAGCGTGGTGCTGGGTCCGCCGAGCGACGTGCTGGTGCCGCTTACCTCGTCGCCGGGCAACCCGACGGTGGGGACCACCGGAACGCAGTTCGAGATAGGCTGGACGGCGGACGCCAACCCGCAGGTGACCGGATATGTGGCGCAGCTGTTCGCCGACGGCACGGGCCAGGGGGAGCAGCAGACAGCAGCCGCACCGGCGGTGTATGCCGGCCCGCTTGCCGCGGGAGTGGTATACACCGGCACGGCGCGCAGTTCGGGCAACAAGCTGCTGGGCCCGTGGACCGCGCCGGCGATCGGACCGTATGCCGCCAATGCGGCGATCGGCTACGATGCGTTCGGCCGCGCCCGGACGATCACTTGGAACACGACGCACACGGTGAGCTATACCTACGACGACGCCGGCAACATCACGGCAGCAACCGGCAGCTGAGACTGGCCCGAATGCCCGGCCGGAATGCCCGGCCCGGACGGGAACGCAGGTACGAAAGGGGAAGCAGGTGCGGAGGGGAAATACAGGTACGGAGGCGCCGCGGCGGCGCAGGACGAGGCCCATCATTGAACTACCGGAGCGCCGCGGGGCGCACCCGAACGGAGAACACGATGCAACAGGATACGGTCGACACGCCGGTACTTACACTCTTGTTCACGAGCGACCAGGCCGGCGCCGGGACGGTTCTCTCATTCGGGATCACGGGCTCTGTGAGCCAGGCCTCGATGGCAGGCTTTCCAACCGGCGGCTTTACCGCCACCTGCTGGTTCCAGACTACCGACAGCTCGACCACCGCGGTGCTCTGGGCCTACGGCACGGACGACGCTCACCGCCTGCTGATCCAGAACCCCGGGAACCTGACCGTCGGCTACGGAAGCAGCAGCACCGGCGGCACCGGCATCGCCATCAACGACGGCCAGCCGCACTATGTGGCGCTCAGCATCTTCCCGGTTGGCGCCACGAACTACGGCGTGGCGCTCTATGTGGATGGGATGCCGGCCTACATGGGGCTCGGGGCGTTGTCGTTCCCGGCCGGCGGCGGGCTTCAGACCAACGGAACGCTGGTGCTGGGACGCACCCAGGTGAGCGGAAGCGAGGCGAGCCTGCAGGGGACCGCCAGCGAGTTCCGGCTCTGGAGCGTGGTTCGCACATCCGCGCAGATCACCGACGACATGCAGGTGCGTACCCCGCTGGACGGCTCCACGCCGACGATTCAGTGGCAGCTGACCTCCGCCGCAACGTCCGGAACGGTGAACCTGCCGGCCTCGTTCGTGGCGTCGGACACGCCGTACTTCCGCACGGAGAACCTGACGGCAAGCTGGACGTCCGCCGGCGAAGGAGCCACGTACGAGCTGCTGGTGCAGGCGGCGGACGGCTCCTGGAGCCACGACTACACGGGGCTTACCGCTACGTCGCAGGCGATCACCGGCTACGGGATCAACGTGCTCTACAGCGCCACGGTGCGGGCCACGGTTGGCGGCACTCCCGGTGCGTGGAGTACGCCGGGGACGGCGCGCACGCTGAACCTGGGGCCGATCGACGCAACGCTTGCAAGCGGCGGCTCCACCCAGCTTCAGGCCCAATGGCTGCAGGTGGATCAGGCGCTGGGGTATGCCGTAACGCTCTACAGCAACGGCAGCTCCACTCCCTCATCCAGCACAACGCAGACGGGGACGACGTACGATCTGATGCCGCTTGCCGCCGGCAGCAACTGGTGGAACTGGTCCGTGCGGGCAGGCTCCGAGGGGGCGCTGGGCCCTGCCAACCAGCAGGTTGCGCTCACGGCTCCGGTGCTGACGTTCGGCTACTACAACGACGGCACCACGCCGGCGGCGCTGGTTGCCGCCTGGGCGTCGGTCCCCAACGCGTTGTACTACTATCTGGTGATCACCAAGACCAACGCACCAACGGCCACCACGGCGCTGGTGCTGAGCGGGAGCACCACCTCCTACTCGATCACGACCGGCCTTGCCGAGGGGGACACGTATACCGCGACGGTGCGCGCGATCGGCATCGGCACGGTTGGGCAGTGGTCCGCCGTGCAGACGGTGGTGATTCACAACCTCGTGGCCCCGACGATCACGAGCACCTCCTCCGACGGTACGGCCCACACGATCACGTTCGGCTGGGCCTTCGATGCCGGCACCCTCTCCCCCACCTACACGACGCAACTGTATGCCTACGGCGCGGGAACGCCGCTGGATACCGACCCGAACAGCCCGAACCCCAAGACGTTCACGAACCCGGCCATCCAGGACGGCAGCAACTTCCAGGTGCGCGTGCGCGCGCAGGCGGACAACTCCTACGGCCGGTGGTCGGCGCTGACAACGGTCTCCGTGGGGTTGCCGCCGCAGGTGACCGGCGTGCAGGCGAACGCGGACACGTCCGGCAACATCACCGCCACCTGGAGCACGAGCAATCAGCCCGCAGGGGTCACGTACTCGATCTCGCTGACCGGCAACGGGATCGACATCCAGCAGACCGGGCTCGCAGGCCCTCCCTACACGTTCGCCTACACCGACACCCATGTGGTGAGCGGCGATACCTACACCGTGAGCGTCTGGGGGGTGAAGAACGGACTGAGCGGTCTCCCCGGAACGGACGATGTGACGGTGGGATCGATCACGCCGGTGGATCCCAACAACCAGGGGAACTCCGGCCATGTGATGGACCCGGTGAGCGTGGCCACCGGCATGTACCAGTATGCCAACACGGAGATGCAGACGGCCGGGATCTTCCCGCTGCTCCTCTCCACATCGTACAGCACGGCAACGCCATCGTCGGCCGAAAGCTCATACTACACCGGCAAGCCGCTGGGCGAGCGGTGGAACCACTCCTACAACACCGTGATCGTGCGCAACAGCGCGGGAACGGAGATGTACGTGCTCTGGGGCTCCGGCCGCACCGACACCTTCCTGATACCGGCCTCGATCACCGGGACGTACCAGCAAAAGGGGGTGCCGACGGGGACGACGCTGACGGTGGCACCGGACCTTACGATCACCGTGACGACGAAGGACCAGATGGTCTACATGTTCACGTATGCGGGACGGATGACGGCCATCTACTCCGCGATCGGCAACCGGCAGGATCTGAGCTACAACGGTTCCGGACTGCTGCAGCGCGTGACCGACGTATCCTCCGGGCGCCATATCGACTTCGCCTACAACGGGAGCGGCTATCTGCAGACCGCCACGGACAACTCCGGGCGCCAGGTGAGTTTCTCCGTGAACGGGGGGAATCTGACGTCGGTGACCGACGTGAACGGGAACCCGCGCACGTTCACGTACACGGGGGCATCGCTGATCGAGACCATCACCGACCAGAATCACCAGCCGATGCTGAAGAACAGCTATCAGGATGGCCGGGTGGTGTTCCAGCAGAACGCACGCGCGCTGGTTGCGGGGGAGTCCTGGGGAACGACGCTGGCGTACCGGGAGACGACGGCCAACGGGATCGCGATGATGGAGACGACGGTGACGGACCCGGAGGGGAATGTGACGGTGTACACGTCCGTGCAGGCGAACGGCAACACGACGAGCGAGAAGGCGCTGCTGGCCGGCAGCCGGATGCGGCTCACCACCTCCACGTACGACGGCTTCAACAATCTGACGGCACGAACGATATACGAAGGCCCGGTGGCCGGATATGCCGCCGGGAACGGCAACACCACGAGCTACACGTACGACGCGAACAACAATCCGGCAACGAGCACCAACCCGATTGGGGAGACCGAACGGTTTGTCTACGACAGCCAGAACAATCTGCGCTCCTACACGGATGTGCTGGGGAATACGCGCACGTGGCTCTACAGCGGAACCGGCTTCGCCGGCAATCTGCTCCGCGGCGGCACGGATCTGCTGGGGCGCAGCACCGCGATCACCTACATGAGCGGCACCATCGCGGGGCTGTATGATACCATCGTGGATGTGCTGGGGAACACGACGCGATTCGCCTGGAGCGGCGCGGACCTGCAGCAGGTTACCAACCCGCTCGGCGGCATCACGGCGATGCAGACGGACTCGCTCGGGCGCGTAACGCAGATCGATCTGAAGGCCGCCAACGGCACGCTGCTGCAAACGATGACCCTTGCATACAAGGCATCCGGCTCCGTAACGAAGAGCACGGTACAGGTGCCGGGGCAGGCGGCCAACAAGGTGTATGCCACATCGTACGGCTACGACGGCAACGGCAACGTCACCAGCCTCACCAATGCCGCGAGCGCGGCGTTCACGTACGGATACGACCCGAACAATCTGCTGATCACCACAACCTGCCCGCCGTTCCGTGGAGGGACGCGCATCACCACGTATGCCTACAACAAGCTGGATGCGTTGATCAGCATGACGCTTGCCGCCGGGATCACGGAGCTGTACGGCGTGAACCAGTTCGGCGAACTCGTGAGCTACACGGACGCCAACGGCAATGTCTACACGATCGACCGGGCGATGGAGATCTCCGGCGCGGGACCGTATCCGCTCGAGACCACGATGACGTACCCGGAGCTGACCTCGGCTCCCGGCGTGCACTACACGGACATCACGAATCTCAACGCGGCCGGCGTGCTCACCGGGCAGACCAACCGCGCGGGCGAAACGGTGACGTATGCCCACGCGCCGCACGCAGCCGGCGGGCACAACAATCTGGTGATCACCACCACGCTCCCCCCTGCAGCACCGGGCCAGCCGGCGCTGCAGACGGTGACGGAGCTCGATCCACTGGGGCGCCTGGTGGCGTTCACGAACGCGGCCGGCGCAGTCACCACCAGGAGCTATGCGGTGGTGGCGGACCCGGCAAGCGGCACCAACCAGGAGGTGGCCACCACTACCGACCCGATGGGAAATCTCTCGATCGAGACACGCGATGCGCTTGGCCGCGTTGTGAAGGGATGGCTGGGAAAGGGGGCGGTGTTCCTCCAGCGCGAGCTGATCTACGACATGCTGAACCGGATCGTGGCATGCACGGAGGGGAACGGAACCACGTCCGCCACGACAACGTGCACGTACAGCTACGATGCGGCAACCAACACGGTGACGGCATCGATCGGGCGGCCGGGGGATGCGGCGAGCACGACGGTACTGCGATACGACGGCCTTGGGAGGCTTGCGTCGCAGACGGATGCGGTTGGCAACCAGACGCAGTTTGCCTATGCGCCATGGTCCGCCATCGCCAGCTTCACCAGCGGCGATGCCGCCACCACGGCATACAACTACGATGCCGCGGGACGGTTCTACCAGATCGTACTGCCGGCAGCCGGAACGCCTCCCGTCTCGGAGACGATCACGCACGTGCTGGATGCCGACGGCAACCGCCTCCAGACCAGCCGCGACGGCATCACGACGATCACGCGCACGTTCGACCAGTGGAATCGCCTGCTGACGCGCACCGGCAACGGCGCCACCGTGGGATATGGTTACACGCCCATCGACCTTGTGGGCACGCTCACCTATCCCGATACGAAGCAGGTAACGTATGCATACAACGGGCTGGCGCAGTTGAGCACGGTGACGGACTGGAGCGGCCGCATCACGCAGTACGCCTACCACCCGAGCGGCATGCTGGCCGGCATCACCAACGCCAACGGTACCACGGCCGCCTTCGCGTTCAACGCCGCGGACCAGTTGACCGGGATAACGCAGAACAGCGGGGCGCTGATCATCGCGCAATCCAGCTACACGCTGGATGCGCTCGGCAACCGGATCGCCGCCACCGAGATCTCCCCGCTTCCGTTCACAACCGCCGCGGCCGCGACCACCGCGGTGTACAACGGCGCCAACGAGATGACGCAGTTGAACGGCGTAGCGCTCAGCTCCAACGCCAACGGCAACCTGAACGGCATACCGGTGAACGGGACGATGCAGAGCGCCGCCTACGACTGGTTCCAGCAGCTTGTGACGTTCGGCGGGGACAGGTTCGCCTACGATGAGGATGGGCTGCGCACGCAGGCCACGGTTGCCGGCACCGTGAAGAACTACGTGCACGATGTGAACGGCTACCAGGCCCCCTGGCAGCAGATGGCATCGTTCAACACCAGAGTAACCGCCACGGCAATGGCGATGCTGGAGAGCGGCGGGTACGGGCAGGTTCCGTTCATCGGGGCGGCCGGTGCCGCAACGCCGCTCAACAACGCGGTGGATCGCGTGCTTGCGATCGCTGACGGTGCCGGCACGGTGCAGCAGCGCTTCGTGTACGGGCTGGGGTTGATCGGCGCGGAATCGGGCGGCGCGTTCCGGGTGTTCCACTTCGACAGCCGCGGCAGCACCATTGCCACCACCAGCGAGACGGGCGCCATTGCGGACCGCTATGCCTACGGGGCGTACGGCGCGGTGATCACATCGCTCGGAACCGGAGCGGCGGCGCCGTTCCTCTACAACGGGCGCGACGGGGTGATCGACGACAACAACGGCCTGCTCTACATGCGCGCCAGGAACTACTCCCCTTCGGCGGCGCGCTTCCTGCAGCGCGATTATCTGTTCGGCAGCATCACGTCGCCGCATACGTTGAATCGCTATAGCTATGTGGAGGGGAACCCGATCTCGAACATCGACCCTCTCGGCCTGAAGGGCGTGCGCGACACGCTGATCGCGTTGGGATCGGTGGCAGCCGCGGGCGCTCTGGGGGCCGCGATCTACTTCGGCCTCCCCTATATCGGCGCCGCGCTTGCCGGCCTGGGAGGCGCGCTTGCCGGCGCCGGCAACGGCCTGGTGATGGCGGCCGGCGACATGTATGCCGCCGGCGGAAACCTGACGCTGGCACGCGGCATCTCCAACACCGGCATCCAGCTCAGCCGCCTGGGCCAGGCGATGCAGCGCGGCGGACAGTACCTGCAGACACTCCGGCCGCCGGCGGGATACCAGCCGGTGCCGATGGTGGAGATCGAAATGACGGAGATCGCCCCGGCCGCCAACGAGCTTGCCGCTGGCGGAGGCGAGTTCTCGAGCGTGGCCGAACAGGAGGCCGCCTCGCTGCTCGGCAACAATGCCGCCTCCTCCTCCAGTTCCGCGGGCGAGATCGAGATGCAGACGTTTTCCGCGACGAATGAGTCCAGCTACGCCGGCTCCGCCGAAGTGCCGTCCCAGAACGCCGTGTCGCGATCCGTTCCATATCGCCGTATCCCATTCAGCCAGCGTACCGGGCAATGATGCCGCAACCGATCCGATCCATTACGGGAACCTGACCGATGCTCAGCACAAACGTACTCACGGATGCCGTCGGCCTCTATTCGGGCCAGATGGGATTCACCCTGCCGCTCCTCACCATCCCCGGACGCAACGGTCTGGACATGAACGTGGCGATAGCCTATGGCGGCAACGTCGCCGCGCAGGCCGCCACATGGAACCGTTCGGCGCCCACCGGAGTGCTGGGGCTGGGATGGTCCATCCCGGCCGAGAGCATCGCGGCACCGGCCGGGCAGGCCGCCGCGCCCGGCGAGCGCTCCTATACGTTCCTCGGGGGAGCCAACGGCGGCCCGCTGGTGGCAACCGGCACCAACGCCGCCGGGCTCCTCACGTTCGCGCTTGCCAACTATGCCTTCTGGGCCATCACATACGATCCGTTGCGCGAGCGGTGGACGATCGTGAAGGAGAACGGCGACACGTGGATCTACGGAGATACGGCCTCCGGCCGGAGCACCGTGCAATGGGGCGTGGCCTGGGGGAACTGGCGCGGGGCGAGCAACCGCACGCTGAACCAGGTGCAGGTGGCGGTGGCCTGGAACCTGAACGCCATCACGAATCGCTTCGGCGACACCATCACCTACAGCTACACGAACGTGAACGTGCCGGTTGCCGCCGCGGACGGACTCCTCTACACGCAGGCATCCTATCTTGCCGGCATCACCGGCGTGGGGGGCGAGCGGGCGCTCTTCACCTACGGCGACAAGCAGAGCGTGGAGTATCAGGATCCGCACACCGATCCCCCTCCCCCCGATCCGTATCAGGATCGCTTCGAGACGAAGTATCTGGCGTCGATCCAGCTCTCCGGCAGCGACGGCCAGTCGCTCGGCAGCTTCAGCTTCCTGTACGGGCCGACGCCGGCGAACCCCACGTTCCTGGGCTCCGGGCAGTTGAGCAAGCGCCTGCTGCTGGCGATCGAGCGTGCCTATCCGGATGGAGGCTCGATGCCCAATCCGAAGTTCGCGTACTACACCGCCGCCGGCACGGGCGCCCTGTACGGTTCGCTGCAGATGGTGACCCTGGCCACGGGTGGAACGGCCACGTACACGTACGGCGAGGCCACACCCGCATGTTCGGCGCGCGACCTGGCGATTGCCCCCCCGTCGGTGGGCGGAACAACGTACACGCTCCCCACCTTCCACTTCGAGAACGGATACACGGTGGCGACGTGGCTGGCCACGGCCGGCAGCACCACCTCCATGCAGGTAACGGCCTACACGTGGGACGGGCGCTGGCTTGCAGCCGATCTGGGGACGGTGCCGCTCGCGAACGCCGCCGCCTACGATACCACCACCGTGGCGACCGCGGCCGATCTGTTCGCCATCTATGCCTCCGGGCAGACCCATCTCTTCTACCGCAACGTGGCGCGCGCCGGCGAGTGGATACAGCCCTCCTCCGGCGGCAACGCCTGGTTCTCGCCGCCGATCGCTGCGACAAGCCCCACGCAACTGGCGGCCGGAACCGGCTACGCCGCGCTGCTGGATACGGTGGCGGGCGTGCTGTATCGATACGACTGGAACGGCATCGCCTGGCAGGACGCGGTTACCCTTGCGCTGAACGCCTCCGGTGCGAGCGCGGTCTACGCAGTGGCGGCAACGGGAGCGGCGATCACGGCGGTTTCGGCGGCGACGGACCAGACCGGCACCGTTGCGCCGAACGCCTATGTGATGCAGCGCGGAGCCACCGGCACCTGGGGAACAACGGTGCGCGCGCTCGCGGCGGTGCCCGGGCCCGTAACGGCGGTGAGCCTGTTCGCCGGCGAGGCGTTCTCCGTTCTGCGCACACGTTCGGTGCGCGGCGCCACGGCGCAGACCACCTACGGCGCGTTCTGGTGGAGCCCGGACGGCACGTCCGTGCAGAGCACGATCTGGACTACCACCTCGGCGGCATCCACCAGCGTCCCGGGCGATCCGCTGATCCGCGGAAGCCTGGTTGCGATTGATCAGATGACGTGGCGGTTCAACGGGGTGAGCTGGATCTACAAGGATATCGGAACGATCGGCTTCACCTCCGGACAGACCGTGGAGTTCATCTCCGTCGGGTTCGACCAGATGCTGCGCCGGATTCATACAAGCGGCGCGACGCCGTACACGTTCGACCTGGTGACCTACAACCCGGCGACCGAGCAGTGGAGCATCCCGGCCGGCATGAGCAGTGCGCTTGCAACGGCGCTGTATGCCTCCACCGCATCGAACAGCACAACCCAGCCGAGCAGTTACGTGATATTCGAGTCCGGCCTGTACGCGCAGAATCCGGACGGAAGCTGGACGAAGGGGGCGGACCTTCCGGGCGCGGCCAATGCCACGGACATCGCCAGCTTCCAACTGACGCCGCTCTATCTGGCATACCAGACCGGCTCCGGCACGGGAAGCCAGGCGACCGTGGTGTCGTTCCTGCAGAACGGTACGGTGCAGCAGCCGCCGGGCTCCATTACGCTGACGGGGCAGCAGATTTATATCCCGGGGGAGCCGGCCTCCGCGCTCGTTGGCGCAACCGCCTTCGTGAGCTACACCGGCACCTATGCAGGCGGCCCCGCGACGCTGACGCTGCACCGCGCCGTGGGCTGGAACGTGCAGGGAGCGCAGACGCTGCCGGTGGTGACGCAGGTGACCCTGGATGCCGGGTATCCGCAGGATGCCGGGGTCAACGGTCCGGTGATCACCACCTTCACTTTCGAGAACGCGGCCGCCACGGTGAACAGTTCCGGCACGGCCCCGCAGTTCAACAAGGCCTCCGTGCTCGGCGGAACCGCCAACCCGGCGTCGGCACCGAACGGCACGGAGATCACCTACTTCTTCAACGGGCTCACCGGCACCGGCAGCGAAGCGCCGCTGCTGCCCTACCCTGTTGACGCCGCACAGACCAACGCGCCGGCAAGCTATTCGCTGGCAGCCGGAACGGCGTATGCCTCCGTCACGCTGGACACGGCCGGCACAACGGTGCGGCAGGGGGCGCAGTACTGGTGGATCACCACGCTCCAGCTCGGCACACTCGCGATGGGGGCCTACGCACGCCTGCGGCAGACGAGCTCCACACTCGCCGGCGTGACCGCGACGACGCAGACGGCCTACAGCACCTTCACCGGCCTGCCGGCAACGGCAACTGCGTACAACTACCTGGCGGATGGATCGCTTGCGGCCACGGCGAGCGCGTTCACCTACTTCTGGGAGAAGTACGATACCGCGCGGAGCCTCAACCTCCTGACGCCGGTGGTACAGACCGTGGTGAGCGCGATCACCGATCCGCTCGGCACGCCGGTTACGACCGTGGTGGGCGACAGCGTGATCACCTGGAAGGACAACTGGGGATTCGGCGGCGGGGCGTGGGCGCCGTATCAGACCTTCCGTTCCACCAGCGCCGCGGCGCCGGCGTTCGACAACTGGAACGGCGGCACGCCGGCTTCCGGCTGGCTTCTGACCGGCACGGTGACTGCGCGCGACGCAAACGGTCTGGTGGTTGCACTCAGCAATGTGGATGCGAGCATCACCTCCACGATGTACGACCGTGACTGCCTGAAGACCGTGGCCGCCGGCGCCAACGCCGATATCACGGCGGATGAACTGAGCTGGCTGGGATTCGAACCGTACGAGCCCCTGAACGGATGGGGATGGACCGGCAGCGGCACGCTGTGGGACTTCGTGACCACGACGGACTACCACACCGGCACGCAGTCCCTGCTGATTCCGCCGGTCACCTCCGGCACGACCGGCCCGCTGCTGGTGATGCAGCCGGCGAGCCAGCAGACGGCGTACGTCTTCGGTTGCTGGGGCGTGGTCTCCCCCACCTTCACCGCCGGCGCCGCGCAATGGACGATAGCGGTGATGAAGGCATCGGACAACACCCCGATCGCCAATGCGGTTGCACCGATCGACATGTCCGGCGCGAAGAATGTGTGGACCTATTTCCAGAAGGTGATCGATCTGGTTGCGATCCGCACCGCGGCCGGCCTGGCGGCCGATGTGGAGCTGTACATTTCCATCCAGGGGACGAACACCGATCCGAACGCGCAGTATTGCTATGTGGACGAGCTGCGGTTCTCGCCGCTGCAATGTGCCTTCGCCGCCACGGTATACGATCCGGTCTCGCAGCTCCCGACGGCACAGATCGGCACCGACGGGCAGTCCGTGCGGACCGTGTACGACAATTGCCAGCGCGCGTTTGCATCGGTGGGGCCGCTGGAGCGCGTGAACTCCATCACGGCGACCTCCTTCTCGCGATCGCTGACCGGCACGGACCCGGAGAACGACAGGTTCAACCCCGACTTCCCGAACAGCGTGCTGACGCTCACCACTACCGGCGACAGCAGCTACGAGGACTTCCACAATCCGAACCCGGCGGACTGGATCCTGACGCCGCAGGCGCAGTGGGCGCTGGGCGGCGGCCGGCTGGAGTACACCGGCACGAGCGGAACGGTGCTGGCGGCAACGGCGGTACTGAACGCCACGGCGCTCGAGAACTTCGCGGCGAGCGTTCGGGTAACCCGCAAGCCGGGTGCGACGCCCGCGAGCGTTGGGCTGGGCGACGGCTACACCTACATGCTCTGGGTGGAGGAGGGCGTACAGGCCTGGCGGCTGGTGCAGGATACGGGAACGCAGACGATCGTGCTGGCGGAGAACGACTGGCTGGGGTTCAGCGAGGAATGGATCTTCACGATCGTGGACAACTTCGTCACCTGCTATGCCGGGGGCATGGAGATATTCTCCGCCGCCACAACGGCACCCGCGACGCCGCCGGCCAACTACGGCCGCGTGACGCTCTCGCTGGACCAGCCCGGCTGGTTCGACGATCTTCTGGTGCTCGCCGAGCCGCGGGTATCGATGGCGTTCGCCGACGGCATGGGTGGCACCACGCAGCAGATCAGCATCGAGGGGGTGAACGTTTCGCAGGTGACCAGCTATCCAACGCTCAGCTCCGGACAGTTCCTGGACTCGCTCGGGCGCCCCTCCGTAGTGCGCGATCCGCTGACGTCGCCGGTGAGCGTGAAGACTCCGGGGACCGGCCTGCGGCGTTCCGAGGGGGACGATCCGCCCCCTCCCCCGCCGACGCTGATCGAGGGGGACCAGGATGTGTACCTGACGGACGAGGAGGGGAACGCGCGATCGATCGGCGACTATCTGGCCGGCGGCGCGGACGGCAAGGAGTACACCTCCTACACGTACGAGCTCTCGCCGCTCGGGCGGGTGCTCACGACGGTGGCGCCGCATGCCTCCGCCGCGGACCCGACGCTCTTCACCACCACCAATGCCTACGGCGGGACGGCAACGCTTGGCGCTGCACTGCACGGAGAGACACTGGTGGGGGAGATGCCGTTGGACGGGGCAGACGCGCCGGGCGATCCGCCCCCCGCCAACACCTTCTACGTCACGGTGCAGAGCTCCATCCAGAGCAGCAACGCGGACGACACGCAGCGGCTCCGCATCGACCGCACCACCATCACCGACATCGCCGGGCGGACGCTTCGCGTATCGGTCGGGTGGGCAACGCTGCAGAAGAGCGGCAGCCAGTACACGGTGACGGCAACCGGAACCAGCCGCATCACGGAATATCAGTACGACACGTCCGGCAACCTGGCAACCGTGCGGCTGCCGAACTGGTTCAACCCGCCCGCCGGCTCCTCCGCCGGTTCATGGACGATACAGTCCACATACACGTTCGAGGGGCTGCTGGCTTCGCGCACGGCGCCCGATTCCGGAACCACGACGTATCTCTACGACAACGCCGGCCGCATGCGGTTCTGCATGGACGCGAACGGCGCGGCCGCATCGCCGAACATCATCACCTACACGAAGTATGATGCCCTTGGCCGCACGACGGAGACCGGCTTCATCCAGGACGCGAACTACAACTGGGGGACCGACGGCGCGGCGCTGGCCGCCAAGGCGAACACGCCGGCGTTCCCGATCGTGGACCCGGCGATGAGCTCCAATCCGAACTACGCCGCCGGCGCGTGGGCGAAGCGCCGGACATACGATTTCAACGGCGACGTGAACGCACGCTACGTGGCCGGACGCCTGTGGCAGACGCAGATCAACAACGGCGCCAACCCGGACTACGAGCGGCTTGCGTACGATGCGTTCGGCAACGTGGTGACCCGCACGACGCGCGTGAACGGATACGCCGCAACGGACTACTCCTTCGGCTACACCTACAACAACCAGGATGGCGTTGCCACGATCACCTACCCGGATCTCGCCGGAACCGGTTCGCCGATGATCGTCGGCTATTCGTACGACATGCTGGGCCGCATTGCATCGGTGGACCGCGTGCAGCCGCCCCCCTCCACAACCGTGGACGCCGGCTACTACGCCACGTACAGTTACGGCTATCAGGGAACGCTGGCAACCGAGCGGCTCAACAACGGGCAGGGCGCCGGCAACGTTATCCCGCGCACCTACTCCTACAACGAACGCGGCCTGCTGACCGGCATCGACGATCCCTATCTGAGCGAGACGCTTGGCTACAGCGGCGGCTACAGCGGCAGCGCCTATTACGACGGCCAGATCGCCGCCGCCGGAGTGCAGTACAAGGCTTCCACGGCATGGACGGCGGCGCCCACGCCGTATACCTACACGTACGGCTACGATCCGGTGGGGCAGCTCACGGTTGCGCAATGCAGCCTGGGGGAGAGCATGTCCGTTGCGCTCGGCACCAACGGCGCCAACGGCTACGACGCCAACGGCAACATCCTCTCGATGACGCGCGGCGCCACGCAGAACAGCTACAGCTATGCGGCGTCCGGCGGAGCGCCCCCCGTGAACAATCGCGTGCGGAGCATCACGAGCGCGGTAAACGTGGCGATGAATTTCGACACCGGAACGCCGGCGGGCGACTGCCTGAGCGACTGGTGCTGGTACGCGAGCAATGGCGGCCCGTCCGGACCATCGCTCATCACAACCAATCCGCATTCGGCGCCGAACTGCCTGCAGATGCCGGGGGGAAGCCTGGGGCATTACAACGTGCTGGCCTATACGAACTATCTGGCGCCGCTCGGCAACTATGCGCTCGGCTACTGGACCCGCACGGATGCCGGCTTCGCCACGGCGATCGGCCCGGCAGGCTGGTATCTCACGCTCTACGGAACGTCCGGCCCGCTGGCCGAGGTGCTGGTGGCGAGCGTGACGGCATCGGATGCATGGACCCAGGGGAACACCCCGATCAACGTGGCCGCGATCGCCGCATCGCTGGGCCTGGGCGCCACGCTCAGCTACGCCACGCTCGAACTGCGCAACTACAGGCGCCCGGCCGGCCCGCAGACCGGCCCCGCGTTGTATGTGGACGATATCACGCTCACGGCATCGCAGGCTGCGCCGGACTACGGCTACAACGGCAACGGCGCCATCACGCAGGCGATGGCACGCAATCTCTTCGCCATCACCTACGGAACAACCGTGCCGCTCACCGCATCGGTTCAGCTTGGCAGCGCATCGGGGAACCGCGTGACGTATGCGTACGGCGCCGCGGACCAGCGAACGCTTGCGGTGCTTGGCAGCGCGGACGGCTCGCAGACTCTCACGAAGAGCCTGCAGCTTGGCGGCGGGCTGCGCCCGCTGGCCACTCAGACCGTCAACACGGCGCCGGGCACAACGACAACGGCGTACTCCGTGTATGGATCCGGCGGCCTCATCGCGGTGCAGCGCGGCACGACGACGGAGTTCGTACTGAACGACCATCTGGGCTCCACGCGCGTATCGGTCAACGCGGCAAACGGGCAGGCGACATCGTCGCTGGATTATCTGCCGTTCGGAACCGAGTGGCGCACGAGCGGCGCCCCCCCCACACCGTATCTGTTCACGGGGCAGCAGTACGATTCCGAAACCGCGCTGTACAACTACGGCGCGCGCATGTACGACACGGATCTCGGCCGCTTCTACGCCACGGACCCCGCGGGGCAGTATCCAAGCCCGTACACGTATTGCGGCAACGATCCGGTAAATCTCAACGATCCCACCGGGGAGCTTTCAACCTCCGCGATGGTGGCGATACTGGGGGTGATCGCCTCCGGTTTGTGGAATCTGTGGAACCAGTGGGACGATGTGCACAGCATCGCCACGGGCGCTGGCTACTTCGGCGCCGGAGCCGCCTCCGGTGTGGTGATGTCCGCGGTAAATATTCCGCTCTATCATCTCAGCACGTGGGTTGGGGCAACAACGATTCCGGGAGGATTTCTGTACGGCTCAACCAGCGGCGCGTTTGCGGGATTCCTGCAGAACGGGTTGAACAACATGGTGCGCACCGGCAATGTGAGTTTCGCGGCCTTCACGGAGAACGGGCTGAACGCCGCAACGTCCGGCGGCATTGTAGGAGGCGTAATCGGCGGCGCCACCGCGATCGTCGGGAACTGGGCCGGAAGAAACGCCCAGGCGAATTTCGTTCAGCCGCCGGCATCGGCTCCCGTCGGCCGTGCGGACCGGTACCAGTGGTCCACATGGACGCGATTCTTCTACGAGCCGACCGGAACGTACGCGATCGGGCAGGACGCCACTCAGGGAATGCGCGAGACCGGCTGGCTGGCCCATCAGACCGTTGTACACGTCCATCCCCCGATGCGCAGCGGGCTTGTTCGGACTTCGACGGTCACGACGTGGGCGCAGCGCTTCTTCGATTTCGACCACATTTTCTGCCAGCGCTTTTTCCGCGAGAGCGAGCTGCTGCGGTATTACGGAAATGCCGGAATGAATCTGATGCCCACCTCGCAGCACTTCAACCGCGTGACCCTGGAGGCGAATATCGCCACGTGGCGGCGCGGCGCCGGATATCCGATCGAACAATACATACAGCGGGCGATCATCCGCGGATCGTGGATAGCGTTCAATGCGGGATTTCAGCTCGGCGGCGCGGCGTTGGTTGGCTATGCGGCATACAACGCCACCGGCGTGGAGCAGGAGTTGTAGGTGCTTCAGCAGGGTGAGAGCGATCGCCTCACCACTCCCGCGCGGACCGCCGCGCAAGCTGCCCGCCGTTGGCCGCGGCGATTGCAACGTACACGCCCCACAGTGCCGCGGTCAGCACCAGGTAGTAGAGGGAGAGCGCCATGCCGGTTACCGCAGGCTTGAGGATGAAGAGCGTACAGGCCGTGAGGCTTGCATGCATCAGCATCACGATGGGCAGGCTGCCGGTGCGATCGTGCACCCATACCATCAGCACCCGGTAGGCCGGCAGCACTCCAACGTAGAAGAGAAGCGGCGGAAGGAGCAGTGCTATGGAGAACCGTCCGGAGCCGTCGGCGCTCGCCCAGAATGTCACCAGGAAATGCCACAGCCCCCAGAGGAACCCAACGATCAGGCCGGCCGTCCGGATGCCGTATCTCCGCCGCAGCATGGGGACGGCAAAACCGGTCCACCCCGGCTCCTCGAACAGGCCTGCGAGCACTCCCATTGCCAGCCCGGTCAGCAGCAGCGCCCCCTTCCCCTGCGTGGTCACGAAGTCCGGAAGGTAGCCGGGAGAGAAGATCGAGAGCAGAAGGAGAATTGCCGTTGCGAGCACCGGCACGGTAAGCAGCGCAACGGCGTACCGGTTGAGGCCGGCGCGCCACGTGAGCAGCCGCGACCGAAACTCGCGGAGGCCGGCCCGGCCCTGCACCAGTCCGGTCATGAGCAGGCCTGTGATGAACGGGCCCGCGAGCATTGCCAGGAGCGCGAACGGAAACAGCCTGGTTGTCCGCTCCGGTGTGTCGGGGATCGCGCCGGGACCGCCGATCACCAGCAGCACACCGCCCCACGAGATGATGAACACGAGCGCGAAATAGGTCGCAACCGGATACCGCGATATGAACGCCGGTCTGGTCATGACGATATCTCCCCTCCTGTACCGCCGCCTGCATGGCGCCGGAGCCCGACGGCAAGCATCGCCATCCAGAGCATGGTCGCGTAGATGTTGACCCGTTCCTCGATCCCCATCCACGGCGTCGGCAGGTTGGCCGTCATCCGGCCGGCCTGCAGGCTTGTGAGTATGCCGAAGAGAAGGAGCCCGATGATGGTTGCACAGGTGTAGTACCGGAAGCGGCGGCCGGCTAGCGTGGCGCCGAAACCCATTGCCGCCAGCAGCAGGAGCGACATCACCGCCGTCCCCGCGGGATGCATGGCGTTGCGCAGCCCTCCTTCCCCCGCAGCCAGCGCCTGCCGCGTGTTCATGGGGAAGGCGAGTCCGGTAATCAGACCAACCACGGTGTACCCCAGCAGCAGAAGCGCGGTGATGCGTGCTGCACGCCTCGCACCGGCGGATTTCCAAACGCCCGCCGCGAAGGCCGCCATCAGCAGCGCATACGGAATCGAGCTGAGCAGAATCATCAATGGCCGCACCGGCGATCCAACCGCCAGCAGTTCGCTGAAGGTGTGGTCCGCGTAGCTGTAGCCGGAATATCCCAGCGTCCCGACGATGTCCATGGCAACGTACAGCATCGATGCGGCGATACCGCAGCCAAGCAGCATCGTCCGTTGCGGCGCGTTCGGCAGCTCGGTGCGGCGCGGTGAAACGCTCCGTCCCGATGGCGCTACGCGCAGTGGAGGTTGTATGGCAGAGTTCATCGTATCGCTCCTGAAGCCTGCGGATGGGGCATCCTTGTTGGATGCGATACTACCGAATCATCCGCGCGAGGAATATGACGCGGATCAGACTACTGATCTTACCCCGAAAGAGTGGACACTACGCAGCGTATTTTTCACGCGGAGGTGTTCAATGAACAAACGGTACAGCGACGAGTTCAAGGCAGAGGCACTTCGGCTGAGCGACAGCAGGGAGACAACAGTGCGTGATGTGGC
>DASZRW010000061.1:0-16252 GCA_035549015.1 Kapaibacterium sp. (SeqCode)
GCCGAGGCATTTGGCGCGCATGGTTCCAATCTTGAAGCGATTCGGCCACCGATGCACGGCACGGCGCGGTACGAAGGGTAGGTGCTGCGAATGATCCAACCCCTTGCAGATCAGATCCTGGTGGAACTCTTGCCGGAAGATCGCCGCATCGGCTCCGGCCTGCTCCTCGCGCCGGACCAAGTGAGCGATCCGCGCGGAGGTGAGTACAACTCGCCGCTCCGGGATGGCATCGTGCGCGCCGTGGGTCCCGGTAAGCGAGACAAGCGGGGCGTGCGACGGCCGTGCGTGTGCCAGGTCGGGCAGCGGGTGACCTACCCGCACCACCGAAGCGTGCCGGTGATCGATGTTGAGGGACGGCCACACGTGATAATCCACGAGGCTGGAGTACTTTGGATGCATACTGAGGGGCAGGAGGCGGCGCATGGCGCAAACGTTTAAGCAGTACAAGGAAAACGCCCGCGCGGGAGAGCGCGAGGCGAACCGGGGCCCGGTGCGCGCGGTGAACGTCCGGAAGCTCGACAACGGGTTTCTGGTGTGCATCGACTTCGAGCCGAAGAATACGTCGAAGCCGTGGCCCACTTCCGAAGAATCGGCGCATGCGACCGTGGAAGAGGCGGCTCAGCGCTTGGGAGAGATCTTCGGGGGGAAGGTCGCGGCCGATACGGACAAGGATGGGAAGTGATGCCCGCGAAGAGCAAGAAGCAGCAGATGGCGATGGCCATCGCTGAACACGCGCCGCAGAAGCTGTATGCGAGGAACAAGGGTCTCGCGGAGATGTCGCAAAAGCAGCTCCACGAGTTTGCCAGCACGAAACGCTCGAAGCTGCCGACCCGCGCGGGTGGCAAGAAAGGAAAATAGGGATGATGAAACAAACGATGAAGTTGCCGAAGGGCAAGGTCCCGCAGCCGAATAAGCCGGATCACAGCCTGGGTCTGAAGTCCGCGACGGTCCACCAGCCCACGGGCGCGAGCGGCACGGGCAAGCACGGTGGAAACACCAGGGGAAAGAAGATCTAGCCATGGCACTCACGGCAGAATGGGAAGAGGGCCTGGCTCAGCGGCTGGCCGTGTACCACTTCAAAGGGGCGTCCTTGGAGCATCTCGTGTCGGCGCACGTGACGAACCCGGAGATGGCGGCACGCGTGCGCGCGCGCATCGAAGCGATCAACGGATCGGTGCCGGAGTCGATTGCGGTGGAGATGCCCGTGGTGGAAGATGCCCCGGAGCGGGAAACGGCAGCGGAGGCCTCCGATGGCAAAGTTGACGAGTAGCAAGCGCAACAAGCTCCCAGCATCCTCGTTTGCCGGACCTGACCGGAGTTATCCCGTGCCCGACCGGGCTCACGCCGCGAACGCCAAGGCCCGCGCGACGCAGCAGGTCAAGGCGGGGAATCTCTCGCCTGCCACGGCGAGCAAGATCAAGGCCAAGGCGAATCGAGTGCTGAAACGAGGCAAGTGATGACCGCGCCACCCGCGAATGTGCAAGAGATGCTAGGGGAACCTCTCCGTGAACTGGCGGGGAACCTCATTGAGCAGATCAATCGGCGACTGGAAGGAAAACTCACGGTCGCGGCCTTCCCGGCCGGAAGTTCGGTCGACGGCCGTCGAGACGCAGAGGAGTACGGTCTGCACTATGCCTCGCGGCTGCTGTGGACGCGCGGGGAGGACATCAGCCCGGTAACAGATGAGGTGCCGTCCTCCGATGGGCTGCTGGCGTTGGCGGTGGATCTGACCTCCGAGATACTCGCCACGGCGCAGCGGGAGGGCCGGCGCATCGTGAGCTTTGTGCCCGTGACTGTGCCATACGGCGTGCAGGGCGGCTTGGTGCTGCATGGAAATGCCGTTCTTTCCTATGCGAGCCAGATCCATGACGGCGAGCACCACGCCTATCGATTCTGGCTCTGTTGGCATTGTCTTGATGACTAAGCAACCCAAGTCGAGCGTGCTCTATCTGTTCCGGCCGGAGCAGGAATACACGTGCGATTGCTGCCTGTTCGTGCAGGAGCCGCACACGTGCAAACTGTTCGGCGCGGGTTTCCAGATCGCTCCCAAGACCGGCGGGTGTAACCTGTTCATCCACGCGGACGATGCCCAGCAGGAGCAGCAAGCCGCGCTGGGCATCATGACCCCGGAAGAGGCGGGGTATCAGGACTCGGCGGCGGGGTTCACCTGCGGCCGGTGCGAGTACTTCCAGCCAAAAGCGGAAGACTGCCGTCAAGTGGACAAGGGTTCGGAGGGGGACACGCCGGGAAAGATTGTGGCCGGGGCCTGCTGTAATCGGTGGGAGGCGGATCCCAAGCGGGCGAAACTGGACCGCGCGGCGCTCATGACGGCACTCGCTGGTGATCAGGACGGGGAAACCATGCGCGAATACCGGGAGCGGCGGCGTGCCTAGCGGTCTCAACAAACCAGAGATCGTCGAGGAGGCGCGGAAACGTCTACGCCGCTGCATGGAGGTTGAGAAGTCGATCCGCATCGAAATGGCGGAGAACAACCGCTTCTACCTCGGGCAGCAGTGGGATGAGACGACGAAAAAAGAGTGGGAAGACGCGGATCGGCCCGCACTGACGTTCAACCGGATCCGGCAGTTCGTCTCACTCGCATGCGCTGCGCAACGGCAGACGCGTCCGCAGATCAAATACTCGATGGGCGCGAACAACGGCACGGATGAGGATACGGCGGAAATCCTCACCGGCCTTGCGCGGGCGCGGCAACGAATCTCCATCGCGGATATCGCCTATGACACGACCTTCCGGAACATGTGTGTGGGGGGATTCGGAGCGTTCCGGTTCATCACCAAGTTCGTAGACGATGAGAGCTTCGATCAGGACCTCTGGATTGAGGCGATCCCGGACCCAACGAGCGTATACTTCGACTGCGACGCGGTAGACCCTCTCCGGCGGGATGCCCGGTATGTGTTCGTGCGCACGAAGATCAGCCGCGATGCCTATGAATCGAAGTACGGCACGATTGATACCGGGCTGCTCCAGTCATTCCCGGAATGGAACGATTGGTACTATCTAGGCGGTAAGCCCGACTACGATGAGTTCTGGGTCTGTGAATACTGGCGGGTAGAGACCAGCGGTGCCACGCTCTACCGTCTATCGGACGGCACGAGCCGCCGGACGCGTCCGGCGGAGGATGAAGTGGACGCGAACGGTGAGCCGCTAGTGGTGATGGTGGACGCCGAAGGACAGGAGATCACGCGCGAGGTCGAAGATCGGAAGGTTGTCCAGTACGTCATCAACGGAATCGAGGTCCTGGAAGAGCACGAATGGATCGGGACCGAACTCCCGATCATCGGAGCATGGGCGGAAGAGGTGCTGTTCGATGGGCGCCGGACGCTCCTCAGCCTGATTCAGTTCCAGCGGGACCCGCAGATGGCCTACAACTATTTGCGGTCGAAAGAGGTGGAGACGGTCGCGATTGCGCCGATTGCGCCCTGGGTAGGTGCAGTTGGACAGTTCAAAACGCACGGTCAACGCTGGCAGCAGTCGAATAAGGAGCCGATGGCGTATCTGGAGTATGACCCCGTCACGGTAAATGGTCAGAGCGCGGGCCCTCCACAGCGGCAGAACCTCGACGTGCATGTTGAAGGCATGCTCACGCTGCAGACGCAGATTGACCAGGACTTGAAGGCAACCGGCGGACTCACGGATCCGGCGCTGGGGATTCCCGGCAAGGCTGAGCAGTCCGGGAAGGCCGTGAAAGCCTGGCAAGGGGTCACCGATCAGATGAACTATCATCTGACGGACAATCTCACGCAGTCCATGACTTGGGCCGGAGAGGTGATGTCCGAACTGCTGGTGAAGACGTACAATACTGATCGCCAGGTGAAAATCCTTGGGGAGGATGAAGCTCAGAAAATCGTGCGTGTGAATTCCATCTGGCGCGATCCGGGCGGCCAGGTGCGGCGCTACTTCCTGGACAAGGCACAGTATGATGTGGCGGTCACGGTGGGTCCTTCGACGGCTACGCGGCGCGAGGAGGCGGCGGAAGGGATGCTGGAGTTTATGAGCATCGCACCCGTGTTGTTCCCGCGCGTGGCAGACCTGATTGCGCGCGTGCAGGATTGGCCAATGGCCGATGAATTCGCGGAACGCCTGATGCCCCCGGACATCGCGCAGCAGCGAGCGATGCAGCAGTCCGGACAGCAGTTCACGCCCCAGCAGGCAGCAGCGATGATGCAGCAGAATCAGCAGCTTACCGGAATGGTGCGGCAACTCCAGCAGGCGATTCAGACGAAAGCCGTGGAGCAGGCGGGACGCCGGGACGTCGCGCAGATTCAGGCGGCGGCGGCGATCGCGAAATCCAAACTGGAAATTCTGAAGGCGGCGTTGCAAAATAGCAATGACGGTGAGAAACAACGGTTTATGGCCATCGTCAACCAAATCGAGGCCGAATTGGATCGCGCGCACGAGGTGCGGATGCAGCAGGCAGCCGCGCCGGAGCCGACAGGGGGAGGGACGGTTCAATGAAACAGATCGCGACGGTTTTGTTCCTATTCGCGGTTATGGCAGGGCCGATGCCCGCCCAGTCTCCAGCGCTGTACCAGAAAAACGAACAGCCGGGCTCCGGATACGTGCAGATCAAGCCGCAGGCGGTCCCAACGAGCTTGACGGCGGTCGCGAAGTCCGATGCCTACCTGGACCAGGTGGTGATTTCCTGCACTGGCACACCTACGGTGACGCTCCAGGACAACCAAGGCACGCCCGTGCCGTTGATCCCCACGCTGCAGACGGCGGCGGGAACGATCTACGTGATGAGTTTCCCCCGTTGGTACTGGACGCCCGGTGGGTTTTCGATCTCGGCAAGCACCAGCGGCTGTAATTGGTACGCGAGTTGGAGGCAGTGATGGCGGAAGATACACAGATTCAGGACCCGACACAGCAGACGCCAGCCGTTGGGCAGGCAGAAGGCGGACTGCAGGCACTGACGCAGACGGAAGGGACTTCCGTCACTGAGCCGGTTGCCACGCCAAGCGAAGAGCCACCGGTAGCGGCTGGCGCGGAGGGAGAGGGCGAAGGCGCTGCTGCCGCTGACGATGGAGAGCCGCCGAAGCCCACGCGGGCGGACCGGCAGTGGGCTCGTCTACGGCAGGAGCGGCGCGACCTGCGTACGGAAGTTGAGCGACTGCGGCAGGAAAATGAGATGCTGAAGAAAGCGCCCGCCGCTGCCGCGCCCCAAGAATTTAAGCCCGAGCCATTCACGAAACCGCAGCCCAAGGTGGACGACTTCGAGAAGGAAGCCGATCCGTGGGCCGCGTATCAGATCGCGCTCGGGGAGTACGGAGCGGAGAAACGGCTACACGATGCGGAACAGCAGCGGAAGCGCGCCGATTTCGAGGCTCAACAGGCGAAGCGAGCCGAGCAGCAGCAGGCCGCCGCGCGAACTGCGGCGGAACAGTGGGCTATGAAGCGCGACGCCTTCGTGAAGGACCATGCCGACTGGGAAGACAAGATGGAGGATCTGATGGATGAGGTTGGGCGCGATCTGCCGCCGCATCTTCAGTATGCTCTGATCGAGTCCGAAGTCGGACCGGCCGTTTTGTATCACCTTGCGGACCATCCGGAGGAGGCGCGGAAAGTCATGGCCATGACTCCCGGCCGCGCCGCTATCGCGATTGGACGCATCGAAGCGCAACTCGAAGCTGAGAGAAAAGCTCAGAAACCGAAGGCACCGCCTCCCAATCCGCCCGCCGTGGTGAAGCCGAGCGCGCCTCGCTCGCAAGCATCCGGCGATGCTGGGAACTTCCGGGAATACAAAGCCCGGCGGGAGGCTGAGATGCGACGACAAAGCGCCTGAGCGACTGACAAAGACTTTCGCCGATAGGCCCTGCATCGTCGGGAGATTCCCGAAATGCCGGGTAATTCATTTCTTACCAGACAGGAGTTTACGCGAGAGACGCTCCTGATTCTGACGAACAACCTCAAGGTGGCTCCGAATATCCATCGGGGCTACGATGACCAGTACGGCGTCAAGGGCGCCAAGATTGGTCAAACCCTCAACATTCGGCGTCCGGTTCGCTTCAAGGGTCGCAACGGACAGGGCTTCGCGCCCGAAGGCATCGTTGAGACTTTCATCCCGCTGACGCTGAACTATCAGTCGGGCGTGGACTTCGAGATGTCGTCCGTCGAGCGCAAACTCGACATGGACTATCTCCGCGAGCGTATCCTGAAGCCCGCCGCCGTGAACATCGCTAACCGCGTGGATGGCACGCTGCTCTATCTGCTCTACCAGCAGACCGGCAACGTGGTGGGCACGCCGGGCACTGTGCCGAACTCTTCGGCCACGTACCTGACGGCACCGCAGATCATTCACGAGATGGGCGCGCCCGTCGACGATGAACTGTCGATCCTGATCTCCCCTCAGATGCAGGCGACGATCATCAATGCCGTCCAGAACCTGTTCCATGACGGTGGGCAACTCTCCCGGCAGTACAAGCAGGGGAAGATGGGCACGGCCTGGGGTATGGAATGGTACGAAGATCAGCAGATCTACGTGCATACCATCGGCACCTATGGCGGTGCGCCGCTCGTCAACGGTGCCAATCAGCAAGGAAACGTGCTGACCACCGATGGCTGGAACGCGGGCAGCACGCTGAACGTCGGCGACGTGATCTACCTCTCTGGCGTCTTCGCGGTGAACCCGCAGCCTGGACCGAACGGACAGCCGGTGGTGTACGCGCGGCAGCAGGGTTTCGTCGTCGCGGCTCCGGCCGTGGCGGACGGCGCGGGCAACATGGTGATTCAGATCGGCGCGGACGGGATCATCCCCAGCGGGCAGTATCAGAACGTCAACGCTCTGCCTGCCGACAACGCCCCGATCACTGTCTTCGGTGCTTCCGGCACGAACACGCCGCAAGCGATGGCGTTCCACAAGAGCGCTTACGCCATGGCGACCGTTCCGCTGGAAGAGCCGGGCGGCGTCGAAGAGGCGTTCACCGAAACCGATCCGGACACCGGCATCTCGTTGCGCTACGTGCGGCAGTACGTGGCGACCACGGACCAGTACGCCAACCGTTTCGACATTCTGTGGGGCGAGTGCGCAACCTACCCGCAACTCGCAACCCGCATTGCCAGCTAAGGAGGACATGATCATGAAGAAACTCCTGATTCTTGGATCGCTGCTCACGATGGCTGCCTTCGGGCAGTCCACGCTGAGCACTACCACGCTTTCGACGGCGTTGACGCAAAGCGCCACGCTCGTCTCGCTGTCCTCCTGCCCGTCCATTCCGGCCGTTGTGGGAGGCTATCCGAGCTACATTCTGTTCGTGGACAACGAGGCCATGCGCGTGCAGAGCATCGTCACCGGGACGGCGGGCAACGCTTGCGCCGTAAGCGTCCTGCGCGGCACGGACGGCTCAATCCAGGCAACGCACTCCTCGGGCGCCGTGGTTTACGGCGGACAGGGGCCGGATTACGGAAACCAATGGCTGGTGGACAACGCCAATGGCTTCTTCGATACCGGCGAGGTCTTCATCCCCGCGTCGAACTGTGTCTGGGCTCCGACGACTCTGACGGTTACTAACACGTATCCTCAGATCGGCACCGCGTTCATCCCCGTGGTCAACGGGACCACGAACGCGGCGGCCGGAACCCTGACGCTGTCGTGCTCGATTCTCCCGAACATGTTCATGAACAACGGGAGAGGTTTGGTTATCAAGGACATTGTAGCGCTCGTAGGTTCGCAGACCGTGGCTCCTACCAGTGTCGGTACGGCCACGCTCGGGACGATCACGTTCCCGACGCCGGCCGCATCCGAAACGGCTTCGACGGTTACGCCTGTATCGATCGGAGGCACGGTTTCTACGGTGTCCCCGAGCCAAATCACGAGCGTCACGACTGCTGGCTCGTTTCTCTCGATTCGCAGTACGTTCAGCAGCCCGGTGCTGATTACGGCGGATCTGCAATCGCTCGTCTACCATCTGCCGTTTGGCCAGACGGCGGCGAGCGCGATGACCCTAAACAGTCCTGGACTCCTGGTCCATGTGGCTTGGTATTGATCGCAACCGGAGCAGGGAGTCGACGGGCGGCTCCCTGAAACCATAAGGAGGCAAAATGCCAGTTGAAACCCCATTTCTCCAGTCCCCGGCGCTGTATACGCACCAGGAATACCCGAAGATGATGCATCATCGGAACGGTGCGCAACGGATTGTGAAGAACCTGCGCGAACAGCGAGCGCTCGAAGCCGCTCCCGGCTGGGGGCACGAAGCGTTCTATCCCCGGTACTACGTGCATCTGAATGGGTCCCAGCAAATCGTGAAGAACCTCGCGGAAGAGACCGCGCTGCTGGAGTCCAAAGACGGTAAAGCCGATCTGTGGATGCTCCATGATTGCTCGTTCGGCGTTCAACCCGTCGCGGAAGAGGTGGACAGTTTGCCGGGCGAAGCGACCGGGATGGAAGTGAAGCGCGGCCCCGGCCGTCCCCGAAAAGTGCAAGAGTAGACGATGAATACTCCAGTTCTGAACATCCTAACTCAGGCGTATTACAAGAGCGGCATCGTCGCGCCGGGCGAATCGATCTCGAATCAGCTCGCGCAGAACGCTCTGAACGACCTGAACATGATGTTCGATTCCTGGAATGTGGATCGCTTGCTGATCTTCGCGACGCCGCCTGAAGTGTTCAATCTTGTAGGTGGCGTCAGCACCGTCTCTGGAACCTACTACACGATTGGGCCAGGTGGCGCGTTCAACACAACGCGGCCCGTGCAGATCGAGCGCGCGAACATCCTGCTGAACGCAGGCGGCTCGATTACGCGCATCCCGCTGCAGATCCTCAACATGGACCAATGGCAGGCGTTGCGCGTGCCCGCTACGCCGTCTTCGTTTCCCACCAGCATTTGGTACGACGAGACGTATTCCACGGCCGCGCCCATCGGCTTAGGGCGGATCTACACCTACCCGGTGGCCAACATGCCGGTGCAGATCGAACTCTTCACCTGGTCCGCGCTGCCGAACTTCCCGAACATTCAGTCCAGCGTGATCCTGCCGCCCGGCTACTGGGATGCCCTGGTGTACAACTTGGCGATTCGGGTCGCGATTGGCATCCTAGAACCCGATCCGGGAGTGGTGGCACTCGCACAGTCGAGTCTGGCACGCTTGGAAGCCGCGAATTCGCCGGAGCCGCGCATTGTGTCCGATCCGGCAGCGTCTCCGAGGAATAAACGGAGTTCATGGTCCTATTTGACGGGATATTAGCCTAGACAATGGCATCCGATCCGTCCGTACTCTCGCAACTGCTGGTCCAGCGCAAACAGGTAGCGCTGGCGCGGAGCCAACTTTTCGGCTTCATTGGCGCGAGCTATACCTCGCAGTCGATCTCTGCCGATGGCGAGCGGTTGGTGAACATGTATCTGGAGCCGGTAGAGAGCGGACACGGGAAAAACAGCGTCTATCTGACAGGCACGCCGGGACTGCGGCCGCCGTTTGTCACTCTGCAGGCTCCCACGCGCGGCGGCATCCTCGCGGGAGATTTCGTATACGCGGTGGGCGGAGACACCGTCTACCAGATCGCCCAGGACGGCACGACGCGTGTCATTGGTACTGTCATCAACGATGGAGGGCCTGTTTCTTTCGCCTTCAACGGCAGCCAGGTGCTCGTAGCCAGCGGTGGGCAGGCGAATCTGATCCGTGGAGACTGGACCTATCAGCAGAACGTGGTCGCCGCGTCCATGGTGGAGTTCATGGACGGCTATTTCATCGCGCTCCAGCCGGATTCTCGCCGGTTCCAACTCTCTGGGCTCTTCGATGGAGAGACCTGGAGCGGTCTGCAGTTCGCGCAGTGGGAGCAGAACGATAACATCGAAGCCATCGTGGTGGCCTTCCAGGAACTCTGGCTCCTAGGGCAGAAGCACATCGAAATCTGGTACGACGCGGGCGGCCAATTCTTCCCGTTCGCGCGCGTATCCGGTGGCGTGCTTGATCAGGGCATCGTCTCCGGCTTCACGGCGAAACGGCTGGATAACACGATTTTCTGGCTTGGCCGGGACGATCGCGGGCAGGGCATGGCCTGGCGGGCGAACGGCTGGACCCCGCAGCGGATCTCAAACCATGCCGTGGAATCCGCATGGAACACCTATCCACGAATCGACGACGCGGAGGCCTGGACCTACCAGGAAAACGGGCACACGTATTACGTCCTGTACTTCCCGAGCGCGAAACCCCGCGACAAATACACTGGGTACAACCCGCCAACCACGGAATACGCTGGCGCCACCTGGGTCTATGACGTGGCGACCGGCATGTGGCATGAGCGAGCGTTCTGGAATCCCACGGTGAGCGAATACGAAGCGCACAAGGCGCGCTGGTACGTCGCGGCCTGGGGCAAGCACTACGTGGGGGATCGTACGACGGGCGATGTGTATGAAATGCGATTGGACTGCTACACGGACAACGGATGGCCGATCCGGCGCTTGCGCAGCGCTCCGCACATTTCCACGGAAATGAAATGGATGCGGTTCAAGCGTCTGCAGATCGACGCACAGATGGGTGTGGGTATCCAGGACACCGCGACGGTCACGGGCGCCACGCAGTCCGCCCCAGTCGTGCTCACCGTGGATACTACCGATGGCTTCGCGATCAACCAGGGCGTGACTGTCTCGGGATCGGCCGTGCCCGACTACAATGGGGCGTTCACCGTGACGGCTATCGGCGCGGGAACGATCACGCTGGACAACCAGAACGTGCCGAGCGCGGCATTCACGGGCACGGCTATCGTGCAGCGGCCTGGCGGCGCGCCGGTGATGACGATGCGGATGTCCGATGATGGTGGATTCACCTGGGGAAATCAGCACGACGTCGGCATGGGGTCTCTTGGGCAGTATCGCTACCGGGCGATCTACAACGGGCTGGGCGTAAGCCGGGATCGTTGCTATGAGATCACATCGTCCGAACCCGTGCAGCAGTCATGGATTGACGCCTATTCGGATGCCGCGCCCGGAAGGGGGTCCTGATGCCGGACTCGACGATTCCTCTCTTCCTTCCCGGGCTGTTAAAAACGCCACTGGTCGATCACCAGGGGTGTATTACGCGCCCGTGGCTCTGGTTCTTCCAGAACGTGACAAAGACGGCGGTGAACACCACGGACGCGAATCTGCAGTCTCTCTATGGGGAGACGTCGCGGGATACGCAGGGCGAGGCGTTGAGTGCCGCACAGGTGCTTGGCGACGGGGGGAATCAGCGCTGGTCCGCCGATCTCGCGGGGTTGCGCGGGGAATTCGCGGCGATGGACGTTCCGAACTATGGATGGGTTCGGGAACTCCAGGACCTCCAGGCGTACGTGGCATCGATTCACGACAACCGGCAGCGGCCGGTAGCGCCCCTGATTTTCGACGTGCATGCGAACCGGAATTCCTACGTGCCTGTGGCCCAGCAAGGATATGTCGAGACCGACCGCATGTTGCTGTATTATGGGGGCAACGGAGCCGATGGACAGTCGGCATGGGTGTATACGATGGGAACGTTTTTCGGCGCGCAGAGCGACCGCCCGCTACCGCCTGACATCGGCCTGAACGATACCGGGCTGACGTTTCACGATATGGATGGTGGGAAACTCTACCGCTGGACTGGGAGTGTATGGCAGACTACCGCAAGCCTCTAATTCTCGCGCTGCTCCTGGCGTCCGTGTTGCCAGCGGCCGTGATCCGCGCACCGCACGCGAACCGTGTCGCGAAAGGTACGGCGTCGTTAAGCGGGGCGAACATCACACTCACGCTTGGGACGTTCCCGGCGAACGTCGCGCCTGCGCAGATCGTGCTCTATATTTCGCTCAGTGGCACGGTTTCGACCTCGGGCACCACGGCCACGTGGGTTGCGGGTACTACGTTCGATACCCTCGGAAACTGGACTGGACGGCCGGTGCAGATTGGCGGCGTCTTCTACACGGTAGACCACGTGGTGGACTCCACGCACTTCGTCACCACCAGCACGATTCCGACGTCTCCGAGCGCTACGTTCAGCATCGCGTACAACCCGATCCCGACGCTGCTGAGCACCAGTTCGGGCACGGCGGGCATCCTGAATACCCAGTTTCCGATCACGGCCGGAGTTTCCTGGGAGATTTACGACTGGTCGCCTGGGCAGTACGAACAGGGAACCGAGTGGTATGAAACGGACCGACAGGTGCGCTACCAACTGATCGGCGGCGCCGGAACTGCCACAGTCAACGGGCAGCTTGTGACATCACCCACGGGGCTGATCGACATCTCGTGGGTCGGGAAGAATCTGCAACTCCAGTATGCGCGAAGCGGCACGGTGTCGACGAACGGTACGGCCGTGACCTGGACGACTGGCAGCCACTTCAATGCCAGTTGGCAGGGACAGACCGTACTTCTCGGCGGATCGCCCTATCAGGTCGCCTATGTTCAGGATGCGAATCATCTACAGGTCACGACTAGCGCGGGCGTGGGCAGCGGGACGACGCTCTCCGGGACGTTCTGGGAAGGATATCGAATCCTCTCCATCGGTGGTAGCACGATCGCGCTTACCGCGCCCGCCACGAACGGTGCGGGGGTTCCCTACCGGTTCTCTTCCGGCGGCTGGGAGTTCCTCTCCGGACGCATGGTGAGCACCTACGGCGCGTTGCCAACCGATCTTGGCGGGGACGATGCAGGTTTCGTATTCGCGGCTCAGGATGTCGAGCACGTCTGGCGCTGGCTAGGCGCGGGCTGGACTTGGGACATGTCGGACCCCTACAAAGACAACCGGTTCGTAGCGCTGATGCTGCAGGCTCCGGCCGGTACCGCCTGGGTTCCATGCAATGGATCGATCCAAACGTTCTATCAAGCGGATGCAACGACCACGACTATTCATACGCCGAACCTGACGCAAACGGGCGCGGGTGACAACATCATGCTTCAGGCGGGCCCATACACTGGGCCGTCACAGACGGCAGCACTGGGGTTGCACTGGGCAGTGGGCGCGCACACGGATTCCGCCGCGACCGGCCTGGATAGTACGAATATCACCAACAGCGCTCCGAGCGCAACGGTTGTAGTGCAGTCCGGCACGGGCACGACGGTCGCGTCCGACACGCACAGCCACACGGTGACCGTCAGCGATCCGACGCACTCGCATGGGCTGTCGGACACCAACGCACCGCAGCAAGCTCCGGGGGAGACCAACGGCGGATTGCCGGTCCGGATGAGTTTTCAGACGTATATGCACAGGTGAACCATGTCCACAGTCAACAAGCAACTATCCTCGACGGGCGCGCCTCAGGTGCTACCAAATGTCGTTGCCGCTTTCTACACGACTCCCGGTGGAACCGTGGCGCTCATCAAGAAAGCGACGTTCGTGAACACCGCGAACACGGCCGTGGTCATCACCGGCTATTTCGTCCCCGCCGCCGGGAATCCGGGAGCGACGAATATCGCGTTCGGACCCGTAACGGTGCCCGCGAAGCCCGCGATCCCCGGTCTGGCGAATCCGATTCTCGAGGTCTATGAGATCGAGAATCACACACTGATGCCTGGGATGTCGCTGCAGTTGGTGGCGGACACCGTGAACGCCGTAGTGGGCATTGTGTCCGGACTGGAGATCACGCAATGAACCCTATGACGGCTCCCGAACGTTCGGTCACTGTACGGCCGCTGAAGCCCGAGGAATGGCACCTGCTTGACCCGGTATTCCGCGAGCAAGGCGGGCAGATGCCGCACCATGAGTGCGGTGCGCGCGTGCTCGCTGCGTTCGACGAGGATGGCCTGGCAGGGTTCTGGACGCTGCAGCCAATGTGGTGGGCGGGTCCGCTCTGGATTCGCCCGGATCATCGCGGCAGTGGACTGTGGCGGCGGCTGCACAACGCGCTGGACGCGCTGTTCGCGCGATCGCCCGGCACGGGCTATTATTCGTTCACGGGCGAGCCTAAAATGGAAACGGTACTCCAGGAATTGGGGTATCGCGATCTACCCTACAAGATCTGGGTAAAGGAGGCGTCCTAATGCCCTTCGGTGGCCTGCTCTCGGCTAGCCTCATTGGAGCCGGTGCTAATATCTTCGGGGGGATTCTGGGTTCGAACGCCGCGAACAACGCTGCCGCGCTCCAGCAACAGGCGGCCGCGCAGGCGTCCCAACTAGAGCAACAGAACGCCCAGCAGGCAATCAACTTCCAGCAGGGCGTCTGGGGGCAAACGCAGAACAACTTTCAGCCCTACCTGCAGGCTGGGCAGGGCGCGCTCTCCCAACTGGTCTCCGGGATGCTCCCTGGAGGCTCGCTCGTAGCCCCCTGGACTCAACAGTTCCAGGCTCCTACAGCAGCCGAGGCCATGGCCATGCCCGGAACGCAAGAGGGTCTGGCGCTCGGGACGCAGGCAATCAATCAGAGTGCGGCGGCGGCGGGCGGCGCTCTCACCGGTGGGACGCTGCAGTCGCTGATGAAGTTCGGGCAGGATTACGGCTCGACACAGTACCAGCAGGCATACAACAACGCGCTGCAGCAGTATCAGCAGGCGTACGGGATCTACGAACAGAACCAGGCGAATCAGTTCAACCGGCTAGCGCAACTCGCGGGATCGGGCCAACAGGCGGCAGGGCAGGTAGGACAACTCGGGCAGAGCGCGGCGGGTACCGTGGGCAGCATCTACGGGAACTTGGGTTCGGCGCTGGCGGATCTCGCGGTAGGCCGGGGCAACGCAGCGGCGGCCGGACAGGTCGGAAGCGCGAATGCTTGGTCCAACAGCATCGGCGGGCTGAGTAATCTCGTAGGAGGATTGGTAGTTGGAAGTCAACTCGGAGGATTGGGGGAGAGCGGTTACGGAGCGGCACCGGAGCCCACGACAGGTGATCTGAGCGGGCTTGGACTGTTCTCGCCCATTCCATAAACCATGGCCTTCATCGATCCAAATATCGCGCTCAGCTATCGACCTCCGCAGATCGAAAGCCCTCTCGCGCTTCTCGGGCAGGCCATCAACATCCGACAGGCGAAGCAGCGGCTCGCCCAAGAGCAGGCGATGGCGCCGATTCAGCTTCAGCAGGGGCAGCAGGCACTGCAGTTGGGCCAGATGGAGTTGGAGCAGCGGCAGCGCGATCTGCAGGACCAGCAGGCGTTTCGTAAAGCCTACATGGAATCCGGTGGCGACTTGGACAAGGCGCGGTCGCTAGCCACGCAGTACGGAGTCTCGCCGAAGATGCTGATGGCCTTCGATCAGCAACTACTAGACCGGAAGATGAAGCTCGCGCAGCTCACGGACAAGCAACTGGACGCTCACTTGAAAGTGAACGACCAAGTGCGCGGAGCGCTCCAGCCTATCGTGGATCTTGACGACGGAACGCCCGAAGGACGCCAAAAGGCGATGCAGGCGTATGCCGATCAGATTAAAGGCATTCGTGAGGGGCTGGATCCGCAGACCGCGCAAGCATTCCCTGATGAATACCCAGGGAAGGAAGCTGCGCAGCTTCGCGTGAATCAACTCGCGACCGGGAAACAACTCCTGGAAGAGCAGAAGGGCCGCATTACCGCTCTAGGCTCCCAGCAGCGCGGGCAGGCGGCGCTGATGACCGCCACGCGCCAGCAGGAAGAACAGCAGTTCCATGACACGCTGGCAGCCATCGCGGCAAATCCACCGAAGACAGCGGCGGACTACGATGCTTTCCTGGACAAGCTGCCGCGTGGGATCGCGAAGAAATTCGAGACCGCCGTCCCTGTTGGGCAGTACGATCCGGCGAAATCTCCAGACATTCTGAATCGGCTGGGCATGACGCCTGCCGAGCGCGCGGCGCAAGCGAAGGAACCAAACCTGACGGAAGAGCAACTCACGTCTAAGGCGTTAAAGGGCGACAAAGACGCACAATCTGTTCTGGATGCCATGCAGCGGCGCCGCGTGCAGATCGCACAGCAGTCGCGGCCGGTGAATCTGATGCAGACGGGCGTGCAGGGTTTTCAAGAAGGAGTGTCTCCGAAGGCGACGGGAGAGGAATACCTGAAGACTCTTCCGACATCACTGCAGAGCACGGTAAAGGCTATTGCTACGGGACGGATGACCATGCCAGGCGGCTATGCGTCTGCCACTCCCTATTGGCGACAAGTGCGCGAGGCGGTGACGAACTACGATCCGAACTGGTCTGAACAGACGGCACAAATGCGGAAGGCATTCACGACCGGCAGGCAGGGCGACAACATCCGCGCATTAAACATCGCTCCGGCGCATCTGGACCAGCTCTATGAAGCGGCTGATGCCTTGAAGAATGGGAATTTCAAGCCAGGTAATCGTATTTACAATTCTATCGTTGAAACTTTCGGGAGCCCGCTGCCGACGAAT
>DASZRW010000062.1:0-14928 GCA_035549015.1 Kapaibacterium sp. (SeqCode)
GTAGTTCGGCAAGTGAGAGGCGCGCGCCGGCGGGAGCCGTTGGCGAGCTCAACGCCAAGCGCGCCGCGATCAATGGATGCGATAGTCGCGTTCATCAAGCTTCCCTAACACGGTGTTGAAGAACGAGACATTCCAAATACCCCCATCACCCATCACCGGCACCGTGAGTTGTTACGAAGGATATCGTCCCGGCTGCCGGTGAAGCTGCGCCTCGTATCTTTGATGCTGACCTGAACCGTTTATCTCATACCATCGACGGAATCGATCATGGGCTTCGCATGTGGAATCGTCGGGCTCCCCAATGTGGGCAAGTCCACACTCTTCAACGCCATCACGGCCGCGGGCATTCCCGCGGAGAACTATCCGTTCTGCACCATCGAGCCGAACACCGGCGTGGTGGCTGTGCCGGACGAGCGCCTGGCGTGGCTCTCCGCAACGTTCAAGACGCGGAAGGAGGTTCCAACCACGATCGAGTTCGTGGACATCGCCGGCCTGGTGCGAGGCGCTTCGAAGGGGGAGGGGCTGGGGAATCAGTTCCTGGGTCACATCCGCACGGTGGATGCGATCGCCCATGTGGTGCGATGCTTCGAGGATGAAAATGTCGTGCACGTGGATGGAGCCGTTGATCCCATTCGCGACATCGAGACGATCGAGACCGAGCTGATTCTGCGCGATGTGGAATCGGTGGAGAAACGGATCGACAACGCTGCACGGCGCGGCAAGACCGGCGACAAGGAGGCGAAGGCGGAGCAGGAACTGGCCGAGCGGCTGCGCGATCATCTGCTGGCGGGGAATCTGGCGATCACGTTCCAGCGCACGGAGGAGGAGGCGAAGCTTGTCCGTGAGTTCCATCTGCTGACGGACAAGAAGGTGATGTACATCGCCAACACGGATGAGAACGGCGTGCTGCATGGCAACAAGTATCTGGATCAGGTGCGCGCCTTCGCCGCGCCGCGCGGCTTCGAGGTAGTGCCGGTCTGCGCCAAGATCGAGTCCGAGATCGCGGAGCTCGACGAGGCGGACCGCGCCGCGTTTCTGGAATCGATCGGCCTGGAGGAGCCGGGGCTGAACGCCATCATCCGCACCGGCTACAAGCTGCTGGGCCTGCTGACCTTCTTCACGGCCGGCGAGAAGGAGTGCCGTGCCTGGACGGTACGCAGGGGGGCGGCGGCGCCGGAGGCGGCCGGAGTGATTCACAGCGATTTCGAGCGCGGTTTCATCCGCGCCGAGGTTCAGGGCTACGACGATCTTCGTCGCCTTGGAAGCGAACAGGCGATGAAGGAGGCGGGCCTGTACCGCGTTGAGGGGAAGGACTATCTGGTGAAGGACGGGGATGTGATGTTCTTCCGCTTCAATGTGTAGGGAGATGAATCGGCCTGGCTACTGCCCCTTCCGCAGGTCATGTTCGGGATAGAGCAGCCCCGGATAGACCACCTTCCACTGATTCTGCTCGCGCAGCAATTGAATGATGATGGGGTCGCTTTCGCGCTCGCCGTCGATCAATCGCTTCCCGTCGATCTGCAGCGCCACGCTGTCGCGCGAGCCGCCGATAACGGTGATGCGCCTCTCCCGGATGTCGGAGAGCGTCTCGCGGGCATCCTTCCAGATCTGATCGTGCGAAGCCAGGTGACCGCCATCGATCAGCCGTATGCTGCGCCGTGAGAGCGAGTGCCAGAATGCCGTCTGATTGTTCGAGTCGATTGCGGTCACGAACTGTTGAACGCCGCTCACCAGTTCCGCGCGATTCCAGGCCGGCCCTGTCTCCGCATGCGGAGTGGCGACGGCGATGCCGTTCGCTCCGGTTGCCGGCGCGGATGTGGTATCGGCCCGCGCCCCGCTTCCGGCGGCCGACGTATCGGAATACGACGCAATGGTTCGCCGAGGCGCGGCTGCTTCGGTATCCATGCGCGGCGTTGCCGCCGGGCCGGATTTCTTCTCGGCGCAGGAGGCGGCGCCTGCCAGGGCAATGAATGCCGCGAGGAGTGAGAGCGTTGAGACGGAGACGGGGATGATGCGGATGAGGGACGTGGGTTGGACCATAGCCGCAAAGGTACGTGTTCGGATTGTGTGCTCGTGATCTGCCGGCAGCCGGTGCAAAGATCGTAAATCTCTCCGTGCGAACGTAGCGCTCCGCATGTCCCGCGCCGCGCGGCCTTCACGGAGGGAATGCGCGGCGTGCCGTTTACTGGTATCCCGGATCATCATGAAGCTTCTTCTGTTCGATATCGATGGAACGCTTGTTCGCGTCCGGCACGATGTGCTGGCCGGCGTGCTTCGCTCGATCTGCCGCGACGTGCTGGGTGATGCAGGCCACGCGGACAACATGGAACTGCACGGCAAGACCGATCGGCTGATCATGCTGGAGCTCTGCTCGCGGGCCGGGATTACCGGCAGCGACGCGGCGCGTCTGTGCAGCCGTATGGAACGCGCGCTGCTGGAACAGTGGGAGATGCATCTCGACGCGGAGACGGTGGAACTGCTTCCCGGCGTGCGCGAACTGGTGGAGAGGCTTGCAGAGCGACCCGGCATCTGCCTTGCGCTTCTCACCGGGAACCTGGAGCCGGCTGCGCGGATGAAACTCGCGCCGCACGATCTCAACGGCTTCTTTCCGTTCGGTGCCTATGGCTCCGATGCCGTGAACCGCAACGACCTTCCGCCCATCGCTCTGGAGCGCGCGCATGCGCACGCAGCGCATCGGTTCACCTACCAGGCCACGGTCATCATCGGCGATTCCCATCGGGACATCGGTTGCGCGCGTGCGTGGGGCATTCGGTCGCTCGCGGTGGCAACCGGCTCGCTCACCGAGGAGGAACTTCTGGGCCATGAGCCCGATGTGGTCTGGCCGTCGCTCGCCGACACGGAGAGGATCGTGGAGTGGATCGAGCAGGGATAGGCGCTGCCGGCTCACTCCGTATCTTCCGCCTCGTCCACCTCTGTTCGGAACGGCCGTGCGCCGCCATTGCCTGCGGGAGCCGGGTTGCAGAGGATGCTGCCCGGCGATCGCCGCGGCACCGACCGGCGTCGCAGCGCCATGGCATCCGTGCGCCGTTCGTACCGCACCGGTTCGCGTCTTCGATCATCCTTCCATCCGCATGAAACGTTGTTCGCTCGCACTTCTCCTTCTCCTGCTTCCGGCAGTCGCGGGCGCGCAGGTTCTTCCCGGCATCGATGTGCTGGCACGCCGGGGGTTCGATGGGCTGGAGGGGAAGAGGGTGGGGCTGGTGATCAACCAGACCTCGCTTCGGCGCGACATACGCCAGAGCACGCTCGAGACCTTTCTTGCAACGAACGTCTGCCATGTCACGGCGCTCTTCGGCCCGGAGCATGGCATCGACGCATCGGAGGCTGCCGGCGATGCCGTGAACGACCAGACCGACAGGCGCACCGGGCTCCCTGTCTATTCGCTCTACGGTGCCACGCGCAAGCCGACGCCCGCCATGCTTCGGAACGTTGACGTGATGGTCTACGACATCCAGGATATCGGCGTGCGGAGCTACACCTACATCTCCACGCTGATCAACGTGATGGAGGCATGCGCGGAGGCGGGAATTCCATTGATCGTTCTGGACCGTCCGGATCCGATCGGCGGCGATGTGGTTGATGGGCCGGTGCTGGACACCAACTATCGTTCGTTCGTCGGGATCGTTCCGGTTCCCTACATCTACGGCCTCACGCCGGGTGAGCTTGCCACGATGGCCAACGGCGAGGGGTGGCTTGCCGGCGGCCTGCGATGCCGGCTGAGAGTTGTCAGGATGCGCGGCTGGCATCGCTCGATGACATGGGGCGAGACCGGGCTTACGTGGGTGCCCACCTCGCCGCACGTCCCCACGCCGGAGGCCGCGTTCGCACTCGCGATCACCGGCGCCATCGGCGAGCTCGGGATCGTCAACATCGGCGTGGGGTACACGCTTCCGTTTCAGCTTGTGGGTGCGCCGTGGATCGACGGTGACTCCCTTGCACGCCGCCTGAATCGTGCCGGCCTGACCGGGCTCTACTTCCGGCGCACAGCCTACAAGCCGTTCTATGCGATGTCATCCGGCACCACCTGCTACGGCGTCCATCTGATGCGCACCGGCGAGAACACCGCGCCGTTCAAGGCATGCATCTCGATCCTCGCAACGTTGCGTGATCTTTATCCGGAGCGCAACCTGCTGGGATCGATAACCGACGAGAAGTGGAAGACCTTCGACAAGGTATGCGGCACGGACCGGATCAGGCTGGGACTGCTTCGTGGAGATACCCCCGATATGCTGGCCGCAGCATGGCGCAGGCCGCTTGGCGCCTACATCTCACGGCGGGAGGACTATCTGCTCTATGAATAACCCGCGCCGTTGCCGCCGGCCGCGCACGTGATCTCCGGTTGTTGGTTACACCACGCACTCGCTGTTTTCTTCAAAGGTGCCCACTGAACGGGGGTACACAAAGATGTACTGATACGCGCCGCGCCGTCGAAGTAAGTTCGTACCAGTTCGACACGGCTCAGCGCTCGAATCACTCCAAGGCGTGTGCTCGCGAGGCATACCGCGTCGTTTGAATTTCTTACCTCAATGCCCGTCCGCTGCCGTGCGCGGCTCATTGTGCCCCCCGCTCGCCGGGACGTGAACTCTTCGTACGTGTTCAAACAATCGGAAGAATTCAGCGTATTGAGCTTCCAGGTTGCTCGGTCCACGAGGTATGTGTATGAGTCGCTGGAAGGTCAAAGTTCATTACAGTATTTCATGAGAGGAACGTGCCATTCATGCGAATGAATGGTTCGTAGTGGAAGGAAAGGAGTATCGAGAAGTCGAGTGGACAGAGAGGCAAGTGGTCACCCACTTGTGAGATCAGAGAGGGCGCCCCTGATGCATATGTCAGGGGCGTTTTATTTGGTGCCGGCCGGTAGTTCCCGCCGTGGGCCGCGCGCATCTACCCGACGGTGCATGCATCATGATGCCCGGGACGCTCCCGGAGCGCGCGGCAGGATTCGATCGGGGGGCAACGGGGATGCCTCCTGCACTTGCTAATGTGCAGGGGCGAATCTATTATCGCACCGGACGCCGGTCACGGTCCCCCGGCCATCCCCCCACACATTGCCAACGAGCGTACAACGCCGAGCATAGAGCGCGAACGTCCTCCTCACGATGTTGCGGAGTGGAAACACAGCGGTGCATTGTGCACCATGCAGCGTTCTCCTCTCTTCACCGCGATCCGTTTCTCGCGCCGTTCATCATCTCCATGCATTGCCCTGACTCAATCTGCCGGACTGTATGATTCGATCGGGATTCGTGGTGGCGGTACTGCTTGCGGCCTGCGCGTGTCTGGCGTACGGTCAGGAACGCTTTCGCGTTGAGCATCTGACGCCGGAACAGGGGCTGTCGCAGAGCTATGTCTACAACATCATGCAGGACAGGCCCGGCTTCATCTGGATCTGTACGCGCGACGGGCTGAACCGTTATGATGGCTATCAGTTCACGATCTTCCGCCACGATCCCACTCTCTCCACATCCCTGTCGGACATCGGTGCAGGGCCGTGCGTAAGCGACTCGCAGGGGAACATCTGGGTCTGGTCGCTGATGCTGAATCGCGTGGATCGTCGTGGCGGGCCGGTTCAGAAGTATCCGTGGCCCACCGACCCCCGATTCGTCATGCAGGATCGCATGCTCCGCACCATGCTGTGCGATCGCTCCGGCAGGATATGGATTGCGTCGGAGGGAGGGCTTGTGCTGTTCGATACCGTGCGCCATGCGTACTCGCTCTTTTCGCTCGCCGTGCAGGCAGAACAGTGGGGGGTGGAGAGGACGGTCCATGCGATGTACGAGGATGGAAGCGGGCGCATCTGGGCATTGCATTCCGGCGACTCCATTTATCAGTGCGATGCCGCAACACTGAGCGCCCGCGGCTATCGCATCTGGAGGAAACAACACAACGCCGCATGCGTTCTGTGTGAAGATGAACAGGGGCGGCTGGTGATCGGCACCACGAGCGAATGGGGCAATCCGGAACAGATTATCCGCTTCGATCCCGCGACGCATCTGGTGGAGGAGCTTCCGGCGATCTCTCCGTCGCGGGCATGGGCGCTGCACAACGAGATCCGGCCGTACTGCATCGATGCCTCCGGCTATCTCTGGCTGTCGATCTCCGCCGGTGAGGGAAGCGAAGCCAGTGCCGGACTGTACGCAATTCCGTTCGACACGCTCCTGCACTCACGCGGAATCCGGGAGCGGTTGCATCAATGGCAGGTGATACCGCATGTGCATGTGCTCTCGTTGCTTGTCGATCGCTCGGGCGTGGTGTGGGGGGGGACCACCGACGGACTGTTCCGTGTCACCGCGGTCGGCGAGCGATTCCAGACCTATCGTGCCGGCACTCCCGGCGGGCTCAGTTGTCCGCGCGTGCGTGCCGTCGTATTGGACCCCGGCAACAGGCTCTGGGTCGGCACCGATTACGGTCTCAACATCTTCGATGAGCGGCGGCATGCCTTTCATGTCTGCATCAGGCCGATGGCCGGCTGCAGCCACGATGAGGCAACGGTCAATGTCGTCTACATGGACCGTGACTCGAGCGTCATCATCGGAACCAACGGAAGACTGTTCCGATCGCGATCCTGGTGCTCCCCCGCTCCTCGCTTCGCCCTCTTTCCGGGGTCCGAGCCGAATGCCCGGAACGACGTGCCGATTGCCACGCGATCCATTCTTCGCGACCGCGACGGCATGCTCTGGGTGGGGACGCGCGAGCGGGGCCTGTATCTGTACGACCGCAGGAACCGGCTGATGCGCCACTTCATGAACGTACCGGGGGACGCGGCCAGCCTCCCTGCCGGTGTGGTCTGGGCCATTCATCAGGATCGCGCCGGGAGCATCTGGTTTGGAACCGTCTCCGGAATATGCCGGTGGGATCCGGAGCGTGCAGCGTTCCGGCGTTACTGCATCGGCGGAAACCCCGGGCTCGTGGGATGTTCGGACAACGCCTGCGCGATCAGCGAGGACAACAACGGCGATCTCTGGATAGCGTTGCACGGAGCCGGAGTAGCCCGCTACAACCATGCGGCCGATTCCTTCGAGAGCTTCAACACGGGGAACGGCATGGCGGCGAACTCCGTCTATGCTGCGCTGCCTGACAACACCGGAAAACTCTGGGTGAGCTCCAACCAGGGGCTGATGCTGTTCGATCCGCGGCAACGGACATGCCGCACCTACACTACCGGCGACGGCATTCAGGGGAACGAGTTCTCCTTCAGCGCATACTATGCATCGCCGGACGGCGAACTGATGTTCGGTGGTGCGAACGGCGTAACGCGGTTTCGCCCGGAACGCATTCGTGACAACAACGTGGCGCCGACCGTGGCGGTTACCGCGTTCCGTGTCTTCGACTCGGTGCGTGCCACGGGGCTGGGCGATGGCGACACCGTCACCGTGAACTACTCCGAGAGTTATCTGACGTTCGATTTCGCGGCGCTGGATTATGCGAACTCGCCATCCAACCGTTATGCCTACATGCTGGATGGATTCGGCGATACGTGGATCAACTGCGGCAGCCGCCACTCCCTGAGTTTCTCCGGGCTCGATCCGGGAACGTACCGGCTTCGCATTGCCGGCACCAACAACGACGGGCTGTGGGCCGCGCATCCGCTTACGCTGGTGATTCGTGTGGTGCCGCCGTTCTGGATGGCGTGGTGGTTCCGAGTGCTCGGTGCGCTTGCACTTGCCGCGGCCGGCATTGCGGCGCTGCGCCTGCATCTGAAGCGCGTTCGCCTGAAGGAACGCCTGGAGCGGCGGCAGGTGGAGTCCGAGCTGCAGACGCTGCGGCTGCAGATGAATCCGCACTTCATCTTCAATGCGCTCTCGTCGATTCAGCACCTCGTGATCCGCAACGATGGGCGCCGTGCGATGCAGTACCTGACGCTGTTCGCGCGTCTGGTGCGTGCCATCCTCGAGAGCTCGCGCCAGACCTTCGTGCCGATTGCGGACGAGATGGAGAATCTTCGGAACTATCTCACGTTGGAGGCGCTTCGGTTCGACGAGCGCTTTGCCTATCACATCCTGATCGATCCTGCAATCGATCAGGAGCACACCTGCATTCCAACCATGCTGCTGCAGCCGCTGGTGGAGAACGCAATCAAGCACGGGCTGTTGAATCGCGCCGATGGGGGCACCGTCTCCATCACACTCCGGGCCTGCGGAGGAACGCTTCACTGCGCGATCGAAGACGACGGCGTTGGTCGCCGGCATGCGTCGCGGCTGCGTGAGCATGCTGCAACGAAGAGAACCTCCCTGGGTTTATCCGTTACGCGCGAACGTCTGGATATGCTGCGTGCCCTTACGCATCACAATCTCTCGATGCGTGTCATCGATCTGCACAACGAACACGGAGTGCCTGCCGGCACTCGCGTTGAACTCGAGTTGCCCATGGAGGAGGTCTGCCGGGAACCGGCGGAGCGCCGGGATTGACCGGCTGTCGGTTGATGGAAGATCCTGTGACGGCCATGCACAGAGGACGTGCGAGTCCCAACAATTCAGCAGGGAGCGAGGATTATGGATGAGCGAATTATGCGCGCGGTGGTGGTGGATGACGAACGCCATGTCCGTGAGACCCTTATCGGAATGATCGCGGAGTACTGTGACGGTACTGAGGTGGTTGCCGAGGCGGCAACGCTGGATCAGGCGAAGGAGGCGATAGCCGTCCATCGTCCGGACCTGTTGTTTCTCGATGTGGAGATGCCCGGCGGGAACGGGTTCGATCTTCTCGGTTCGCTGCCGCGGATCGATTTCGATGTGGTATTCGTTTCCGCCTACGATCACTATGCACTCCGTGCGATCAAGCTCTCGGCGCTGGACTACATTCTCAAGCCGGTGGACCCGCAGGAGCTGGAGCGGGCGGTGCGGAAGTCGGCGTTGCAGCGTGCGGCCCACGGCATCGCATCGCAGAGGAACAGCCTTGCACAGCCCGGCGTTGTGCGCCAACTGGATCGCATCGCCGTTCCCACCGAAGCCGGTTTCGAGTTCGTGACGATCCGCGACCTGATACGCTGCAAGGCGGAGGGAAACTACACGCGCATCTTCCTCTCGGACGGACGCAGGCTTGTCAGTTCGCGGACATTGGGGGAGTTCGAGGCGGTGCTGCTGGAGTGCGGGTTCATGCGCGTGCATCACTCGCATCTCATCAACCTCAACCATGTGCGCCGGTACACCAAGGGGCGCGGCGGAATATTGGAGATGGCCGACGGTGCGGAGGTGGAGGTCTCCGTGCGGCGCAAGGAGGCCTTCCTCGGAGCCGTTACGCGGCTGTAGCTGTACGGAGCGCTGTTTGTCTGTTATCGCGGAGTTTGACTCCGTGATCTTCACGGAAGCATGGGGCCTGAGTAAAACTCAGGCCCAACGTGCTGTTCGTCTGTTATCGCGGAGTTTGACTCCGCGATCTTCACGGAAGCATGGGGCCTGAGTACAACTCCGGCCCAACGTGCTCTTCAGAGCATATCCGGATACTTCTTCGCAATGACTTAGAACCGATAACTCATCGTGATTGCCGGCACGATCTCGATGGTACCGTTCGGCATCAGCATTCCATGCGTCTCCGAGTGGAGCGAGACGTTGTAGCCGCGCGCCGTGAGCACGGCATCCACGAGGCTCACGATGTGATTGATCACCACAACCCCGAGCGACGTGTATGCATAGCTCCCAAGCGCATTCGCATGCTCGCGCTGCGAAACGTAGTCCAGGTTGTGCGGCGTCACGCGCGAGGGGTCGAAGATCAAACTGTCGCTATGCGGCTCGTGATCGTCCCAGCCGGAGCGGTACTGGAAGTACTTCCCAAGCTCCTCGTAATACTGCTGATCGCCATGAACCGGAAGCGTATGGGAGAACCCTCCGTTCACCGCCCGTTCCAGCTTGTTCAACTGCGTGAAGTCGATGCGCTGCCATGGCGGGAGCGAGGGATCGTGCGAGAGATAGATCGCGGCAAGCGCCTGCGATGCGGCGGCCTTGTCCACATCCTGATTGTCCCAGCTCTGGTAGTGTTCCGCGATCCAGTCCACATAGCGCGTTACGTCCCAGTGGGCGTCCGCATAGTTCTGAAAGTTGTTCGTGGCGTTCACGCCCTGTTGTGCGAAGACGAAGTAGAGCGTGAGGCCGGTTGCCTCGATGCCGCCGTAGAGAATCGTACGCCAGAGCGGCGCCTCCGCGTAGACCTGTCCCGCGCCCGGGAGCAGACCGGAGAGGACGCCTGCCAGCGCAACGGACTTCGGATGTCGCGCCTCCCCCTCCGCGGTGATTGCGTTGACGCCGGGAGGAGAAACCCGAAGCCGTTCGGCGCGCAGGTCCACCGCGAGAATGCCCGTTGGCCCGGTGCTGTCGCTCTGAGCGCGGGCGGAGCCGGCGAACGGACCGGCGGCTGCCGACGCAGCGGCAAGGAGAAGGAGATATCGAACGATCGGCGAAGGGAGCATTGACATGCGTTCGGAAAATGTCTGCCGGATGTCCGGCAGGATTGCCCTCTGTTCCGTTCCGTGCCTCATGCAGTGGCAGCTTCAGAGGCCGGGTCCGGATCGGCTGAGCGGCGCTCGCGCCCGAAGAGCAGGGGGGCAAGGCGCATGCGCCGTGTGATCACGATGAAGGAGGAGGCGAGCGCGCCCCCCGCGCTGTCGGCGAACCAGTCGAAGATATCGCACTCGCGGTTCGGCACGAATGCCTGATGAATCTCGTCGCTCGCGCCGAACGCCACGGTGAAGGCGAGGGTCATGATAACGTGCGCGGCGAACGATCGCGAGGGGAAAAGCCACCGCACGGCCCGGAACGTGAAGAGCGTCATCAGGCCGAACGCGCCGGCATGCGTCACCTTGTCGCCCCACTCCAGTCCGAACTTCGGCGTCGGTGGGGCGGAGAGTGAGCTCATGAAGACGATGAAGCACGCATAGACGATGGCCGGGAGTGCGCAAGCCGCGAACCCGCGTACCGTACGGTTACCCATTCCGCGAGAGGATTGCCCGATAGGCGTCATGAAGATGACGGATGATATCTGATGCCGTGAGCGCGTGCACCGTGGTTCGGTCCGATGCGATATCGGCCGCGCGACTGTGAAGATAGACAGCGGCGAGCGTCGCCGCCAGCCAATCCGGGAAGCCGGCCAGGAGCGCCGCGATGACGCCGGTGAGCACATCGCCGGTGCCTCCGGTTGCCATGCCGGGGTTGCCGGCGCCGTTGATCCATGCCCGGCCGTCCGGAACGGCGATCACGGTGGGAGCCCCCTTCAGCACCACGATGCAGTTGAATCGCGATGCCGCATCGCGGGCAACCGCGAGCGGAGCGCCGCTTACCTCCGTGCGTGCCACGCCCAGCAGGCGCGCCATCTCGCCATGATGCGGAGTGATCACGAGTGGGCAGGTCCGCTCGTGCAACTCCTCGGCGCGACCGGCAAACGCATTGATCCCGTCCGCATCCAGGACCACCGGGAGCGGGGCGCCCCCGAGCAGCCGGCGAACGGCGGCGGCGGTTTCCTCCGAGCGGGAAAGCCCCGGCCCGATCGCCAACGCGGTGTAGGCATGCAGGTCGATGTCGTCGAAAGCATGCGATGCAAATGAGCCGGCCTCCGTGGCCGGCAGGGCCAGCGTCATGATCTCGTGAGCCAGCGCGTGCGGCATCGCTGCGGCAACGCCCTCGGGAAGGGCAAGCACGGTAAGCCCCGCACCCGCATGGAGAGCGGCCTCGGCTGCCATCGCGCCCGCACCGGTCATCCCCCGCGAGCCGGCAATCACCAGCGCCTTGCCGCGATCGTACTTGTTCCGGCCGGGATCCACCGATGCCAGCCGTTGCCGGAGCGAGGAGCCTGCTTCATCGAGCAGTTCCAGCCCGGAACCACGATAGAGCGCGGGCGGGGAGCCGATGCTCACCACGTAGAGATCGCCGCTTGCCTGCGCACCTGCATCGAGGAGCAGACCCGGCTTCAGCGCCGCCATGGTGGCGGTTGCGTCCGCCTCGAAGGCAACCGATCCGGCATGCCCCGTGTCCGCGTCCACACCGGTGGGAACATCCAGCGCGTACTTCAGGCCGCCGAGCGTATTGCCCCACGCAATCGCTTCGGCATAGGCGCCCGTGAGTTCGCCGCGCGCCCCGGTGCCGAGCACCGCGTCGACAACGGCATCATACGCCGGCGCTCCGCCCGGCGCACCGGCCCAGCGCGATACCTGTACCTCCTCGAAGCCGTCCAGCATGCGGAGCTGCGCGGCGGCATCGCCGGAAAGCTCCTCCGGATCCGCCAGCAGAACGCACTGAACCGCCGCACCCGCAATGGCCGCATGCCGCGCAAGTGCCAGCCCGTCGCCGCCGTTGTTTCCACGGCCGCAGAGAACAAGCAGCTCGCGGCCATCCAGGCCCTCGAGCAGCGAGGCCAGAACGTCGCACGCGCCGCGCGAGGCGTTCTCCATCAGCACCAGGCCTGGAATGCCATGCTCCTCGATGGCGGCGCGGTCCGCCGCGCGCATCTGTTCGGAGGTAAGAATGGGAGTCATCGTGGCGAACATACGAACGGAGGGAGGATGCACCGCAACGGGCGCGAAGGTCCGCATCTCCTTCGCGCCCGTTGTGATGGCGGCGTGCGGCTCCTATCGCTGCACGACGCATCGGACGGATGTCGCCTGGCTGCCGGTGATGAGGCGCACCAGGTAGATGCCGGCGGGCAGCTCCTGCGGCACGAGGATCTCATGGTCACCGGCTTCGGCATTCTGTCCGTCGAGTATCGTGCGCTCGCGACCCAGCATGTCGCAGAGGGTGATCCGCGCCGGGCCTGGTTCTGTGAGGCTGTAGCGGATGGTGCCGGTGCCGTCAACCGGGTTGGGAATCACCTGCAGGTGCGCGGCATCGGCATGGAGGCGATCATCGACGGCGTTGGCAACGCGTTCCTGTTTGAGGATGTTCCCCTCGTTGCTGACGATGAGCGCGGTGGTTGGTGTGGGGTAGATGACGGCAATCAACTGCGCATCGAGATGCACCTGCTCCTGTCGCCATGTTCTGCCGCCATCGGTTGTGCGGAGCACCTTGCCGACCTGTCCGGTGGCGATGCCGTTGAGGCTGTCGGTAAATGCAACGTCCCGGAGCCCGAAGGCTGCGGGGATCAGGCTGTCCACCTGCGCCTGCCATGTTGCGCCGCTGTCATGCGTGACATAAATCAAATCGCGCGCCTGTGCACCTGTGCCCGTTAGGATTCTTCCGGCTGCCCATCCAACTGTTTGCGAGGCGAATGCGATTCTTAAGCTGCCAGCTGGCCCGCGATTGAATCGCCAATGCGTTCCGCCATCGTCGGTGCGAATGATATCCTGGCTGTTGGTAAGGACCAGATAGATGCTCGGTGTGAAGCAAACCAGATCCAATATCCCCTTGCGATAGAGCGAGTCAGGCCGTGGCATGAACTGCCATGTCGTGCCACCGTCGTGCGTGGTGAAGAGCCCGGCGGCGTTCCCTCCGGCCAGCCCGTTGAGCGTGTCGGCCATGCTGATACAGTTCAGCATCTCACCAGTGGATGTCTGTACGATGCTCCAGTGTGCTCCGGCATCCTCGGTGTGCAGGATGCGCCCGGAGTCGCAGGCGACGAGGATATGCTCCGGCGATGGTTGTGCAACGCGGCGAAGCCAGAAGGGGTTGTTGTAGTGCGTGTTGTCGATCACATAGCCGGAGTCCAGATAGATCTGATTCCAGGTTGTGCCGCCGTCGGTCGTGCGGCGGACGATCATCTTCAGTCCGCCGTTGTTTGCGATGGCCACGCAGTTGTTCCCGTCGTAGCATGCGACATCGAGATAGAAGCAGTTGGGGATGGAGTCCTGATGGATCCAGCGGTACTCCTGCGCCTGTGTCTGCGAACAGGAGACCAGTGCGATGAGCCCCAGGATCGTTGCGATGCGAGAGCATTTCATGAATGAATACCATGCGGACCGGAACGGATGAATGAGTGATGAGCGAAGAGCCGGAGAAGTCAGTGTTGAACGATACAGGTTGCGGTTGTGACCATTGTACCCGATTGCATCCGCACGATGTAGATGCCTGCAGGCAGTCCGTCGGGGAGCGCTGCCACATGCTCGCCTGCGGTCAGGTTCTCCTCCTCCGCAAGCGTGCGGCATCGGCCCAGCATGTCGTTGAGAGTGATGCGTACGGCGCCGGGCTGGCGGATGCGGTATCGTATCCGTGCGCCATCGCCGGTTACGGGGTTCGGAAGCACGCGGAGCTCATTCGCATCGGCATCGCGTTGCCCGCGCACGGCGGTGATGGTGCGCTCCTGTTTGAGGATGTTCCCCTCGTTGCTGACGATGAGCGCGGTGGTTGGTGTGGGGTAGATGACGGCAATCAACTGCGCATCGAGGTGCACCTGTTCCTGTCGCCAGGTTCTGCCGCCGTCGGTTGTGCGGAGCACCTTGCCGACCTGTCCGGCGGCGATGCCGTTGAGGCTGTCGGCGAAGGCGATGTCGTTGAGCCCGAAGGCTGCCGGGATCAGGCTGTCCACCTGCGCCTGCCATGTTGCGCCGCTGTCGCGCGTGACGCGGATGATGTCGCGAGCCTGGGCGCCGAGACCTGTAAGACTGTCACCGGCAACCCAAAGCAATTGACTCGTTACTGCAGCTAAACGAAAGCCGCCGGTAGCATTGCCATATACTCGCCAGTGAGCGCCGCCATCCTCAGTGCGAATGATGTCCCGTCTATTAGTGAGAACGAAATAAACCTTCGGCGCGAAGCAGATCATATCGAGCGTTCCCTTCCGCGAGATCGTATCCGGCTTCGGCACACGTATCCACGTCACTCCGCCGTCGGCAGTTGCAAGGATACCGGATGCATTCCCACCAGCGATCCCGTTCAACGTGTCGGCCATGCTGATGCAGTCGATCCTCTCACCAGATTCCGTCTGTACGATGCTCCAGTGTGCTCCGGCATCCTCGGTGTGCAGGATGCGCCCGGAGTCGCAGGCGACGAGGAT
>DASZRW010000063.1:0-12981 GCA_035549015.1 Kapaibacterium sp. (SeqCode)
ACGGTGCTGTCGATGCGGACATGAATAGTGACTGTCAGTTCTGGTTCATCGAGTTCCACCAGACTGACCGTCCACGGCCTCTGAATCCCGAGAAGCCGGCCATAGTGATCGGTATCGCGCATGTCGCGAATCTACGCACGAACCACTCGATTCACGGAAGCGCCACTATCAAGGGATGCTAATGGAAGCGCATGAGCTTCTGTGGTCGATTGAACCGAACATCTTGGAATCCAGGCAGAATGAGAGCACTGGCAGTACGCTTTCATTGCCTGGGTAGGACCGCCAGCATGAACCAACCGTTATCAACACTTCCGTCCCGATTGAGGTCCAGTGATAACGCATGCATCGGCGCGAAGCGTACCATGTGATTGGAGCCGAACTTGTTATTGCTCACGGATATGGAGGTTGGGATGAACACGCCGGACGATGATTCCCTCGATGGTTTCATCGAAGATCTGCGGCATATTCTTGAAGCTCGAGAAGCTTCCGGAAAGAACGCGGAAAGACTGCGCATCATCATCGAGCATTGCGAGACGACGGTGCGCAAGGATGGAGCGAATGCGAAGGAAAAGTGCGGGGCAATTCTCGCATGGCTTCTTACATATCTGGGCTGGGAGCATCCCGGCCACGATCCCTGAAGCGATGCGAACCGACAACGGGGTGCATTTCAGGATGCCGTGGAAAATGTATGGACGATCCGTGATGTTGGGAAAAAAACGGCTGAGCGAAATGCACCCAATTCCGGTTATCATCGACACGATGTGTCAATCATGAGCCTGGGACAGACCATCAAGAGCCTGCGCAAGCGGCGACGCCTGAGCCAGACAGAGCTTGCGCAGGAGAGCGCGATCTCGGTCACGTTCCTGTCGCTGGTCGAGAACGATCGGAAGCACCCTTCGATTGAGACGCTTCGTTCGATTTCGGAGGCGCTGCAGGTGCCGTATCCGGTGCTGGTGTTCCTTTCTCTGGACGAAACGGATATTCCTGAGGATAAGCGTGCAGCGTTCGGGCTGATCTCCGGCCCGGTACAGGATTATATCGCGCGAGTTTTTTTCGATGAAGGTTAATGCCGGCTCGGCTTCATTCACGGGCCAAATGCTTCCATGATCTGTAGCTACATCACCCCTCTCTGAACATTCCCCTCACCGGCTTCGATGCCGGGCAACACACGTTGATCGAACGATGATTATTGAACTTCATGCATTGGCAAAGTGCGGCTTCTACAGGCGCGCCGCGGAAGCGCCGGCCTTTGGCCGCATCGATGAATGGTGGCAGGATTTCGCCGACTGGGCCAACGGCCGGGTTGTGGGCGCAACCGCCACTTATACCGACGACGACGCTGTTCCGCGGCGCGTGCTGTGCGCGGGTGCAGGCTCGTACAACGCGCGCGGATTCGGGGTCGTGCTCTGGAATGAAATGCCCGGTACGGCGCGTGGCATCAGTTTCCTGGACGGCCGCAGCCTTGCCGGGAAGGCGCAGGCGGATGAGCGGCGACTTTCGAGCGACGCAATCCCCGGCCGGGCGACCCATCTCTGGTTTCTGCCGCAATGCAATGCGCTTGTCGTCCTCATCCCGGAGATACCGCGCGGCACGCGCAGCAACGGCCTTCCACATGCGCGGCGATATTTCCGGAACTATCTCCATGATCACAGCAGATATGCCGTTATGGACATCCGGTCACGGGAGGGCGACGGTATCAGCTATGATGTTACCGGCTGGCGTGCTGAGCCTGAGCACGAACCGAGGAAGGATTTCAGCCCCCGATTCGAGACGCATCCGCACTATCAGCATGGCATTCTGGAGGACCTGCCACGCCGCATCAGGGAGATTCGGAAGATCGTCACAGATCGAGAGCTGGGCCGGAGCACCGAGATGAGCCGCACTATCAAGGAAGTAATGCTGGGGCGTCTGGGGTTCGGGGATTTCGACACACGGGAACACGTCGATATGCAGCAGCGCTTTCGTTTCGAGATGTCGTGGACTCCGGGAGCGCCGGAGGAAGTTGCTCATGTCATCGAGCAGTGGAAGCGTTACCCGTCGGACAAAACAGGTGTGATGTTGATCGGCGATGCGACGATACACTGGTTCGATCGTGCACGTTCCAACGATGCAGTCACATTACCAAAATACATCGGTGAGAAATCGTCGTACACAATAGCCGAACTTGCCGACCTCTCGGAGATTATTGCACCGCGTGTATTGAGCATGCTTGGGACGATCGCGGACCCAACTTCATGAGGCACGCGGGCCGTATGACGACGCAACAGGAATCAACGACTTGAGGCAGCGGATGCGAAGCACGCACGGACACGGAGAAGCGGAAATGCGCATGAAGCGCCGGCGGTGGGGTGCAATCATTGTCATGGCGCTTGCTGCGACCGCCCTCGGCTGGTGGCTCGGGCCGAACGCATCGCTCCAGGACCAACGTACACTGCTGGGCTCGGTGGTAGACGTCGCCGCCATCATCTTCGCCATTATCGGCGTCCGGGTTGCCGTCTTGAACCCGACGGCGCTGCTTTCCGGCAATGCTCACGATGAATCCACCCCACAGACGCAATTGGCGCTGGATCTTATCCCGATGCTGGTGCTTGCCACGAGCGACCTGGCCGGCGTTCTGCTCCTGATGGTCGCCGGCCTGTTTCTGCCACACGACGCACAATCATGTATCTGGGCGCAGCGCGGGCATGCCGCCGCGATGATATTCCTTGCGCTGCTCGAGTTGTATGTTCTTACAGGCACGCTGCTTCCAATTGCCCGGGTACAACACAAGCGACGGCGTGATGCCTTGGTACAGAGGGAGACACGGCCGTAGGTCAACAGCGCCTGGCAACATGGACAGCTGTCGATCAACTGTCCATGTGCACCGGCTTTCCAACAGAACTCGCGGTGGCTCCGAATTTATTGGGGGAGCGCCCGGAGATTCCACCCCTGGCTGCGTACCGCAGGCAGGAGAATTGCGGAAACGCGGATAATGACGGTGCGGCAACCGCTCCAGACATTTGCGCGTATTCGATGCACTCCGGGTTGAGGTCGCCTGTCCGGATATCTCAACGCGACAAACAGGCATCGATACGGGAACGAAAATGGTCCGTTCCCGTATTGGGATATCAATCGTGTGCTGGATACAATCGTGTCTCCCAATTGGTGCAACATTGTCACCGATCCGGATTTCATCCTCGGGCAGTGTTCGGCATGCTGGTCAGATAGTAGGCATTGCGTCCTCTCGTTGGCGATCCCATTCATGAGGCAATACCGTTGCCGCTTACGGCTGGTGGAACGCTGGTTAACGCCACAGCTCCCCGGCAGTCCGCGCAGCGGACCGCACGCTGCAGCCGGTTGTCAGGCGCACGTTCACTTGCGCACATAGCGGATGTGTGTGGCGGCCGGACCATCAAGAACCCTGTCAATCCGAAACTGCGGCCCGGGCTCGCGCAGGTTCTCGAAGAGGCGCCGCCCGCCGCCGAACAACACGGGTGCCAGGGCGATTTCCAGCTCGTCGACGACGCCCAGGTTCAGGTACTGCTGGATCACATCCGCTCCGCCCGCGATACGGATATCACGACTCCCCGCGGATTCCCGCGCCAGCTCCAGGGCACGCTCCGGCCCGTCATTGATGAAGTAAAAGGTGGTTCCACCGGGGCGCGCCCAGGGTTCGCGTGTCTCATGGGTAAGAACGTATACCGGTGTGTGAAACGGGGCCTCCTCCGGCCAGGAGCGCTCCCCCTGATCGAACATTCGCTTCCCCATGACGTTGGCACCGATCCGCTCCGTGGTGCTGCGAAGCAGGTCGTTGACCGGGCCGGTCTCTCCCCCTGGTCCGAGCCCGAGGTTCTCGCGGAAGTACTGTTGATTCAGAATCCAGCCCATCAGCGCCCCCCACCTGGCGCCCCAGTTCCTGTACTCCGGCGTGTCCCAATGCTCCATGGCCATTCCTTCCGGTGCCATGTAGCCATCGAGGCTGAGACCAATGTTGACGAATATGTTGCTCATGATTTTTTCTCCTCGTGTGTTCGGATGTCTGCCTGACGCCCGGCGTCGGCCGCGGCGCGCAGGCGGCCGTCCGCTGCAACGGCCGGTTGGGCGGCGCTCACCGCAAGAGGTGGGCTCGATTCACCGTTGCTCCGCCGGCTCGAAGAATATGGGCTGCCCTACCGCAAGACGCCCACGTCGAATGACGGTACCGTAGACCCCGGCCTTGTTGTTCCTCACCCGAACAATCGCCTTCAGCACCTCGGCAGCGGGGCGTGCGGAGCCCGGGTCGAGATTCACCATTGAGCAGCGCTCGTCGCGATTGGTGATGACTATGGCGGCGGCCTCGCTGGTCTCTCCGAACGAGAGGACGCCTCCCACCCAGTCATCCTCCTCGAACGGAACCGATCGCAGCGATGCAATCAGGATGTTCGGCCGGAATCTCCGGACGTCCGGGGGCTGGGCCGCGAGCCCCCCGATTTCGCCGACCGTGGCGGAGGTAATCGCGGAGATGCTCGCTTCGTCGAAGATGCCACGGTTCAGGTACATCATCTCGACCGGTGAACCGTGGCGGCGACCGACCTCCGTCGCCAACTCCTGGCCGAAAGCAGCCAGCTCCTCTCCTTCCGGCGTGCGAATGTGCGTGGGGAGGCTTTCACCCACAGCGGGGCCCCGCCGCTCTGGAGCGAAGAGAATCAGTTCCGGAAGCTTGCCGGCGGTCAGCCAGGGAAAACCGCCGCGATCGTCAAGCCGACGGAAGGCCAGGCGCCGGTCGCCCTCGAGACCGTGCCACCCCAGGTCCGCGACCTCGAGAAGCTCGCCACGCATGGACTTCACCGGGTACCGGAAGAGCGCTTCTACTTCACCAACTTTAATAAGCATGTTCGATGTTGTCTAACGCCTGCCGCCCAGCCGCCGCCGAAGGCGATTGGCTGCAGCGGCCTGTTGGGGGGCATTCATGGAAAGCTCGGACATCTGGCTGGATGATCACGACTACGCCTCGTTGCAGGCTCTCTCGAGCCCAGCCACGTCGAGCTTCATCATCGTCATCATGGCGACGATCACAGCCTTCACCTTCCCTGGGTCCCTGTCACGGATCAGCCCGGTGAATCGTCTCGGGACAATTTGCCGGGAGAGGCCGAAGGGATCGTTGATCCAACCGCACGCCGTGGGGTCCGCTCCTGCCTTCACGAGCCTGTCCCGGTATTCATCCACCTCATCCTGATCCGCGCAGTCCACGGAGAGCGAGACCCCCTCAGAGAAGCTGAAGTACGCACCTCCGTTGTAGCCCATGAAGAATGGACCACCAACGAGGAACTCGGCGGAACTGATGGGAGCGTCCTTGCCCGTGCGGGCGACGTTGCGTACTTCGGAGTCCGGAAACGTCGTGGTGTAGAACCCGATCGCCGCTTCGAACTGGTGGTTGAACATGAGGAACGCCGTCACGTTGTTCATACATGTCTCCTCTGTGGAGGCAACGATCATATCTGCCCAACTACTCCGTACCCCGCCATGCTCTCGAGGCAACTGCGGCAAGGCATATCCTCACCATGCGACGTATTCGATGTCGTTCGATACGCGTCGCAGCGGAGTTCGCGGTTATCATCATCGCAGCCTCCAGGCGATATGCGGCATAGTGCGCCGGCCATCCGCCGTGCACTGGCACGGCATCTCCCCGACGCGCCGGCACGGAAGTAGCCCACTGCGGTTCGTGAGTGGTGCTGGCAATACGTGTTCCCGGCGTCGCAACGTCCGGTGGGCCCGAGCAACAGCGCGATCATGCGGCATCATACGGAGCCCGCTGGGCGTGACTGCGTACGCGGCCTGCTTCTTTGCCTCACCACTCGGGCCTCCGCCCCTGTGCCCCACCACCCATGCCGCCCCCCTGCGATCGAGTCGCGAGGGGGAGGCATGCGGTGGGCATCATACAACGGCCGCGGCATGAAGCTCGGCGATCACGATCAGCGGACGTCGAATCGGTCCAGGTTCATCACCTTGGTCCAGGCCGCCACGAAGTCCTGCACGAACTTCTCCCCGGAGTCCGAGCATCCATAGACTTCCGCCAGCGCGCGAAGCTGGGAGTTGGAACCGAAGACGAGATCTACGCGGGTGCCGGTCCACTTCAGGTCGCCGGTGGCGCGATCGCGCCCCTCGTAGATGCCGTCGGCTCCGTGGGCCGGCTTCCAGACGGTGTCCATGCTCAGCAGGTTCGTGAAGAAGTCGTTGCTGAGCACGCCGGGGCGATCGGTGAAGACGCCGTGCGGCGATCCGCCCACGTTGACATTCAGCACGCGCAGGCCGCCGATGAGGGCCGTCATCTCCGGGGCTGTCACGGTCAGCAACTGCGCCCGGTCGATCAGCAGCTCCTCCGCGGACACGCTGTAGCGCGCCTTCAGGTAGTTGCGGAATCCGTCCGCCACCGGCTCCAGCACGGCGAAGGATTCGACGTCGGTCTGCTCCTGCGACGCATCGGTCCGCCCCGGCGTGAACGGCACGCTCACGTGGTGCCCGGCCTCCCGCGCAGCCTGCTCCACGCCGGCACAGCCGGCCAGAACGATCACGTCGGCAAGCGATACCTGCTTCCCGCCGGAGAGAGTGCCGTTGAACTCCGTACGGATCCCCTCCAACGCCGCCAGCACCGCAGCGAGCGCGGCCGGCTGGTTGACCTCCCAATCCTTCTGTGGAGCCAGGCGGATGCGCGCGCCGTTGGCGCCGCCACGCTTGTCGGAGCCGCGGAACGTGGAGGCAGATGCCCACGCCGTGGCAACCAGTTGCGAAACGGTCAGCCCGGAGGAGAGGATCCTCGCCTTGAGTGCGGCGATCTCCTGCTCGTCGATCAGTTCATGCGCCGCTGCGGGAACCGGGTCCTGCCACAGCAGCTCCTCGGCAGGAACTTCCGGGCCGAGATACCGCGATCGGGGGCCCATGTCACGATGGGTCAGCTTGAACCACGCGCGAGCGAAGGCATCGGCGAACTCCTGCGGGTTCTCGTGGAAGCGCCGCGAGATCGGCTCGTAGACCGGGTCCATCCGCATCGCCAGGTCCGCAGTGGTCATGAACGTCGGGACGCGCCTGGAGGGGTCGTGCGCGGCGGGGGCGAGATCCTTCTCGGCCACGTTCCTCGGCTTCCACTGCCAGGCGCCTGCGGGGCTCTTGGTCAGATCCCACTCGTAGCCGAACAACATGTCGAAGTAGCCGTTGTCCCAACGGATCGGGTTCGGCGTCCAGGCTCCCTCCAGGCCGCTGGTAATGGTGTCGTCGCCCATGCCGCTCCCGAAGGTGCTGCTCCAGCCGAAGCCCTGCTCCTCGATGGGGGCGCCTTCGGGCTCGGGGCCGACAAGGGCTGCATCGCCGGCGCCGTGGGCCTTGCCGAACGTGTGCCCGCCCGCCACGAGTGCAACGGTCTCCTCGTCGTTCATGGCCATGCGCGCGAACGTCTCGCGAATGTCCCGGCCGGAGGCAACAGGATCGGGCTCGCCGTTCGGCCCCTGGGGGTTCACGTAGATCAGCCCCATCTGCACCGCAGCCAACGGATTATCCAGCTCCCGGTCGCCGGAGTAGCGCTTGTCGCCGAGCCACGTATCCTCCGAGCCCCAGTAAATGTCCTCCTCCGGTTCCCAGACATCCGCACGGCCGCCGCCGAAGCCGAAGGTCTTGAAGCCCATGGACTCCAGCGCGCAGTTGCCGGCGAGAACCATGAGATCGGCCCAGGAGATCTTCCGGCCGTACTTCTGCTTGATCGGCCACAACAGGCGGCGCGCCTTGTCCAGGTTGCCGTTGTCCGGCCAGCTGTTGAGCGGCGCGAACCGCTGCGTGCCGGAGCCGGCGCCGCCGCGGCCGTCGCCGGTGCGATAGGTACCCGCGCTGTGCCATGCCATGCGGATGAAGAGACCACCGTAATGGCCATAGTCCGCCGGCCACCAGTCCTGCGAGTCGGTCATCAGCGCGTACAGGTCCTGCTTCAGGGCCGCGAGGTCCAGCGTGTTGAACTCCGCGGCGTAGTCGAACTGTTCCCCCATCGGGTTGCCGAGGGAGGAGTGTTGATGCAGGACCTTGAGGTTCAACTGGTTCGGCCACCAGTCCTTGTTCGACGTGCCACCGCCGGCAACCGGCCTGGCAGTCATGCCCGTTACGGGACACTCGCCGTCATTGCTCATCGAAGCTCTCCTATGATTCGGGTTGGGACGTGTAGGGCCAACGGCCCGGTGTCGACGACGTGATGCGGCCGCCCGAGGGATTGCGGCGCGACCCGGATGGTCTCCGGCGCGTCACCGGCATTGGCGCCGGATGGAACAGGCCGCAATATGCCGCAAGTAGTCGCAATCGCACAATCGGCAGCATGGCCCGGAGCGAATGCAGGATGAAATGTGTGGGAACGGAACCGGGGATTATCGATAGGTCGCCGAGCCCTGTGGTGACTCCTTTGTTTTTTCAGTCGCCGTGTTCACGACCCTCGGCATTCCGCAACCACACTCGAACCCGAACCACATGTCACCGTACCGTCCGGTAGCCATCGCCATCATCGGCATCGCCGTCTGCACCTTGCAGAGCAAGCGGTGCGCGGCGGCACCGCCTTCGTGCACGGACGCGTACAGGCTCACGCGAAACGCGCAGGAGGATGGCGCAAACGATTCGCTCGCCCGTTCCCGGGCGCTCACAGGCTCTGGAAGGTGGTGCAGGAGGAGGACGTTGACCCGTTCATGAAATCGTCGCTGCCGAGTCTGACCAAGATACTCGGAGGGCGCAAGAATAATGCCGCGACATATCGCAGAAAGATGGATGAAGCACGTGGGGCGGGAGTTCGGATTGTGAAGTATGTGATCAGCGATTCGATCCAGTTGCGGCACCGGGGCCGGGAGGCGTACGCGATGATTCCAACCGTGCTCACCATGAGCGTTCCGAGATCCACGCAGGTGGTTGTGGATAGCTATCGGCCGGCTTGCCCGCCTGATGGAGGCCGGAGCTGGACGTATGTGCATGGAGCCGACAAGATCGGCACCCGGGAGCACTCGAAGACGCTGCTCCCCCGGCTGCCGAAGTGGCTGCGGCTTCCCGTTCCATGGAAGCCCGTTGTTACGCCGGAGTGATCCTGGCGACCGTGGAGCCGCCACTGCATGGAAATGCACAGGGCCCCTCCCGCATGGCCGTGCAGAGGGTGAGCAGCATCGGCGCGGTGTGGAGTATGCATGCCGGATGGTACGGCGTGTCGCGCGGTGGAAGAATGGCTGGCGAGCGCTACGTAGCCGCATTCTCGGCGATAGCCGTCGAGATGTCAACGTGAAACAGAAGGCGCAGCCATCAACGATCGCGGCGGGGCTCTTCGAGCCCCGCCGCAATTTCACAGACACGGATCAATGCATCCGTTCCGCCGGCACGCTGCGGAGAGCAGGATGCGAACAGCAGGATGCGCGGTGACAGCGATGCGCCGTTACGATTGCTGAAAACGCGCCCGGCCGGACCGCGCCGGCCGGCGCCCGTACCGTGCCGCAGCCTTCGAGGCAGGAGTCTTCGGCGCGGCCGCCTTCTGCGCACCTCCTTTCGCCGTTGACGCTTTCGGCGCATCCGCCCGGACCGTAGTATGCGGCACCGCGGAATGTGCGATCGTCTCGCTCGGCTTCAGGCGCCGCCCGATGGCGGACTCGATCTGCCGCATCATCCCGCCTTCACGCGGCGTCACGAACAGGAACGCCTTGCCGGAGCGCCCCGCGCGCCCGGTGCGGCCGATGCGATGCAGATACGATTCGGCATCACCCGGGATGTCGTAGTTCACCACATGAGCAATCCTGTCGATATCCAGTCCGCGTGCGGCTATATCCGTGGCAACAACGATCTCCACATGTCCGGCACGCATTGCGCGTATCACGCGCTCGCGCTGCGGCTGGCTCATCCCGCCATGCATCGGCTCGGCCTCGTAGCCCGCGGACTGCAGACGCCGGGCCACGTTTGCCGCCCCCATCTTGGTGCGCACGAAGATCAATGTGGCCGTGCCGCCGGCTGTTTCGCGTTCGAGCAGGCTGGTCAGCGTCTCCATCTTCCGGTTCTCCGCCACGTTCACGTAGCGCTCCTCGATATCGGGCATCGTGGCCGGCGCGCGCTCGATCCGCACGATTGCCGGCTTCTGGAGATGGCGATCGGCCACACGCCGGACGGCGTCCGGCATCGTTGCCGAGAAGAGCGCCGTCTGGCGGCCCGCCGGTGTCTGCTTCAGTATCCATTCCACATCGGCGATGAAGCCCATCCGCAGCATCTCGTCCGCCTCGTCCAGCACAACGTAGCGTACCGCGCGAAGGTCCAGCGCCCCGCGTTCGATCAGGTCGATCACGCGCCCGGGCGTGCCCACCACAACGTGCAGGCCGCGGCGAAGCGCGTTGATCTGCCTGCCGATCGCCGTGCCGCCGTATACCGGCATCGCACGCAGCCCGGACATGCAGCGCCCGAACAGGTCCACCGCTTCGGCAACCTGTATGGCAAGCTCCCGCGTCGGCGTCAGGATAAGCGCCTGCACCCCGTTGCCGCGCACCTGTATCCGCTCCAGCATCGGCAGCACGAACGCAGCCGTCTTGCCGGTCCCGGTCTGTGCCTGGCCGATGATGTCACTTCCCTGCAGCAGCAGAGGAATCGCCTGTGATTGAATCGGCGTGGGTGCCGTGTAGCCGGCCCCGGCTACCGCCTTCAGGAGCGGCGCGCTCAGACCGAATTGGGCGAACGACGTGCCGGTGGTGTTGTTATTCTTCTCAGTTGTCATGCATTGTCCCAGTGAGCAATAAGGAGCAGAGCGCAGGCTGTTCCAACAGAATCTCGAGTCCGCCACCCCAGGGTGGCCACATCGTCAGACCAGGCGAAAACAGGCATCGGGCACCCGGACGCGTTGCGTCGAGGCCCAGGCTATGCCACGTGTGAAATCCGCCGGGTGACCTTGCTCAAAGGGAAAAACGACGGTTCTCGGCCGGCTGAGAACGAGTTGAATGCCGGCCAGATCGCATGATACGCACGATTCGCTCCACGGAGTGTATCACTTTGCGCCGCGGCCGGCCGGGTGTGCTGCCGCAGTGGATGCGATGCACCCCATTGAGAAGCAAGCCGGCACCATGTCCGGATGGTCGAAGCGTGGGGATCCGCCCCATCGACGGGGACCGCCATAGGGCGTCGGCCGCGCGGAGAGGGCGCATCCCCAATGAGTCTGCAACGGCGCGTTCACAGCGGATTGCGGCGCAACGATCGCTGAGGCCCGCGCCGGGGGGCACCGATACCATGACTACATTTGACGCTCATCGCCCTGCATGCAACCATTCCCGCGAACCGGATCGCCGACTCCCGCTCCATTTGCGCCACGCCACCGGCGCCTGATTGCCGCGCACAATTCACACGTAATCCGCACCCTTGCATATCGCGGACGGCATCACACCGGCGAAATGTGTAAACGCCGTGACAAACGGCCGGCAAAAGAACATCAACGATCGGGAATGTTCGAGTACGAATTGCGGGTGAGATGAACGATGGTGAATGGCGGATCTGATCGGTGCTACAGGAAATCCTGGCAGGAAGAATGGCCAAGACACGTTCAACCTGGCTCGAGCACAAACCATCATTCGTTCCGTATTCCCAGCACCTATCCTGCCCATCCAATCCGAATCGTTGAAGGGCGGGTTGGCCAGGATATGGTCCGCCCGCAGGCCGGGATGCCGGTCATCATCGTAGGTGCTTCCCAGCTTGATGTTGCCATCCGGGCCGTGGATGAAGAGGTTCATCCGGCAGAGGCGGTAGGTGAACTCCTTGCTCTCCTGCCCGGCGAACGAAAGCTGGCCGTTGTGCTTCGTGAAGATGTCGCTCTGCACGAACATGCCGCCGGAACCACAGCAGGGATCGTACACCACGCCCCGCTCCGGCTCCAGCATCGCCACCAGCGTGCGCACGATGCTGGCCGGCGTGAAATACTCGCCGCCACGCTTCCCCTCGCTGGAAGCGAACTCGCCGATGAAATACTCGTAGATGCGGCCAATCAGGTCATCGCCGCCATGGTCCTGCCGGAAGATATCCTTGGAGAAGAGATTGATGACCCCCGCCAGATCCTGGCGACTCAGGTTGGAGCCGGCGTAGATCCTGGGGAGGAGGCCGCGCAGCTTCTCCGGGTAGGTATCCTCCAGAAGCGCCAGCACGTCATCCAGCCGCACCTTCAAGTCATCCGCCTGCGCCATCTTCACGATGTTCTCCCAGCGGGCCTCCTCTGGAATCTTAAACGCGCCGGCGCTCCGGTACTCGTCCGGATCCTCCAGCGCCCTGGTATCCTTGAAATAGGGCGTCAGCGGCTCGGCGATCAGCCCCGCCAGCTCCGTGCGGTGCTTCTCGTAGCGGATGGAGAGGAAGCGGAGGAAGATGAGCGGCAGCACGTAGCGCTTGTAGTCCGCCGGCTCGATGGAGCCACGCAGGTTCACCGCGGCTTCCCACAACTCCCTCTGGAGCGCGGCCATGCGGTTGCCGGCCGGTGCCGCAGCGCCCCCTCTCCCCTCCGTGCGCCCCCATCTCCTGTTGGCGCACTCGCAGGTTCCCCCTTCGTTCGTAATCCCCTGCTCCGCTTTTCCTTCCCGGTATTCCCGACATTCCCGGTATCCACCCTTCCCCCTTCCCGGCCTGCGGTTCGTGGCATGTATTCTCGTGCTCCCAGCTCTGAATAATGTATACCGTGCGCGCCTATTGTATATCGACCCTGCGCGGTTCCTTACGGTCCAACGGCCTCCTTCAGCCGGCCGCCCCGTCATGGCAGGCCCGGCGACCTTCGCGGTGGCACGACCAAAGGTACAATGAGCGATGGGGGCGGCAAAAGGGAGGTGAACCGTGATGGAGCGCGAGCCGGACATGTAGTTCCCACAGGCCAATCGGGTAGCCGGTGGAGGTCACCCTCCCCCAGCTCCCACACCACCGTACGTGCCGTTCGGCATACGGCGGTTCGTTAGAGATGCTGAAGACGCTGGTGCTCATCGAGCAAGCTCGGCAGACCCCAGTTGCGTAACAGCT
>DASZRW010000064.1:0-26773 GCA_035549015.1 Kapaibacterium sp. (SeqCode)
ACCTTTCAGTCGCGGCCGGACCGGAGGATGATGACTCAATACACACTATGGAGCAATCAATGAATCACACGTTTCGCTCCCTGACAGCGGCCGCCGCCTGCGGCCTCGCCCTGGGATTGCTTGCGGCGCCCTCGCCGTTGAACGCATTCCCCTCTTTCACCGATGCGGGCGCAGGCCTCACCGGCGTGCACCACGGCTCGGTGCTGTGGGGTGACTTCGACAACGACGGCTACCTGGACGTCTTCGAGACCGGCGAGACATCGCCCATCCTCGGCACGTTTGCCGATGTCTATCGCAACACGTACCCCACCCTGCCGTTCGCCGCACAGGGTTTCAGCCTCCCCGGCGTCTCCTCCGGAAGCGAGCGGAGCCGCTCGGCGTGGGGTGATTTCGACAGCGACGGCGATCTGGATCTGATCGTCACCGGCGTAAGCGGTACGTCATCGATCATGACGCTCTACAGAAACGACGGCACGTCGTTCACGGCGGAGACGATCTCCCCTTCCGCATTCCCGGGGGTTGCGTTCTCCTCTGTCGCATGGGCTGACTACGACAACGATGGCGATCTGGATCTCTTCGTGGAGGGATATCGCAACATCGGCGGCAACTTCACCACCATCTATCGCAACGACGGATCCGGCGGCGTCGGCACATGGAAGTTCACCGATATCACCGCCGGCTTCGACCGGCTGATGGGAGGCGATGCCGCATTCGCAGACTATGACAACGATGGTGACATGGATCTCCTCGTCACCGGCTATCAGTTCACCTTTGCCAGCCCCGAGACACGCCTGTATCGCAATGATGGCGGCGTGTTCGTCAACTCCGGCATCGTCCTCCCGGCCATCGGCGAGTCCAGCGTCTGCTGGGGCGACTTCAACAACGACGGCTACATGGACATCGCCATGCAGGGTTCGAACTCCGCAGGTACTCCCATCCAGCAGGTATACCTCAACGGAGGCGGCACATCGTTCTCCCTGAGCTGGAGCGGCACCGGCGTCTACAACGGATCGCTCGCAATCGGTGACTACGACAACGACGGGAAGCTGGACCTGGTTTCCACCGGAATCCCGATCGGCGGCTTCCCGACTCCGACCACGAACGTCTACGTCGGCAACGGGCTCGGCACCTTCACCGCCGATCCCAGCACCGGTCTGAACGATCTGTACGAGGGGCAGAGCAGCTTCGGCGATTTCAATCACGACGGCCGGCTGGATCTCCTCCACTCCGGCAACGACGCCTATCCCACCGGCAGCAGCTTCTCGCGCGTGTACAACAACACCAAGACGGGCGTTCCGGCGAACAACGTGCCCACCGCGCCGCTCACACCGTTCGTTGCCGCGCTCTCCTGGACATCGATCACGATAAGCTGGGGAGCGGGAAGTGATGTCGAGACGCCGACGAACGCGCTGCAGTACAACCTGGTGGTGCGCGACGTGACTGCCGGCACCACGGTGATGACCCCGGAAGCCGATCTCTCCACGGGCGCGCGCCGCGTGGCCGCGCTCGGCAATGTGAATCACAATCTCTCCTGGACTGTCAACAACCTGATCCCGGGACACACCTATTCCTACTGCGTGCAGACCATCGACCAGGCGTTCGCGCCGTCGGTATGGGCCTGCGGAGCCAATGTCACCACGCCGCTCTTCGGACCGAACGTGACCATCCGCGACTGCATCGCCGACAACGGCACGGAGCCGAGCACCGGCAACTGTGGCACGGTAATGTGGGCCAGCCCGGATATCTACGTGCGCAACCAGCCGGACGGCTTCGTGAATCAGGTACATCAGAGCCCGATCGCCGGCCAGCCGAACTATGTCTATGTCCGGTTGAAGAACAACGGCGTCTCCTCGCTCGGCTCCGGCCGCGTCTATGTCTACTTCGCGAAGGCATCCACCGGCCTCATCTGGCAGAAGCACTGGGTGAACGACTACAGCGGCACGATTGTCTACGGTGACGAGGTTCATCCCGCAGGCTATGCGGACGTGACGTTCCTCCCGGTTGGCAGCACGGTGATCAAGGAGATCCTCTGGGATCCGGTTCCCGATCCGGCCAACTACAGCGATCCGGATGCGCACCACTTCTGCCTCGTGGCACGATTCGTGGCGGACTCCGATCCGATGGCGGTGCTGGAAGGAACCTCCATCTACGACAACGTGAAGAACAACAACAACATCGCGTGGAAGAATGTCTCCATCCTGAACGTCGCACACAGGATCGGGCCGATCGGCATCTACAATACCACGGCGGCACGCGTCGATGCACGGCTGCGCCTCACCGTTCCGGAGAACGAGGGCGGCGATCCGATCCTGAACCATGCGAAGATCAAGCTGGACCTCGGGGCCGATCTGTTCCGCCTGTGGCAGGATGGCGGCCGCCAGGGTGACGGCATCGTGCCGGTGAACGATCAGCCGGACAACACGGCCGTCTGGATCGTTGCACCGACCGCGGAGATTCGCGGCCTCACGTTCGACGAGGACGCACGCTTCACCGCTCATGTGGAAGTGGTCTTCCCGGATCAGGTGGACAAGAACCTGGCAGGACAGCTGTTCCACTGGGAGATGGCGCAGTACGAGGGGCAGCGTGACGAGCCGGTTGGCGGTGAGGAGTACGAGATCGAGATGCCGGCGAACAACGGCGACGGCGGCCCGGCCAACAAGCGCGCGGTCACCGGACAGGGGACACTTGGTGCAGTGATGAACCTGGATGCGCATCCGAATCCGGCTGCAGCCTTCACCGCAATCACCTACACGCTCCCCATGGACGGGAATGTCTCGCTTGCGGTGTTCGACATCGCCGGGCGCCTGGTGCGCGAGCTCGTGACCGATGCGTTCCAGACCACCGGAAGCTACGAGGTGCCCTGGGACGGAACCGCAGCCAACGGACAGCCGGTGGCGAACGGCACATACTTCTACCGCCTGAGCACGCCCGCGGGCTCCGCTCAGAAGCAGTTGAAGATCATGCACTGATAGCAAACATGAATGGGAACCTGTTGAAGCACTTTGTGGTTCAACAGACTGTTCGCAACCCGTGCACCGCCCATGCGGCGCACGGGTTGCATCGTTTAGCGGGCCACGGCCGCCCGGCACGATGCACCACGTGATACGCCGCCATCGTTTGGTGTGAGATTCGCATATTCCGCATCGTTACGAACAACTGGGTCCGCTCCCCGTCCATCCCGGACCGCAGTCCACATTTCCAAGGAATCCCCAATCCCCCTCATCATCATTCACAGCTCACCTGATTCACAAGGAGAGAGATCGATCATGATCCATCATGCACACACACGTCGTGCGATGCGGTTCGTCCGCATTGCACTGAGCATCATGGCACTGATACTTCTGGCCGCGCGGCCTGTGGCCGCACAGCGATGGCAGAAAACCTTCGGCGGTGCGAATGTGAACGGCGAACGGGGGAACGGCGTTATCGAGGCGGCCAATGGTGACCTGGTCAGCGTCGGCATTTCCCAGTCCGTCAATCCGGCCGGTGAGGTTCTCGTGATCCGGACCACCGGGCAGGGAGTGCCGGTGTTCCGGAAGGTGTATCAGATAAGCGGCTCCAGCGCCTGCATGGCAAACGACGTGAAGGAATTGCCCAACGGCAACCTCGTGATCGTCGGCTGGGTTCAGCTCGGCTTTGCGAAGGCCTTTGTGATGAGCACAACCGCCACGGGCGTTGTGAACTGGTGCCGCCTCTTCTCGGGGCCGTATCAGAATACCGTTGCGGAGGCGGTGAAGATTGCGCAGTTCGGTCCGAACTCCATGACACATGCCGGCGACATCGTGATTGCGGGCGAGTCGTACCAGCCGACGCCCGGCGACAGCGACGGCGTGATCGCGCGCTTCGACGCAACCGGCAATGCGATCTGGATACGGAGCTACAATGTCCTCTTCCAGAATCAGACATGCCGCGATGCGTTGTTCGGACTGGAGGAGACGAGCGCCGTCAACCCGGGAGAGATCGTTGCCGTGGGGCAATCCACCAGGCCGCTGGGGGTGAACGGATCGGATGTGTGGGTGCTGCGCGTGGACGGCGGCACCGGGATGATCGGCGCGGCACCGCAGGGCTCTGCGGTGTTCGGCACGGCGCAGAACGACGCGGCCCGCGGAATCACGGAGCTCCGCATGGGAGCGCATCCCGGCGACATTGCCGTGGCCGGGCTGACGTACGGGCGTCCTGTACCGAGCTCGTCGAGCGAGATCGCCGTGATGCAGATCCGCCCGGACCCGTGCGATCCGCTGGGCCCGCGCGCGGTACGCTATCTCGGCGACAACGGCCCCGGCGAGGATGCCGGAACGTCGCTGGTGGAGGTGCGCAATGCGGCAATCGGAACGGTGGGAGATGTTGTTGTGGCCGGCTACGCAACCTACGGGGCGTTCGGCGGCCTGGATGGCTTCATGCAGGAATTCCAGGAGGGAACGCTTGCAGGTGTGGGAGGCTTCTTCAACTATGGAGATGTGGGCACCGATCAGTTCCGGACGCTCACGCCCGTTCTCAACGCACCCAACCTGCCCGGCTATGCCGCCGTTGGCGCCACGACCAGCGCCACGCTGATGCCGCCCGGCAACACGCGCAATCTCTGGCTGGTGAAGAACAACGGAGCCCTCAACAACATCTGCCACTACAACCTCCAGGACCCGCTGGATGTGGCCGCGAACTGGACGGAAGAGTGCCGCACCACCACGGTGACTACGGACCCTGCGCCCGTTTCCTCCGCGCCGGTTGCAGCCAATGTCACCTGGGACTTCACGGTGTGCTTCGCGAATCCGAAGGTGGCGCTGCCGCAGGGAGCGGACGCCGCCGCCACGGCAGGCATAGCGGAGCTGGACGCCTATCCGCGTCCGGTGCGGGCAGGCGATCAGTTCACACTGGGATATTCGCTCACTGCCGATGCGGAGGTCTCCGTGGCGATTGTGGATATCAACGGCAGGATGATCTACCGGAACAACGGATCGCGCTCCGAAGGGAGAACAACGGAGCTTGTGCGAACGGCGGGCTGGCCGGCCGGTACGTATCTGGCGCGCGTCACCGTGAACGGGCGCTCCGCCACCACGCGCATCGTGGTATCGAACCGCTAGCGCCCGGCTTGTCGGCACAGTATGAACGCAGCCGCGTTGCGCCCGGCCCGTCTTCGAACGGGCCGGGCCTGCACGGCATGCCACGACGCATCTCATGTATCGGACCGGAGCGCTCGAGCGCATCCCCCGGCCAGCGCTCCCTCCCCATTACTGATCACTACAATCTCAAGGAGAACTCGTTCGATGAACAGTCACACACACGGACGGCATGCCGTGCGATTCGTTCGCATGGCGCTTGCCGCGCTCGCACTGATGATGATCGGCGCAGCCCCGCTGGCCGCGCAACGATGGATGGACAGTTTCGGCGGTGCCAACCCGACCGGGGAGCGCGGCGACGGCGTAACGGAATGCGCCAACGGTGACATCGTTGCCGCCGGCACATCGGTTTCGGCAACCGGCCAGCCGCAGGTATACGTGGTCCGGACCAATGCCAGCGGCAACCTGGTATGGCATCAGGTGTACAATGTTGCCGGCATCGGCTCCTGCACCGCTGCGGACGTGAAGGAGTGCGCCAACGGCGACATCGTGCTCTGCGGCGCCGTGGGCACCTCCGCATCGCGCGTTGCATTCGTCATGCGGCTTACCAGTGCCGGAGGCTTCATCTGGGCAACCACGGCACGGACAACGCTGCCGATCAACTTTGCCACATCCATCCTCGAGGCGAAGTTCGGTAACGGCATCACGACGCAGGTCGGCGACATCGTGATCGGGGGAGCAACGCAGTCCACCGCAACCGGCGTATCCGACGGCTTCATCGCCCGCTTCAATTCCGGCGGCACGCAGATCTGGAGCACGACCTACGATGTGCGCAACCCCGGGAGCTGGTTCGATCAGATCGCGAGCATCGATGAGGCGCAGATCGTGTCCGCATCCGGAGCCGTGGGCGACATCGTTGCCGTTGGGGCATCGTCCGCCGCGGCCGCCGGGCCTCTGGACATCTGGGTGCTGCGCGTAGACGGCAACACCGGAACGGTGGGCGCCGCACCGCAGGGGAGCGCGCTCTTCGGCACTCCGCAGAACGACGCAGGCTTTACGATCCACGAGCTGCGCAATGGCGGGCATCCCGGCGATCTGCTGGTGGCCGGCGTCTCCGCGGGACGCCCGGCGCCAAGCTCGAACGATGAAGCGATCGTCCTGCAGCTTCTTCCCGATCCGTGCGATGCGGCAAGCCCGCGCGCCGCGCGCTACCTGGGAGACAACGGTACCGCCCGCGACGGCGCTACCTGCGCAGCGGAGATCACCGCCGCCAGCGTAGGTACCGTCGGCAACATCGTGGTGGGGGGGAACAACGCGCCCGGCTGGTTCGGCGGTTCCGACGGCTTCCTGCAGCAGTTCCAGGAGGGGACGCTTGCCAAGGTGGGGAACTACTATTACTACGGCGGCAGCTCGGACGACATCATGGCCGCGATGGCGGAGGTCACGCATGCGCCCAACTCGCAGGGCTTCGTCTTCACCGGCCGCACGAGAAGCCCGGGCCTGATCCCGGTGGGCAACGTCCAGAACCTGTGGCTGGCCAAGGTGGATGGCGGGCTCAACAACACATGCGGCTACGAGTTCCGCACCATGTCCGATGCGCCGGCCGCGCTTGCGCATACCTGCGTTTCCCTCTTCACACTCTGGCTCACGCCCGGCACGGGAACCGGGCCGGCGGCAACGCCTACCTGGCCGGCAGACATCGTCTGCTATGTGCCCACGAAGCCTGCGCTCGCGATGAATGCCGCAGGCGGTACGGGCAGCCTGGCGACCCTGGAGGCCTATCCGTCTCCGCTGCGGAGCGGGAGCGCGCTTACCGTGAACTACGTGCTCAACGAGACCGCAGATGTTGAGATCACGATTGTCGATATCACAGGGAAGGAAGTCTATCGGAACGGTGGCACACGAACCGGCGGCAGAACAACGGAGCTTGTGCCGACAGCGCGGCTGGGCCGCAGGCACATACCTGGTGCGCGCCACGGCGCACGGCCGCTCGCTGACAACACGCACGGCCGTGCTGGGCGAGTGATCCGTTCACCGAAACGCCCGCTCCGTTGAAGCGAGCGTGAGCACGGCATGCATGAACAGGTGAGGCCGTTCCGAGTTCGGAACGGCCTCACTGTGGTATTGCGTTGTCGATCCACCGCAGCTTCGTGCCGGATGGCTCCATTCATCATCGCCGATCACGGCGAACGCACTCACCGCAATGTCATCACCTTCGACTGGTGAAACCGCCCCAGCGCGTTCTCCACGTTCAACTGGAACACGTAGTTGCCGCGCGGAACCGCCACCCCCGCAACCGTTCCATCCCACACTGCGTGATGCTCTCCCGCCTCCAGTTGTGCGGCAAGGATGCTGGTGACTCTGGCGCCCGTGACGTCGAAGACCTCCAGATCCACGCTCGAGGCCTGCGCCAGCGTGAACATGATATCCGTGGAGCGCGCGAACGGATTCGGGAAGTTTTGTTGCAGGGCGAACTGGCCGCCGGTCTCCGGTTGAAGATTGATGACGCCGGCCTTCGGCGCGTTGATGCCGATCGTGAACGTGCCGTTGAATCCGCCGGTGGCATCGTTCGCCGTTACGGTGAGGAGCTCGTACTGAAGGTCACCGGCGGGCTCGCCGAACACCGTGTCCGATGCGTTGTTCGCAACGGACGTATTCTGCCCGTGCCCGGAATACAGCGCAGTGCCGTACACCTGCGCGTTCAGGCTGTCAGGAAATGCAAACTGCGACGTAGCACTCAGCACCGAGTTGAGGAAGATCTGGAAGTGAATGTGCGTGATGCGACCGGCGTACCAGCCGGGATAGACCGTATGGAAGTTGACGCGCCCCTGGCCGTCGGTCAGCTGAATGCCGCGCATGAAGGTCTGCCCCACTGTGTTGGCGCCGGGCTGGGAGTATCCGGAGTAGACGCCATCCTTGTCGCAATGCCAGATATCCACGCGGGCATTTGCAACGGGTGCGCAATTATCGTTCACATTGAGAACCGTCATCACCAGACTCAACGGCGTTCCCGTCCTCCCCTCGGTGATGTCCTGCCGGAACATCGCCGCGTTCCGACTGAGATCGAGCGGATACGGCCCGGCGGTCTCCTGCGGCGTCAGAACGCAGTCCACCCCTTCCCGCGCAACCCTCCCACGCCGAACCGCGTCTCCTGCAAACATTCCGCCGCCTGGAAGAACGGTGCAGGCGCCGATAGCTCCAACGCTCTTCAGCATGTCACGTCTGTTCATATTCCTCCTCCGTGAGTGAGATCCATCCCTGTGGAGTTGACAACGTCATCGAAGAAAACATCACACAGTTGCCCTGGCATGCATGCGAACTCGGGATGGCAGCCTGTTGAATTATTGCGTTGCCGCAGACCGTTCAACAACGATCGGCCCCCAAACGGCTGCGCATGCGTCGTCCCTGTGAGCACCGCAGTAGGCGAATGTGAAGGCAAGCACGGCATGGTGGCCGGCCCGAAACACGATGCATGCATCCGGCATCCATCGCGCCGGTGATTTCCAACGCCATTTTTGCTCTCTGCCGGCTCATTCGCCCGCACAATGTTCCCCGTTGATAACAATTGGCGCTCACCTTCCGTTGAAGTGAAAGTATTCCGGCGCCGATCAATGTGGCGCATGCAGAGCAGTTGCAAACGGGATGGACAATGGCAGCCGGAGTTGCCGGGTCGGCACGCAGTCTCCGCAACGGCACGACCGAATGCGTTGCGGTTGCGCCGGGTCCGTCGCCGGCATCCAACGATTACCCTCCCCCAGCTGCCATCACCATGATAACTCATGGCGGCCATGATAACTCATGGTGATTGTTTCGGAATAATCGATATGTCCGCTCCGCAGCAGGAATGCCGTAACGATTGCTACGAAGTGGAATTCAATTGTTCGCACTCCTACTCGCGGTAAATGCCATGGGCGGGAGGGAACGACCAACAGGAGGAAGTATGAACGGTTACGCATCATGGCTCGGCCGGTCCATACTCACAATAGTGGGACTGGCACTGGCGGTTGCGGCCTGTAAGGATAATACGACAAGCCCACCCCTGACAACGTCGACATATACGGAAACCAAGCTGGTTGCCGACGATCAGGGATCCGGTGCCGCAATTGTCGACGCCAACCTGGTAAATCCGTGGGGGCTGGCCTTTGGCTCGACGGGCACCCTGTGGGTGTCCAATAATCATTCAGGCACGTCAACGTTGTATGACGCTACCGGCGCCAAGCTTCAGACAGTGGTGAACATTCCCTCGAAGACCGCCCCGACCGGCGGATCGCCGACGGGAGTGGTCTACAACTCCACATCGGACTTCGTAATTCCCGAAGCCTCTGCGGCACGATTCATTTTTGCGGGCGAAGATGGTACCATATCGGCATGGGCCTCCGGAATGACCGATGCCAAGGTCGTTGCCGACCGCTCCTCGAGCGACGCCGTGTACAAGGGAATCGCGATGGCAACCGACGGCGGGAACAACTTCATTTATCTGACCAATTTCAAGAAGAACACGATCGATGTGTTCAATGCGAGCTACGGATATTCGAAGTCGTTCACGGACGCAACAATCCCGGCCGGGTACGCTCCGTTCGGAATTCAGAACATCGGCGGCATGCTCTATGTCACCTATGCCAAGCAGAAGGGGCCGGACAACGAGGATGACGATCCGGCCGTCGGCAACGGTTATGTGGACATCTTCAACCCGGACGGCACACTGCAGCGCCGATTTGCATCCAATGGGCTGCTGAACTCCCCGTGGGCAGTGGTGATGGCGCCGAGCGGATTCGGCAGCGTGAGCGGTGAGATCCTCATCGGCAATTTCGGTGATGGACATATCGGCGCCTACGATCCAAGCACCGGCGTGCTGATCGGCCAGCTGCGCGATCAGAACAACGTCACGATCGCGATCGAAGGCCTGTGGGCACTGACGTTCGGTCCCGGCAGCAATGCCACGACGCTCTACTTCGCAGCAGGTCCGGATGACGAATCGCATGGTCTGCTCGGCACGCTGAAGTTGACACAATAGCAGTACGCAGGAGAAATCGAACCCCGCACTCGATATGCTCTCTCATGGCGGTGCTTGGGATCCAATACACCCGGTTACCTTGGAGCTCACCCCCGTAGTGCCGCCGCATTCAATGCCCCAGCCGAATACGTTCGGCTGGGGCAGTCCATTCCCTCCATCACCGAAGAAGAAATCGCTCATTTCCGGATTCATGTCGTGGCGGAAATGCGTATCGGGAGATGATGATCCAGATCCTTTTATCCACTGGACCCGGGAAATATCTACACCATGGCTCAATAATCGCCGCGCGGAGAATGCACCGGAAGAACGTGCGGTGGATTGTTCGGCCGATTCCCCGTTCATGCATGGACATAACGTGCAGGGCCTGAATATTCAGGCCCTGCTGGCAGTAGAGCGCAATCTGCAATCAGCTTCTTATGCGGTGAGCAATTCTGCACCCTTGCACATCGCATTCGGACGCTCTACCGGATATGCTGAAGTGCGTGGCGGTACCGTGCCGGCATCCGGTTCGCACTTCTGTAGAAATGCACGTTCTGTGCATTCTCGGGAACTTCCACAACCTGCCGGAATTGCTGGGATGACAATTTCACCGAAGCCGGACCGGTCCGGTAGGCGACGCCGTTGCGCTTCGCATCGAACCCATGCCGATGATGAGCACTTCGCGACTGGCGATACTCGATCGTCACGCCATACACTTCCCGCCCCGACTTCTTGCGTGAGCATCCGAGCGACTACTCCTTCACATCCCCTGCGATATAGACGCGCTTCACCTTTGGGCGGGTGGAGCTGCTGCCGCCGCGATTCTTCTGGTCCAGATCGTATGTCACATACATCTCGGTGGCGCCCCCCTTGTATTTCGATTCGGTGGAGCGATACCGCCTCTCATGTTCCGTGTTTCGTTCCATGGTTCACTTCCCCCATGTTTCGTCGAAGTCCGCTTCCGTTCCTACCTGCTCCGCACGGCGATTGATCTTCCGTGCGGTTCTGCCGAACTCCTCCTTGCCGACCCTGCGAAGCGATGCCGCCTCGCGGCCGAACTTCTTCTCCCACGCCGGCGCGAACGTCAACGTCATCAGATAGCCGGCACGCTTGTACAACTCCGAAAGAGCGGAGCGCGACTTCGCATGTTCAACGTCATGGCGAATCGCCATGAACACCCGCTTCATGCCGGTCTTGCTGTTGACCTCACCATAGATATGCCTGTCCGTTGCCATAGCCAATCTCCCTGAAGAAACTGTTCCGGCTCTGGGTCACCGGCGCCTGCCTGCCGGCATGCAGCCCATTGCACGGGAGCATGCCCACATGGAGGCATGATATGCCGGCCCCCCCATGGCGTTTTGTCGATACTATGGAAACGAGTGGAACGGTGGATGGGTTGGCACGACGGCACGCAGACCGGCTTGCAGAGGATCGCGCGTTCGGCGCATGATGCAATTGCCCGGGAGGCCGCTCTCTACCCGGAACTCGAGACCGGACATGAGGTATGCGCCACCGGCAGGCCGAAACGACGGAGCCACCATGCCGTGCCGACACACCATGCCATGCCGATGCCACCGTGCTCCGCACCCCCCATCTGTCTGCAGCACGGCCGTCCATCTTCCATGGCCGCACTGGTCGGCCATTCTCTGCCGCCTCCTTGAGAACGCATGGCCTGCTACTCCTCCTCCCACGCGCTCTTGCGTAGCAATGCAGCCTGGTACCGGGGGCGAATGCGACGCCGCTCCAGCAACAGGCGAAGCTGGCGCTCCACATCGGCCATGCTCTTGAAGGGATAGTGCGGCAGGCGGCTGGCATTGCAATACGCGGCCAGGCGACCCTTCGCGAAGATGATGTCGGCATACCGGACCGGGCAGTAGTCCGTAACGCCGTCGCCGATATAGACGATCCGGGCCTGCGGCCGCGCGCGCGCCAGGACCACATTCCGTTTGCACACGGCCGACGGGCAGGTGCATCCCTCCGCGGCATGGGGGAAGGAGATGCCTCGAACTTCATCGCCGTCCAGAACCGCACGGTTGCAGACGATGGTGGTGCATGCCACGCCGTGCAGGTTCAGATAGCGTTCGATGTACAGATCCAGGCCATCGCTCACCACGGTGAACGGAATCCCCTCCTCCCGCGCGAACTCCAGCAGGCCGTTGATGCCGGGGTCGAACGGGAGATCCCGAACGAAGGCATCCACCATGGCCCGGGTAAGCGGCTGCCCGAGATTTGCGATCATTGCCCGCCAGTACTCCCGGATGGGAATGCGCCCTTCCTCCGCCATCGTATTCCATGGCTCCTGCCGGCCGTATCGATCGAACAGGCCGAAGCCGACATCCACCGGCGAAATGGTGCCGTCGAAATCGCAGAAGATGTCGATGGTGTAGCGGCGCTCCTGTGGATCGCCGGGTGCGGTATCGTTCGGGTTCTTGTTCACATTGCGAATATATCCGCTTCCACTCCAAGGCCCGGAATGCTATGTTGGTGGCGCTGACGTCAATCACACACACACGACACGCAATGAAGCTACGCATATCCGTACGGCACGGCGCATGGTTCATCATCATACTGCTGGCTGCCGCCCCATGGCTGCACGCACAGGTCAACACGGAGGCGATGCGCAGGGAGCTTGCCACGAACGGCGTTCAAAGCCAGCTCGGCGCCACCTTCGAGTATGCATCGGGCAATAACACGTATGCGGACATCGGGGCAAACTATCGATTCGACGTCCGCTCCGGCCCCGTCTACGCATTCCTTGTCGCCAACTACAACCGGGGCGCCAGTTCGGACGATCTGCTTCACAAGACCGATCTCTACCAGAACGACGGCTTCGCACATATCCGCTGCATCTACAGTCTGGACAGCGTATTCCGGCCGGAAGCATTCGTGCAGAAGGAGTTCAACGACTTCATTCTCCTTCGCGATCGCGATCTCGTGGGCGCCGGGCTCAGAATGCGCCTGCTCAATCTCTGCGACAGCACCCGCACACTTCAGGGCGATCTTGGCATCGGCGGGATGTTCGAGTACGAGCACATCTCCTCCGTACCGGAAGAAACCACCCGGCTGTTCCGTTCCACGAATTACATCGCACTGCGATACAGCGTGTCCGCCGGCACATCCGTTGGCCTTACCACGTACTATCAGATCGCCCCGAAGGACCCGCACGACTTCCGCGTACTGGCTGACGCCAGCCTCACCGTGCAGCTTTCAACCATCCTCTCGTTCACGACCTCCGCACACTATCGCTACGACAACGATCCCCCGCCAGCGGTGAAGCATTACGACATGAAGATCGCCAACGGCCTGGGGGTGACGTTCTAGGTACGTACGAAGAAGTATCCTGATATGCTCTGAAGAGTGCGTTGGGCCTGAGTTGGACTCCGGCCCCATTCTTCCGATGACGATCGCGGAGTCACACTCCGCGATAACGGATCGATGTGCTATCAGAAATCCATTCCCTCTGTACGTAGACCGCCCGCCGCCGATCCGCAGTTGCCGGCAATGGGGATGATGATGGAATTCCGTTGCGGACGAGTCACCGCTGATCCGCTTCCCGCCAACGTTCCGCGGTACATGCAACGGCAAGAACGTGACCGTCGGCATCGATGGAATAGGCCGCAACGTCGCCCCAGTTGCGCAAGGCAGGCGGGCTCAGTTCGCGAGCGCCGGCGGCGAGTGCACGCCGATGCCATGCGGCGGGATCGTCCACATGCAGGTAGAGCTCGCAGCGCGGAATGCCGTGCCCTGCATCCGGATCGGGAAGTGCCTCACCAAGCAGACGGCGGATCCCCGCTGCGGGCATCAGGCCGAGAACGCAGCCGTCGCCGAGCGTGAACTCCGTCATGCCGGGAACGTTCAGCGATGGTTCGCGCTCCAGAACGTGCGCATAGAACGCCGTGCTCGCGGCCTGATCGGCCACATAGAGGATCAGGTGTGTCAGCATGGATGATATGTTGTTCTTCCCTGTGGAATCTCCGGCGCACCGTACGTGCATCACCTGCATCACGAAATATTCACGCCCTGATAACACCCCGACAATACCGGCATAACACGTACGCATCGCGCAGGGTCAATATCACCGTCTCTTCATACGGCGATAACATCGCGATAAATCCAGCATAATACAGCCACGATAAGTTGACGGTGTTGAGTCCCAACTCCACGGAACATCATTTCCACGAATCATCCGGACGATCGATGAATCACCGTTACCTGCCCGACGCTGCACGCCGGTTCTACCGCACAGCGGCATCTCTGGCAATCGCTGGAGGCCTGCTCGCGAATCTCGGCGGATGCAAGGATTCCACCAGCAACCCGCCCACGCCAACGGGATTGAACAAGATCAATCACGTGGTTGTCATCTATCTCGAGAACCACAGCTTCGATAATCTCTATGGCGAGTTCGCCGGAGCCGAAGGCCTGAGCAATGCCACGGCCGCGAACACCACGCAGATCGATGCCAACGGAGCACCCTATCTCTATCTGCCGCAGTCCGATACGGTGAACTTCCCGGCAAACCTCCCCAACAAGCCGTTCAACATCGACCAGTACGTTCCGGCCGGGCAGAAGACCCGCGATCTGGTGCACCGCTTCTATCAGGAGCAGATGCAGATCGACGGCGGCAGGATGGACAAGTTCGCACAGCTGAGCGATGCGAAGGGCCTGTCGATGGGCTACTATCATACCGCACAGTTTCCGCTCGCAACCGAGGCGCAGCGTTACACGCTGTGCGATCACTTCTTCCACGGAGCATTCGGCGGCTCGTTCCTGAACCACATCTGGCTGATAGCTGCGGCGCCGCCGGTATTTCCGAATGCTCCGTCCAGCGTTGTCGCCAAGCTGGACTCCAGCGGCAAGCTGGTCACGGACGGATTCGTGACGCCGGACGGATATGCCGTCAACACATCGTTCACGGTGAATGCTCCGCATCCATCGAACGTGGCCGCCGCGAACCTGGTGCCGAACCAGACGATCCCGACCATCGGTGACCGCCTTACGGCCGCAGGTGTAAGCTGGGCATGGTATTCGGGCGGATGGACGGCGGCGCTCGCCGGTAATCCCGATCCCACATTCCAGTTCCACCATCAGCCGTTCGCCTACTTCGCGAACTATGCCGACGGCACGCAGGCGAAGGCCGATCACCTGAAGGACGAGTCCGAGTTCATCACCGCCGCGAAGAACGGCACGCTCCCGGCCGTATGCTGGGTGAAGCCGATCGGCATCGAGAATGAACATCCGGGCTACGCGGACGTGGTGACCGGCGAGGGCCATGTGGACAGCCTGATCAACGTCATTCGCAGCGGACCGAACTGGAAGGACTGCGCGATCATCATCACGTACGATGAGAACGGCGGCTTCTGGGATCACGTTGCACCGCCGGTCGTGGACAAGTGGGGCCCGGGCTCGCGGGTTCCAACCATCATCATCTCGCCGTTCGCAAAGGTGGGATATGTGGACAAGACCACGTACGAGACAACGTCCATCCTGGCATTCATCGAGAAGCGCTGGAACCTGCCTCCGCTCGGCACCCGCGATGCAGCCGCAGTACCGATGCTGAATGCATTCAGCTTCTAGTCGCGAGGGCGGGCAGCGCTCGCCATCGTTTTCATATACAAAGCCGCAGCGGTCCGCGAAGGTCCGCTGCGGCTTTACATGTTCGGGCATTGGAGACGATGGCACCAACGCGGCGCACGCTTCCGCCATGGGCTCCAGGCTCGCGGCTGCGAAACGGAGCCTGCGTCAATGGCCTGCGGCTAGGCGTGCAAGCTGCTCCTTCACCAGGCTTCCAACATCCGCCGGCGGCACCCCTCCGTAGGCGGCGTTCCAGAGGAGATTGAATTCCGATTCAACCGAACGCATGGAGCGCGAGGGCACGAGGGGCCGCCTGCTGAGAATCCCATGCTCTCGAAAGAAGGCGACGTGCCGCTCGACGCGATCCGGAAAGCCGCCCAGGAAATATCCGCGCACTACGAGGATCGGCACATCCTGAACCATCACGATCGGAAAGCGGGGGAGGTTGCCCGCGTCCGGGGGTGGCGGCGTAACCGGTACTCCAAGCCCGACCTCCGGGTAGCATTGATCCTGCGGGAGATCGAAGAGCACGCGGAGCAGGAGGAAGAGGCCATCATCTGATTGTTCCGGATCGCGGCGCTCGAGATACATCCCTATCATTCTACACGCCGCCTCCTTGCCGAGCGGTTGCAACGCGTTGACGGCATCGATGACGTATTCGGGATTGTAATCCTGCAACCGAGTTGTAGCCACGCGTTCCACCAACGAGAGAATCATTCGATCGCGAGTCTCATCGGTTGTGGAATCGCCTGCAGCCGATGATCCCGTCGCACTACATGACACAAGGACCACAGGCAGAAACAGCATGATGAGAATGAACGAGTTGCTGGGGTTACAATCGAAACACATGGCCTTGCTCACGACTACGATGATTCGGAACAGCGACACGATGCCGCTCAACGCACAGTGTACAATATCCCGCGGCATCTGCTGTGCCCGATGTATCGCTCGCGTTGCGTTCAAAGGTAATCGGTACGCTCCCATGGTTCAAGCCGCTGCCGTGAACCGGGTCGCCCTCCGGATCGATCGGGATTCCCTCGGGCGGCCTTCACCGTTGGAACGCATTACGACGAGCGTTCATTGCCCGAATGTGTCGGCGGATTGGTCACGGAGTCCCATACGCCGTCGGCATACCGATCAACCAGCACCCGTCCAAGACCCGTGGGTGCAGTGGTTGTGGAGGGAAGATCATGAGCATCGCGCGCGCCACCAACGGTAAAGCCCATCGCGGCCGGATCGGTGGTGGTGAAATAGACCGATCCGGTCATCGACCAATGTCCCCGCGTGTTCATTCCACGCCCCGGCCTGCTCCAATGATCGTTGCCATGGGCATTGCCCGGAGTGACGCCTCCCTTCGCATCCACCCGCCAGGCCTCCCAATATTTTGGCAGCGGATGCAGGGGCAGCTCCACTCCCTTGTCCGACTCGGCATGGTAGGCGTTGTCGATTTCCTGGATCAGCCAGCCGCTGCGTCCACTGGTATCGAATCCCACCCACCAGTCGAAGTAACCATGGTCACCCCACTCCGGTCCCGATTTCGTGTTTGATCGAACAGTAACCTCCTGGGCATCCTGCGTCACCGTGCGCGCCGGAGTCATAGCGGTCTGCACGGCCGAACCGGGCCCACCACCGCCAACGAACATCACCTCGTACGGAAGTTGCCGGTCGCTCGAGAAGCCGCCTTGGAATTTCCGCGCGATGGCGCTGCGCGGGCCGCCCGCCGCCGAGCGCACGCCGTGAACGGGAACGCTGCTCAGACTCCTCTCGTAGCTCGGCGCTCCGCGCAGATCACCCGGCACGTATGCCGGTGTTGCACCGCCAGCAACTGGTGCCGCCGTTGTGTTGTTCCGCTCGCCATCGCGGCGGCGAGCAGCCTCCTCCCGTCCGGACATGCCCCCCAGCATCATCGGCATCTCCATCGCGTTATCCTTCCGTTCAGCATATGTATACATGAATCATCTCCTGTGTGATCGGCGCGATGCTGGTCAGAGTATGGCAGCATGCAACGCTCGTGAACTACTGAGCGCCGGGGTTTCGAGTCGGGATGTTGTGGTGCAAACGGTTCGCGATTGCTGCGCGCTAAGCCGATGCGGGTCTCGACAGATGAATCATGCGAGCCTCTTCGCGGGTGCCGAACAACTCGCCAGCAGCATCGGGCACCATCGGGATCTCACATCGTGGCCTGGACCGCCGGCCTGCTGCGGCACCCTGGATCAACCGCCGCAGGGCGATCACGGTGCGCGCAGCTGCACGATGGTTTCCGGATAGAGTGCGAAGTCCGTAATCATGATTCCATTCGTCGACGGCTCCGCGGACCTCCCCATCAGAGCATCGCGGAGCGGCACCGCATCCATATCGTGATCCAGCGCGATGTAGATCACCATGTCGTGATGCGGAGCCTGCTGATCGTTCGCCAACCGGATGATGAACGCAACGCCGCCGTCGGGAACCACAACCGGGATCTCTCCCCCCAGGTTGACGATCTTCTCGATGACGGCATCGGCCAGCCACCCTCCTCCGGCAAGCAGCGCAGCCGTCTGCCCGAGCGTGGAGGGCCGGGCCTGGTGCCGCCTGAACAGCTCGAATACGGCAACATCCGAACGGAATGTTCGATACGAGCGGTCGTTGGCGATGTCGCTCCAGAACGTGGATGGAACCCGGCCGGCGGGGATGCGCGATACGGCTTCGAGGAAGGCGCCTTCGGACGCACGCCGATCGTGAATCGTGGCGATGTCTCCATTCACATCAACTCTCGTTTCGGATTGATGACACGCATGAAGCGCGAGCGCAAAAATAACCGGTGCAATCCTGAACGCGGGTTGATCGATCATGGTAAGACTCTACACTGTAGTCGCGGTTGTCGCCCCCGTACCGTGGACACTGTCCCACGTAGCACTCAACGTGTGCGCAAGCTCGCCCGTACCACCGTGAAGGCCGGGGTCGGTGTTGGTATTCGGAAGCGATCCGGCAGGATGCCCGGGCTTTACGGTGAAGGCGGCGGGCAATGCGAGATTGGGATAGAAGTTCGCCTTGCCGATCTCCCTCGTACGCCCCCGCGTGTTTGCACCAACGGCCCCCTGCGCAAACGTATCGGCATGATGCGCTAACGCGGAGCCGCCAACGTAAACCGATCCGCCACGGACCTGCCATGCCTCCCAATATGGGCAATAGGTTCGTGGGAATCCACCATAGCCACCGGTGCCGGGAATGACGACGCCTCCTGTTGCGTCGTGCACGTTATGCTCCATATCCAGCTTCTGCACGATCCAGCCGTTGGTGGATGCATCTGCATGTTGAATGGACCATTGCACGCCCCAGCTATATGCACCATTGTTACCCGTTGTCGGACCGGCAACGGTGGTCTTGTGCAGGCGCTTTGGCGGCGTATGAATGGCGCCAATCTCTGCCGCGGCAGCGGGCGCCGGGGATGCAGGCGCAGATGATGCAGGGGCCGCCGCCTGCGCCGATGAGCCAGGCCCGCCATTGCCGCCGCGTCCGCCTTCAGCGGCGAGCATCTCCGGCGTCCACCCCGCAGATTCACCGCCGGAAGAGCTGCCGTTCCTGCGATTCCCATGTGCCGGCACCTTCACATGCGTTGCAGCCCGGCCCGGCTTGGGCACGTCGCGGTCACGTGGGCGCCGTACACTTGCGGGCACGTGACTCAGATCGGCGGAAGGCCGACGATCGTTCCCGGTGTGCGCACGCATGCCATCCGGCAGCATCGCCTTCGCCGACTGTTCAGGCGCGCCCTGATCCTGCTGTTGCTTCCGTGCGCGCGCTGTTACGCTCGTGCGGCGATCCGGCATGCGGTCCGTCGAGTCGTTCTTCTTCTCGTCGTACATTCTCATGGTAGTCCTCCAATACTTCAATCGGCAATTGGCTTTTTCGGACAATCCTCACCGGCGTTATTTACCCTGCACTTGTAGTTATGAACCTTTCCATTCTCGTCGACCGTCGCGTTGTGTATCCAAACTTTGTACCACTTGAGGTCCTTGCTCCGAACATGGTCGACGTCCTCACCGAAATGAGCTGACGCTGACTTTGCAGCTATGAAGTAAAATCCTTTCTTGTCGCTCCACACCTGCACTGGGTCATTCGAGTTATTGATCACACGACCATTGAGCGGCCACCACCAATCAGCTCTCTGTACTGAAGACGGCAACGGGAATATGCGTTGGAGCGATTTCACTGGCCTTGTGCGCTCGCCATCTGCATTCACGGACCCCGATGTATGCTCCTTTCCTGAACGAAGCCCGGAAGTCTCGGTTTGGGGTGCTCCACCTGACTGCTGCATCACATGAGTGAGCTCGTGTGCAAGCAGACGGCGACCGTCGCTGCTAGCCGGTGCGTACTGGCCACGGCCGAACACGATGTTGTTTCCAACAGTATATGCGCGTGCGCCGATTGCCTCCGCCGAGCTCGCCGCGCGCTGATCGGTATGAACGCGGACACCGCCGAAGTCCCTGCCCATCCTCGGCTCCATGAAGCGGCGCGCACCGGAATCGAGCGGGCTGCCCCCGGAGCCGATCACGTCGTGAACAGCCTGCGGCGCCTCCATCGCGCCTGCGCCCGCCGTACCCGCAGGTGCTTTCTGAACACGCTCCCCGATTCCCTGTTCGCCGCGACACTTCAGGCAGCTGTCACCACACGCGCACGCCCGCTGCAGTGCGGTCTCCGGCATGCGCGTCACACGATCGGCCACGCGATCGGCCTGCTGCTCATAGATGTCGCCGGGCGTGCTCACCTGCAGCTTCGGCTGCACGAACGTCCGCGCACCTGCCGATGAATGGACCGGCACTTGGTTGATGGATCCTCCACTCCCTTCAACCGAACCCACGGAATGCCCGCGGTGATGCACGCCGGCCGACGCCGGCGCAGCATCCGTATCAGTGCCCCACGCAGGTGCAGTGGCGGCTGAACGTCGCGGCAGGGAGGTTGAAATGTCTTCCGATCGTTTCTCTCCGGATGAAAATGCCCGCATGTGGTTCTCCTGAATTCGATATGCCGCTATGGTGTTGCCGGCTGATACCAACCCTCTTCACCGCGCAATTGCCCGGCATGCAACGGCGCTGGTGCTGGATGCGCTGCGTGATCCGTTCGGACAGAGAGCGATGCTCCTGTATCGCCGCTGCAACGCGACATCTGCTCCAATCATCTCACTTGCTCAGCGTGATCACGTCGCTCGCGCTCTTCCTGGAATAATCTCCCGCGCGTCCAACCAGCTTCGTGCCGTCGGAGTCCATGTTCGTCTCCTTTCCGGTTGCCGGATCGTGGATGGTGTAGACGGCATGCCCGCTCTCCTGATGCTTCCCGATCACGGTTACCCAGTGTCCGCGACCGTTGACACTGATAACGCACGGCTTCCCGGCGGCAAGGCTTTGATCGATCACGGCGAGATCGAAGCCGTGCTTGGTTGCATGCAGCCCGCCGGCCTGCGCCGCCTTCTCCCAGATGATCAGATCGCCCGAATAGCCGCCGTGCGTATCCAGATACTGGTCCTTCTGCATCGGATTGATCTGCTTGCCGGAGATCGCACTTACCGCCATCGCCATCGCCGTCATCGCACAGCCTGCCGATGAGATCGTCTCGCTCTTGCCAAGCGTCCGGCTCCCCCACTGCCTGTCCCCCTGCTTGTAGATCGGAACCGGGCTCGTGCTGGTTGTGCCGCCGGGCGTTGTGCTCGCTCCCTTCGTTGTGGTGGTGGTCGCCTTCGGCTTCAGATAGCTCAGCGCCCTGGTAAGCTCGTTGCCGAACAGCCACGTATCACTGAACTCGCTCCTGATATCGGCCTCGAGGTCCGTGCCGAACTCCTTCCTGTAGACCGACTTGAATTGAGTGATCAACGTGCCGTCGTTGTGCAGCGTACTCAGCACGGAGTAGACCGTATCCTCGTCCGTGCCGATACCGGTACCACCGAACATCGCATAGTGTACCTTCCTGGCACCGGCAAGCATCAACGTGTTCACCTGCGTGGGCGTGAAGATCTGCGCTCCTCCCTGATGCGGAGGAGTGGTATGCGTGGGCGTTGTTCCCTTCGGCGTTGTCTTGTGCGTTGTGGTCTTGGGCGTTGTCTTCGGCGTGGTTTTCGTGGTTGTTGTTGTGGTCGTAGTGGTTGGCGACACATCGGTCCCCACCGTGCTGCCGAACACCTTCCCCTCGGTCACGAGCTTGTGATAGTAATAGAGATAGCCGATCGTTGTCCCCATCCTGGAGGCGACACCATCCCTGCCCGACGTGCGCGCCTCCACCTGCTGCTTGTAATCCGCCGGCGCCTTGGATTTCATATTCTCGGCGACCTTCGTCTTGCTGTCGGAGAATGTACTTTCGGCCGGATAGATCTCATTGTCCTGGATCTCGTAGAGCGCCGTGTGAATGCTGTCCGCCGTCGGAACGCCGTGTGCATCCAGCTTCACGTAGTCCGCATAGTTGACATCCTTCTGCAATTTTCCGGGATACGTGTCGTAGGATTTGATGTAGGTGTAAACGGCCTTCAGATCGTCCGCCGAATTTCCCTTGGTGCCCCCCACCGATCCGCTCAACAATTTCTTGTCTGCGCTCATCTCCATGAGACCAACGCTCGCGGCAATCTTCGCCTCGTAATAGAATGCCGTTGCATACCGATTCGAATACTCCGTACCGGACCCGCCGTTGAATGAATCATATGCAAGGAGCTTCTCCGGACTGTCCTTGGCCTTCATGAATTTTGTGTACATCGTCCGGTAATAGTTCGCGATTCCCTTCTTGCGAACTGCCTTCCAGCCTTCGTCCTTCTTTATCTGATCGAGATTCTTGGCGCTCTTCCCCTTGACGCCGCCATCGGTCTTGTTGACATTGAATGGATTGATGGCGAGGTCGCTATCCGAACTCGACGGACGCAAGCCCCCCTCGTTCAAGGCCTGGGCCACTGCGATCTCCGCCGGCGCAATGAGTTTGAGATCCTTTTCGCTCTGCTCGTCGTACACGGACCTCGCAGCATCGGCCAGGTCCTGTCCGGTAAGCATGAGATCGGGGTGATTCTTCCTGTAGTCAGCCCAGACCGTGCTGTTCTGGTTGTAGTACACATCCAGGCAGTTCTGCGCCTTCACGGCATAGTCCTTGAAGAACTGATCGGGAGTAACCACCTGCTGGGTCGTGGTTTTTACCGTCGCCTTCGTCGTTGTCTGATCGGTGGTCTTTGTTGCCGTGTTCGCCTGCTGCACCGTGTTGGCGGCCGTGTTCCTGTTGTCCGGCGTCGTCGTCTGCGCGGTTCCTCCGGCTCCCCCCATCTCCTCCGGATTCATCAACGGCGAGTCGATGGCTCCGGTATGTATCCACGCAGCGCCATCCTTGTGATTGCTGTCCTCCCACCACTTCGTCTTGCTGGTACTGTATTTCCAGTTCGAGGCCCCTGCCTGCGAGGTAAGCGGCGTGCTTACGTCGCCGTTGTCCCGCTCCGCCTTCAACTGCTCGCGCTCCGGTATGATCACCGCAATGTGGCCGCTGTGCGTGCTCACCTTGTTCGCCGCAACAAGCACAACCACGTTGCCGTTGTTCGCGGCCTCCTGAGCGGCCTGCATGCTCTCCGCCTTCTCCCAGTGGAAGTACTGCCCCACGCGTGGGAACCACGCTGCAAGCGCGTTTGCATTCATCTCCACGATGTTCTTCCCGTACACCGGGGTCACATTGAACGGCTCCTTCTTCTGCATCGCGGCGATCGCCTGCTGCTCGTATGTCTGCGTCCACCAGACACGCGGCACATAGGCGCCGAGCGCGGCAACCACATCACACGCGTAGACATTGCAGTAGGTCTGCCCCGTGGTCTTTCCATAGACCGGATGGTTGAACTCGCTGCTGAAGAGACGCCCCTGCGCATTGCTCCCGTCTGCCTTGCCGGTGCCGGTGGTCCTGTCCACGTTCAACGCCTCGATCACCGCGTAGGTGTTGGCGCGGAACAGTCGCTTGCGATAATCCTCCGCCGTGGCCAGATCTCCCTTCGCCTTCGCGTCGTCGATCATCTTCAACACGTCCACGCGCGTCACATCCTGGTTGAACTCCTTCTTCAGCTCGATCGCGGTCTTCTCCTCGTACGCGTCGGCATAGGAGGTGGAGCTCCCATCGGCATGCTTCCACCTGCTGGAGGCGGCGTTGTTGTCCGACTTGCTGTAGATCTGCACGCGATCCATCTCGTCGGCCGGGCGCTCCTGGCGCTGCAGCATGCCGGAGCCGCCGGCCGCTTCTCCCTGCTGAAATACGTGCGTCAATTCGTGCGCCAGCAACCGCTGCCCGCCTGGCTCCGCCGGTGCGTACTCGCCGCGTGCGAAGACGATGTCGCTGCCAACCGTGTATGCGCGCGCATTGACGGCATCGGCGGACTGTGCCGCACGCGCATCCGCATGCACGCGCACATGCGCAAGGTCGCGCCCGAAGCGCGGCTCCATGAAGTTCCGCGTGGAGGAATCCAGCGGCTGGCCCGATGACCCGAGCACGTCGTGAACGATCGCGGGCGCAGCAGCGCCGGCGGAGGCATCGGGGCCGGAGGAGGCATCGGCTCCGGCGCTCGTTCTCTGCACGGCTCTGAAGGCGGACGATGCCGTGCCGCGCGGATCGGCCGGAGCGTCGGATGCGCCGGCATCGCCCGGCATGTGCGGCGACATTCCCATCACACGATCGGCAACGTTCTCCGCCTCGCGCTCGAACGCATCGCCCGGCGTGTTCACGCGGAGCCTGGGTTGAATCGTCCATCGGGAAGCCGCCGTCACCTGAACCGGCCGCGGCAGCGCATCGGCACCGGCCCCGCCTCCCGGTGCGGCACTGCCTGCATGCGCCGCCCCATGGTGCGATCCGGGAGTGTCCGCCAGCGACCCGGAGGGCCCCATCGCCTCTTCCCCCGTACGAGATGCGCGCGCACCGTTCGCCCGCGCGGCGGCTGCCGACGTTGTATCCTGCGTTGTCTTTCCCTTCGATTCAACTGCGTGCATTGCGAATCTCCTGCGGTTCGATGGTTCCGGGTGGTTGGAAGCCGTCCGGCCGGTGTTCGTTGTTCCGGCAGATGTCGGTGATGATGGGATAGTGACCGGGCACACCGCCCGGCGCGCGCGCGACGAGTTCCACTGCCGGATCCGTCCGGCCCTGCTGCCGAGGAAGCCATGCCGCGCGGCCGGCCGCATGGCACTCGACCCCGCGCCGCACGAACGGCATCAGTACTCGGCCACCGTGCTCGAGTACGTGGCGAGGGCCGGGTACCTTCCCTTCAGGTTGTTGAAATCGTTGCGGACGGTTTTCCGATCGTTCCCCCGCAACATGAAGACAGCGAACCTGCGCTGCTCCGTCTCCGGATGCGGAACGGTCAGCAGATACACCGGCACATCGGGCGTCACCTTCACGGCGCGCGCGATCTCCTTTGCGGCGATCAGCGCGAGCCCCGTTGCCACGCGCACACCAAAGCCGGCCGGTAACTGCTGCGCGCCGTCCACATCGTGATAGCCGCCCACACCGAATCGGGGATCGTTCTCCTCCTTGAACGTTGCGAGGTTGAAGGGGACTGCATCCTTCCTCCGCCCGACGCTCTCGGCGGCATACTCGCTGAGCAGATCCATGTCCGTAGCAATCGCATTGTCGTATGAGTTCTGCTCCACCTGCTGCTTCAACTTCGCGTCCAGTGGCTTCGAGGGGAGCGGATTGCCCAGGTTGTCGTACTGGATGGCCCGTTCGAACAGGAGATGGCCGGCCTCGTGGCGCAGCGTTCCCAGCGCGGACGGCGGCTCCGTGGGAGGAATGCCCTGGAACATCTCCATGTACTTCGCCCGTTCCGTTCTGTATTCCTCCTGCCGCTTATCGATCTGATCGATATCCAGGATGATCACACTGCTGAACGTTCCCTTGATCACACGCGTTTCCATCTGCGCGGCAAGGGCATCCTGCCGGCTGCGTTCGGGATAGGTCTTCATGAGCTGCTCAATCGCCCCCTGCCACTCCGCCGAGTCCGGATTCGGCTCCCCCTTCGAGAGATCCGCCTTGCTCTGATCCACGAGGAACCAGTAGAGCTTCGACTTCTCGCGCGTGGTCTGCGTTACGTGCATGATGTGGCGGCCGATGTTGTTCTCCGGAAGACTTCCCCGTGTTACAACCACGTCCTCGTTCTCGATCGCTTCGTAGAAGGTCGGGTCATCCTCCTTGAGCTTCTGCAACAGGTCGGCAAGCCGGTTCCTCACCTCCTCGCTCAACGGCCGGTCCTTCAGGGCGTTGCCGTCCGGATCGTACTCCACCTCGGCAGTTCGAAGCTTCTTCGGCTCCTCCGTGTTGACTCCGACGCCCACCGGAGCGCACCCCGGGCTGAACTCCGCCGCATACCGTGCAGCCGGCGAAAGGCCTCCGGCCTCGGCATCGTTGTGCGGAACCTGCCGGCCGGTTCGCCGCGTGCGTTGCGGGTCGGGTGCTGCGGCCGGAACATGCCGTGCGGCGGAGATCTGTTCCTGTTTCTCTGAATACATGAACGTGGCGGCAGATAGTCCAGGGTGATACGGCCCGGGGACGACTTCGGTCAACAACCGGAGCGCGTACTGATTCGTACCCGTGCTGCACACCGGATGCCGGAAGCTCCGGGCACTCCATACCCCGAGCCCGCGTGGTGGCGAAGTCTCGAGGATACGGCTTCAAACATAACATCGCATGGCGCGGACTGGAGGCGTTGCGACGTATAGCGTACCAACAACGCAGTGCTAGAGAGCGTCATGGCCGGCCTTGGATACTTCCCGGCAACTCGGGATTGCGCTCACCACAGAATGCCGCTCACCACGAACGATGCCTGCACCACGGTAAAGGAAGGGGTGGAGTGTTATCCCACACACGCATGTTTGCGGTGAGCCAACCGCCCACTGTCCGCAGGGCCGATGCAGACGGTTCATACTCGATGACCACGTAGCGGTGAAGATGGGCGCCCGCTCCGATGCGATATCGGAGCGGGCGCGTTGTTGATCGTCCTGGCGATTCCGAACGCTACCGCACCACCACCATCCTCGCAACGCTCCGCAGCGGTCCCGAGCGAAGCTGCACCAGATACGTCCCCGCCTCGAGCCCGCGCGTGTCAACCTCCAGCGCGTACCGGCCGTCATCCATCGTAACGCCGTCCACCATCCGCCGCACCTCGTGCCCGGCGGCATCGAAGAGCGCAAGCGTC